>NZ_FO704551.1:3029761-3659523 GCF_000968175.1 Xenorhabdus poinarii G6
AATCTTTTTTCAATTGATAAACCCGCGGGTAATCCAAAGGGGGAATTTCACGGTTTTCTTTTGGGCTTAAACCCGACAGCCACGCTTTGCGTGCATGGATAATAAAATTATCGCAATCGCTGTTTTTCACGACGGTATCAATGAAATCACACAAAAACGCGTAACTATCCTGTTCATCAATGCCAATCCGGGTTTTCACCGTGACAGGAATATCCACCACGTCCTGCATTGCTTTAACACAGTCGGCTACCAGTGTGGCTTCGCCCATCAGACAGGCGCCAAAGCGACCATTCTGCACCCGATCAGAAGGGCAACCGACATTCAAATTGATTTCATCGTAATCCCGCGTCTGTGCCATTCTGGCACATTGCGCCAATGCCTGAGGATCACTTCCCCCTAATTGCAATGCCACTGGATGCTCTTGCTCGTTATACGCCAGATAATCCCCTTTACCATGAATAATCGCCCCCGTTGTGACCATTTCCGTGTAAAGAAGCGCTTCCTTGCTTAATAAGCGATGGAAGTAACGGCAATGACGGTCAGTCCAGTCCAGCATCGGCGCAACAGAAAAGCGGGAGGGTTTGAATGTATGGGTTTTCCCGTTGATTTCAAAGGGAGTTTTAACTTCTTTATGTTCTTGCATTTCAAGATATTTCAAATGTTTTTAAATTAACCACACCCTTTCAGCACTTCTGGAGAGCCGTGGGTATAAAATGTGGTCTACTATAGCATAGAAAAATGTCCCCAATACCCAACCAAACACGGCAGTATATTGTTTGCTCTCCCACCTCTCTCCTCCCCGAAAACATGATAATATTAAAGCTGTTAGCGTCATGTCAGTGTGAGAGATGTAATGAAAACGATCAATCCAAAAAAGTTACTGGCTCAGGCTGAAACAATCTGCCTGTCAAGAGGGGTACGTTTAACACCTCAACGCCTTGAAATACTTCGCTTAATGACAGAGCAGCCTGGGGCAATAAGTGCTTATGACTTGCTGGATCTGTTACGTGAAGTAGAGCCACAGGCTAAACCCCCTACCGTTTATCGTGGATTAGAGTTTTTGCTGGAACAAGGTTTTATCCACAAAATAGAATCCACAAACAGTTATGTGCTTTGCCATCATTTTGAAGAACCCTGCCACACTTCGGCCATGTTTATCTGTGAAGTGTGTCGTTCAGTGACCGAAAAAGAGGCAAAAGACATTGAATCGGCTATCCAGCAGTTAGCTCAAGGGACAGGGTTTCATTTGCGAAATAGTGTGATAGAAGTCCATGGTATATGTTCTTCCTGTGATGAGATTGAATCTTGCACGGCGCACGATACATGTCAGCACAATCATTCGGTTGAAGAGAAGAAAAAGAAATAAAAAATGCTTGAGGCCGGGTGAAATAATCAGGCGGTCATAGCAATGAGCACCTATTTTTAAGTCCCGCTAAACCCACGTTTAACGGGTACTGGCAAAGATGACCGCCCCAAAATGGCAAAATACAGTATCCGATTTTACAGTCAGAACCAATCCCCGTTACGAATAATGCCTACTGCCAACCCTTCAATAGTGAAACTCTGTTCGCTCAAGTCCACAACAATTGGTTGAAATTCCTGATTCTCAGCAATCAATTCAATTTTGTTTCCTGTTTGCTTAAAGCGTTTTACTGTGACTTCATCTTCAATGCGCGCCACGATAATTTGTCCATTATGCACATCCTGTGTTTTATGCACGGCCAGTAAATCGCCATCCATAATACCAACGTCTTTCATAGACATTCCGCTTACACGCAGCAGAAAATCAGCGCTCGGTTTGAAGAGTTCAGGATCAACCTTATAGTGACTTTCGATATGTTCCTGCGCCAGCAATGGTTCCCCGGCAGCAACACGACCTATCAGCGGTAACCTCGCCCCTGCATCTTCTTCTTCGAGAAGCAAACGGATACCTCTGGATGCCCCAGAGATAATCTCTATCACCCCTTTACGCGCAAGTGCTTTTAAATGCTCTTCTGCTGCGTTAGGTGAACGAAAACCAAGACGTGCTGCAATTTCAGCGCGTGTTGGTGGCATACCCGTTTGCGAAATATGGTCACGCACCAAGTTATAAACTTGCTGCTGCCTGGCAGTTAATGCTTTCATTTCGCCCCCTGTTTGTTTATACAGCCAAACTGTGAGTATATACAGGTAAATTCAAATTGGGAACCGTCAGCATGTAAAAGCAACTAATTAACCTGTTTTGATGAAAAAAACAGACCACTTCAGCACAAAAAATGTGACCAAAAGATCATTCCCCAAGTAAACAGCGCTAAAAATATGGTGAGCAAGACAGCCGCTGATCCCATATCTTTCGCCCGACCTGATAATTCATGATATTCACTGCCGATACGATCCACCACCGCTTCTATCGCACTGTTGAGGATTTCAACAATGACCACCAGCACAACAGAACCAATAAGAAGGAGTCGCTCAAGTAAGCCAAAATCTAAAGAGAATGTAATGATGATTGCAAGCAGGGCAACGATCGTTTCCTGCCGAAATGCAGCTTCATTTTTCCATGCCGCCTTGATTCCTTTTGCTGAATATTCAATTGCTTTAATGATGCGGATAAAACCTGTTGATTGATTGGCCATAAAAAATCATCTTCAGTGAGTTTAATAATTGTCTGGTTAGATAACTTTTAGCCTTTATTATTGTCTTATTTCCACAGATCTCAAAATCTGTTTCTGGTATCCTTGCGACGCATTGCTAACAAGAGGCTTAAAGCAGTTATGTCAGGTTGGCGTAAAATATATTATAACTTATTGAATTTGCCACTAAAATTTTTAGTAAAAAGTAAACTTATCCCTACGGATCCCATTGCGGAGCTGCGTCTTGATACGACCCGCCCTATTTTATATGTGCTGCCGTACCATTCAAAAACAGACTTATTGACCCTGCGTCAACAATGTCTGGCGCAAGATCTGCCGGATCCGTTAGATCCTTTGGAAATTGGCGATACACAACTTCCAAGCTGTGTCTTTATCGATAACGGCCCACGAGTGTTCCGTTGTTATGCGCCAAAGCATGAGTCAGTGAAAATTTTTCACGCCTATCTGGATTTACATCGTAATAATCCTGATTTAAATATCCAGATGGTGCCGGTTTCCGTCATGTTTGGTCGTTCTCCCGGACGCGAGGGACAAGAAGGCAATACCGCTCCGCAACTCCGTTTGCTCAATGGCGTACAGAAGTTTTTTGCAATCCTGTGGCTTGGACGAGATAGTTTTGTGCGATTCTCCACCCCTGTATCTTTACGCCGGATGGCTGATGAGCATGGGACGGATAATATTATCGCCAATAAACTTGCCCGTGTTGCACGAATACACTACTCCCGCCAGCGTCTTGCGGCGGTTGGCCCACGTTTGCCTGCCAGACAAGATCTGTTCAACAAGCTACTGACTTCAAAGGCGATAGAAAAAGCCATTGCTGATGAAGCGCGCAGCAAAAAAATCACGCCCGAAAAGGCAAAACAACATGCCATCAATATGCTGGAAGAGATTGCTGCGGACTTCTCCTATGAAACCGTACGTTTGACCGACCGGGTTTTAAGTTGGACATGGAACCGTTTGTATCAGGGCATTCATGTTCATAACGCTGAACGGGTTCGTCAATTAGCACAAGATGGCCATGAACTGGTTTACGTCCCCTGCCACCGCAGCCATATGGACTACCTTTTGCTCTCTTATGTGCTTTATCACCAGGGGCTGGTTCCACCGCATATTGCGGCGGGCATTAACCTGAATTTCTGGCCCGCAGGCCCGATATTCCGTCGTCTCGGTGCGTTCTTTATCCGCCGAACATTTAAAGGCAGTAAACTTTATTCGACAATCTTCCGTGAATATCTTGGTGAGTTGTTTACCCGTGGTTATTCGGTTGAATATTTTGTCGAAGGGGGACGTTCTCGTACTGGTCGCCTGCTTGATCCCAAAACGGGCACTCTCTCCATGACATTACAGGCGATGCTGCGGGGAGAATCACGGCCAATCACCATCGTGCCGATCTATATCGGTTATGAGCATGTGATGGAAGTGGCAACATATGCCAAAGAACTGCGTGGTGCAACCAAAGAAAAAGAAGGGTTTTTCCAGATGGTTCGTGGGCTGCGCAAATTACGTAATCTGGGGCAGGGTTACGTGAATTTTGGTGAGCCGATCCCGTTGGTACAGTATCTGAACCAGAATGTGCCGGAGTGGCGTGACGCTATTGACCCAATCGACCCCCAACGTCCAACTTGGCTGGCGCCAACGGTCAGTAAGCTGGCTGGCAATATTATGGTCAACATCAATAATGCGGCTGCAGCCAATGCGATCAATTTATGCACCACAGCCTTGTTATCATCACGTCAGCGAGCACTGACTCGTGAACAGCTTATTGAGCAGTTAGATTGTTATCTGCAATTACTGCGTCATGTGCCTTACACACACGATATCACTGTGCCGAATAAAAGCGCGGAAGAATTGTTAGATTCTGCTTTGTTGATGAATAAGTTTGAAGTCGAAAAAGACAGTCTGGGGGATATTATTATCCTGCCACGCGAAAGCGCGGTATTGATGACTTATTATCGCAACAATATCCAACACTTACTGATCCTGCCATCCTTAATTACCAGTATTGTTATGCATCACCGCCGCATTAGCCGCAGTGAATTACTCAGACAGGTCGCACTGATTTATCCGCTGATCAAGCAAGAGCTTTTCATGCGTTACAATCAAGAAATGCTCCCCGGTGTCGTCAATACTCTGGTTGATGAACTGGCACGCCAATGCCTTATCTGTCACAAAGAGCAAGAAATGCTGGTGCTGAATCCGGCACGTATTCGTCCACTGCAATTACTGGCGGCAGGTATCAGAGAAACGCTGCAACGTTATGCCATTACGCTTTCTTTGTTGAATGCCACCCCTGAAATTAGCCGTGGTGTACTGGAAAAAGAGAGCCGAATGCTGGCACAACGTCTGTCTGTCCTGCATGGTATCAATGCCCCGGAATTTTTTGACAAGGCAGTCTTTGCCTGTTCGGTTAATACGTTACGCGAAGAAGGTTACATTCAAGACAGCGGTGACATGATCACTACCAGTGCTCAGGAGCTTTATCATGTATTAAGCGAGCTGATGTCACCTGAGATTCGTCTGACGATTGAAAGTGTCAGTATGCCAGCAGAACAAAATGAACCTGTACAGGTCACACAAGATCAGCAATCACACTATTAAGCTGATCATGGCAGGCACTGATCATCGAAAACAAAACATTAACGGGCGGATCTCCGCCCGTTATTTATATTAATGGCATATCACCCTAGACATAGCTGAAATAACTAAAGAAGATACCCAAGAATAAAATAAAACCGACGTAGTTATTGTTCATAAATGCCTGAAAGCAAGCCGATCTTTCCCGATTTGCAATCAATTTCTGCTGGAAAACGAACAACGCGGCAACCAATAATACCGTCCAGTAATATATGCCTTTTAAATTCATCATACTGCCAACCCAAACCAGGATGCTCAGCATAATGAATTGCAAAATCCCAATAATCAGTTTATCGAAGCGGCCAAAAAGCACCGCGGTCGATTTGACCCCTATTTTCAGGTCATCATTGCGATCTACCATGGCATACTGTGTATCATAAATCACAGACCAAATGATATTTACCAGAAATAGCAGCCAGCACTCTAGAGGTAAGGATTCACTGACTGCGGCAAATGCCATGGGAATTGACCAGCCGTAAGCCGCACCTAATACGACTTGTGGCAGGTGACTGACACGTTTAACGAAAGGATAAGCCCATGCCAGCACCAACGCCACAACTGACAGTGCAATCGTCATTTTATTCAGCGTCAGCACCATCACAAAAGAAATCAGTACCAGTGTGGCAAACAGGATTTTGCTTTCTTTTTCGGTGATGTCACCACTGGGGAGAGGACGAGATTTTGTCCGCTCCACATACCCATCAATTTTTCTGTCGGCGAAATCATTAATGCAGCATCCTGCGGCACGCATAGAAAATACGCCAATAGTGAAGACTAACAATATAGGTAGATTCGGTATGCCTTTTGCCGCGATCCACAATGCCCAATAGGTCGGCCATAGTAATAATAATATGCCAATGGGTTTATCGATACGCATCAAACGGCAATACGCACGCCATTTATTCTGCGTCATACTGACCTTCAATCTATTTCTCCCTTTTTATTTTGTTGATCTGATAGACCGGTGATTCAGAAAGAAAAATTTCTGTTAACAACAAAGGCTTACCTGATATTCTCAGTAAAGAACGCCGCGCCCAACGATCTTCTTGCCGCCCTATTTGAATATAATCTCGTGTCAGATTATGACTACTAAAAAGATAACGTCCAAGTGGCACGGTTCCCACATCGACCAACTTTTTATCCGGGCCCGTTAATGTTTCTGTCGGAATGACCGTACGCCCCAATAACCAGGGCGTGCCATCCCCATATAAAACAATTTCGCGCAACCAATACTGTTCACTTAAAGGTAAGTGCTTACTTTCATCTCCTAATTCTTCGGCGGTGATAAAGCACTCCCGCAAGGGAGAAACGGAGACTTGCTGACAATATTGTTCAAAGCGGCGTGTCATTGAGCCAGCTTCCATCAGCCAGTCTAAAATTGCATCAGGCAGGTCAGGCTCATCAGCCGATAACCAGTGAATGGGGGGTGAAGTAATTATGTGATGTGTCGAAGTTAATGTAGTGTTATCTGCCATGTCATTTTTCCATTGCGGGAAATATCAAATTCCCCGATAGCACAACGAATGCAGGGTGAGGATATCATGTTGCAGACTGATAAAAGAAAAAGTTAATAACAAATTATGTCAATAACAAAAAACTCACCTCAATGAATATGGTTATTGAGGTGAGCCAGGTGCAAATAAAATGGAAAGTCAGATTAACGCCATTTTTTGAACCGATTAATCAAACCATTTGTTGAGCTATCGTGGCTAGTAACCGCTGCTTCATCATGCAGTTCCGGCAGAATACGGTTCGCTAATTGCTTACCCAGTTCAACGCCCCATTGATCAAACGAGAAAATATTCAAAATGGCGCCCTGAACAAAAATCTTATGTTCATACATGGCAATTAATGCCCCCAAGCTGAATGGGGTAATTTCGCGCAATAGAATAGAGTTAGTCGGGCGGTTACCTTCAAATACTTTGAACGGCACAACATTCGCCACATCTTGAGCACTTTTCCCTGCTTGTGTAAATTCCGCCTCCACTTGAGCCTGAGTTTTACCAAATGCTAATGCCTCTGTTTGCGCAAAGAAGTTAGAAAGCAATTTACGATGGTGATCGCCAACAGGATTATGGCTAATTGCCGGGGCAATAAAATCACATGGGATCAATTTGGTTCCCTGGTGAATAAGCTGATAAAAAGCGTGCTGACCATTCGTCCCCGGTTCACCCCAGATAATCGGCCCGGTCTGATAACCCACCGGATCGCCGTTACGATCGATGTACTTACCATTTGATTCCATATTGCCTTGCTGGAAATAGGCAGCAAAACGGTGCATGTATTGATCATAAGGCAGAATCGCTTCAGTTTCTGCGCCAAAGAAATTGTTGTACCAGATCCCGATCAGTGCCAGCAAGACAGGAATATTCTGTTCAAAGTCGGTCTGTGCAAAATGTTTATCCATCGCGTGAGCGCCACTCAGTAACTGCTCAAAGTTTTCATAACCAATGGAAAGTGCGATAGATAAACCGATTGCAGACCAGAGCGAATAACGACCCCCAACCCAATCCCAAAACTCAAACATGTTTTGTGGATCGATACCGAATTTGCTGACTTCATGTTCGTTCGTTGATAATGCCGCAAAATGTTTCGCCACATGTGTTTCATCAACCGCACTTTCCAGGAACCAACGACGCGCGGTGTGCGCATTGGTCATCGTTTCTTGTGTGGTAAACGTTTTGGAAGCAATCAGGAACAACGTTGTTTCTGGGTTCAATGTTTTTAACGTTTCGGCGATGTGTGTTCCATCAACATTCGAAACAAAATGCATATTCAGGTGATTTTTATACGCTTTCAGGGCTTCAGTCACCATATAAGGGCCGAGATCAGATCCCCCGATGCCAATATTCACCACATCGGTTATCGTTTTTCCTGTATAGCCTTGCCACTCACCACCGATGATACGCTCGCTGAATGATTTCATTTTCGCCAGCACGGCATTGACTTGTGGCATCACATCTTCCCCGTCCACCATAATCGGGGTATTACTACGGTTACGCAGAGCGATGTGCAATACCGCACGATCTTCCGTACGATTAATTTTCTCACCAGAGAGCATACTGCGGATTGCACTAGCTAACTCCGTTTCTTGCGCCAATGCCTGTAACTTTGCCAGTGTTTCTGCGGTAATACGGTTTTTGGAATAATCCACCAGGATTTGCTGATCGAATGTCGCAGAAAATGCGGTAAACCGTTCTTTATCCTGTTCAAACAGATCCCGCAAATGCACATTTTTCATCTGCTCAAAATGTTGTTGTAATGCTTTCCAGGCTTCTGTCTGGCTTGGGTCGATGTTTTTCATAAGTTATGCTCTCTATCAACGATCAATAAACAATGCCAATAAACAATAGGAATACACAGATTGTAACGGTTTAATGCTGTGATTTATCTCCCTTTCCTTGTGATTACTGATATTGGTCAAAATAGTCAACGATTTCCAGCCCTAATTATTGAGATAGGCAAAAACGATAATTTCATTTCCATCATGAAAATTATTGATACTTCGCTGTCAGGCATTGACTCAGTACACCCAACCCGATATTTCTAAAAGCCAATTTTCCGAACAAAAGGCTATCTTTCATGTGTGCTGTTTCCTCTCCTGACTCGCAGTATGTTGTCGCAAAATTCGGTGGTACGAGTGTGGCAGACTTTGATGCCATGAATAACTGCGCCAATATTATTTTGGCAAACGCCAATGTCCGTGTGGTCGTTTTGTCAGCCTCCGCTGGCGTGACTAATTTGCTACTTGCGTTGGCCGCTGGCTGTGATGGCGACAAGAGGGAGCGCGAGCTGAAACAGATTCGTGATATTCAATATGCCATTATTGATCAATTGGCCGAAGCGGAAGTGATCCGCGAGGAAATTGATCGCCTGCTGGAAAATATTGAGATGCTGTCAGAAGCCGCATCGCTCGCAACGTCAGCAGCCTTGACCGATGAATTGGTTAGCCACGGTGAAATTATGTCCACGTTGCTGTTTGTGGAGTTGTTGCGTCAACGCCATGCTCATGCTGAGTGGTTTGATATCCGTCGGATCATGCGAACCAATGATAACTTTGGGCGGGCAGAGCCCGATGTTTTCCAGCTCCAGACTTTAGCGATGGAGTATCTGCATCCCCGCCTGAGCAATACCATCATCATTACACAGGGTTTTATTGGCAGAGAGGAAAAAGGCCGCACAACGACACTGGGACGAGGTGGCAGTGATTATACCGCCGCCTTGTTAGTCGAAGCGCTTGGTCTACAACGCGTTGATATCTGGACAGATGTTCCAGGTATCTATACCACCGATCCCCGTATTGTGCCTGCTGCTCATCGCATTGATAAAATTGCCTTTGATGAAGCAGCAGAAATGGCAACATTTGGTGCCAAAATCCTCCATCCTGCCACATTGTTACCTGCGATCCGCAGTGGGATCCCGGTATTTGTCGGTTCCAGCAAAGATCCACAAGCAGGCGGTACTGTGGTTTGTGATCACACCGAAAATCCTCCGCTGTTCCGTGCATTAGCGTTACGTCGCAGACAAACGTTGCTGACACTGCATAGCCTGAAAATGCTTCATGCCAGAGGTTTTCTGGCAGAAATCTTTACCCTACTGTCACGTCACAATATTTCAGTTGATCTGATTACCACGTCAGAAGTCAGCATCGCTTTGACGCTGGATACCACTGGCTCCACCAGCACGAATGGCAGTTTGCTGACCAATGCACTACTCACTGAGCTGACAACGTTATGTCGGGTCGAAGTCGAAGAAGATATGGCGCTGGTTGCCATTATTGGCAATGCGCTTTCGCAGGCACAAGGATTAGGAAAACGGGTCTTTGGCGTACTGGAATCTTTTCATATTCGCATGATCAGCTGTGGTGCAAGCAGCCATAATATCTGTCTGCTCGTTCCCGGTAAAGATGCGGAACAGGTGATCCAAACATTGCATCAGAGCTTGTTTGAAGCATAGTGTCTTTTTTGAAGCATAATGTTTTTTTGAAGCATAGTGTCTTTGTGACGCGTTGTGTAACGACACATCGGATGTGTTTTTCTTCTCTTTATCATCCATAATAATAAAACGAAAACAAATTCCATTTTTTACCCATCGCAGCTACCATTGCTGCAATCAGATGATGATTCAGAGGGAACCTTATGAACACAGCCGTTGCCAGCAAACGCACAAAAAAAGCTAAAATGACGACAAACAGTGCCGTTGCAAGCGGTCAGGTTCAATCGTTAAGTCGAGGTTTAACACTTTTGGAATATATTTCCGATTCTACCGTTGGCGTTACCTTGACTGATCTGGCCATCCAGGCCGGCTTGCCCAACTCCACGACTCATCGCCTTTTAACGACTTTACAGCAACACGGTTTTGTCCGCCAAATAGGGGATCTGGGATTATGGGTGATTGCTTCCCATGCGTTTGTGGTTGGCAGTAGTTTTCTACAAAGCCGCAATTTGATGGTCTTGGTTCATCCGATATTGCGTCAGTTAATGGAAGACTCAGGTGAAACCGTCAATCTCGCCATCCTGAACCTTGATGAATATGAGGCGGTGATTGTTGACCAAGTGCAATGCAATGCGCTGATGAGAATGTCCGCACCTATTGGCGGTAAGCTCCCGATGCATGCTTCTGGTGCCGGAAAAGCGCTGCTGTCTACGCTACCTGAACAAAAACGCCTGCAATTGCTGCATAAGAAAGGAATGCACGCTTATACGCAACGTACCTGTACCACCGCGGCGGCATTAACAGACAATCTTGAACAGATCCGTAAGCAAGGATTTTCGTTTGATGATGAAGAACATGCATTAGGATTACGTTGTATTGCTGCTTGTATCTATGATGAACATCAAGAAGCTTTTGCCGCGATTTCCATTTCCGGCCCGATATCACGCATCTCTGATGATCAAGTGACTGAACTCGGAGCCCTTGTTATGCGAGCCGCAAAAGCAGTGAGTCGGGAATACGGTGGAATTAAGTGAAGAACATACCGGTTGTGGCCGTGGACGATTAAGGGATTTTAATCCCCTGGTGTTCTACATTAACGAGAAAAACTGCCAATGGATAACTGGAAAACAACCGCAGAAACGATCCTGACCGACGGCCCTGTTGTCCCTGTCATTGTGATCAATGACATTGAACACGCGGTTCCTTTGGCAAAGGCGCTGGTTGCTGGTGGCATTCGTGTTTTGGAAGTCACATTAAGAACGGCGTGTGCGCTGGACGCGATTCGCTTAATCGCTCAAGAAGTTCCCGCTGCCATTATCGGTGCAGGCACAGTGCTCAATCCAGAACAACTGGCGGCGGTCACCGAAGCGGGTGCTCAATTTGCCATTAGCCCGGGATTAACCGATGCGCTGTTAAAGGCAGCAACTACCGGCTCAATTCCGCTTATTCCGGGGATTGCCACGGTTTCTGAATTAATGTCAGGCATGAATAATGGCCTGCAATATTTTAAATTCTTCCCCGCAGAAGCAAGCGGTGGGGTTAACGCACTGAAAGCCATTGCTGGCCCATTCCCACATATCCGTTTCTACCCAACTGGTGGTATTTCTCCGGAAAATTATCGTGATTATCTGGCACTGGATAGTGTTCTGTGTATTGGTGGTTCGTGGCTGACACCAAGCGATGCACTGAAAAAAGGTGATTACGCCCACATAACAGAACTGGCACGCACCGCAATTGCAGGCGTAATAGCGTAATTGGCTTATTGAAATATTTTTTAGGTGGGAAGGAGTAAAGCCGCTACCATTGGCATTATTATCCGCCACTATCGAATATCGCGGTTGATGGTTTTTATTTCATTGCGCTGACTGAAGCGCTGCCTGCGACGATAAGCAAAAACATCTTCGACATGCCCGTTTTTGATACGCTCTTGCAATGCTCGCCAATAATCTGCTTTGAATAAATCACTGTGACTTTCTTCAAAATAAGAACGGATGCGCTTGTCAGTACATAAAAAATACCGGAATTCTTCTGGAAAAACATCGTTGGCAGCAACGCTGTACCAAGGCTCACTGGCCAATTCATCTTCTGGGTAGCGTGGTGGTGGAATATCCCGAAAATTGACTTCAGTCATGTAACAAATTTCATCATAATCGTAGAAAATCACTCTTCCGTGACGTGTTACCCCAAAATTTTTAAATAACATATCACCCGGGAAAATATTCGCAGCCGCTAATTGTTTAATGGCATTTCCATATTCTTCAATCACATCTTTCAATTGCGTTTCATTGACATGCTCCATGTAAATATTCAACGGTATCATTTTACGTTCCATATAAAGATGCTTGATCAAGATCTTATCGCCTAAATCTTCTAATTTTTCTGCGATCTCTCTTTGTAATTCTTCCATTAGCGCAGAACTGATATGACGTTTATCAATAACAAAGTTTTCAAATTCCTGAGTATCCGCCATTCTGCCAACACGATCATGCTCTTTTACCAAGCGGTAGCATTCCTGAACCCGTTCTTGAGAAACTTCTTTCTGAGGGGCGAATTTGTCTTTAATAACCTTAAATACACGATCAAAGGAAGGCGAAGTAAAAACCAGCATCACCATACCTTTCACACCCGGCGCAATGGTAAATTGTTCCTGAGTAGCATGAATAAATGTCATATATTCACGGTAGTATTCGGTCTTTCCATGTTTCTGACAACCTATTGCCATGTATAACTCTGCCGTAGATTTCGTCGGAAGAATTTCGCGCAACCACGCCACTAACGCTGCTGGCAGAGGTGCGTAAACCATAAAATAGGAGCGGGCAAACCCAAAAACAATGCTGGCATCATCGTAATGGGTCAAACAGGTATCGATAAAAATGCCGCCCGATTCGTTGTGATGAATCGGCAACAAGAACGGATAAACCGCTGTTTTCATCCTGATTTTTCCTACCAACCAGGCTGCTTTATTCCGGTAAAATAATTCATTAGCAATTTGGAATCTGGATTGTAGTAAATCACTTTCTGCAAAGGTATGCTGTAAATATTGCGTGATATAACGAATATCCCGATCCAAATCTTCCCATTTAAGGCGTAATGGCAAATCATTGAAGATGGCTCGTAGCATTGACGCAAGATTATTCTCAGGAAAAAAGTCCCGTGATAATGGGCGAGAAATATGGCGAAAACGGGAAGGAGGCTGGGAAGAAAAGAGGTATAAGTTTTCTGGTTTCAAATTGCGGTGATGAAAAAAACGACAGTAAACCGAGTTAAAAAAACTTTCTGCAATTTCAAAACGTGGATAGTCGGGCAATAAACGGGTGTAAACAGCTTTAACTTCCGCAATGTAATCTTCGTCATGTTGCAATGAAGTGTGAATGCATTTCAATTGCTCCACCACTAACCCGACATGATGATCGTACAGGTTAATCCTCTTTTTCATGGCCTGTTGTACCGCAGGCCAATCAGCCTGTTCAAAACGTTGCTGGGCACCCGAAGTGACTTCCAGAAATCGGCCATATTGCGCATCAAATCCCTGCAAAATGGTTTGTGCAATTAAATGTGCGAGATCTATTGCCATCTTTAACCACCTTTATCCGATATCTATCCGATACGTAAAGGGGAATTCCGTTTGGAATCCCCCTGTTACCTGGCTTCTACCAATATTGAAATTAGAATTGCTGTTCCTCAGTTGATCCGGTCAGGGCAGTCACAGAAGCGCCTTCTCCTTGAATAATCGTCGTTACTTTATCAAAATACCCGGTTCCGACTTCCTGCTGATGTGAGGAGAATGTATAACCTCGCTCAAGAGCGGCAAATTCTTGCTCCTGAACTTTTTCTACATAATGTTTCATGCCTTCACCACGTGCATAGTCGTATGCCAAGTCAAACATGTTGAACCACATATTGTGGATACCTGCTAATGTGATGAACTGGAATTTATATCCCATCTCAGACAATTGATCCTGGAAACTGGCGATCGTTTTATCATCCAGATTCTTTTTCCAGTTGAAAGATGGGGAACAGTTATAAGCCAGTAATTTACCCGGATATTTTGCATGAATAGACTCAGCAAAAAGGCGAGCCGCAGCAATGTCGGGGGTCGACGTTTCACACCAGACAACGTCGGCGTAAGGCGCGTATGCCAATCCGCGACTGATTGCTTGTTCAATACCTGCTCGTGTGCAATAGAAACCTTCACAGGTTCTTTCCCCCGTAATGAATTCACGATCATAAGGATCGCAATCAGATGTCAGTAAATCGGCTGCATCTGCGTCAGTACGTGCAATTAACAATGTTGGTACACCAGAAACATCCGCGGCTAAGCGCGCGGCCACCAGTTTCTGAATGGCTTCTTGAGTCGGCACTAATACTTTGCCCCCCATATGCCCGCATTTTTTCACCGCAGCCAGTTGATCCTCGAAATGCACTGCGGCGGCACCCACTTCAATCATGGCTTTCATCAGCTCAAATGCGTTGAGTACACCGCCAAATCCCGCTTCTGCATCTGCGACAATCGGTAAGAAATAGTCAATATATTCTTGGCTGTCGGGATCGACGCCGTTTGACCATTGGATCTGATCTGCTCGACGGAAGCTATTGTTGATACGTTTGATCACATTGGGTACAGAATCAACCGGATATAATGATTGATCGGGATACATACTGGATGCGGTGTTCGCGTCTGCCGCAACTTGCCAGCCGGAAAGGTAAATCGCCTCAATGCCCGCTTTAGCCTGCTGAAGTGCCTGACCCCCTGTCAGGGCTCCAAGTGCATTTACATAGCCTTTTTTCGCACTGCCATTCAGCAATGCCCACAACTTTTTCGCACCCCTTTGCGCCAAAGTGTGTTCAGGATTCAGAGAGCCGCGTAATTTAACGACATTTTCAGCACTGTACGGACGAGTAATACCTTTCCAACGCGGTTGTTGCCATTCTTGCTCCAATTGGGCGATTTGTTGTTTCCGGGAAATGGTCATGATGTTCTACTTCCTATTCTTAATTAGTCGGATGTTTTTGCCATTATTGTTTTTAAGGTAATATTTTTAAGGTAATGTTTTTACACTAATCTAATAACTGATAGCCTGGTAACGTCAGGAAATCAATTAAGTCATCCTGAGTGGTAATTCTTTCCATTAAATTAGATGCTTCCATAAACCTTCCTTGACTAAAACGCAATTCACCAACTTCCTGTTTAATCACCTCCAGCTCTTCTTTCAGCGTTGCCCTGAACAGCTCTTTTGTGACTTTTTTACCATCAGAGAGTGATTTTTCATGGCGAATCCATTGCCAAATGGACGTTCGGGAAATCTCTGCTGTCGCCGCATCTTCCATCAAACCATAAATCGGTACGCATCCATTTCCTGAAATCCAGGCTTCAATGTATTGAACGGCAACCCGAATATTGGCACGCATACCTTCTTCTGTTCTTTCTCCTGAACAAGGTGCCAGCAATTGCTCAGCCGTAATCACTTCATCTTCTTCACGCAACACGGTCAATTGGTTCTGATTCTCGCCCAATTTTGTATCAAAAACCGCCATAGCAATATCTGCCAGCCCTGGGTGTGCAACCCATGTTCCATCATGGCCGTTATTTGCTTCCAGCGCTTTATCTTCTCTGACTTTGTTTAAAACTTGTTGATTTTGTACAGGATCTTTACTGGGTATAAATGCTGACATTCCGCCCATCGCAAACGCACCGCGTTGATGGCAGGTTTTAATCAGCAAACGAGAATAAGCACTCAAGAAAGGTTGTGTCATGGTGACAGATTGGCGATCCGGTAAAACACGATTCGCATGGTTTTTCAGTGTCTTGATATAACTGAAAATATAGTCCCAACGTCCACAATTGAGTCCAACAATGTGATGGCGTAAGTAGTACAGAATTTCATCCATTTGGAATACGGCGGGTAATGTTTCAATCAATACCGTTGCTTTAATCGTCCCTTTTGGTAAGTTAAAACGTGACTCAGTAAAGCTAAAAATATCACTCCACCACTGTGCTTCATGGTAGCTTTGTATCTTTGGCAGATAAAAATAAGGCCCACTGCCTTTTTGCAGTAACTTCTGATGGTTTAAGTAGAAGTAGAGCGCAAAATCAAACAATCCACCAGAAATGGGTTCGTTCTTATAAAGAATGTGTTTCTCTGACAGGTGTAACCCTCTGACACGGGCAATCAATACCGCAGGGTTAGGTTTCAACACATAACGTTTTCCCTGCTCATTGGTATATGAGATCGTACCATTCACGGCATCCCGCAGGTTAATTTGTCCATTGATGACCTTATCCCATTCAGGAGCCAAAGAGTCTTCAAAATCCGCCATAAATACCTTTACATTCGCATTTAAGGCGTTGATAACCATTTTACGCTCTACAGGGCCAGTGATTTCAACACGACGATCGTTGAGATCATCCGGTATTCCCTGAATTTTCCAATCCCCCTTTCGAATGGAAGCTGTTTCCGAAATAAAGTCTGGTAATGCTCCATCATCTATTTTTTTCTGCCAACGTACACGTTCATCTAATAATTTTGTACGCCTGTCTGAAAATTCAAGGATTAAATCTTCTAAAAAGCGAATAGATTCAGGTGACAGCACCTGATTTTCTGCCTCGCCAAAAGGTTTAATAAAGGTTAATTTAGTGGCTGATGATTGCTGCATAATCTCCCCCGCTTCTTCTCTTTAAACACTCACCTGATCAAGCTTATCCAATCCAGACAATAAATCAAAAACCATTTCCATTATTTTAAATTTAAATAATTAATTGATTTCAATCAACAAGTTAAGTGGTTACAAAAGAACAAACATTAGAGGAAGTAAATTCCAAAAAATTAGCAAAGCAATGTTAAGCTTTTGTTATACATGAAGATAATGGACGGCTGTCGAACAACAGAAAAGAAAGAGAAATTTAACAAAATGAGAAATGGCTCGCTTCAGCAAGCCCTCATTTTTTCCTGAAAATTAAGTTTAGCTCAATCTATGGTGGGATTCATAAACGATAAATCATAAGGCGTAATTTGGTAGACATAGTAATTTAACCAATTTAAGAATAGTAAATGACCATGACTACGCCAAGTTGCAATGGGTTTATTTTCCGGATCATTATTAGGAAAATAATTAACAGGCAATTCAGGTTGCAAACCAGCCGTACAATCACGCCAATATTCTGCGGCTAATGTGCCAACATCATATTCAGGATGCCCCGTCACAAATACTTGTCTTTTATCTTTACTGGCAAAGAGATAGGCCCCCGCCTCTTCCGAACTGGCTAAGATAGTTAAATCCGTATGTTCAAGAATTAACGATTCAGGAAAATCAGCAAAACGTGAATGAGGAGCAAAAAATGTTTCATCAAATCCACGAGTTAATAGTGCCAGAGGATCTAAAGTTGAATGAGAATAAATACCCGATAGTTTAGTTTTCCGAGTATGTTTAGGCAGGCGATAAAGAATTTTTAATGCCGCTTGAACGGCCCAACAAACAAAAAGTGTCGAAGTAACATGTTCTTTTGCCCAAGCTACGATTTTTTCAACTTCTTCCCAATAAATGACATCTTCAAATTCAACAAGCCCTAAAGGGGCTCCGGTTACAATCAATCCATCAAAATTCTGATCTTTTATTGAATCAAAATCATAATAAAAGGTATCTAAATGTTCGGTTGGCGTATTTTTACATTGGCGACTATCAATGCGTAATAATTGGATATCTATCTGGAGGGGCGTGTTAGATAATAACCGAATAAATTGATTTTCAGTTTCTATCTTTTTTGGCATGAGGTTAAGTAGCAATACCTTCAATGGACGAATATTCTGAATACTAGCCCGTGTTGACGTCATAACAAAAATGTTTTCATTACGAAGAATGTTCACCGCAGGTAATTCATCTGGTACACGAATTGGCATGGCTCAAAACCTCAACTCTATTTAACTTGTACATTTAGACTTCCAGATAGCTAAATCTACCCTAAAGAAAAGGGAAATGTCGAGTTATTGTACTCAAGTTGAAATTATTTCATTCTATTATATTGAAAGCATGAATAAAAATAAGCATTAAAAACAATGCAATAAAATTACACCATGATGTAATCAATATTACTTTGCAGGGTACAAAAACGCAAAAAAGCCATCCGGTGACGGATGGCTTCTCTGACTAATGAATGTCTGGCAGTGTCCTACTCTCACATGGGGAGACCCCACACTACCATCGGCGCTACGGCGTTTCACTGCTGAGTTCGGCATGGGGTCAGGTGGGACCACCGCGCTATTGCCGCCAGACAAATCCGGTTTTCAATCTCGAACAAGCTATTTCTCTCTGAAACTCTCTCTCTGCCCACTAAAACACCTTCGGTGTTGTCAGGTTAAGCCTCTCGGTTCATTAGTACTGGTTAGCTCAACGTATCGCTACGCTTACACACCCAGCCTATCCACGTCTTCGTCTTAAACGTTCCTTCAGGACCCTCTAAGGGTCAGGGAAGACTCATCTTAAGGCAAGTTTCCCGCTTAGATGCTTTCAGCGGTTATCTCTTCCGCACTTAGCTACCGGGCAATGCCATTGGCATGACAACCCGAACACCAGTGGTGCGTCCACTCCGGTCCTCTCGTACTAGGAGCAGCCCCTTGCAATCTTCCAACGCCCACGGCAGATAGGGACCGAACTGTCTCACGACGTTCTAAACCCAGCTCGCGTACCACTTTAAATGGCGAACAGCCATACCCTTGGGACCTACTTCAGCCCCAGGATGTGATGAGCCGACATCGAGGTGCCAAACACCGCCGTCGATATGAACTCTTGGGCGGTATCAGCCTGTTATCCCCGGAGTACCTTTTATCCGTTGAGCGATGGCCCTTCCATGCAGAACCACCGGATCACTAAGACCTACTTTCGTACCTGCTCGCGCCGTCACGCTCGCAGTCAAGCTAGCTTATGCCTTTGCACTAACCTCACGATGTCCGACCGTGATTAGCTAACCTTCGTGCTCCTCCGTTACGCTTTGGGAGGAGACCGCCCCAGTCAAACTACCCACCAGACACTGTCCGCAACCCGGATGACGGGTCCACGTTAGAACATCAAACATTCAAGGGTGGTATTTCAAGGATGGCTCCATGCAGACTGGCGTCCACACTTCTAAGCCTCCCACCTATCCTACACATCAAGGCTCCATGTTCAGTGTCAAGCTATAGTAAAGGTTCACGGGGTCTTTCCGTCTTGCCGCGGGTACACTGCATCTTCACAGCGAGTTCAATTTCACTGAGTCTCGGGTGGAGACAGCCTGGCCATCATTACGCCATTCGTGCAGGTCGGAACTTACCCGACAAGGAATTTCGCTACCTTAGGACCGTTATAGTTACGGCCGCCGTTTACTGGGGCTTCGATCAAGAGCTTCGCCTTGCGGCTAACCCCATCAATTAACCTTCCAGCACCGGGCAGGCGTCACACCGTATACGTCCACTTACGTGTTTGCACAGTGCTGTGTTTTTATTAAACAGTTGCAGCCAGCTGGTCTCTGCGACTGGCCTCAGCTCCGGACGCGCGGTCCTTCACCTAGCGCCAGCGTGCCTTCTCCCGAAGTTACGGCACCATTTTGCCTAGTTCCTTCACCCGAGTTCTCTCAAGCGCCTGAGTATTCTCTACCTGACCACCTGTGTCGGTTTGGGGTACGATTAATGATAATCTGGAGCTTAGAGGCTTTTCCTGGAAGCAGGGCATCAGCAACTTCGCCACCGTAGTGACTCGTCATCAGACCTCAGTGTCATGGTCAGCCGGATTTACCTGGCTCACCCACCTACATCCTTAAACCGGGACAACCGTCGCCCGGCCTGCCTAGCCTTCTCCGTCCCCCCATCGCAATTATCACCAGTACAGGAATATTAACCTGTTGCCCATCAACTACGCTTTTCAGCCTCCCCTTAGGGGTCGACTCACCCTGCCCCGATTAACGTTGGACAGGAACCCTGTGGTCTTCCGGCGAGCGGGTTTTTCACCCGCTTTATCGTTACTTATGTCAGCATTCGCACTTCTGATACCTCCAGCAGACCTCACAGTCCCCCTTCAACGGCTTACAGAACGCTCCCCTACCCAACAACACCTAAATGTCGCTGCCGCAGCTTCGGTGCATGGTTTAGCCCCGTTACATCTTCCGCGCAGGCCGACTCGACCAGTGAGCTATTACGCTTTCTTTAAATGATGGCTGCTTCTAAGCCAACATCCTGGCTGTCTGAGCCTTCCCACTTCGTTTCCCACTTAACCATGACTTCGGGACCTTAGCTGGCGGTCTGGGTTGTTTCCCTCTTCACGACAGACGTTAGCACCCGCCGTGTGTCTCCCGTGATAACATTCTTCGGTATTCGCAGTTTGCATCGGGTTGGTAAGTCGGGATGACCCCCTAGACGAAACAGTGCTCTACCCCCGAAGATGAATTCACGAGGCGCTACCTAAATAGCTTTCGGGGAGAACCAGCTATCTCCCGGTTTGATTGGCCTTTCACCCCCAGCCACAAGTCATCCGCTAATTTTTCAACATTAGTCGGTTCGGTCCTCCAGTTAGTGTTACCCAACCTTCAACCTGCCCATGGCTAGATCACCGGGTTTCGGGTCTATACCCTGCAACTTAACGCCCAGTTAAGACTCGGTTTCCCTGCGGCTCCCCTATACGGTTAACCTTGCTACAGAATATAAGTCGCTGACCCATTATACAAAAGGTACGCAGTCACACCCTAAAGGGTGCTCCCACTGCTTGTACGTACACGGTTTCAGGTTCTCTTTCACTCCCCTCGCCGGGGTTCTTTTCGCCTTTCCCTCACGGTACTGGTTCACTATCGGTCAGTCAGGAGTATTTAGCCTTGGAGGATGGTCCCCCCACATTCAGACAGGATACCACGTGTCCCGTCCTACTCATCGAGCTCACACTGCCAACGCCTTCGGATACGGGGCTATCACCCTTTACTGCCGGCCTTTCCAGACCGTTCTCCTGACGCTGACACTGCTGATGGCTCTGGGCTGCTCCCCGTTCGCTCGCCGCTACTGGGGGAATCTCGGTTGATTTCTTTTCCTCGGGGTACTGAGATGTTTCAGTTCCCCCGGTTCGCCTCATTAACCTATGAATTCAGTTAATGATAGTGTGACAAGTCACACTGGGTTTCCCCATTCGGACATCGCCGGCTATCACGGTTCATATCACCTTACCGGCGCTTATCGCAGATTAGCACGTCCTTCATCGCCTCTGACTGCCTAGGCATCCACCGTGTACGCTTATTCGCTTAACCTCACAACCCGAAGGTGTCTTCGGAGATGCGGGTTGAGAGACTCGCTCAATACTGTCTTAACAGTACTGAGTGTTTCAAATTTTCAGCTTGTTCCAGATTGTTAAAGAGCATGATTTGTAAATCGGCTGTCACCAGCCCACTTAAAAATACAGTCGGTTACGCCTTTCACCCGTTCCCCGCAGCGTGGCGTCCCCTAGGGGATTCGAACCCCTGTTACCGCCGTGAAAGGGCGGTGTCCTAGGCCTCTAGACGAAGGGGACATCAGTCTTCTTCGCAGACGCGCTGCTTCTTCATTTTCATCAGACAATCTGTGTGAGCACTGCAACAATAACCTATCGTCGGTTTAAGGAGGTGATCCAACCGCAGGTTCCCCTACGGTTACCTTGTTACGACTTCACCCCAGTCATGAATCACAAAGTGGTAAGCGCCCCCCCGAAGGTTAAGCTACCTACTTCTTTTGCAACCCACTCCCATGGTGTGACGGGCGGTGTGTACAAGGCCCGGGAACGTATTCACCGTAGCATTCTGATCTACGATTACTAGCGATTCCGACTTCATGGAGTCGAGTTGCAGACTCCAATCCGGACTACGACAGACTTTATGAGGTCCGCTTGCTCTCGCGAGGTCGCTTCTCTTTGTATCTGCCATTGTAGCACGTGTGTAGCCCTACTCGTAAGGGCCATGATGACTTGACGTCATCCCCACCTTCCTCCGGTTTATCACCGGCAGTCTCCCTTGAGTTCCCACCATCACGTGCTGGCAACAAAGGATAAGGGTTGCGCTCGTTGCGGGACTTAACCCAACATTTCACAACACGAGCTGACGACAGCCATGCAGCACCTGTCTCACGGTTCCCGAAGGCACTTTCGCATCTCTGCAAAATTCCGTGGATGTCAAGAGTAGGTAAGGTTCTTCGCGTTGCATCGAATTAAACCACATGCTCCACCGCTTGTGCGGGCCCCCGTCAATTCATTTGAGTTTTAACCTTGCGGCCGTACTCCCCAGGCGGTCGATTTAACGCGTTAGCTCCGGAAGCCACAGCTCTAGGCCACAACCTCCAAATCGACATCGTTTACAGCGTGGACTACCAGGGTATCTAATCCTGTTTGCTCCCCACGCTTTCGCACCTGAGCGTCAGTCTTCGTCCAGGGGGCCGCCTTCGCCACCGGTATTCCTCCACATCTCTACGCATTTCACCGCTACACGTGGAATTCTACCCCCCTCTACGAGACTCTAGCCAACCAGTCTTAGATGCCGTTCCCAGGTTAAGCCCGGGGATTTCACATCTAACTTAATTGACCGCCTGCGTGCGCTTTACGCCCAGTAATTCCGATTAACGCTTGCACCCTCCGTATTACCGCGGCTGCTGGCACGGAGTTAGCCGGTGCTTCTTCTGCGGGTAACGTCAAACGCCAACCTTATTCAGGTTCACGCCTTCCTCCCCGCTGAAAGTACTTTACAACCCGAAGGCCTTCTTCATACACGCGGCATGGCTGCATCAGGCTTGCGCCCATTGTGCAATATTCCCCACTGCTGCCTCCCGTAGGAGTCTGGGCCGTGTCTCAGTCCCAGTGTGGCTGGTCATCCTCTCAGACCAGCTAGGGATCGTCGCCTAGGTGAGCCTTTACCCCACCTACTAGCTAATCCCATCTGGGTTCATCCGATGGCGTGAGGCCCGAAGGTCCCCCACTTTGCTCCACAGAGATTATGCGGTATTAGCCACCGTTTCCAGTGGTTATCCCCCGCCATCGGGCAGATCCCCAGACATTACTCACCCGTCCGCCGCTCGCCGGCAAGAAAGCACGCTTTCTCCCGCTGCCGCTCGACTTGCATGTGTTAGGCCTGCCGCCAGCGTTCAATGTGAGCCATGATCAAACTCTTCAATTAAAAGTCTGATGCTCAAAGAATTAAACGGTTTATTCATAATGAATTCACTGTTAGTCACTCTTTAAGACTTGCATAATCTTTTCCGCCTTTCGGCGTTAAGATAGGGTCTTGCGAGTGCCCACACAGATTGTCTGATTAATTTGTTAAAGAGCGTGTCAACCGGGCATGACTGCCGGGTTGCGAGGCTGCGTATCTTACGCTTTTCGCCTCGAGAGTCAAGCGTTTATTTTCGCTTTCTTCTCCCTGCCCGGCGCGGCCTGTGTCAGCGTGGCGTCGGTCAGTGGTGGCGCATTATAGGGACTTTTACGGCGCTGGCAATCGTTTTTTTGAAAAAAATTATCGTTTGCCTAATAACACAGCAAAACACCACTTTATACCCGTTTGCACACAGAATTATCCACAATCAAATATTTTGGTGAAAATTATCGAGCATCACGCAAACGTTTTCGTTACAATCTGCGAAGGAAAAATCACCAAATATTTTTTCAGGTTGTTTTGAAATGTTATTGCAGAACCCCTTTTTTCTATACATCCGCGGTTTTTCTTCAATAACACATTCTTGTTTTATGAAATTCGAAGGATCACTCCAATGCAACAGCTTCGCCCAATCCGTCGTGCCCTGCTAAGTGTTTCTGATAAAGCGGGGGTTGTTGAATTTGCTAAGGCCTTATCACATCGTGGTGTCGAACTCCTTTCTACAGGAGGCACTGCCCGTTTACTGGCCGAAGCAGGATTGAATGTTACCGAGGTGTCTGACTACACCGGCTTCCCCGAAATGATGGATGGGCGTGTCAAAACACTTCATCCCAAAATTCATGGCGGTATTTTGGGTCGGCGTGGGCAAGATGATGAAGTTATGACACAGCACCAGATTTTGCAAATCGATATGGTCGTCGTTAATCTTTATCCTTTTGCCCAAACTGTAGCAAAACCAGATTGCTCTCTGGACGACGCTGTAGAGAATATTGATATCGGTGGCCCGACAATGGTTCGCTCCGCAGCTAAAAACCACAAAGAAGTCACGATTGTCGTCAACACCCAAGATTATGACAATATCATTGAGGAAATGGATAACAATCAGAATTCATTGACACAATCCACTCGTTTTAACTTAGCGGTTAAAGCTTTTGAACATACCGCGTCCTATGACAGTATGATTGCCAATTACTTTGGTCAATTAGTTCCACCATATCACGGTGATACTGAGCAACCCGCTGGACGTTTCCCTCGCACTCTGAATCTGAATTTCATTAAAAAGCAAGATATGCGTTATGGCGAAAACAGCCATCAGGATGCCGCTTTCTATATAGAAGCAACAGAAGGACAACCTGCTGAGGCGTCCATTGCTACGGCAACCCAATTACAAGGCAAGGCTCTCTCTTATAACAATATTGCAGATACCGATGCAGCACTGGAATGTGTCAAAGCTTTCGCTGAACCAGCCTGTGTTATTGTCAAACACGCCAATCCTTGTGGTGTTGCAATAGGCACTGGCATCGATATCGCCTATGATCGCGCGTTTAAAACCGATCCGACTTCCGCATTCGGAGGCATCATTGCGTTTAACCGCGAGCTCGATGCGAATACCGCTCAAACCATCATTGAACGCCAGTTTATTGAAGTTATCATTGCGCCTTCTATTCATAAAGCCGCTTTGCCAATTCTGGCAACCAAAAAAAATGTCCGTGTTTTGGCATGTGGTGAATGGCATTCCCCTATTGCTAACCTAGATTTCAAACGTGTTAACGGTGGCTTGTTAGTACAAGATCGGGATTTAGGCATGGTGACAACGCGTGATCTGGTTGTTGTCTCCAAACGCCAGCCAACGCAACAAGAGATGCAAGATGCTCTGTTCTGCTGGAAAGTCGCTAAATTCGTTAAATCCAATGCGATTGTTTATGCCAAGGATAATATGACTGTTGGTATTGGCGCCGGGCAAATGAGCCGGGTTTACTCCGCCAAAATTGCCGGTATAAAAGCCTCAGATGAAGGCTTGGAAGTTCAGGGCTGTGCCATGGCTTCCGATGCATTTTTCCCATTCAGAGATGGTATTGATGCCGCGGCTGCGGTTGGCGTCAGATGTATTATCCAACCAGGTGGTTCCATTCGTGATGAGGAAGTCATTGCAGCCGCCGATGAACACGATATTGCCATGATTTTCACCGGCATGCGCCATTTTCGCCATTAACCATTTTTGTCTTATGACTTGTGCTTTATAAATAGGAGCCTTCAGATGAATATATTGATTATTGGCAGTGGCGGAAGAGAACATGCATTAGCCTGGAAAGCGGCACAATCACCTCTGGCAAGCCATGTTTATGTCGCACCGGGTAATGCAGGCACCGCATTGGAAACAAATTTAGAAAATGTCGATATTGCCGCGACAGATATTGAAGGATTACTGGCATTTGCCCGAGATCATGATATTGCTCTGACTATTGTCGGGCCAGAAGCGCCACTGGTTATCGGGATCGTTGATGCGTTTAAACAGGCAGGGCTGACTATTTTCGGGCCGACAAAAGCAGCGGCTCAATTGGAAGGCTCTAAAGCGTTTACCAAAGACTTCCTTGCCCGCCACCATATTCCTACAGCCGCCTACCAAAATTTCACCGAAATTGACCCCGCATTGGCCTATCTGGAGAAAACGGGCGTCCCAATCGTCATTAAAGCCGATGGCCTTGCGGCCGGTAAAGGCGTCGTGGTTGCTACCACCATGGATGAAGCACAACATGCCGTCAAAGATATGCTGGCAGGCAATGCATTTGGAGATGCAGGGCATCGTATTGTCATCGAAGAATTTCTGGATGGGGAAGAAGCCAGTTTCATTGTCATGGTGGATGGCAAAAATGTGGTTCCTATGGCGACCAGTCAAGATCATAAGCGCGTAGGTGACGCTGATACAGGGCCAAATACCGGAGGAATGGGCGCCTACTCTCCAGCACCGGTCGTCACGGATGAGATCCACCAACGTGTGATGGCGGAAATTATTTATCCCACGGTGGAAGGGATGGCAGCCGAAGGCCATTCCTATGTTGGTTTCCTCTATGCCGGGTTGATGATTGATCAACAGGGAAAACCGAAAGTGATCGAATTTAACTGTCGATTTGGGGATCCTGAAACACAACCTATCATGATGCGTCTACGTTCTGATTTAATCGAATTGTGTCTCGCCGGAGCCAAAGGACAGTTAAGCGGGAAAACATCGGCATGGGACGAACGTCCCGCTTTAGGTGTCGTACTGGCAGCGGGAGGTTATCCTGCCAATTATACCAAAGGTGACATTATCCGTGGATTAGAACAAAACACCGGGAACGATGAGTCAGATATCAATGAAAAAGTCTTTCATGCGGGAACCGCATTGAAAGATCAAAATGTGGTTACTGCGGGCGGGCGCGTTTTATGTGTAACGGCTTTAGGCTGCGATATTGCGGACGCTCAGCAAAAAGCGTATCTCAGAGCCGGGAACATTCACTGGAAAGGTTGTTTTTATCGTAAGGATATTGGATACCGGGCAATTGCTCGTTTGAAATAAATCCATTCAAGCCGACGGAAGTCACAGCATCACAGCTTATCTTGCGTCGGCTCCCAACGACAAAAATCATCATTAGCAACCAACAATAACTGGTTTTCTTTCGGCGAATCCAGCCATGCAATTGTCAGCAAACTTGAGTTGCTACCTTTCCTCTCTTCAAGCCATTTCTGTGAATCAGGCCCAAACGCAACAAATAACGACTTCCCTGAACAGAGCGTCACTTTTCCATCCTGCCAGTGTCCTTGCAATAACCTAACCTTATCTGCAATTAACACGTGACTCATGTTCTCGATTTGACTGGCAGTGGATTTCAGACGAGCCACATCATCACCGGATAGCTGTTCATTATGCCTTTGCAATTGCCGCTGCTTAAAAATGACCGTGCTATTTTGATCGAGACGCAATGTTTCTTCGAGTGGAGGATTACCAAGCACATTGCGACGGATCTGCCACAAATGGCCATGACGATATTCATAGAAAGTGACAGTCGTGTCTTTAGCATGATAAGGGCTGTAAACGCTCATGATAATCTGAGGCTGACTGTTTTGATCATTCAAACGCCACAAGCGGATAACACCGTCAGCGGTAACAAAACCACTGGCGCTGAAAAGCGGGATTTTGGGTTGAATCGAACAGGCGCTGAGCAAAGAGATGATCCCTAGTGCTAACAGCCCCTGTAAAGTCAACAAAAGGGGTTGAATTCCCCCTCTTATTTTTTTTCGCAATGCAATTACTTAACTGCGTCTTTCAGTGCTTTACCCGCGGAGAAAGCAGGTACATTTGCTGCTGCAATTTTGATTTCTTTACCTGTTTGTGGGTTACGACCAGTACGTTCTGCACGATGGTTAACTTTGAAAGTGCCAAAGCCGACCAATTGCACTGCATCGCCATTTTTCAGGGATTCAGTGATTGCATTCAGAGTTGATTCCAGAGCAGCTTTAGCCTGAGTTTTCGTCAGATCTGCGCCTGCTGCAATTGCATCAACTAATTCGGTTTTATTCATAGATTATCCTTACAGTGTGTTTATCGTTTGCAAAGCATCGAGTGCGACGGATATGCCGATTTGACAGCACCCCTGCATACACGCACCGATAGCCACTTCTTTTCGCCCTCCCAATGTAGAACAGAGTGAGGGCAAATGTGAAGCCTTTATTTAAATACGGCAATCCAAGTACAAGACCCTATTTTATGGGTTATTGCTGCAAAGCTATGCCGATATTACTGACCCCTGTTTCACAGAGATCAGCCTTTAATCCTTTAATTAATTCTATATCCCGTTCTTCGCAATTTGCCAATAAACGGTAAATCTCCCATTGAATATCCCACTCTTCCTCAATGGCAGGTAATACTTTCAGCTCATCTTCTGTCATTTCCCTGCCGGCCTGTGTCATTTCTAACATGGCAACAGTACGAATGGAGATTTCACTGACGGCTATCGCATGTTCTAACGTCGAGCCACTCAGACGAGAATGAATGACTTCACCCAGTGCAATGCACGCGTCAATCGCTGGATACACACCATAAATATCATAATGTTCTGATGATGGAATAATAGCTTCCAATTTTTCCAGCTGATTATCAAAATTCACTTTTGCATCTTTAACGACCAATATTTCCCACACTAGATCTAAAATGCGGCGATATTGTACCGGATCGGCAAATTCGCTTTGAAGACAAAATACCTGATAATTTGGGTACATCCGCTCACATAGACTAGCCATAAAAGTCAAATGTTGCCAACTTTCAAGTTTCTCCAACCTCAGGTGGATCGGGTTTCTTAACATTGGTCGTTACTCATCATGCCTATTTGCGTCGAAGTTTACCTGAAAATCAAGAAGATCCACAATTTTCTGTAATAATTATGGGATTGAACGAATTTTTCGACTAAAAAACAACCTATTTGAGGCAATCCCATCCGCCCAACGGGTTGGTTCAGGCAGCTTATATCCCCTTATACACTGTTCAACCCAAAACACGGCACGATCAATACTGATCTTATGGCCGGGGGAAATGTAGAGCGGATTACATCTTCTTTTGCTCCTCAATACGACACCAATCTGTTCACCCTGATCCATTAATGGTTGTCGGCTTCCCTGAACGTCACCGATCGGTTCATGTTCCCCACACAACCGGCTTTTCGCTACCCCGATGGTTGGCACATCCACCAATACCCCGAAATGGCTGGCGATGCCAAAACGCCGGGGATGGGCAATACCCTGACCATCCACCATAACCAAATCAGGCTGCAAGCTTAATTTTTGCCATGCAGCCATCAGTGCAGGGTATTCACGAAAGGAGAGTAAACCGGGAATATAGGGAAGGACAGTATCAATACAGGCAATTTGGTATTCGACCAACGCCAGTGACGGATATTGTAAGATGGCAATGGCGGCACGCGTCACCGTACCGTTTTTTTCAAATCCAACGTCAGCCCCTGCGATAAACTTTGGCGTAAAAGAGGCAGAAAAAACTTCATGGCGGATAACCTGCCGTGATTTTTCTATCTGTTCCTGACGTAATGCTTTCGTATCAATCATAACATTATTGATGGTATTTTACTGAAAGCCTATGCACTGCTTCGACGAACGCCCCTGCATGCTCCGGTGGAACATCCTGATGAATGCCATGCCCCAAATTGAAAACATGCCCGCTGCCTACGCCAAAATCTTGTAAAATTGTCGACACTTCTTCTTCAATACGTGCTGGCGGCGCATACAGCATGGACGGATCCATATTGCCCTGCAAGGCCACTTTATCACCAACCCGCCGCCGAGCATCCGCAATACTCGTCGTCCAGTCTAAGCCAAGCGCATCACAGCCCGTTGCTGCCATCGCTTCAAGCCATTGTCCTCCCCCTTTCGTAAACAGGGTAACTGGCACACGACGTCCTTCATGTTCACGGACCAACCCATCGACAATTTTATGCATATATTGCAGAGAGAATTCCAGATAATCAGCCTGGGACAAAACGCCACCCCAGGTATCGAAAATCATGACAGATTGAGCGCCCGCTTTTATTTGTGCATTCAGGTATAAGATAACGCTGTTTGCCAATTTATCCAGTAAACTATGCAAGGTGGCCGGCGTCACATACATCATGGACTTGATCTTAGTGAACGCTTTGCTGCTTCCACCCTCAACCATATACGTTGCCAATGTCCACGGACTCCCCGAAAAACCAATCAGCGGGATCTGTCCCGCCAACGCTTTGCGAATAGCACGTACAGCATCCATCACGTAGCCTAACTCCAACTCTGGATCAGGCACCGGTAATTTTGCGACATCGGCATGATTCAGGATAGGAGAGTGAAAACGTGGCCCTTCGCCCGCTTCAAAATAAAGCCCCAGCCCCATAGCATCGGGGATCGTTAAAATATCCGAAAACAAGATAGCCGCATCCAGAGGAAAACGACGCAACGGTTGGAGAGTGACTTCACAAGCTAATTCCGTGTTTTTGCATAACGAGATGAAATCTCCCGCTGCCTGACGCGTTGCTTTATATTCGGGTAAATACCGGCCGGCCTGACGCATCATCCATACCGGTGTAATATCGACGGGCTGACGCAGTAAGGCACGCAGATAGCGATCGTTTTTCAACTCATTCATGACAGGCTCCCTTGATTAACTGGTCACAGCACTTTATCTACAGCACCGTTACGCTGCAATATGCACTATAAATCGGCATAGCAACCTAAAATTGGCACACGAAAAAATGGACGCAGTTTAACATGCTTGAAACTGAACTTCCGACCTAACCTCCAATAACGTGATTTGCTTACCGATTACTCAATGACTGATGGCGGCATAACGCAACCGTCTCTTCAATTAAACGACGAGCAATGGTATCAGGGGGCGGGATAAGCGGAAGATTATCATAGCGATGCCACGCTGCACTGATCAGTTCGACAGGGTCAATATTGATTTCGCCACTTTCATAATCGGCCAGAAAACCGACCATTAATGAATTTGGGAAAGGCCAAGGTTGGGAATCGACATAACGTAAATTACGGATCTTAATTCCACTCTCTTCCATCACTTCACGATGAACCGCCTCTTCCAACGTTTCGCCTACTTCAACAAAACCAGCAAGTACGGTATGAATGCCATGACGGTGACGCTGATGTTGTGCCAAAAGAAGATGATCATCACGCCGAATACCGACAATAATGCTGGGCGCAATTTGTGGGTAATAACGTTCATGGCAGTGATGACACAAACAGGCCCACTCATGCAGACTGGGCCGCATCTTATGACCACAGTAACCACAATAGCGATGTGAACGATAAAACTCAGCCAATTGGACACCACGTCCGACCAATTGAAATAATTTGTCATCCCGGTCAGAAATTAACCGGGGAGAAGACATATCTGAAACCATTTTCCGGCGGATTAACCAAACCTTCTCTCCCTGCCACTCGCCGATGGGGATCGCCATTTGATCTTGCAATGTCCATTGTTCAGCCGTCCCCAAAGGTAATTCCCCCTGTGGCAACCAGACCCGATTCTCAAGACTCACAATCCACCAACCCCGTTCTCTACCTGTCAGTTTTTGTTGCATCATCTGTCTCTATTCCATCATTGATTATGTGACCACGTCCAACACAGTTTGCTGCAAATCAACACAAACCAAGCATACTCCTTTTTATTGTCTTTCGCCTCGACGCTGGCAAGTACTCACAAGCCTAGTTAGCAACTGATTGAAGAAAGTGTGATGTTTTAAGTTGTAGTTTTTATCATCCCCTTTATACTCTGGAGTGTTTTTTCTTGTCGGAGTGCCTAACGTTCACCGTCTTATCACGATGAACACAGGCTGAGACCGTTAATTCGGGATCCGCAGAACCTGATCGGGCTAGTACCCGCGAAGGGAACAAGAGTAATCACCCCGCTGCCCGTATTGTGTACACCCTCGGTCAATATCGTGTACACCTACTGTTTGGCATCAACTATTACTCCCTGCGAGCTCCAGACAAGCAATTTTCTCAACGTAAGCCCGCTCAGCAATGAGACAGGCAACAACACAGTCAGGAATTTGCTATGTCTAAGTCCAATGAGACCGTTATTTCAAATAACATGGTTTCCAATACCATTATTCCAACGGCTGATCTTTCGCCAGAAGTTCATCCAACAAGACCGCGTAAGGCGCAACGCGATGCAGCACAAGCGTTTATCAATTCCGTTCAAGGCGTAACCTTCCCCAATTCAACGCGTATTTACCTTGCAGGCTCGCGCCACGATATTCAAGTTCCGATGCGAGAAATCCAACTCTCACCCACCCTTATCGGGGGCACGAAAGAGGAACCTCAATTTGAAGAAAACGAGTCTGTTCCCGTTTATGATACTTCTGGCGCTTATGGTGATCCTGATACCGTCCTGAATGTACAGATTGGTCTATGTAAAATCCGCCAGCCGTGGATTGATGAACGTCATGATACCGAACCCGTTCCCGTCCTCAGTTCCGATTTTACCCAACAACGCCTCGCCGATGCGGGATTGGATCATTTACGCTTTCACCATCGACCACATCCCCTGAAAGCGAAACCGGGTAAACGTGTCACCCAATTGCACTATGCACGCCGCGGCATTATCACACCAGAAATGGAGTTTATCGCCCTGCGCGAAAACATGGGACGCGAGCGTATTCGCAGCGAAGTCTTACGCCAGCAACATCCAGGACAGCGTTTCGGTGCTAACTTACCGGAAAACATTACGCCGGAATTTGTCCTACAGGAAGTCGCGGCGGGTCGTGCGATTATCCCCGCCAATATTAACCACCCGGAATCCGAACCCATGATTATTGGTCGCAATTTCCTGGTAAAAATCAATGCGAATATCGGCAACTCCTCCGTCACATCATCCATTGAAGAAGAGGTGGAAAAACTGATTTGGTCTACCCGTTGGGGAGCCGATACGGTGATGGATCTCTCTACCGGACGCTACATTCACGAAACCCGTGAATGGATACTGCGAAATAGTCCGGTTCCCATCGGGACAGTACCGATTTACCAGGCACTGGAAAAAGTCAACGGTATAGCAGAAAACCTGACATGGGAAATGTTCCGCGATACCTTGCTGGAACAGGCGGAACAAGGGGTGGATTATTTCACGATTCACGCCGGCGTATTACTGCGTTACGTACCAATGACCGCCAAACGCCTGACAGGCATTGTTTCCCGTGGCGGCTCCATTATGGCGAAGTGGTGCCTTTCTCATCACCAGGAAAATTTTCTTTACACCCATTTCCGCGAAATCTGTGAAATTTGTGCTGCCTATGATGTCTCTCTCTCTTTGGGAGATGGCTTGCGTCCCGGTTCAATTCAGGATGCTAATGATGAAGCCCAATTTTCCGAACTGCATACACTCGGTGAACTGACCAAAATCGCATGGGAGTACGATGTTCAAGTGATGATCGAAGGGCCGGGGCATATCCCAATGCAACTTATCCGCCGCAATATGACGGAAGAACTGGAACATTGCCACGAGGCACCCTTTTATACATTAGGGCCATTAACGACCGATATCGCGCCAGGTTATGACCATTTCACCTCAGGCATCGGCGCTGCCATGATTGGCTGGTTTGGCTGTGCCATGCTGTGTTATGTCACCCCCAAAGAGCATCTCGGCTTGCCCAACAAGGACGATGTCAAACAGGGGCTGATTACTTACAAAATTGCCGCCCATGCCGCGGATCTTGCCAAAGGTCATCCGGGTGCTCAAATCCGTGACAATGCCATGTCAAAAGCACGTTTTGAATTCCGTTGGGAAGATCAATTTAATCTGGCCATTGATCCCGATACCGCCCGTGCCTATCACGATGAAACGCTGCCACAAGCATCAGGCAAAGTTGCCCATTTCTGTTCCATGTGCGGGCCGAAGTTCTGCTCAATGAAAATCACGCAGGACGTGCGCGACTATGCCGCAAAACTGGAACAGGAAGCCGGAATGGAACAGATGTCCGCAGAATTTCATGCCCGTGGCAGCGAGCTCTATCACAGCGCAGAAAGAGGTAGCTCATGAAAAACCAGCTCATAATAAAAGAACAGCCTGAGATGCCCGCGATCAATACAAATCCAACCGGCACGCTGCCACAAGCCCCTTTTGTCCCAACCGTGCACCGATTAGGGCTGTATCCTGTTGTGGATTCTCTGATCTGGATTGAGCGATTACTGGAAACGGGGGTCAAAACCCTGCAATTGCGCATCAAAGATCAACCCGAAGAACAGGTGGAAAAAGAGATTCAAACCGCCATTGCACTGGGTCATCACTATCACGCCCGTCTATTTATCAATGATTATTGGCGTCTGGCGATCAAACACCAGGCCTATGGCGTTCATTTGGGACAGGAAGATCTTGAAATTGCCGATCTTAATGCCATCCAGCAAGCCGGATTGCGGCTGGGTATTTCTACCCACAATGAACAAGAACTGACGCGGGCGAAATCCCTGCGTCCCTCTTATATTGCCCTCGGACACATTTTTCCCACTGCCACGAAAGCGATGCCTTCGCTACCACAGGGGCTTGAAGCGCTTAAATATCAAGTTGATATAACGCCAGAGTACCCCACCGTTGCCATTGGCGGGATCTCATTAGCGCGAGTACCGGATGTCGTGGCAACCGGAGTCGGTGGGGTGGCACTGGTCAGTGCGATCACGCAAACAAAAGATTGGCAACAAGCAACAGCCAGATTACTTCATTTAATTGAAGGCAAAACGGCTGGGGGACAAAACGGGAGGCTTTTATGTTAAGCGATCAAGAATTCATGCGTTACAGTCGCCAATTGCTGCTGGAAGACATTGGCCCGGAAGGACAAGCGAAGTTAAAAATCAGCAAGGTGCTGATTGTCGGCCTTGGTGGCTTAGGCGCCCCGGCGGCGCTCTATCTCGCTGCGGCAGGCGTGGGACACCTTTATCTGGCAGATGATGACCAGTTAGAGATTTCAAATTTACAACGCCAGATTCTCTACCGTACAGCAGATATTCCGGCCAATAAAGCCCAATTAGCGGCAAAACAGCTGGCTGAGCTAAATCCCTTGATCACCATCACTGATCTCACCGAGCGCCAAAAGGGTAACTCATTGATGAATGCGGTCAGACAGGTTGATCTGGTACTGGATTGTTGTGATAACATGGCAACCCGTCATGCCATCAATGCAGCCTGCATGGCAGAAAACAAGTCTCTCATCAGTGGCAGCGCTGTCGGTTTTAGTGGACAATTGCTGGTATTGACCCCGCCTTACCTGCACGGCTGCTATGCCTGCCTTTATCCTGATCAAGAAGAGCCTCACAGAAATTGCCGAACAGCGGGTGTCTTAGGTCCCATTGTTGGTGTGATCGGCACATTGCAATCGTTAGAAGCCATCAAAATGCTGGCAGGGCTTCCTTCTCCTCTAAACGGAAAACTCCGGCTGTTTGATGGCAAACAACAAAGCTGGAGCACACTACAGCTTACGCGCTCATCACAATGCCCCATTTGCAACACAGTCAGTAAAAAAACGCTGACGCTCGAAACCAATCGTGATGAAACACAGCCAGGAAAAGCAGTCGCATGAATATTATCGTCAATGATCAAACCATCACATTAAATGCACCCATGACAGTGCAACAATTACTGGAACATATCAAGCGCACTCAAACCGGTACAGCGTTGGCTATCAACCAAGCGATTATTCCACGTTCAGAATGGCGTACCCATCAGATTAATGACGGCGACAATATCTTGCTGTTTCAGGCTATTGCGGGTGGCTAAAATTGCTGGAGGCTAACTTTATGTTAAAAATTGCAGATACAACCTTTCACTCCCGCTTATTGACGGGAACGGGCAAGTTTTCCCATGCTGAAGTGATGATCGAGGCGATCCGTGCCTCGGGTAGCCAATTGGTCACGATGGCAATGAAACGCATTGATCTCCACGGTAATGATGATGGCATACTCGCGCCCCTGCAACAGTTGGGCGTCAAACTGCTGCCAAATACCTCCGGGGCAAAAACGGCCGAAGAAGCCGTATTTGCCGCTCGTCTTGCACGAGAAGCATTAGGAACTCACTGGATTAAATTAGAAATCCACCCCGATGTAAAATATTTGCTGCCCGATCCCATTGAAACGCTGAAAGGGGCAGAACAACTGGTAAAAGAGGGATTTATCGTCCTGCCTTACTGTGGTGCAGATCCTGTCCTGTGTCGTCGGCTGGAAGACGTCGGCTGTGCGGCGGTTATGCCATTGGGTGCCCCCATCGGATCAAATAAGGGATTACTGACTCGTGATTTTCTACAGATCATCATCGAACAGGCCAATGTGCCTGTTATCGTGGATGCGGGGATCGGCGCACCAAGCCATGCATTGGCCGCGATCGAAATGGGCGCGGATGCCGTGCTGGTCAATACCGCTATTGCTGTTGCCCGCGATCCAGTCAAAATGGCGCAAGCCTTTAAAACGGCCATTGAAGCCGGCGAACTATCACATCAGGCCGGTGTTGCGAGTCAGAAATCCCATGCTGAGGCTTCCAGTCCGCTGACCGATTTTCTGGGGGTATTATGACAGCACACACTTTCAGCCAATATTGGCAACGACTGGACTGGGATGACATTACGCTACACATTAACAGCAAAACATCAGAGGATGTTGAACATGCGCTAAGCTGCGAACGTTTGACGTTGGATGATTTTATGGCGTTGCTCTCCCCTGCGGCACAACCTTATCTTGAACCGCTCGCTCAACGTGCCCAACAACTCACTCGGCAGCGTTTTGGAAACACCGTGGGATTTTTTATCCCACTCTATCTTTCCAATCTGTGCGCCAACGACTGTACTTATTGTGGTTTTTCCATGAGTAATCACATTAAGCGTAAGACGCTCAATGAACAGGAGATTGAAGCGGAATGCCTCGCACTGAAAAAGCGGGGATTTGAACATATCCTGCTGGTCACCGGGGAACACCAGAACAAAGTTGGCATGGATTATTTTCGTCGCTACCTTCCCGTGATCCACCGCCATTTTAGTGCTGTTTCAATGGAAGTACAGCCTCTAGCGCAGGAGGAATATGCGGAACTGAAAGCACTGGGATTAGACGGTGTTATGGTCTATCAGGAAACCTACCATCAACCCAGTTACCAATTGCACCATTTGAAAGGCAAAAAGCAGGATTTCCACTGGCGTCTGGAAACGCCCGAACGCCTTGGACGCGCGGGCATAGACAAGATTGGGTTAGGTGCCCTCATCGGGCTGTCCCCCAATTGGCGGACAGACTGTTATATGGTGGCGGAACACCTGCTTTTCCTGCAAAAACAGTATTGGAAAAGTCGTTACTCCATCTCTTTTCCACGCTTGCGCCCCTGTGCGGGCGGCATGAAACCGGCCTCTTCAATGAGTGAAGCCGAACTCGTACAACTGATTTGTGCATTCCGCCTGCTGGCACCAGAGGTGGAGCTATCCCTTTCTACCCGTGAATCCCCGTTCTTCCGTGATCACGTTGTCCCTCTTGCTATCAACAATATTAGTGCGGGTTCAAAAACACAGCCGGGCGGCTATGCTGACGGGCATCATGAGCTGGAACAATTCGCTCCTCACGATAATCGTCCTGTTTTTCAAGTAGCCGAAGCCTTGATCAAATCAGGTTTACAACCTGTTTGGAAGGATTGGGATAATTATTTAGGTCGATAGTTTTAGAACGATAGTTTTGATCCTTCATTTAGGGTGTTAGATAAGCGTTTAACTTAAATCATGCAGGTGTTTTTTCAACGATGAGGTTAGCCTGAAATCGGAAAACTTCACCTGTAATCCTTCACGCTCTGGCGAGCAGCACATCGCACCGATAAAAATACGCTGATTATTGCCAATCGTAAAAGGAGACAGCCTCAGTAACGGCCATGTCTCGCCATCAGTGGAGTACTGCAACCTGATCGCCCCATCACTGTAAGTGATGCGCAACCAGAACTTATCGGGATTACCGGGAAAAATTCCCATCGCCCAGTCAGAACACCCATTCGTCAATACACTGCCAATGGTTGCCTGACCATCAGAATGCTCAATACCTGCTTTTAACCAATGTTGCTCATCCGCCAGCAACATAACGCCCGCCTGATCATATAATTGTTCAAACTGACCTTCGATGCAAAATTGGAAAGTAAACCCACCTTCAAGTTTAAAATCATTCACATAGCCACCAAATACATGGCCACTATGACGCTGAAAGCCATACCAGGTATCACGCCAGAAATCGGTTTTATTGTCTGTCGTAACATGAAGCTCATCATCCTGGCACCGCCACAAAGCAGGTTCATTCAACCAATGACATTGCTGCAAATTCATCACTATTTACCCTGTTATCTTTTGGTAGGATTAATCAAACCATATCCCGCTAACAATGAAAGGGAAAGTACTGCAATACAGGCAAAGGCACCATGCAACGTGACCTGTTGCGCCAAACCACCAATAATGGCAGGCCCAAGCAAAATCCCGGAATACCCCATCGTCGAAACAGCAGATACAGCCAATGCATCAGGCATCACTTTTTGCTGACCTGAAGCCGTAAAAAACATCGGTGCCAAATTGGATAACCCCGCCCCTATCATCAGGAAAGAAATACCCAGCAGAATGATGCTGGATGCCAGATAGATCAACACAAAACCTAACGTCGCCAACATTGCGCTGCCTAAAAACATACGCCGATATCCACACACCGCAATGATCTTATCACCCAAAAAGCGCCCCGCAGTCATGGTAATGGCAAAAAGTGTATAGCCAAAACCCGCCTGATGACTGCTCATATTATGCACGCTACTCAATAAAATTCCGCTCCAATCCAGCATAGAACCTTCCATCAAGTAAACGACAAAACAGAGCGTGCCAATCAGAATAACAATACCACGAGGTAAGGCAAAAAATTGGGTTTCCTCCATTTCAGTATGATCCAACATGCCATTCCACGTGGGTAACAATAGCAAGATAACAAATATGGCGACAGCCAGGGTGACCAGAAAAGACGGTACGTTCAGGAACAACAATAGACTGACAGTACCTGCCCCTGCAATTCCGCCTAAGCTGAACAAGGCATGAAAGCCCGACATAACCGGTTGATGCTCTCTTTTCTCAATATTAACCGCATGGATATTGATAACGACATCTGTCGCGCCAATGCCCATACCGAACACGAATAAAGCACAAGCCATTGTTAATGGCGTCGAAAATACACTTAAACCCGGTAATATCAAAACAGCCAACAAGGCAAAAAAGGTAAAAACCTTGCGACAACCAAAGCGGGTCGCCAACATGCCTGCAACAGGCATCATCACGAAAGATCCAATACCAAACACCAGAATCAAAAACCCCATAGAGCCATCACTCAACCCCAATCTTTCTTTTACTAACGGGATCAATGGCGCCCAACTTGCAATACTGAATCCCGCAATAAAAAACGAAATTCGCGTTGCCATGATCGGCTGTTTTCTTGAAGAGACTGCATATTCTTCAGACAATGTCATTCCTCCAGACACTATTTTTTTAACCATATCTTCCAAACAATATTTTCCAAACAATATCCTCTCAACAACACCTTCCGCCAAAATTGGTGGAAGGTGTCCTATATTGGTGCTGAATAAGCATGACGCAGATATTATTCGTGTCGATTTATTACTCTTATCGCTGAAAACTGGGGAATTTCCGTTAGTGTCTCAATCACACAGGAAGCCTGTTCATATTGCTCGGTTCCCGACAAAGCATGAGGCCAAGCATATATCCACGGAATACCCGCCTGTTTCGCAGCCGAAATGCCCAAATCCGTATCTTCAATTACCAACGTTTGTCGCACATCCATCTCTTTCAATTTCAGCATAGCCAAATAAGGATCAGGAAAAGGCTTTGTTCTTTCCACATCGTCACCAGAAATCAAAGCGGGCGGATCTTTCAATGCCAACAAACCAAGATTGGCCAGACACACATGGCGCGGCGCAGTGGAAACAAACCCAAAGTTCGTGCCATTGCGTTGCAAGGCAGCAATCACATCAGTGACGCCCGGACGCAAGTAATGCACGGACAATTTTTCCTGATAATGCGAAATAATTTTTTCTGTCATGCTTTGATGCATTGATAAAGGAACACCAACCTTATTCAACGTTTCCGTTAAACTTAATCCAATCAATTGCTGAGGCTGGATTGCACTGATTTGAGTCACATCCTGTTTTGCTAATGCATCAGTAACGACATCAATCAATACATCAAAATGTAGCTGCTCACTATCGACTATGACGCCATCGATATCAAAAATGACATTGCATTTATTCATCGAATTACATCCTGTTATCGAAAATAGCCCTTCAAAAGGATCAATGATGCAGAAAATCGATCACGTTAAGTCAGATATGCGAATCAACACCTTACAGTTTGGCGTACTGAGAGGGACTTGAGATTTCGACGCAATATCACAGCCAACAGTAAGAAAAGCTTGCTGGTAATCCTTGAAATCAACGATCTGGCTAATAAAACGTTTCACAGGGATGATGCCATCCCGGATCATGGCGTAAGCACGCGCAAAACTGTTATTTAGGGAATCAATGGAACCTATCACTGAAAGACTTTTATCCGCGATTTTCATCATATCCAGATTGGCATGTTTGTCTTTCAAGGCCACATTCAGCAATTTCCCCCCCGGAGCCAAGTGATCAAAAATATATTCGGTCAACTGCCCCGTCGTATCCACACATAAATCAATCAGTGCCGATGTCTCGCCATATTCCTGCGCCAGTGCTTCATCAAAGCCAGAATACACCTGGCACTCGGGAGGTACATGTGATCTTGCATACTGAATTCGGTGCTCATTTTTTTCGACCATAAAGGCCCTTACACCCCGCTCATACAGCGCCCAAATGTACAACATCCCCATAGGGCCAGCGCCTGCGACAGCGGCACGAATATCGGTATGCGTGATCGCCAGTTTATCCACGCCGGTTAAGGTACAGCTCAGAGGTTCAGTCAGTGAAGCTTCTTCCATGCTGACATGATCATCCAGCTTGATAAGTAGGTTTTCTTTTGCCAAATATTGTTCAGCAAATGCGCCATCATAGGAAACACCGGCTTCTGTTCCTTGTTTTCTCTCACAATGATTGGGACTGCCGATCCGACACAGCCGACAATGCCCACAACTGTAAGTCGGGTTGATGACAACGCGGTCTCCCACCTGAAACTGAGTCACACCACTGCCAATTTGGGATACGACTCCCGTCGTTTCATGACCTAATGTTGTTCCCGGTATTGCGACAGGGTAATCATCAGTGATAATCCCCACATCCGTGCCACAAATACCACACACTGCAATATCAACAACAACATCATCGGGTTCAATACAAGACAAAGATGCAACCTGCTGAATTTCAACATCCCAAGCTTGATGATATTTAAGCGCTAGCATGGGAAACCTCCTTACGGCTCTGTGCCATAGCCGTTAATTCTGCAAAAGTGAGATCCAATTTATGCAGGATTTCCGCCAAATGCGCCTGTGTACAAATTAGCGGCGGACGAACTTTGATTGTTCTACCCTTACCATAACGGGAACCCCGCAAGATCAGGTGATGACGGCTGGCTGTTGCTATCACCTGTGCTGCAAAACTTGGGCTTGGCGTGTCAAAACCATACATATACCCCACACCTCTCACCCCCGTGATCGCTGGGTATTGCTGTTGTAATGTCAACAAACCATCACGCAAATAAGCTTCATTTTGTTGCACATTTTCCAGAATGTTCTCATCTTCAATAATGTCGATAATTTCGTTGAGGGCAACCAAAGAGAGCGGGTTAGCACCTGAAGTGCTGGAGTGTTCGAATGTTTCCAATACATCCAGTGAATGACGCATTAATACGCCCCCGGTTGGAATACCAATACCACCAGCGCCTTTGGCAAAAACAATAATATCCGGCTCTAACGCCTTGGCATAACCCGTCGAAGCAAAGAATGTCCCTGTGCGACCAAAACCAGTCTGGACTTCATCCGCGATAATGATGATGCCATGTTGATGACAAATTTCCCTGATTTTCCGGTAGAAAGCCACAGGAAAAACCGTATTTCCACCGTTCCCCTGAATCGGTTCAATAATCAGACATGCGATATTGTCGTTAGAACCTAATTGAATAAATTGCTCTAAATCGACAAATTGTGCTTCATTTGGCTGTAATTGTGTTCCTGCAAGAACACTCTCTGGTGCCGGAATTTTAATCGAACCATCGATATTGATATGGAAGTCTTTAATTCTGAATGCATTACCAGAAATCTGTGCGGTTGCAAGAGATTGGCCGTGGTGAGCCAGAAAAAATGAAATAACGCCTGAACGCCCCGTTGCTTTCTGCGCAATACGGATAGCGCATTCAACTGCACCCGATCCAGAAACATCTCGCAGCCAAATCCGATCGACGCCCTCAGGCGTATATTTCAGTAATTTACTTAAAATATATTGTGACATTTCATGTGTATAAGCCGAACTCAAATGCGTACATCGATCAATCTGCTGTTTGAGTTTTTCTGCTATGCGCTTATTTGTATAACCCAGCGGCAAATTAAAAGTACCTGATGCTGCGTCAATCTGTTTTTCACCATCAATGATCAAATAAGGGCCCTGACCAACAAAGCGAGAAAGCATACTCTCAAGATGGTTTGTGTTTTCCATAATTACTCACCACGACTAGTTTGTATTAAACAATTACCTGAATAAAACAATTAACCGAATAAAATAATTAAATGTATTAAACAGAGACAAAACATACTTACTGCGATGAGATTAGATTAAGCGCATTTAAATTTTATTTCGATCACAAAAAGGCCACAAAAAATATTAAATAAATTTTAAAATTCAATTTAAATTTGAAAAATCATATAATTACTCATTAACAATAATTAATTATATTAAAATTAATAGAAATGATATTGAGGGCTAATTGCTAAACGCCTAACCCTATCATTCGCATCAATTTCTGCGCCTGCTGAATAGCTTCCTGTCGGTGAGTAATCCCCATTTTCTGATATAAATTACGTATATGCGTTTTTATCGTAGTTGCTGCTACATCCAGCTCTGCGGCGATCTGCTCGTTACTGTAACCAGAATAAATCAACCCCAATACCTGCCATTCACGCTGAGTCAGTGGACTATTGCGAATAAGCTCAGGGACGTCAGGATGGGTGAGTAACTGTTCTACAAATGTTTCATCAAAATGAGCAAATTTATGTCGGTGCTGTCGGTTAATTTCTCGAAGAATACGCTGAGCCCTATGTTGTTCCATCTCAGGCAATATATTCAATTGAATAAGCTGGCGTAATTGTAAAGCCATCAGCTCACCTTCAATCACAAAATGGCTGATAAACCCCGTGCGATTGGCCAAATTCAGGGCTTCCATTAAAACATCCTGAGCTTCAGCCTTGCGGCCAAGTTGCCAGTAAAGCAAATTACACAGTAGAAGATTACGATTTAAATCACTGACTAATTGTAACTTTCTTGCATGGGCATTCAGCTTCCCTAAAATAGAACCCGCTTCCTCATACTGGCCCAGTAAAATTTTAGCTCGCGCAATATTCCGCCATTGATTTTGATTGAAATGGTTACAAAAACTGTCGGGGCGTTCTGCCTGCGCCAGCCATTGGGTCAACGAATGGCTATCTTCCAAATTCTGCCAAATAATGACACGTAATTTATCGGTATTTGTCCGCCAATCTTGGTGGTATCGCCCATTACTCAGTAAATTTTCACAACGCGTCAAGTAGCGGCGGGCGTTATCAATATCTCCTCGAACCAAAGAGCACTTTGCCAATTGGGTAAAGCATTGCAATTGCTGTTGTGGCTGGTAATTCGCCAACACGTCCAACCCCTGACGAGCGGCCGCTTCTGATTCATCAATACGAGCCCAACACCACAAAAGTTGTGAGCGGATCCTGAGCAAAAACTCATGCATGGGCAATTGCTCCAGATGCTGCTCACGGATTAAATCAAAAGCATGAGTCTGAGTATCATAAGCCGCCTGCAAATAACCTTGTGCCAGTAAAATTTCGCTTTGTTGTAACAGCGCCCATAAAGCGTAGTGATAAACATGACAAAAACGCGCAAGTTGTTCTGTTTGCTTCATTAATGCCAGGGCATCCACCAGGTGACCATTGCAGTGCAATACTTCCCCTTTCACTGACATCGCCACAATACGACCATACTGATTATCCGGCCGTAACGTTGCCAGTGCCTTTTCCGCCAAAACATCAGCCTCATCCGGCCGCCCATCGTTAATCGCTACCTGGGCTCTCAGAGCATCAAACTCTGCCAGTAATTCCGGCTCAATCGTGATTTGTTTCTGCTTTAGTGATTGTTCTGCCTGATTCAATAACGCATTGACCTGATAATGACGATGCTGACTCTGTGCCAACCACGCCTGTAACAAGACCAGACGAGGGCTTTCCAACCGCTGTTCATATGGCAGTGCATTCATACACTCTTCTAATAGGGAAAGTTTACTGTGGTTAAATAATTCCCAGGCATGTTCCAGCAAAATATCCCGCAGCAAAATCATATCTCCTGCGGCCAAAGCATGATGAATGGCTTCCCCCGGATATCCCTGCATCAACCATCCTTTCACAGCAACTCGGTGTAATTCAGGTAATTTTGCCGCCATTTCCCATTGACAGCGCTGACGCAAAAATGAGGCAAACAAGGGATGAAAACAGAACCACTCACCAGAATCATCCATTCGTTGAATAAACAAGCCCTGACGTTCAATATCTTCCAAACGTTGCTGACCATTTTCCTCTCCCGTCAGACAAACAATCAGGCCATCATTCATAGAACGTAAGATAGAGCTATACAACAAGAAATCCCGCGTCGTCTGATCCACTCGATTTAGCACCTCGTCCACCAAATAATCGGCAAGATGGCTGGCATTAATTCCTGAAAGTCGCTTTACTGATAATTCGGCTACGCGACCTGATTGACGGGCAGAAAGTGCAATCAATTGCAAGGCTGTTGCCCACCCTGCAACATCATTGCATAACTGTTTACACTGTTCGTGTTCCAATGGATAGCCTAACCGCTTAGCGAAAAATTGCTGTGTTTCCTGATAATCAAAAGCCAGCTGCTGACTATCAATCTCCAATAACTGCTCCCGGACACGTAAGTTAGCAATGCCCAAAGAAGGCAAATGGCGTGATAAAACCACTAACGTGAGGTTTTCTGGCTGGTGACGAAGAAAAAAACGCATTGCATCATGAATAACCTCATTCACGATCAGATGATAGTCATCGATCACCAGAAAAATCGAGTGCTGCCATTCGCTAAGATCAATAAATAATTGTGCAAACAATGCAGGCAAATTGGCATATTGATGTTTCTGGGCCAGTATTTCACTTTTTACACAGTGCCCCTGTGTTGCCTGTTGAATCGCAGCGATTAAATAGCTAGCGAAACGCTCCGGTTGATTATCTCTGTCATCAAGAGAATACCAGCCAAGATATTCCTGTCCCGCAGCCCATTGTGACATTAGGGTGGTTTTACCATACCCAGCAGGACTGGTTATCAATACCAACCGATTATTCTGAATTTCATTAAACTTTTCTAACAGGCGCTCCCGCATAACCATATTATTAAGCCGAAGAGGGCGACTGAGTTTCGATGGGATAAGCATTAATTTCTCCCCTCACACGCAATGTACAAAACGGATACCTGAATTCTGTCTGATACGATTAAGTCAATGACAACATTAACACCACCAACGCCCAACAAATGTAGAGAAACCCACATCTTTTGCAAACAAGTTGATTAATTTCATTGTGTTAAATTGCACCTTGTCACATTCTTTGATGATAACCTTGCTATTTCCCGATCAAATTGCGGAAAAGTTCGCAAAAAATAGCTACGCCCTTGCACTCCTCCCTGCGAATATTTTTACGGGATGATGTTTCCCGTGCCACTAACCTTCAGCATATCACCTAAATAATTTCTCAAATTTTCTTCATTCAGTGACAGGATGACGACACCATGCAACTATCGACATTAAATGAAAAAACCGCCTTGGCATCCGGTAAAGGCCCGAAGCTCGATAAAACCGTCTTTCAGGCAGCACTCGCGCGCAAATGGCAAGGTTTCGGCCTCAATTCAGCCCAGGAAATGACACCACATCAGTGGTGGCAAGCTATTAGTGCAGCGGTTTCTGAACTACTTCCTCTTTCCAGTCAACCGTCCTCTGTCAATCCATCTTCTGACAGTCAACGTCATGTGAACTACATCTCGATGGAGTTTCTGATAGGCCGGCTGACTGCCAATAATTTATTAAACCTTGATTGGTATGACGATATTCAGTCTTATCTGGCAGAAGATGGCGTCATGTTGAGTGACATACTGGAAGAAGAAACCGATCCGGCCTTAGGCAATGGTGGATTGGGGAGACTGGCAGCCTGTTTTCTCGATGCCATGGCGACGCTTAATCAACCTGCTACAGGCTATGGCCTCAATTATCAATATGGTCTCTTCCGCCAATCGTTTAAAAATGGCCAACAAATTGAAACCCCCGATGATTGGGAGCGCGAGTCCTATCCCTGGTTTCACCATAACACACAGTTAAAAGTTGACGTCAGCTTTGGCGGTGAAATGGTGACAACTGCCGATGGCCACGAAAATTGGCTCCCCGCATTTACCTTGATCGGTGAAGCATGGGATTTACCCGTCATTGGGTATCACAACGGGGTCATACAACCTCTTCGCCTGTGGCAAGCAACATGCGACAACCCGTTTGACTTATCCCTTTTCAATGATGGGCAGTTCCTGCAAGCTGAGCAACAGGGCATTGATGCCGCCAGCCTGACCAAAGTGCTCTACCCGAATGATAATCACCATACCGGTAAGCGGTTGCGCCTGATGCAACAATATTTTCAGTGTGCTTGTGCCGTAGCCGATATCCTGCACCGTCATCAACAGGCAGGACGAAAAATAGAAGAATTGTCGCGATACGAAGTGATTCAGCTTAACGATACACATCCAACAATTGCCATTCCTGAAATGATGCGTCTGTTGCTTGATGAGTATCAATTAAGTTGGGAAGCCGCATGGGAAATCACAGGGAAAACGTTCGCCTATACTAACCATACCTTGCTGCCAGAGGGCTTGGAGCGCTGGGATGAGCAACTGATGAGTGAACTCCTGCCACGCCATCACCGTATCATCCACGAAATTAACCGGCACTTTAAAAAAAGAGTGGAGCAAATCTGGCCTGGTAATCAGCAAGTCTGGGAAAAGTTAGCGGTTATCCACGACAATCAAGTCAGGATGGCTAACCTTTGTGTTGTCGCCTGCTTTGCTATCAATGGTGTCGCAGCGCTGCACTCATCCTTGATTGTGACCGATCTGTTTCCCGAATATCATCAATTGTGGCCAACTAAATTCCACAACGTCACTAATGGTGTCACACCACGCCGTTGGTTAAAACAGTGTAACCCCGCACTCTCTTCACTGATTAACCAAACATTAGGTCATGAATGGAGTGATGATCTTACCGCTTTGAAGCAGCTCGAACCTTATGCTGACGATGCAAATTTCCGTGAAAATTATCGAAACATTAAGCAAAACAACAAAATTCGCCTGTCTAACTATGTCAATAAGGTTATGGGACTCAAAATTGATCCCCAGGCTATTTTCGATATACAGATCAAACGTCTGCATGAATACAAACGTCAACATCTGAACTTGCTCCATATCTTGTCCCTGTACCGGCAGATTCAGGAAAATCCTGCTCTGGATATCCATCCCCGTGTTTTCTTATTCGGTGCCAAAGCCGCTCCCGGCTACTATCTGGCAAAAAACATTATTTCGGCCATCAATCATGCCGCCGACATCATCAATCATGATCCGATCGTCCGAGATCGCATCAAAATTGCCTTTATTCCTGATTACAATGTTTCTGTAGCAGAACTGATGATCCCAGCAGCCGATGTATCAGAACAAATTTCCACCGCTGGTAAAGAAGCGTCTGGGACAGGCAATATGAAATTAGCGTTAAACGGTGCACTCACTATCGGAACGCTGGATGGTGCGAATGTCGAAATCGCCGAACAGGTAGGAAATGAGCATATTTTTATTTTCGGAAACACCGTGGAAGAAGCAAAAGCCTTACTGAACAGCCATTACAACCCTCAAATGATACTCCTGCAAGATCAACATCTGAAAGATATTCTTGATTCCCTCGCCAAGGGTGAATTCAGCCACGGAGATACTCATGCATTTGATCTCATGTTACATAGCTTGACTGATGGCGGTGACCCATATTTAGTACTGGCTGATTTTGCCTCTTACTGCCGCGCTCATCAGCAAATTGATATTCGCTACCGTGATACTCAAGGTTGGACACACAGTACTGTGCTCAATACCGCTCGCATGGGTAAATTTAGTTCTGACCGTGCTATCCAGGATTATCAACAACGTATCTGGAAAATCAAATAGGGATTTAGTATGGAAAACAAACGCCTCAATGAATTGGCAACTGAGGCAGGCATTGCCAGAGAATATATTAATGCCTATGGAAAACCCCAGGCAATCCCTGCTGAAACCAGGTATCGAATACTGGAAGCCATGAATACAAATATACCGGTCGAGAGACCGGTTTTTCCGTTACACACGTCTTCCTTTCCAGAAGTTAAGGTGATTATCCAGGGACAGACAACGCTTTCTCTGGAAGAAGCTCACCATTACCAGTGGCAGATCCATACGGAACAAGGGGAAATATTTCATGGGCACTGCCAGTTTCAACTGACATTGCCGATTGAACTCGCCTTGGGGTATCACACACTGAACCTAATACCGAAGGCGGGATCAGAAACGCATGCTCAGCAACGTGCTATACAACTGATTGTTGCGCCCGAGCGTTGTTACGAACCCGATGCCATAACGCAAGGTAAAAAATTATGGGGAGCTTGTGTCCAGCTTTATACCCTGCGTTCAGAAAATAACTGGGGTATCGGCGATTTTGGTGATCTGAAACAGATGCTGCAAGAACTGGCATTGCGGGGTGGTGCTTTTATTGGCCTAAATCCCCTTCATGCTATCTATCCTGCAATGCCTGAAAATGCCAGCCCTTATAGCCCATCTTCCCGTCACTGGCTGAATATCATTTATATTGCCGTAGATCAGGTGGAAGATTTTAATCTCAGCGCCTCAGCACAAAAGTGGTGGCACTCAACGGAAACACAGCTCAAACTCCAGCAAGCTCGTCAAGTGGAGTGGGTCGATTACACTACTGTCATGACACTAAAAATGGCTGCGTTGCGTCTGGCTTATCCGCAATTTAAGTTACGCTCTGATGATGATCCCCAACAAATCGCTTTCCAACAGTTTGTGACAAAAGGTGGCAAAAATCTTTATTTTCAAGCAGCTTATGATGCTCTGCATCATCAACTATATGAGGAAAATAATATTTATTGGGGTTGGCCGGTATGGCCGGAAGAATACCGTGAACCGGAGAGCGATGCGGTAAAGGCATTTTGTCATTCACACCCACAAGAAATAGCGTTTTTTCTTTGGCTACAATGGCTAGCGGATATCCAGCTTGCCGAATGTTTCACTCTCAGCCAGGCCACTCACATGCCGATAGGTATTTATCGTGATCTCGCCGTCGGTGTAGCTCAAGGTGGTTCCGAAACCTGGTGTAACCGAAACATCTATTGCACTAAAGCATCGGTGGGTGCTCCGCCCGATATTCTAGGGCCATTGGGGCAAAATTGGGGGCTTCCACCAATGAATCCCCATGTATTAAAAGCTCAAGCCTATCAACCTTTCATCGAATTGTTACGTAGCAACATGCGTCATTGCGGGGCATTGCGTATTGATCATGTCATGTCTCTACTCAGACTCTGGTGGATACCACAGGGAGAAACCGCCGATAAAGGCGTCTATGTCCACTATCCGGTTGATGATTTATTAGCCATATTAGCATTGGAAAGTCAGCGTAATCATTGCCTGGTAATAGGCGAAGATTTGGGGATTGTGCCGGAAGAAATTGTCGATAAGCTACGGGATAGAGGCGTTTACTCCTACAAGGTATTTTATTTTGAACGCAACGAGCAAGGTGAATACCGTTCTCCCAATGAATATCCCACACAAGCAATGGCAACCATTACTACCCATGACTTGCCAACCTTGCGCGGGTTCTGGCAAAACGGTGATTTAACCTTAGGAGAAGCTATCGGCTTATACCCTGACAAAACCCTTCTGGCCGATTTATATTCTGAACGTAAACGCAGCAAACAGGCACTGTTGAGCGGCCTAAATCGTCACGGTTATTTATCAGACACCCGATCTTCATTGCAGGGATCATCATCTCTAACACACACTGAGTATCCAATGTCAGACGCGATAAATCACAGCATACATCGCTATATCGCTCATAGTGCTTGCGCCTTATTGGGATTACAACCGGAAGACTGGCTGGATATGGAACGTCCGGTGAATATTCCCGGCACAACAGAGGAATATCCTAACTGGCGACGTAAGCTCACCACCACTTTGGAAGCCATGTTTGCAGATGCGCATATCAACCAGTTGTTACAAGCAATCGAAGAGTGCCGAAAACAGGATTCACCATTCGTTGCATCCTCTGTTACATAACCAATAAATTTTAGGTCATAGTACGGCGGCAGCAAAGAAAAATCCCCAATCACATATAAATCAATGTGATTGGGGGAAAAGCAAAACCAAAAACAAAGAACCAAACCGAAAAAACAAAAAACGTTGACTGACAGCAAGTAAACCGAGTATCAACCTTTCACACTTCCCGATGTTAATCCACCAACCAACCAACGTTGAGCCAGTAAGAAAACCGTCGTGATAGGAATAGCAGACAGCACAGCAGCAGCGGCAAAATCGCCCCAAAGGTAGTTCTGTGGATGCAGATATTGCTGCATTCCCACTGCTAACGTGTAATTGTCTACATCACGTAATAACAGGGAGGCTACGGGTACTTCGGTAATGACGCCAATAAACGACAAAATAAATACCACCGCCAATATAGGTACAGACAACGGCAGCAATATCAAACGGAAAATTTGCCATGATGTTGCGCCATCCAACATAGCGGCTTCTTCTAAAGAGCGATCTATCGTTTCGAAATAGCCTTTAATTGTCCAAACATGCAAAGCAATGCCACCCATATAGGCAAAAATCACACCACCATGGGTATTGAGTCCAAGGAAAGGAATATATTCTCCTAGTCGATCAAACAAGGCATAAAGTGCCACCAAAGAAAGTACCGGAGGGAACATTTGAAAAATCAGCATTCCTTTGAGTAAGGGACTTTTTCCCCGAAAACGCATGCGGGCAAAAGCATAAGCACATGTCGTTGATAATGCCACAATACCAGTGGCAGTAATGAATGCGACTTTTACCGAATTCCAAAGCCACTGTATAACCGGGAATGGGGGTCGTATGACATGTCCATCAGAAGACTCTGCACTGTAACCAAATACCAATTTCCAATGTTCCCATGAGATAGTGTCTGGGATCAGGTTTCCCGTAGCAAAATTACCCGGTCGTAAAGAAATGGCAATTACCATTAACAAAGGGAACAAAATAAGGGCAATAAAAGCCAGCATAATAATCTGTGTTCCCCATACCCGCCATCGTTGCGTTTTGGGTTGTACCATCGCCATCTTCTCTCCTCCTTAATCAAATTTAATGCGGGTGGTTTTCAAATTGATGATGGCTAATGCGCCGACTAATAAAAAGATTAATGTTGCAATGGCTGCTGCCAAACCAAAATCCTGCCCACCCCCACCTTCAAAAGCGATACGGTAGGTATAGTTCACCAAAAGATCGGTATGACCCGCAGGTGTCGTTGTTCCAATATGGTCCGGTTTCCCATTGGTTAACAATTGAACTAGCACAAAGTTATTAAAGTTAAAAGCAAAGCTGGCAATCATCAACGGTGTTAATGGCTTAATTAATAATGGAAACGTAATTTTAGTAAAATTTCGCCATGGCCCGGCACCATCAAGTGCCGACGCTTCATAAAGATCATCAGGGATAGATTTCAGCAATCCCATGCAAAGAATCATCATATAGGGATAACCCAACCATGTATTGACGATAATCAACATTGTTCGGGCTAATGCTGGATCTGTAAACCAGTCCGGTTTCAGACCAAACAACCCATTCAAAACTAAATTAATTTCACCAAAACTCTGGTTAAACAACCCCTTGAAAATCAGAATGGAAATAAACGAGGGAACCGCATAAGGCAAAATAAGCAGTACACGATAAATTGCCCGCCCCTTAATCGCCTCCCATTGCACAATGCAGGCGAGAACCATACCCAGGGCAACTGTCAGCACAACCGTCAGTAGGGAGAAAACCATTGTCCAGATAAAAATGGATAAAAAAGGCTTTTGGATACCTTCATCCTGTACCACTCTTAGAAAATTTTTCCAACCAATAGAAACGGTGAACCCAGGGCTTAAGGTTTCCTTAGCCCATTCTCCCTCGGCATTAATGGATTGGTAGAACCCTGTATCCATATTTGGTCGGTATGTTGTGCCCGTTTGCTTATCTGTCAGCGTCATTCCCTCTTTATCAAGGGAGTAAAGAGGGTTGATCGCAGAAAACTGGCGCAGAGAACTCATTCTCAGCGTCCTGCCATCAGGAAGAATGGCGGCCAATTGCCCCAATGCCTGCCGATACTGAGTAATGGTACGTAATGTCGCTGCATCACCAGTGAATTCGCTCTTCTGTTCATGAAGAGGTAGGGTAATTTCTTCCGATCCGGTCAGAACAAAAGGTTCAGATATTAATGAATTTTCGCTATCCGCTGCGTTCAGTGCTAATACCCACTGTCCCGACACAGGATAAAGTTTGAAATTAAATGGCTCCCCCGTCTGATAGTGGCGACTCATTAATACAGCCTGAGCACGTTCAAAGGTCAATTGATTGGTACTGCTATAGTTAGTAAACGCGATGGCAATCGTGCAGATAAGTGGAAACAGTATAAACAGCCCTATTCCAGCAATTCCGGGGTAAGTATAGCGCCATACATAAGTCTTCCGATTGGAGAAAACATAGATACCACTTCCCAGTAATACCAGTGTTAACATTGCAAACAGGTACTCTCCCTGCGCATACATCAATACAACCAGATACCCTGTAAAAAGCAGGCATAGCCCTACAGAAAACCATTTTAAGGCAGAATGCTTCCACCATACCGTTTTTTCTAATGTCTCCGACATTTTGCACTTCCTGTTACCAATAATTGTGATGGCTCAGATCCCATCACAATAGGATGCTAAAGCTCCTCAAAATCAGGAGCCTGTTATTCGTTTTATTTTGTTATTCTCGCTTTAGCATCATCAAGAGCAGCATCTACCGCCTGACGTCCGCTGATCGCGTTAAGAACGGCGCTACGCATTGCGTACCAGAAACTGCTCATTTGGGAGATATTCGGCATAATTTCGCCTTTTCGAGCATTTTCCATCGTTGCAGCAATACGCGGATCTTTTTCAAGGATCGTCTGATAAGATTTCAAAGCCACCGCTCCCAACGGCTTATCTTTGTCCATCATTGCCAACCCTTCATTAGTCAGCAGGTAATTTTCCAGAAATTCCTGTGCTAACTCTTTATTCGGACTGGCCGCATTAATTCCCGCCGTTAAAATGCCAACAAAAGGTTTAGAGGCGTTTCCTTTAAACGTGGGTAATAAGGCGACTCCATAATTGATCTTGCTTTTATCGATATTGGACCAGGCCCAAGGGCCGTTAATCGTCATTGCTGTTTTGCCTTGATTGAAGGTAGCTTCGGCAATGGAATAATCAATATCCGCATTGATATGTTTATTTTTGACTAAATCGATCAGAAATTGCATTCCCGCTTTAGAACCTGCATTATTTACGCCACTGTCTTTTACATTGTAACGGCCATTTTCGGCTTTAAAGGCATAACCACCATCAGCAGCAATTAGCGGCCAAGTGAAATACGGTTCCTGTAAATTGAACATGATTGCACTTTTATTTTGCTTTTTCAGTTCATTATCCAAGGCGGGGATTTCTTCCCAAGTTTGGGGAGGCGATTGAATTAAATCTTTATTATAGATAAGAGAAAGCGCTTCAACAGCAATAGGGTATCCTACCAATTTTCCATCATATCGAACGGCATCCCATGTAAAGGGGTATAACTTATCGATAAACGATTTATCAGGGTTAATTTCAGCGACAACCCCTGATTGGGCATAACCCCCAAAGCGATCGTGCGCCCAGAAAATAATATCAGGTCCATCTCCATTGGCCGCAATCTGGGTATATTTTTCTTCCAGTTTATCGGGGTGTTCAACCGTAACAGGAATGCCTGTTTCTTTGGCAAATTTTTCGCCGACCTGTGCCAGCCCGTCATAACCTTTATCACCATTGATCCAAATTACCAACTTGCCTTCTTCCGGCTTCGCGAAAGCTGAAGCTGTCAATACACATGTTGTTAAAACGGAAAGCATCAGGGTACGAGTTCCCATCTTTACCATTTTCTTAGTCATCATTCCGCCTTTTTCATTTGTTAGTTCAAGATGAAGATCTTTATTACATCGCGATAAAACTGACGTCAGTGTGCGATCAATGTAAAAAAGACTCATCCTCCTCAGTTCTACGCCTTATGCTGCACGAATGTGAACCAGCCTACAAAAACAATTAAAATCAGAACGTTAACACCAAAATAACCTCGTTTTTTGAGACTTAAATCACATCTTATCTGACAATTTTCTTCTTCCTTTATTAATCACATTAAGCTCGTCCTCCTGGCTTCTCCACCAGCAAAAATTCTGAGATGGAGGATTCTTGTACCTGTTATTTTATACACAATTCAATCATCAGTTTTTCATTCAGTTTCTCACGATGGCAAAGAAGCGAAGACGAATAAGAAACGAACAAAAAACTGAGGTGGCAAATCCGAGGGAGAGAACAAATGTCTAGCATCACATTCTGCAATGTATCTAAATCATATGGTGACACTGTCATCTCTAAAGATCTTAATCTTGAGATTCAGGAAGGGGAATTCGTCGTATTTGTCGGCCCATCAGGATGTGGAAAATCGACGTTATTGAGAATGATAGCAGGATTGGAAGATATCACTTCCGGTGACTTGTTAATAGACGGAAAGCGAATGAATGATGTGCCACCAGCCAAACGCAGCGTCGGCATGGTTTTTCAATCTTATGCGCTATATCCCCATTTCTCCGTTGCAGACAATATGTCATTTGGCATGAAGTTAGCTGGTGTCAATAAAAACGATACCCAAAAACGAGTGCAACAAGTGGCAGAAACACTCCAGCTAGCTCATCTACTGGATCGCCGTCCTAAGGCACTGTCCGGTGGTCAACGTCAGAGAGTTGCTATTGGTCGGACTCTCGTGACTGAACCGAATATCTTCCTGCTAGATGAACCCCTTTCCAATCTGGATGCTGCTTTACGTGTTCAGATGAGAATTGAGATTTCACGTTTACATAAACGGCTGCAACGTACAATGGTCTATGTCACCCATGATCAAACTGAAGCCATGACGCTGGCAGATAAAATTGTTGTTCTGGATGGCGGTAATATTGCTCAGGTTGGTAAGCCCCTTGAAATTTATCACTATCCAGCCAACCGATTTGTCGCGGGTTTTATTGGTTCACCGAAAATGAACTTCCTACCAGTCAAAGTTTCAGCGATCGCAGTCGATCAGGTGCAAATCATTTTGCCTAACGGTCAGTCTGTTTGGTTGCCCGTTGACAGTAAAGGATTAGCTGTCGGTAGTAATGTCTCTTTGGGAATTCGCCCTGAACACCTTTTACCGAACGATGTCGCCGATGTTACGCTCGAGGGGACAGTACAGATCGCAGAACAGCTGGGGAATGAAACCCAGATTCACATTCGCATACCTGCCATTCATCAAAATCTGGTGTACCGCCAGCCTGATATTGTTCTCGTGAAAGAAGGCGCTGATTTCACGATCGGATTAGCCCCTCACCGATGTCATCTTTTCCGCGAAGATGGAACCGCATGTCAACGTTTACATAAAGAACCCGGAGTTTAGATCCGCGGCATTCAAAAATAACAGGAGAATCATGATGCGTATATTGTCTCTCTCATTGGCTATGCTAACTGGTTTATTATCCATGCAAGCTATTGCTGTCGACTTCCACGGTTATGCCCGCTCAGGTATTGGCTGGACAGGAAGTGGTGGTGATCAAAAATGCGCGACCGCCACTGGTGCACCAAGTAAATACCGTCTCGGTAATGAATGTGAAACCTACGCCGAACTTAAGCTAGGACAAGAATTATGGAAAGAAGGTAACAAGCGTTTCTATTTTGATACTAATTTAGCCTATTCAGTCAGCCAGGAAAAAGACTGGGAAGCCACCAACCCCGCGTTACGGGAAGCAAATGTAAAAGCAACCAACATCATTGACTGGCTACCGAACTCAACACTGTGGGTCGGTAAACGCTTCTACCAACGCCATGACATACATATGATCGATTTCTATTATTGGGATATTTCCGGCCCCGGTGCAGGCTTAGAAGATATTGATCTCGGTTTTGGCAAACTGTCTCTCGCTGTGAGCCGCAATACTGAATCCGGGGGTTCTCAGGGTTGGGTCGCCGGCAAAGATGGTGAAATCTCAACCTCTAATGATGTTTTCGATATCCGGCTGGCCAACTTACCTGTCAATGCTGGCGGTACATTGGAATTGGGTATTGATTATGGACGTGCCAATGCACGCAAGGGATATAAGCTTGATAACAAGGCACCCAAAGATGGTGTGATGTTGACCGCTGAGCATACTCAAAGCTTGTTAGGCGGTTTTAACAAATTTGCCGTGCAGTACGCCACTGACGCAATGACCTCTAACAACAATGGGCGTGCCGAAGGTGCCAATGTGAACAACAATGGGCATATGGTGCGGGTGATGGATCATGGTGCAATCAGTCTCTCACAAAAATGGGATTTGATGTATGTCGCGATGTACCAAGATATTGACCGCGATAATCACAACGGCAACACATGGTACACCGTGGGTATTCGCCCAATGTACAAATGGACACCGATAATGAGTACCCTGATGGAAGTGGGTTATGACAATGTCAAATCTCAACACACTAAGCAAAGCAACAATCAGTACAAAATCACCCTGGCTCAACAATGGCAAGCGGGTGACAGCATTTGGTCACGGCCTGCTATACGGTTATTCACGACTTACACCAAATGGAATGAGAAATGGGGCTATGCGGATGTCAAGCCCGATGAAAACTCACCTTATATTAATGGCGTAGCTTATCGTGATACCCCTGCCCATCGATTCAGTCGTGGGAACAGCGATGAATTTACGTTTGGTGTCCAGTTTGAGGCTTGGTGGTAATGAAAAAGAAATTACTTTCATTGTGTCTCTGTGCCGTGCTCTGCAATGTGACTCCTGCTGTGAGTCACGCCGCCTCAGGTATCGTATTGTCTGATACAACAGCATCCGATACCGTCATGACGGGAGAAGCAAATCCTGACATAGCAACAAGCAATGCTCTCGTGCCAACGTTACCTCTGCCAATTTTGCAAAAATTACATTGGCAGCCGATTAATATTCATAGCACACAGACCATCATTCTTAATGATTCGTCACAACAGCTAAATGATGGAGATATTCGTGGAGCAATAGCTGCTTTTGCTTTACCTGCTAATCAAGGTTCATTGGAAATTACCCTGAATAGCTTGATAAAAGATAAACAAGCCTATTCCCCGAATGTTTTAGTGCTTGATGAACAACTTCGCCCCGCGGCCTTTTATCCAAGCCACTATTTTCGTTATCAACAACCGGGCATGATGTCCACGGATAGGCTTGAGGGCACGTTAAAGCTGACACCAACGTTAGGTCAACAGCAAATTTATTTACTGATTTATACCACTCTGGCTGATTTGAAAAACGCGACACACATGGTCGCTCCTGCGAAGGCGTATGCAAAAGGCGTTGGTAATTCAGTACCGGACATTCCAGATCCAATTGCTCGTCATACAGAGACAGGCACATTGACGCTCAAAGTGAAAACAGAGCGTGATGCAGGCAATATTATGGTTGGTCAGATATTTTCGACATCAACCGCTACACCAAAACCTGTCACCGTTGGTTCTACGCAGGCAACATCGACACATTCTAAGCCCGTCCTGAACGATACTGAACAGTATTTCAATGAGGCCATCAAGAGCGCTATTAGCCATGGAAATATCGATAAGGCATTGAAATTATTGAATGAAGCAGAGCATCTTGGCTCACCAACTGCACGGGAAACGTTTATCAACACGATAAAAAGTGGGAAATAATACTGGTTCTATACATGAAATACACAAACTAATACATTGTTATTTAAACAAAAAATAATTTTTCAGATTTATATTATCCTCATCAACAAAAAGATTTTCCTTCCCATAAAAAAATGCCCTCTACAAGAGAGGGCATTTCACAATTAGCGATACATATGCAGTACGCTATTACTCGTTATCGCTGTTGCCAAAACCTGCATTCAACAACTCTGCCAGGTTTGCAGTCGCTTCATCAACGCTAACTTGTGGTGCTTCAACCACTTCGTTTTCGTGGCGACGACGCATACGATCCTGATGGTAAGCATAACCTGTACCCGCAGGGATCAAACGACCAACGATGACGTTCTCTTTCAGACCACGCAGTTCATCACGTTTACCTGCAACGGCAGCTTCGGTCAATACGCGAGTTGTTTCCTGGAACGACGCCGCAGAGATGAAGGATTCTGTTGCCAGTGATGCTTTGGTGATACCCAACAAGTCACGATGGAAGGATGCCGCGACTTTACCATCCTGTTCCAGTTTACGGTTCGCCACTTTAACGCGTGCGTATTCCACCTGCTCGCCTTCAAGGAATTCAGAGCTACCTGAGTTCGCAATCGTCGCTTTACGCAGCATCTGACGAACGATAACTTCAATGTGTTTATCGTTAATCTTAACGCCTTGCAGACGGTAAACTTCCTGCACTTCGTTGGTAATGTAACGCGCAACTGCGTGAACACCACGCAAACGCAAGATGTCATGTGGCGATTCTGGACCATCGGAGATCACATCACCACGTTCAACCACCTCACCTTCGAACACGTTGAGCTGACGCCATTTAGGGATCATCTCTTCGTAAGCATCGCTACCATCTAATGGACTGATGACCAGACGGCGCTTACCTTTGGTTTCTTTACCAAAGGAAACGATACCGCTGATTTCTGCCAGGATAGCCGGTTCTTTTGGACGACGAGCTTCGAACAGATCCGCAACGCGTGGCAGACCACCGGTGATATCTTTAGTACCGCCAGATTCCTGAGGAATACGCGCTAATGTATCACCCGCAGAGATGGACGCGCCATCTTCTAACTGAACAATCGCTTTACCCGGCAGGAAGTACTGAGCCGGCATATCGGTACCCGGGATCAGCACATCATTACCCTGAGCATCTACGATTTTCAGCGCTGGACGCAGGTCTTTACCGCTACCGGTACGCTCCGCACTGTCCAGAACCACCAGTGAAGACAGGCCGGTCAGTTCATCCGTCTGACGGGTAATGGTTTGACCATCAACCATATCGTAGAACTGGATAATACCGGAGACTTCACTCACGACTGGCATGGTATGTGGATCCCAGTTTGCGACGGTTTCGCCACCGGTAACTGTTTCACCATCACCTTTTGCCAATACGGAACCGTAAGGCACTTTATAGCTTTCTTTGGTACGACCGAAATCGTCAATCAGGCGCAATTCGGTATTACGAGAAGTAATAACCAATTTACCTGATGAATTTGTCACGAATTTCGCATTGGTCAGTTTCAGATGACCTTTGTTACGCACCTGAATGCTGGATTCTGCTGCCGCACGAGATGCCGCACCACCGATGTGGAAGGTACGCATCGTCAACTGTGTACCTGGTTCACCGATTGACTGTGCCGCAATAACACCAACCGCTTCACCTTTGTTGATCAGGTGGCCACGTGCAAGGTCACGACCGTAACAATTAGCACAAACACCAAAGTCAGTTTCACAGCTAACTACGGAACGTACTTTCACGCTGTCAACGGAGTTTTCTTCTAACAGATCACACCATTTTTCGTTCAGCAAGGTGTTACGTTGAACCAAAATGTCTGCTGTACCTGGTTTCAGAACGTCTTCAGCCGTTACACGACCCAATACACGTTCACGCAGTGGTTCTTTAACATCACCACCTTCGATAACCGGGGTCATCAGAATACCGTCGTGAGTACCACAGTCATCTTCAGTCACCACCAGATCCTGAGCAACGTCAACCAGACGACGGGTCAGATAACCGGAGTTCGCGGTTTTCAATGCGGTATCCGCAAGACCTTTACGCGCACCGTGGGTTGAGATGAAGTACTGGAGTACGTTCAAACCTTCACGGAAGTTCGCGGTAATTGGGGTTTCGATGATGGAGCCATCTGGTGTTGCCATCAGGCCACGCATCCCCGCCAACTGACGGATCTGAGCAGCAGAACCACGCGCACCGGAGTCGGCCATCATAAAGATGTTGTTGAAAGAAACCTGTTGCTCTTCTTCACCATCACGGTTAATCACCGTTTCAGTAGACAGGTTTTCCATCATCGCTTTAGCAACACGTTCGTTGGCCGCAGCCCAGATATCGATAACCTTGTTATAGCGTTCGCCAGCCGTTACCAGACCTGACTGGAACTGTTCCTGAATTTCGGCCACTTCTGCTTCTGCTTCCGCGATAATACCTTCTTTCTTCTCAGGAATAACCATGTCGTCGATACCGACGGAGACCCCGGAACGCGCAGCGTAAGCAAAACCGGTATACATGGTCTGGTCAGCTAAGATAACCGTTGGTTTCAAGCCCAGGATGCGGTAACAGGTGTTCAGCATTCTGGAGATAGCTTTTTTACCCAATGGCTGGTTAATCAGTGAGTATGGCAGACCTCTCGGTACGATCATCCACAGGATGGCACGGCCGATGGTGGTATCAACCAGACCCGTGTTGACGGTCACATTGCCTTCGCCATCTCTCACTTCTTCAGTGATGCGAACTTTGACACGTGCGTGCAAAGAAGCCAGACCTGCGCGATAAACACGCTCTGCTTCTTTAGAACCGCTCAGCACCATGCCTTCGCCTTTCGCGTTAACACAGTCACGGGTCATGTAGTACAGACCCAATACAACGTCCTGAGATGGAACGATGATGGGTTCACCACTCGCTGGTGACAGGATGTTGTTGGTAGACATCATCAACGCACGCGCTTCCAACTGAGCTTCCAGTGTCAACGGTACGTGAACAGCCATCTGGTCACCATCGAAGTCGGCGTTATACGCAGCACACACCAATGGGTGCAGCTGGATCGCTTTACCTTCGATCAGAACGGGTTCAAATGCCTGAATACCCAAACGGTGAAGAGTTGGTGCACGGTTCAGCAGCACTGGGTGCTCACGGATGACTTCATCCAGGATATCCCAGACAACGGCCTCTTCACGCTCAACCATTTTCTTGGCTGCTTTGATGGTCGTTGCCAGACCACGCAATTCCAGCTTGCCGTAAATGAATGGCTTGAACAGTTCCAAAGCCATCTTCTTAGGCAGACCACACTGATGCAGACGCAAGTATGGACCAACGGTAATAACAGAACGGCCTGAGTAATCAACACGTTTACCCAACAGGTTCTGACGGAAACGACCCTGTTTACCCTTGATCATATCTGCCAAGGATTTCAGAGGACGTTTATTGGAACCGGTAATCGCACGACCGCGACGGCCGTTGTCCAGCAATGCATCAACCGCTTCCTGCAACATCCGTTTTTCGTTACGTACGATGATATCTGGCGCAGCCAAATCCAGCAGGCGCTTCAAACGGTTGTTACGGTTGATGACGCGACGATACAGATCATTCAGGTCTGACGTTGCAAAACGGCCACCATCCAGTGGAACCAGCGGACGCAGATCCGGTGGCAGAACTGGCAGTACAGTCAACACCATCCACTCTGGTTTGTTACCAGACTGAATGAAAGCTTCCAGCAATTTAATACGTTTGGTCAGCTTCTTACGCTTGGTTTCAGAGTTCGTTTCATTTAACTCTTCGCGCAAGACTTCACATTCGTTTTCCAAGTCGAGGTTTTTCAGCAAAGCCTGGATCGCTTCTGCGCCCATTTTTGCATCAAATTCATCCCCAAACTCTTCCAGTGCATCCAGATACTGTTCTTCAGTCAGGATTTGACTACGCTCGAGGCTCGTCATCCCGCCTTCGACAACAACATAGGATTCGAAGTACAGTACACGCTCGATGTCACGCAGAGGCATGTCCAACAACAAGCCGATGCGGGATGGCAGCGATTTCAGGAACCAGATGTGAGCAGTCGGAGATGCCAGTTCGATGTGCCCCATACGTTCACGACGAACTTTGGTTTGGGTCACTTCAACACCACATTTCTCACAAATCACACCACGGTGCTTTAATCGCTTGTATTTACCACACAAACATTCGTAATCTTTTACTGGCCCGAAAATACGCGCACAGAAAAGGCCGTCACGCTCAGGCTTGAACGTACGGTAGTTAATCGTTTCTGGCTTTTTTACTTCGCCGAATGACCACGAACGGATCATATCTGGAGAGGCCAGAGCAATTTTGATCGCATCAAACTCTTCGGTCTTAGTTTGCGCTTTCAGAAACTTCAATAAGTCTTTCACGAAATGGCTCCTGTCGGAGTTAGACCTGTTAGGTGAGTGGCCCATGCCACTCCCCTCTATAACCAGTATAACCACTGGGACCAGTGCAACCACTGGCTGGTAAACTGTCCGACATTTTCATGCCGGAGAGTTTACCAGCAGAAAAACGATTTATTCGTCTTCCAGCTCGATGTTGATACCCAACGAACGGATTTCTTTCAGCAATACGTTGAAAGATTCCGGCATGCCAGGTTCCATCTGGTGGCTACCATCCACGATGTTTTTATACATCTTGGTTCGACCGTTAACATCGTCGGATTTAACGGTGAGCATTTCTTGCAGGGTGTACGCAGCACCATATGCTTCCAATGCCCACACTTCCATCTCACCGAAGCGCTGTCCACCGAACTGTGCCTTACCACCCAACGGCTGCTGAGTAACCAGACTATAAGAGCCGGTAGAACGGGCGTGCATCTTGTCATCAACCAAGTGGTTCAATTTCAGCATGTACATGTAACCAACGGTTACCTGACGCTCGAATTGTTCACCTGTACGGCCGTCGAACAGTGTGATCTGGCCGGAAGTTGGCAAGCCACCCAGTTTCAACAACTCTTTGATTTCGGTTTCTTTTGCACCATCAAAGACAGGCGTTGCGATAGGCATCCCTTTTCTCAGGTTTTCTGCCAGACGCATAACTTCTTCATCGCTGAAGGTGTTCAGGTCAACTTTCTGACTCGTATCGTCACCCAGATCATAAGCTTTCTGGATAAATTCACGCAGCTTGGCAACTTCTTGCTGCTGTTTCAGCATAGCATTAATCTTGTCACCAATGCCTTTCGCTGCCATACCTAAGTGCGTTTCCAGAATCTGACCGATGTTCATACGTGATGGTACGCCCAGCGGGTTCAGTACGATGTCAACAGGTGTACCGTTTTCATCGTAAGGCATGTCTTCGATCGGGTTGATTTTAGAGATAACCCCTTTGTTACCGTGACGACCTGCCATCTTGTCACCAGGCTGGATCTGACGTTTCACAGCCAGATACACTTTGACAATTTTCAGCACGCCTGGTGCCAGATCGTCACCCTGGGTAATCTTACGGCGTTTAGCATCCAGTTTTTTCTCGAACTCAGCCTTCAGTTCGTCATACTGTTCTGCCAACTGTTCTAACTGATTTTGTTTTTCTTCATCAGCCAGACCCAGTTCCAACCAACGTCCACGAGGAAGTTTGCTGAGTTTTTCCGCTTCAACACCACCGGCAACCAGTACAGAGTGAATACGAGCAAACAAGCCAGCTTCGAAAATTTGCAGTTCTTCTGTCAGGTCTTTCTTAGCCTCACGCAACTGCATCTCTTCAATTTCCAACGCACGTTTGTCTTTTTCCACGCCATCACGGGTAAAGACTTGTACGTCGATAACTGTACCAGAAACACCATTCGGTACGCGCAGTGAGGAATCTTTCACATCAGACGCTTTCTCACCGAAGATCGCACGCAGCAGTTTTTCTTCTGGCGTCAGCTGAGTTTCCCCTTTCGGGGTCACTTTACCAACCAGAATATCGCCGCCTTTCACTTCAGCACCGATATAAACGATCCCGGATTCATCCAGCTTAGACAGCGCCGCTTCACCCACGTTAGGGATGTCAGCCGTTATCTCTTCCGGCCCCAGTTTCGTATCACGAGAGACACAAGCCAGTTCTTGAATGTGAATCGTGGTGAAACGGTCTTCCTGAACAACACGCTCAGAGACGAGGATGGAGTCTTCGAAGTTATAACCATTCCATGGCATAAATGCCACGCGCATATTCTGACCCAGAGCCAGTTCACCCAAATCGGTGGATGGACCATCAGCCAGAACGTCACCACGCTCTACCAGCTCACCCAAAGAAACACATGGCATCTGGTTGATACACGTATTTTGGTTTGAACGGGTATATTTAGTCAGGTTATAGATATCAATGCCCGCTTCACCCGCGTACATTTCATCTTCGTTGACCTTGATGACGATACGAGATGCGTCAACGTACTGAACCACACCGCCACGTTTAGCAACGGAAGTGACACCGGAGTCAACTGCAACTGCACGCTCCATGCCTGTTCCGACCAACGGCTTATCAGCACGCAGTGTTGGTACCGCCTGACGTTGCATGTTCGCACCCATCAATGCACGGTTGGCGTCATCGTGTTCAAGGAATGGGATCAGAGAAGCACCGACGGACACGATCTGTTGTGTCGAAACGTCCATGTACTGAACCTGATCACGGTTGAACAAGCTGGATTCATCGTAATGACGGCAAGTGACCAATTCTTCAACAAAGTGGCCTTCTTCATCCAATACGGTGTTCGCCTGAGCAATAACGTAGTTACCTTCTTCGATCGCAGACAGGTAATGAATTTCATCAGTGACTACGCCATCACGCACTAAGCGGTAAGGTGTCTCCAGGAAACCATACTCATTGGTACGCGCATAGACGGATAATGAGTTAATCAGACCGATGTTTGGCCCTTCAGGCGTTTCGATTGGACATACACGACCGTAATGAGTTGGGTGTACGTCTCGAACTTCAAAGCCTGCACGCTCACGAGTCAGACCACCTGGGCCTAACGCAGAAATACGACGTTTATGCGTAATTTCAGACAGTGGGTTGTTCTGGTCCATGAATTGGGACAACTGGCTGGAACCAAAGAACTCTTTCACCGCCGCAGAAATTGGTTTAGCGTTAATCATGTCCTGAGGCATCAGAGTATCCAGATCACCCAGCGACAAACGCTCTTTCACTGCACGTTCTACACGAACCAGACCAACGCGGAACTGGTTTTCAGCCATTTCACCAACGGAACGGATACGACGGTTGCCCAAGTGGTCAATATCATCGACTTCACCTTTACCGTTACGGATATCAATGAGCTTTTTCATCACATCAATGATGTCTTCTTTGCTCAGGATACCGGAACCTTCAACCGCTTCACGATCCAGCGAACGGTTGAACTTCATACGGCCAACCGCAGACAGATCATAGCGATCTTCAGAGAAGAACAGGTTCTCAAATAGATTTTCTGCGGCTTCACGCGTTGGTGGTTCACCCGGACGCATCATGCGGTAGATTTCAACCAACGCGCTCAGACGATCGTTAGTTGGGTCAACACGCAAGGTTTCGGAAATATAAGCACCATGATCCAGATCATTGGTAAACAGAGTCTCAATAGATTTATGACCAGACTGACTCAAACGTGCCAGCAGATCTAAAGAGAGTTCCATGTTAGCAGCACAGATGATTTCACCGGTGTTCTGGTCGATGTAATCTTTTGCGACAACTTTACCCGCGATATATTCGACAGGTACCTCAATACGGTCTACCTGATCTTTTTCCAATTGGCGAATATGACGAGCGGTGATACGGCGGCCTTTCTCAACATAGACTTTGCCGTTAGCTTCAATATCAAATGAAGCCGTCTCGCCACGCAGACGTTCTGGAACCAGCGTCATCCGCAATTTATTATCGCGAATTTCGAAAACGGTTTTGTTGAAGAACAGATTCAGAATGTCTTCAGTAGAATAATTCATCGCGCGCAGAATAATCGAAGCCGGCAGTTTACGGCGGCGGTCGATACGCACAAACAGGTTATCTTTTGGATCAAATTCGAAATCTAACCATGAACCACGGTAAGGGATGATACGTGCATTATACAGTACCTTACCGGATGAATGGGTTTTACCCTTATCGCTGTCAAAGAAAACGCCTGGGCTACGATGCAACTGAGATACGATAACACGCTCAGTACCGTTAATAACGAAAGTTCCGTTATCGGTCATGCGTGGAATTTCACCCATGTAGACTTCTTGCTCTTTGATGTCTTTAACTGTGCCTTCTGGCGCTTCGCGCTCATAGATCACCAAACGCAGTTTAACGCGCAGTGGTGAAGAATAAGTCACGCCACGGATCTGACACTCTTTAACATCAAAGACAGGTTCACCAAGACGGTAGCTTACATATTGCAGCTCTGCATTGCCACTGTAGCTCTGAATTGGAAACACTGAACGGAAGGCCGCTTCCAGTCCATTTTGGCCTTCAGGATCTTGCTCGATAAATTTCTGGAACGAGTCAAGTTGGATAGAAAGAAGATATGGAACATCCAAAACTTGTGGACGTTTACCAAAATCCTTACGAATACGTTTTTTCTCGGTATAGGAGTAAACCATAGGGTTCCTCAGCTCGCTGATAAGTGACCCACTCTGTCCGCCCTTAAGGACAGCACTCTGCAACACTATTTCTTTCGAACAGAAAACAGAATATTTTCCGTAATACTCATTACTATTACTCTTAAATCATTTCATTGCGTTACCTTACTACCGAGCTACCCGAGTGGATCGTAGCTGAGAACGCAGTATATTAAGTCGTCAATAGGAAGAAGTATTCTGGGTTTATTAGCAGCCAAACAGTGTGAAATGCTACTAACTCCCTACATAATGCCTTTCCGGCAATATGGCTGTCGGGTAATACCCCTACAGCGCAAAAAGGCTGGCGATTAAAAAATCGCCAGCCGCCAGCCTTAAAAAATCAGGCTGCGAACTTCAAACAGATCTTACTTGATCTCAACAGAAGCACCTGCTTCTTCCAGAGATTTTTTCAGCGCTTCAGCGTCGTCTTTGCTGATAGCTTCTTTCAGAGCTGCTGGTGCGCTTTCAACCAGATCTTTAGCTTCTTTCAGACCCAGGCCAGTTGCGCCACGTACTGCTTTGATAACTGCAACTTTGTTAGCGCCAACGCCAGTCAGGATAACGTCGAATTCAGTTTTTTCTTCAACTGCTTCAGCAGCACCACCAACTACAGCAACAGCTGCAGCAGCAGAAACGCCGAATTTCTCTTCCATCATGCTGATCAGTTCAACAACGTCCATTACAGACATTTCTGCAACTGCGTCCAGAATTTGTTCTTTAGTGATAGACATAACAAGTGTTCCTAAAATTCAGAAAAAATTTATACGTTAAAAAGCAACGAAGGAAATAGGCAATTAAGCTGCTTCTTTCTGATCGCGTAGCGCAGCCAGAGTGCGAACCAGTTTGCCTGCTGAGGCTTCTTTCATGGTTGACATCAGGCGTGCGATTGCTTCTTCGTAAGTTGGGAGTGTTGCCAGGCGATCGATATTCTCACCTGAAATAAACTCACCTTCAAAGGCTGCTGCTTTAATCTCGAATGCTGGGTTCGCTTTCGCGAATTCTTTGAACAGACGAGCTGCTGCGCCCGGATGTTCGTTAGAGAAAGCAATCAAGGTTGGACCAACAAACGCTTCTTTCAGGCACTCATAAGAAGTACCCTCAACAGCACGGCGCATCAGCGTGTTACGTACAACACGCATGTAAACGCCCGCTTCGCGACCTGCTTTACGCAGTTCAGTCATTTTATCTACGGTAACGCCGCGAGAATCCGCAATAACCGCAGACAGCGCGCCTTTGGCTACTTCGCTGACTTCAGCAACAATCGCTTGTTTGTCTTGAAGATTTAGTGCCATTAGCTTCTTGCTCCTGGATTAACCGGGAAGACCCGGAACTCACTTCACTCAAAGCACCGAATGTGCCTGAGCGCTAAAACACGGTGAGCAGAATCCAGAAAATAAATTTCATTTGGCTCTGTCACCGTCTACGCAGGATATTAAGTAATTACTTACGCCTGCGGTCTTGGACGGGGCTTGGATTTGGCCAAGCTCCAACCGAAAACTTGTTATTTGCCAATATTGCCTTATTTTTCAAAGGTTGTGTGTCATAAAACACACAATGAGGCAAATTTTAAGCGTCAGATTTTAGACAAATCTGACGCTAAGGTAAAGCGTTATCTCAGCTTAAATCATTAAACTGATGCGTTCAGACCAGACTGGTCGATCGCAACACCTGCACCCATGGTAGTAGACAAGCTAACTTTCTTGATGAAAACACCTTTAGCAGAAGATGGCTTCGCTTTTTTCAGCGCAACCAGCAGAGCTTCCAGGTTTTCTTTCAGTTTGTCAGCATCAAAGTCAACTTTACCGATAGTCGTGTGGATGATGCCATTTTTGTCGTTACGGTAACGAATCTGACCTGCTTTCGCGTTTTGTACCGCTTCAGCAACGTTAGGGGTTACAGTACCCACTTTCGGGTTTGGCATCAGACCACGTGGGCCCAGGATTTGACCCAGTTGGCCAACAACACGCATTGCATCTGGAGATGCGATAACGACGTCGAAGTCCATCTCGCCTTTCTTAACCAGGTCAGCCAGATCTTCCATACCTACCAGCTCAGCGCCAGCAGCTTTAGCCGCTTCAGCGTTTGCACCCTGAGTAAATACAGCAACACGAACTGAACGACCTGTGCCGTGTGGCAATACTGTTGCACCACGAACGTTCTGGTCAGATTTACGAGCGTCAATGCCAAGATTAACAGCTACGTCAACGCTTTCTACAAACTTAGCAGTAGCCAGTTCTTTCAGCAGAACAACCGCTTCGTCGATGTTATATTGTTTAGTTGCATCAACTTTTTCACGAATAGTGCGCATGCGCTTGGTCAGTTTAGCCATTGATTAACCCTCCACTACCAGGCCCATGGAACGAGCAGTACCTTCGATTGAACGCATCATCGCGTCAACATCAGCACCAGTCATGTCAGCAGCTTTAGTTTCGGCAATTTCACGAATCTGAGCGCTGGTTACTTTACCAACTTTTTCTTTATTCGGTTTGCCGGAACCCGATTTGATGCCTGCTGCTTTTTTCAACAGAACGGCTGCTGGTGGGGTTTTGGTAACGAAAGTGAAAGAACGGTCTGCATAAACAGTAATTACAACTGGAATTGGCAAGCCTTTCTCAATGCTTTCAGTTTTCGCATTGAACGCTTTACAGAATTCCATGATGTTAACACCTTGCTGACCCAGCGCTGGACCAACTGGTGGGCTTGGGTTAGCCATACCAGCTGCAACTTGCAGCTTAACGTAGGCTTGGACTTTCTTAGCCATTGCTATTTTCCTCTGTGTGGGTGTTATCGCCTCAAAAAATGAGGCTCCCCTGACAATTCAGCCCCGTCTATAAAATATAAGACCAGACCACTAAAATATGACCTAAATTACCTAGAGGACATCATCTAAATGATGCCTAGATAAAAACAAAAGGCGCGAAATTGTATGCTAATTTCACACCCTTTGCAAGCAGATCTGCTTACTTAAACACCAGTTCAGACTTTCTCTACCTGACTGAAATCCAGCTCAACAGGGGTAGCACGACCAAAGATAGACACCGACACTTTCAAACGGCTCTTCTCATAATCGACTTCTTCTACCACACCATTAAAGTCTGCAAACGGACCATCGCTGACTCGAACCATTTCTCCTGGCTCGAACAGGGTTTTTGGCCGTGGCTTATCACCAACCTGTTGAAGACGATTCATAATCGCATCAACTTCTTTATCACTGATTGGTGCTGGGCGGTCAGAAGTGCCACCGATAAAACCCATTACGCGAGGTACACTACGAACCAAATGCCATGTCGCATCGTTCATGACCATCTGTACCAAGACATAACCGGGGAAAAATTTACGCTCGCTTTTACGGCGCTGGCCACTGCGGATCTCGACGACTTCTTCTGTCGGCACCATCACTTCGCCAAACGAATCTTCCATCTCTTGTAATTTAATATGTTCACGCAGAGATTGAGCGACGCGACCTTCAAACCCAGAAAATGCCTGGATGACGTACCAACGCTTTTTTGGGGATTCAGACATTTTTTAAAACCTCAGGCCTGTAATAAATGAAACTAAACGCACCAGAATACCATCAAGCCCCCACAAAATAAGAGACATGATAGCCGTCACCGCTGCAACAATCAGTGTTGTATGCAGTGCTTCCTGGCGAGTTGGCCAAATGACTTTACGCATTTCAATGCGGGCTTCACGGGCAAAGGCTAATGCAGCTTTACCTTTTACAGTCCACAATGCAACTGCTCCTGCAAGGGCAGCAATAGCAACCACGGCTATCGCGCGCAGAGGCAGGTTATACTCTCGGTAATAGTAATTACCCACAATAGCAACCACCAGCAGCACTGCTACCAATAGCCATTTTGCTATATCAAGACCACGCCCGCTTTCTTGAGCATCGCTATTCGCACTCATAAACCAACCTGTAACTATATGTAAGTAACTATGATGTAAATAGATAGCCAGCTTGCCTCGCAAGAGCAAAACAAATCAGACCGAACCCAAAGATAATTGTAATTGTATCTGACTCGGCGCCATAATTCAGTAGGACTTTTATATCTTAATGATACTGAAGCCCATCCGTTGTATCAGAGCCTATCTCACCAATAATTAAGAATAGCAATCAAACAGCAATTTACCTGCCATTTATCAACTAATTATAAACAACCATTGATGAGATAGGTTCTTCTTAAGACAACGTATCAAATAATGCCCTGATACTATGCCTTAAAGCAATGTCCTAAGACATACTCTAAGGCAAAGTATAAAAAGGGCATCGATAGATGCCCTTCTAAAATGAACACATAAAAAAAATTATGCGATCACTTTAGCAACAACACCTGCACCAACAGTACGGCCACCTTCACGGATAGCGAAACGCAGACCGTCGTCCATGGCGATTGGCGCAATCAGGGTCACTTTCATGTTGATGTTGTCACCTGGCATTACCATCTCTACGCCTTCTGGCAGTTCGATAGTACCGGTTACGTCCGTTGTACGGAAGTAGAACTGTGGACGGTAACCTTTGAAGAATGGGGTATGACGACCACCTTCATCTTTGCTCAGGATGTACACTTCAGATTCGAACTGAGTGTGTGGGTGGATAGACGCTGGCTTCGCCAGAACCTGACCACGCTCAACATCATCACGCTTAGTACCACGCAGCAGAACACCAACGTTCTCACCAGCACGGCCTTCGTCCAGCAATTTGCGGAACATTTCAACACCTGTACAGGTCGTTTTCGTGGTTTCTTTGATACCGACGATTTCAACTTCGTCACCCACTTTAACGATACCGCGCTCTACACGACCGGTGACTACGGTACCACGACCGGAGATAGAGAAAACGTCTTCGATTGGCAGCAGGAATGGCTTATCAATGTCACGCTCTGGCTCTGGGATGTAAGTATCCAGGGCTTCTGCCAGTTCGATGATTTTTGCTTCCCACTCGGCTTCGCCTTCCAGCGCTTTCAGTGCAGAACCACGGATGATTGGCGTGTCGTCGCCTGGGAAATCGTATTGAGACAGCAGCTCACGAACTTCCATTTCAACCAGTTCCAGCAGCTCTTCATCATCAACCATGTCACATTTGTTCAGGAACACGATGATGTATGGAACGCCTACCTGACGACCCAGCAGGATGTGCTCACGCGTCTGTGGCATTGGGCCATCAGTCGCCGCAACAACCAGGATCGCGCCGTCCATCTGAGCAGCACCGGTGATCATGTTTTTCACGTAGTCGGCGTGGCCTGGGCAGTCAACGTGTGCGTAGTGACGAGTTGGGGTATCGTATTCTACGTGAGAAGTAGAGATGGTGATACCACGCGCTTTTTCTTCTGGTGCGTTATCGATCTGATCGAATGCACGAGCGCTACCGCCGTAGGTTTTTGCCAAAACGGTGGTGATTGCAGCAGTCAAGGTAGTTTTACCGTGGTCAACGTGGCCGATAGTACCAACGTTAACGTGCGGTTTTGAACGTTCAAACTTTTCTTTAGACACGACTCTATTCCTTAATACCGCTCCCTCGTCACAGAGATGAGGGAGCCAAAAAGATAGTAAACTCGAAAATTATCTAGATTTACGAGCTTCGATAATAGCCTGAGCGACGTTGCTCGGCGCTTCGTTGTACTTCAAGAACTCCATGGAGTAAGAAGCACGACCTTGGGTCTGAGAACGCAGGTCAGTAGCATAACCAAACATTTCAGACAATGGTACCTGAGCACGAACAATTTTGCCCGTAGCTACATCATCCATACCATCGATCATACCACGGCGACGGTTCAAGTCACCGATGACGTCACCCATGTAGTCTTCTGGTGTTTCCACCTCAACTTTCATGATAGGTTCCAGCAGAACTGGTTTCGCTTTCATGAAGCCTTCTTTAAATGCCATGGATGCAGCAATTTTAAAGGCGATTTCCGAGGAGTCAACGTCATGGTAAGAACCATCGAACAAGGCAACTTTAACGTCAACGATTGGATAACCAGCCAGAACACCGCCCTTCAGCTGTTCCTGAACGCCTTTGTCAACGCCTGGGATGTATTCTTTAGGAACCACACCACCAACGATTTCGTTCGCGAATTCGTAACCAGCGCCACCCGCTTCCAGTGGCTCGATACGTAGCCAAACGTGACCGTACTGACCGCGACCACCGGACTGTTTAGCGTGTTTACCTTCCTGCTCAACAGAAGCACGGATAGTTTCACGGTAAGCAACCTGAGGTTTACCTACGTTCGCTTCAACGTTGAACTCACGACGCATACGGTCAACCAGTACATCGAGGTGCAGTTCACCCATACCTGCGATGATAGTCTGACCAGATTCTTCATCACTGCTCACGCGGAATGATGGGTCTTCTTGTGCCAGGCGGCCTAAAGCGATACCCATTTTTTCTTGGTCAGCTTTCGTTTTTGGCTCGATCGCAACAGAGATAACTGGCTCTGGGAACTCCATGCGCTCCAGAATGATTGGGGCACTCATGTCACAGAGAGTATCACCGGTGGTGACATCTTTCAGGCCAATCGCAGCAGCGATATCGCCTGCGCGGACTTCTTTGATTTCTTCACGTTTGTTAGCGTGCATCTGAACGATACGGCCAAAACGCTCTTTGCGGTCTTTTACTGGGTTCAGTACCGTGTCACCGGAGTTAACAACACCCGAGTAAACACGGAAGAACGTCAGGTTACCCACGAATGGGTCAGTTGCGATTTTGAACGCCAGCGCAGAGAATGGCTCGTCATCGCTAGAGTGGCGTTCTGCTGGCGTGTCTTTACCGTCTGGCAGCATACCTTTGATAGACTCAACGTCTGTTGGTGCTGGCAGGTATTCGATGACTGCATCCAGCATCGCCTGAACACCTTTGTTCTTAAATGCAGAACCACAGGTAACCAGGATAATTTCGCCCGCCAGAACACGCTTACGCAGAGCTGCTTTGATTTCGTCTTCAGTCAGCTCTTCACCGCCCAGATATTTATCCATCAGCTCTTCTGATGCTTCTGCCGCGGATTCGATCAGGTTCTGATGCCATTCCTGCGCCAGCTCAACCATGTCAGCTGGGATCTCTTCATAAGTGAAGGTTGTTCCCTGATCTGCGTCGTTCCAGTTGATTGCTTTCATTTTCAGCAAGTCAACAACACCGGTGAAGGAGTCTTCCGCACCGATTGCCAATTGCAGAGGAACTGGGTTAGCAGCCAGACGAGTTTTGATCTGCTCAACCACGCGCAGGAAGTTAGCCCCCATACGGTCCATTTTGTTAACGAACGCGATACGTGGAACATTGTATTTGTTAGCCTGGCGCCATACGGTCTCAGACTGAGGCTGAACACCACCTACTGCACAGTAAACCATTACTGCACCGTCAAGAACACGCATGGAACGTTCTACTTCGATAGTGAAGTCAACGTGGCCCGGGGTGTCGATAATGTTGATACGGTGTGGCTCATACTGTTTAGCCATACCAGACCAGAATGCAGTCGTCGCTGCGGACGTGATAGTAATACCACGCTCCTGCTCCTGCTCCATCCAGTCCATTGTTGCTGAACCTTCGTGAGTTTCACCAATCTTATGGTTTACACCTGTGTAAAACAGAATACGTTCAGTTGTTGTGGTTTTACCGGCGTCGATGTGGGCGCTGATACCGATATTGCGGTAACGCGCTATAGGTGTTTTACGAGCCATTTTTTCCTCTCTCGTGGGCGTTCAATTTAGAGAACGGGCAGCTAAGCAGCTACCCGGAACATATTCACTGCCGATGGATGACCAACAAAGGGATTACCAACGGTAGTGTGCGAACGCCTTGTTAGCTTCTGCCATACGGTGAACGTCTTCACGTTTCTTCACAGCAGCGCCTTTGTTTTCAGCCGCATCAGATAATTCATTCGCCAGGCGCAGAGCCATCGACTTATCACCGCGTTTACGAGCAGCATCAACGATCCAACGCATTGCCAGAGCATTACGACGAACCGGACGAACTTCAACTGGAACCTGATAAGTAGAACCACCTACACGGCGGGACTTAACTTCTACAGTCGGGCGCACGTTATCCAGTGCCAGCTCGAATGCTTCCAGATGATCTTTACCAGAACGCTGAGCCAGGGTCTCAAGCGCTCCATATACGATTGCTTCTGCGACAGACTTTTTACCGTCTACCATCAGGATATTAACAAATTTGGCCAGCAGTTCAGATCCGAACTTTGGATCTGGCAGAATTTTACGTTGACCAATTACACGACGACGTGGCATGGAAATACTCCGTTTCGAATTTCAGGGTTGTCCAAAACTCTACGAGTTTATTTTGACATTAAAGTGAAAAATGTTTGGCCTTACTTAACGGAGAACCATTAAGCCTTTGGCTTCTTCACACCGTACTTAGAACGACCTTGTTTGCGGTCTTTAACACCAGCACAGTCCAGTGCACCGCGAACGGTGTGGTAACGCACACCTGGCAAGTCTTTAACACGACCGCCACGGATCAGAATTACGGAGTGTTCCTGCAAGTTGTGGCCTTCACCACCGATGTAGGAAGAAACTTCGTAGCCGTTAGTCAAACGCACACGACATACTTTACGCAGTGCGGAGTTTGGTTTTTTAGGAGTGGTGGTATATACACGAGTACATACGCCACGTTTTTGCGGGCAAGCTTCCAGAGCAGGAACGTTGCTTTTCACAACTTTCGAGCTACGAGATTTGCGCACCAGCTGGTTAATAGTTGCCATTATAAAAAAAGCTCCTGGTTTTTTTGCTTCGTAAACACGGATTTTACCCTCTGTCAGCCATAATGACAAAACAAGAGGACGCGGAATTTTATTGCTGACTTGACGAGGTGTCAAGAAATATACAGTTTTTCGCTGGCAAAATACGGGCTGACAAGGGGTCGATAAGATAACTGAAAAATACGATGCAGATCTGCCCGTTAATCTACCAGGAAAAATGTTGTTGATGTTTTACCGTTAAGCTAACAAAGCCGTTGTAATCAATCACCTTTACACGATCTGAAATTTGTTCAATCAGTCCCCGTGCTGCGAGATCTTCCTGTAAAACATAAACGCTTGCCCCTGAACGGAGCAACGCCGTCAAATAGCGGTTGTCCTTGATGCCCAGTAATACGCCATTCTGAATCAACAAAACATCATCGACATCAGAGACAAGGCCAAGCATGGCATTGAAGTCATCGTGATAAGGTGAGCGACTGACAGTATATAACATGTTACCCGCCTGAAATAGATCAAAATTTCAACACAACATCATAACCCGCCAGCAATTTTCGCATTGCTTCAGCGGGAAGAAACTCAGCATCCAGCACAAACTGACTTGCCGGGTTGCCGCCTCGAATGAGCAAATCATCCAGACACACGTAACATTTATCAATGTCATAAAGAGACAAGAGCTTAAAAGTAGAGATATAGTCACGGGCTAGCGCTTTGTCCGGCTGCTGGTTAGCCAGTAATTGGAATACACCATCAGAAAGAAAGAATACACCGATTTGCTCAGTCAACGCAGATGTCGCAAGCAGTGCATCCAGCCCTTCCCGACCGGCAGAAGAACCATGTGGCGCTTCAGTAAAAACAAAGGCGATTTTTTTCATCAATACCCACGAAGGTCAATTATTGCCATCAACTAAAATTGCATGACACGATCACACAACATCATGGCTTCTGCCAACGATCCTAATCCGCTAAGCTCAAACCCTTCAGCGAGGTTAGCGGCAGGAAGATTTAATTCACGGGCTTGCTGTTCATCCACAACGCCACGCCGTAATGCTGCTGCAACACAGATAAACAGATTAAACTGATACTGCGCCGCCAATGCCTGCCAGGCTCTGACCAAGTCAAACTCATCATTAGCAGGGGCAACCAATTGGTTGCCGTTTTGAACACCTTCACGATAAAAAAATACGCTATGCAGTTTATGACCAGACGCAATCAATGCCTGGGCAAATTGATAAGCACTACTGGCTTGTTGAGTACCATAGGCTGGCCCCGTGATCAGCAGGCAGTAAGACAGTGATGACATTACTTCTCCGAACTTGCGCACTCACCATTTTTAAACTGGCGAATATAGAGATATACCGTATGCTTGGAGATATTCAAACGATCAGCGACCTGATTAATCGCATCTTTAATATCAAAAATACCTTTTTCATACAGGTTTAATACCACCTGTCTATTTTTCGCGTTGTTGGAAACATGACGATCAGAATTGACTTCTTCAATCGTGAATTCCAGTGTTTGTGCCACTAAATCATCGACGGAAGACGCAAAGTTGACGTTTGAAGCAACTTCATGTGTTTTTTCAGGGATAAAAGTCTGAATAATTTCTGAAAAAGACACATCAAGATTCATATTGATGCATAGAAGCCCAATCACCCGACGCTGGCGATTACGGATAGCAATGGTGATTGATTTCATCAACGAACCACTTTTGGCCCGCGTAAAATAGGCCTTAGAAACGCTACAGTCTTCGTCCGTAATATCATGCAGCATTCTCAACGCCAGGTCAGTAATGGGAGAACCAATTTTTCGACCTGTATGCTCTCCATTAGCTATTCTGACGGCTGAACATTTAAGATCTTCCAATGAATGAAGAACTATTTCACAATGCCCACCAATCAACATAGCCAGGCCATCAACAGCAGCTTCGTAAGATTTTAAAATGTCATGATCAATTTCACTAAATGGCTGATTTTCCATTAGTTCAACATCACTGTTATCACTCGATATATTATCAATAGTTAATAGCGGGGTAGACATGTAATACACCATCCTTCAAGTTCAGACTTTGCCTCATTAAACACTCAGGGCAAGATTTATTATAAAAGCACATGGCTGTAAATTCAGAGCCCATTTTCGTCAACGCTGACTGTCACAGACCGTTTGAATCAGGGGCTATACGCAAAAATCAGGAGGACATGAAATCCGTAAAAATGCCAGGCACAATCCAAGTAAATGAATAGCCGTCAAGGCCTTGCTGAGTATACTGCGGGTATTTATCACAGCGTCCTACCTGAAATACGAAAAATATCTTACCTAATACAATACATCAGCAAATAATAAGCAAACAAATTCATTTTTCTTTTATCTATACCCACCGCACTTCAACATGCATTTATTCTCCCTCGCACAATGCAAGCCGATGTTTATTCGTTATAAGCTTATTACCCATCAAATAAAGGTAAATATTTATCAACAAATCGAAGATGGAAAGAAATACATAACAAAGCAGGGGTGTTGAACCCCTGACAATGTTGTTTCTACGTCATGATGAGCGTTATTTTGCCTTAACGGCTGGCTTAATATCCAGTAATTCAACATCAAAGACCAGCGTGGAGTTGGCAGGAATACCAGGCATACTTGCCTGACCATAAGCGAGCTTAGGTGGGATAACCAATGTGATTTTTCCACCCTTCTTCACATGCAGCAAACCTTCTTTCCAACCAGGGATAAGGCTATCCAAACTAATGGTCAGAGGCTCTTTACGCTCATAAGAACTATCAAAAACCTGACCATCAATCAAAGCCCCTTTATAATTAACAACCACAGTGTCAGTCACTGTAGGTGCCTTACCTGTACCTTCTTTTTCAATTTTGTAAAGCAGTCCAGTTTTGCTCTCTACGACACCGGGTTTTTTAGCAAATTCTTTGCGATATTTATCACCTTTCTCACCATTTTCACTGGTTTCTTTTTCCACCTTGGCTTGTATTACACTTTTCACCTTAGCTTCCAAAGCGGATAACGTTGCCTGAATTTCTTTATCCGTCAATTTGGTTTTATTATTTAACGCATCTTCAACACCAGCCAGTAACTGCGCCTTTTCTATACTAACACCGAGTAACTCATGCTCTTTCAAAGACTTACTCATATAACCACCCAGAGAAGCCCCCAACGCATAAGCATTTTGCTGATCGACAGTTTTAAAAGCACTATTCAGTTTTACTTCGCTTTTTGTTTCTGTGTTATCAGCCAAAGCTTGAGGTACACTAAACGCTACTGATAACGCCGTAGCCAGAAATGCCGTTTTAAATAATGATTTCATCCTATTCTCCAGTTAAGTTTGGGTAGGTTTGCCATTAGCATGGGTTACACATCACATTGACTATAACCGCATAAAGAAGCTAATGATAATATTTGCAATATCCTGCAATAAAAACCATTGGGACAATACAAAAGTAAAGAAGTTTCGCAATATTCTATTTCGATCCTATTACACTGTGTTCTTTGAGTATCATAGTGTCAATTTGATTGACCCATCGCGCCATCATTAATTAATCAGAAGTAGGAGGAAAGATAATGGAATTATCTGAATTTGAGCAAAAATTTGAGCAACTGGAAACCAAACTGGCCTATCAAGAAGCCACGATTGAAGAACTCAATCAGGAAGTAAGAAAACAACAGATAGAAACTGACCGGCTGAAAGAACAGCTAAAATTAATAGCTGAACGCCTGAAAACACATCAGACATCCATCATTGCGCCACTTTCTGAAGAAACACCGCCCCCCCATTACTGATATCAATCAGAAAAAGCATTGCCGGGGGAGGCAAAAGAGAAGCTGATAATACACTTCCCTTTTTCTGTTGCTTTACTGATCCCTCAGATAACCAACGTCTTCAGTCAGCCCTGATTTAGTGGCAGCTACCACCACAACATCCATGATCATGATCGTCATGATCATGGCTACCACAGCCATCTTGGCCATGCACATGGCCGTGTGCCAATTCTTCCTCGGTCGCTTCACGAATTGCAACAATTTCAACATTGAATTTCAGATTCTGACCCGCCAGCATGTGGTTCGCATCAACCACCACTTCATCATCTTCTATCGCCGTGATTTCTACCGGAATAGGTCCTTGGTCCGTATCAGCCAGGAAACGCATACCAACCTGAATATCATCCACACCAACAAACACATCTTTTGGTGCACGCTGAACCAGATTATCATCATACTGGCCGTATGCATCTTCTGCTTCTACGCCAACATCAAAGCGTTCACCCGCTTCACGACCTTCCAGCGCTTTCTCCAATCCACTGATCAAAGCACCACGGCCATGCAGATAGTCTAACGGTGCACTTACCGGGGACTCATCAACTAAAACACCATCTTCTGTTCTTACTTGATAAGCCAGGCTGACCACCAAGTCTTTTGCTACTTTCATGACTACTCCTACATACCCAAGGGAAAACCCATAAGGGAAGATTGCTACAGCTTAAAAAAATGCTGCCAATTGTAACGGAATTCTACGTTGCTGTACCTAGTAACGGCAAAATTTATCCACAATTTATTGTATATCTATTGACGTTACGAGCACTCATTTTACTGTGGCGTAAAGATACCAATAACCTGTTCCTGCTCTCTGACGTGAGATGTCACCGCGTCATCCGTTTGTCTCTGTAGATGACCACAATGGACACACTCCACAACATCCACCTTGTTTTCCTGCCACATTGCCAGCGTATCCTGTGATTGGCATTTTGGACAAACAGCTCCGGCGATAAAACGCTTACGACTGACTGACATAATTCCCCCCAAGACGATTCATAATTTCTCGTGCAACAACCGTTGTTCGCAAGAGATAGCAATGGCATCGAAATAAACGCCAAACACAATCAACAACGCCAGAACGTGTCAGGACACCCATTTTCCGCTACCATGCATATCAGGCTAAAACCACATTGAATATATATCCAGAACATTTCAAGTTGCAGCATAGGGAAATGAAGATAAAAACTCAGCCGACACCGTAGCAATTTGAAAAACAAAGTATATAAACCTAATTATTAACCCAACATACTATATAGACAATATCTATGATTGTTTTCTCTTCTCTGCAAATCCGTCGTGGCATTCGAGTCTTGCTGGACAATGCTAGTGCAACCATCAATCCCGGACAAAAAGTCGGATTAGTGGGCAAAAATGGCTGTGGTAAATCGACCCTACTGGCATTATTAAAAAATGAACTTCAAGCCGAAAATGGTTCCGTCACCTTTCCTAACAACTGGGCTTTGGCCTGGGTAAATCAGGAAACACCGGCTCTGGAGACATCCGCACTGGAGTACGTCATTGATGGTGATCGTGAATTCCGGCAACTGGAACAAAAACTCAACATCGCCAACGAACAAAATGATGGCCATGCTATTGCCCACCTTCACGGCTTACTTGATACCATTCAGGCATGGACAATCCGCGCCAGGGCGGCCAGCTTATTGCACGGATTAGGTTTTTCTCAGGTGCAGTTAACACAACCGGTGCGTGCATTTTCTGGTGGCTGGCGCATGCGCCTCAACCTGGCACAAGCGCTAATTTGCCGTTCTGACCTGCTATTGCTCGACGAACCCACCAACCACCTTGATTTAGATGCCGTTATCTGGCTCGAAAAGTGGCTAAGGAATTATACCGGCACCTTGATCCTCATTTCCCATGATCGTGATTTTCTCGATCCGATCATTGATAAAATTTTACATATTGAGCAGCAAAATCTATACGAATATACCGGTAATTACTCCTCCTTCGAACACCAACGCGCGGCTAAACTTGCTCAGCAACAGTCGTTATACCAAAGCCAACAGCAAAAAGTCGCCCATTTACAGAGCTACATTGATCGCTTCCGCGCCAAAGCCTCAAAGGCAAAACAAGCACAAAGCCGCATCAAGATGCTGGAGCGCATGGAACTCATCGCCCCCGCTCATGTTGATAATCCTTTTCATTTCAGTTTCCGCCAACCGAATAGCTTACCCAATCCTCTGCTGAACATGGAAAAAGTCAGTGCCGGTTATAGTGAAAAAACGGTACTGGACTCGATAAAACTTAACCTGGTGCCAGGTTCAAGAATCGGCTTATTGGGACGCAATGGCGCAGGTAAATCCACCCTGATCAAATTGCTGGCCGGAGAGCTGAGCGCTCAACAAGGAGAAATATCCTTATCAAAAGGCATTAAGTTGGGTTACTTCGCACAGCATCAACTGGAATACCTGCGGGCAGATGAATCGCCATTACAGCATTTAGCCCGGATAGCGCCACAAGAGCTGGAACAACAATTACGGGATTATCTGGGGGGATTTGGGTTTAAAGGTGATCAAGTCACTGACCCAAGCGGACGTTTTTCGGGTGGCGAAAAAGCCCGGTTAGTGCTGGCTTTGATTGTTTGGCAGCGCCCTAACCTGCTTCTGCTCGACGAACCAACCAACCACCTTGATTTGGACATGAGACAAGCACTCACTGAAGCGCTTATTGATTTTGAAGGTGCTCTGGTTGTTGTCTCGCATGACAGGCATTTACTACGTTCTACCACAGATGAACTTTATCTGGTACACGATGGTAAAGTCGGTGCTTTTCAAGGTGACCTGGAAGATTATCAACAATGGCTGACAGAACTCCAACGCCAGCAAGCACGCGACAGCCAGGAAAAAGCCAATATTGATACACCAAACACGTTAAATAATAGTGCACCAAATTACAGTGCCCAAGAGCGTAAAGATCAAAAACGGCGTGAAGCTGAATTTCGTAACCAAATTCAACCGTTACGTAAGCAACTCACCGCTATTGAAAAACAGATGGAAAAATTGGGCACTGAATTGGCTGAATTAGAAGAAAAACTCTCAGACAACACACTTTACGAACATGAGCGTAAAGCGGAATTAACCCAATGCCTGCATCAGCAAACACAAACAAAATCCAGGCTCGAAGATACCGAAATGGCATGGTTAGATATTCAGACGCAAATCGAGCAGATGACAGAAGCATTTAATGCTAGCCAATAAACGGTATTAGTCGTGGCTTGATCTGATAATAAAACCTTGCAAAGTTGAGAGTTACCGGTTTTGATATGAGTGTCTAAATTGCATACAAAACACAAGGTAACTCTCATACTTTATACTTACAACCCGATTATCAAACAACCAAAATCGTCTTCCCTTTTTACAGCAAAAAAATAAAAACTTGCAGACAGAAAGTGATATTACTCGTCATAAAATCCATAAAAATTGATCATTCACTTATGCCAGCAAATTATTTATCATTGAAAAATACTGAATATATACGTTCTCATTTTTCACTCCTTACTGAACGCGTTTTTATGATTTATACATTAGCAACCAATGTAGAAAAAATTTCCGCATCCTCACGCAGATGATCGTCGATTGATTTTCCCCAAACCACACCAAGATCAATTTTTTTATCTGTTTCAACAATTTCCAACAAGTTCATATAATAATCAGGAATCGAACTAATGATTCGCTTAGGCACAAAGGTGTAAAAATTATTTTTTGTAATCATCTCAATAATCAACATAATATCATTTGTTTTTAATAACAAATGCATATTATCACCAGTATAAATAGGAAAAACATTAAGATAGTCTGTTAACTCAACAGCTTCATTTTTCCCTGATGAATTAGCCGGTTTAATCTCATTCCCGAATTTACTGAACGCTATCTTAAATTTAGATATCAAGTTGCTTTTTTTCCTAAAAATAAACACTAACCTCTCTGTAAACGTCTTTTTCGGCTCTAACGAGGCAATAGAGGCCATAGGTATGACCGCAACATGCAACATCCCTGCATTCAATAAACTTAACTGCTGCTCAACAGATAACCCCGTCACTAATGCTAAAACAACATTCCCTTTATTCTCCACAAGTTGTTTCTCTATTTGAGTATAGTTGTGAATAGGGAAACATGAGCCGACATATAAATGCCTGACAACATCTTCTTTCGAATCAAAATGAACCTGACTTTTAAAGTGTTCATAGTGAGTTAAGAGCTTTCTGGCATTTTCCAACGTTTTCTGTCCGAAATCTGTCAATCTTGTTCCATTTGGCCCCCTTGTGAATAGTGAAGCACCAAGAATATCTTCCAACCCATGTATTTTCTTCGTCAAGGCCGGCTGAGAAAGATAAAGCCTTTCTGAAGCCTTATGATAATTAAGCGTCTCAGCCAAAACGATAAAAGCTTCAAGATTGCGTATATCCATGTTCTTTCGCCCAATGATTGTTAAATCGCTACAAAACATACAGATTCATGGTGATAGCATTTTCACTTAACGTTTTGCCAAAATTTCCTCTCGTCAACTGTAAAAATGTTAGTTAATAAGGTTTCAATAAGCAAAATATTTATTATTATGGCGCACTAATCACATTAAAAAATAATAACAAATGTAATTAATACAGCGTTTACATCTTACAATACTCATTAATATGACCTCTTGTTTTATGGTAACCGCTAAGAAAAAATGAAAAATCAGTTATCAGTTGATAACTTTTATTTATCAGCAATCCCCAACGAAAAAATCAAAAACCATAAAATAAAAAATATCATACTAAGAAACTATGGCGTAAATAATTTAATTATCAAACATAAAGAAAAAATATATAGCTGACCTACTCGTACAATGCAACCAATCACAGACAATTCCTGCTTATTTTATTATTTTCCTTTAGCTAATCTTTTATTTTTATCACCACATTTCAATTTACTCTTATTACGTGTTAATCAGAAATTAGGTTAATTAAAAACATGTCATTAAATATGAGTAATCACGATATTCACATCATAAAACGAGTATAATACAGACTAAAAATAGCACATTAGTAAATCATAGTACGCGTGATGGCTGGTTTTTCGTGTTGTTGTCACTGATAAAAATCCATTCCACATTATTCCAAGTTACGGCTATTTTTTATATCGGAATCGTCTGTATTAGGGATGATTTTGTGAAACCATTATGTTGAAACCTATGATCTAATCACAACACCGCATTAACATGCTTAACATTAGTCAATTTCATTTTAATGTTGCACTCAGAATTAATATCCATCATAAATAATCCTAAGATTTTTTTGATTGTCTATTTAATAAATTAAACTTGGTCATTCCAATATTATCTACGCTCAAGATCATCAGATGAGTTTTCGTGTTATCAACAGCAATGGGCGAAACATCATAAAACTCACAATCCCCATATTGAATACGTGACCCGATAAATATATTGGGGATCATCCCAATAATCTGTACGATAATCAGTTATTGATGTTCTCTTCCCGATCCCTAACCGGAAAAATGTCGCCAAAAACATAGCTGGAAAAAAATAATGAAAATCGATCTCAATCAGATGGTCACTGAAAGTCGCAATCCCGCCAGTACCAATATTGATACGTTATCCACGCTCGATATGTTACGTGTTATTAACGATGAAGATAAAAAAGTGGCTATCGCGGTCGAAAAAAATCTGCCAAAAATTGCCGAGTTAGTTGACACCATCGCCGAAAAATTTCGTCAGGGCGGCCGCTTGATCTACATTGGCGCCGGAACTTCCGGGCGTCTGGGCATTTTGGATGCCAGTGAATGCCCACCGACCTACGGTACAAAACCGGAGCAAGTCATCGGCCTCATTGCCGGAGGGCATCAGGCTATTTTGAACGCGGTCGAAAATGCAGAAGATAATAAGCAATTAGGCGTAAAGGATCTTCAAGAACACCACGTTAATCAAAAAGATATTGTGGTCGGGATCGCGGCCAGTGGTCGAACACCTTATGTCTTGGGCGCGATGGAATATGCCAAGTCAGTTGGTGCTACCGTCGCCGGTATCTGCTGCAATCCAGACAGCCCGATGGCACAATTGGCCGAGATTGCCATTATCCCCATAGTCGGCCCGGAAGTGGTAACAGGCTCTTCCCGTATGAAAGCAGGTACCGCACAAAAACTCATCTTAAATATGATCACAACAGGTGCCATGATCCGCACGGGAAAGGTGTATGGCAATTTGATGGTGGATGTGGAAGCCACTAATGCCAAATTGATCGAACGACAGAAAAATATTGTCATGACTGCCACCGAATGCAGCAAAGAGACCGCTGAGCAAGCTCTCAAAGACGGTAACGGTCATTGCAAGACTGCCATCGTTATGATTTTAGCGGGCGTCAGTGCCGAAGAAGCCGGCGCTTTATTGGCAAAACATCACGGGTTTATCCGGCCTGCCATCCCGCTAAACCGATGATCGCCACCCTTTTTAAAGGAGTTAAATCCCGATCACCCAAACCAGATTAAAGGCACACAAGCCGCCGTCAGGATACCCATTGTGATATTGAACATAAACCACGCACGGCGGCTTCCCAATAACTGCCCAATCAATGAACCGAGAACCAGCCAGATTGCACCAGCAAGTGCATTGGAGATTAACATCACAACGCTAATTGCTAAAATAGAGTAGCCATATAATGACCCCGGCAGGCTGTAACTACTGACGGCTCCCAATCCCATCAGCCATGCTTTCGGGTTCAGAAACTGTAACAACCAGCCCTGATAGATTTGGGTTGGTTTCCCTGTCAATTCTATGGTGTCCAATCGCTTGTAATGCGACATGGCTGTTTTCCAGGCCAGCCATAATAAATATAAGCATCCGAGCACCTTCAACCCCGTATGTATGGCCGGATAAAGCAGTAAAAGCGCAGCAACACCAAACGCAGACAGCAACAACATGGTCTGCATCCCCAGCATAATCCCCAGATAAAGTGGAATAGAACGACGAAGACCAAAATTCGCGCCTGATGATGTCAGCAACAAATTATTGGGGCCAGGCGTGACAGCAGAAATAAACATAAATGTACTGAGTGAAAAAAGCAGACTTGCGGTCATTGTTAGATTTCCCTAACCCAGAGTTGACATTTCCTGTCGAGAAAATAACAGTATGGCTTTCAGCACACAAGATGACTAAATCATGAAATCAATTCACGATGAATACGCATTTTTATCCTGTAAGGGGGTGAGCAATCCTCATCTGCAACCATTTTTGTCCCTTCCCGAATAGTTAGTGCCTCATTTTCAACACCATAACAACCTCATCAGGAGCAATAACAATGATTATCCCGTGGCAACAATTGGAAGCTGATACACTCCTCAATCTCATTGAAAGTTTTGTCTTACGGGAAGGTACTGACTACGGTGAACAGGAAAAAACACTTGAACAAAAAGTACAGGACATCAAACGTCAACTTGAACGAGGTGACGTTCTGCTGGTATGGTCTGAGTTACATGAAACCGTCAATATCATGCCCAAAGACATGCTCCGCCATGACATCTGACTTGTTCGGTTCACGCTAATAGACTGATTAAAATAATATAATCCATCAATTTGATTGATAAGGAGTTTTCATGTCTGTCAAACATCCTATCATTGCAATTACTGGCTCCAGTGGTGCGGGAACAACAACGACCAGTGTTGCCTTCCGCAAAATCTTCCAACAGCTTGGCGTCACCGCCGCACTGATAGAAGGGGATAGTTTTCACCGTTATACGCGCCCTGAAATGGACGCCGAGATCCGAAAAGCGAAAGAACAAGGCAGGCATATCAGCTATTTTGGGCCAGAAGCTAATGATTTCAGCACATTGGAAAAGACGTTCTTTGACTACGGGCAAACAGGAGAAGGCCGCTGGCGAAAATACCTTCATACCTATGATGAAGCTGTCCCTTATAACCAACTGCCGGGAACGTTTACACCGTGGGAATCCTTATCAACCAATACGGATATTCTGTTTTATGAGGGCCTACATGGCGGCGTTGTGACGCCGCAACACAGTGTCGCCAGCCATGTTGATTTACTGATTGGTGTTGTGCCTATCGTCAACCTGGAATGGATACAGAAACTGATCCGCGATACCACTGAACGTGGGCACTCCAGAGAAGCCGTTATGGATTCCGTGGTGCGCTCAATGGATGACTACATTCGTTATATCACACCGCAGTTTTCACGTACCCATATCAATTTCCAACGAGTTCCTACCGTTGACACTTCCAACCCTTTCTCTGCCAAGGCCATTCCTTCACTGGACGAAAGTTTTATCGTGATCCGTTTTCGTGGCTTAACCCAAATTGACTTTCCTTACTTACTGGCAATGCTTCAGGGTTCATTTATCTCCCGTATAGATACGCTGGTCGTTCCGGGTGGAAAACTGGGACTGGCCATGGAACTCATTATGGCACCACTGGTTAAACAGTTACTGGAAGGCAAAAAAATCGCATAGCCTGAGCAATATTCTATTTAAATAAAACAGGTAACAAAAATAACGTTACCCGTTTTATTTAAATAAATTAGTCATTTTTATAACAGTCAATCAGACGATAATAATCAAATTTCCGAAGATGAAAAAATTGATAAACAAAGTAACCTAAAGCATTATTGCTCAGTCAGTATCCATTTTTTGTTCTTAAATGAACGTATCTCTTTACCACCTTTTATAAACTTGCAAGCAATTTCACAAGCTGAATCGATACAAGAGAGACATAAATATTTTATTATGTAAAAATGGCACGACATACCCAGGCTGGCAAGATACATGATGAATTAAAAACAATATGTTAGCATTCTGACATTTTTTTAAATCATATAAAATTCTCGCTTGTCAGTTTTTCATCACATTAATATGTTAATCTACTGACTTTATAAGAAACAGCCTGAAGAGAAGCTACAGTTTCTCACATCATACAGGCAGGAATAACAACAGAGGATAAAGCGAATGGTTCTCGGCAAGCCACAAACAGACCCTACTCTTGAATGGTTTTTGTCACACTGCCATATTCACAAATATCCATCCAAGAGCACGCTCATTCATCAAGGTGAGAAAGCCGAAACACTTTACTATATTGTTAAAGGTTCGGTTGCGGTCCTAATAAAAGATGAAGAAGGCAAGGAAATGATCCTCTCCTATTTAAATCAAGGGGATTTCATTGGTGAACTTGGATTGTTTGAAGAGGGGCAAGAACGTACAGCATGGGTACGAGCCAAAAGTGCCTGTGAGGTAGCTGAAATTTCTTATAAGAAATTCCGCCAGTTAATTCAGGTTAACCCTGATATTCTGATGCGTTTATCTGCTCAAATGGCAAATCGCCTGCAAACAACTTCCGAAAAAGTGGGTAACCTGGCATTTCTGGACGTCACCGGCCGTATTGCCCAAACGTTGCTCAATTTGGCTAAACAGCCTGATGCAATGACCCACCCTGATGGTATGCAGATCAAAATCACACGTCAGGAAATTGGACAGATTGTGGGTTGCTCTCGTGAAACAGTTGGCCGTATCCTGAAAATGCTCGAGAATCAAAATCTGATCTCCGCACATGGTAAAACCATCGTTGTTTATGGAACACGTTAACTATTAGTTAACCTGAAACTCAGCCAGTGCAATCGGTGACATTCGCACTGGCTTTTTTGACTTATTGCTATTCACCCAACGGGATATCACCCTATTCAGCCGCATCGTACCTACCAAATCTCCGTTCCACGAAAATAAGGGTGGATAATGATATCTTATTAATATTTTAGGAAATTATTTAATAGCTCATGCCCTTGCTCACTCAGAATGCTTTCTGGGTGAAATTGCACGCCTTCCAGCGGTAAAGTGCGGTGACGTATTCCCATAATTTCATCCACATCACCATTACGCTGACTCCATGCCGTCACCTCAAATGAAGCAGGTAGCGTTTCTGCGGCAATCACCAGAGAGTGATAACGTGTGACAGTCAATGGATGATCTAATCCTTTAAATACCCCTTGTTGGCTATGGTGGAGCAGGCTGGTTTTTCCATGCATGACTTCACGAGCTTTAACCACACGGGCACCAAAAGCCTGGCCGATTGCCTGATGCCCCAGGCATACACCGAGGATGGGCAATTTACCTGCAAAATGTGAAATTGCTTGTAGCGAAATCCCTGCTTCATTTGGGGTACACGGCCCCGGAGAAATGACTAAATGTGTAGGTGCCAAATTTTCAATATCTTCAAGCTGTAACTCATCATTACGTTTAACCAGAACTTCTGTCCCTAACTCGCAAAAATATTGATATAAATTGAATGTAAAAGAATCGTAGTTATCTATTATGAGTAACATAGGAGTATATCCTACTGATTTTATAGTTTTATAAGTTGCCCTACCTCATCCGAGGCATTACATATTTTGTATTACGGTAAAATCAGGTAAAACAATATCACCGGCAACGGGGGGCTAATCATACCACAGAAGCATTTTTAAAATAGTGGTATGGAGAAACTACGGAGAACAGGGGGAGAGAAGAATAGACGATACCCAGATTATCTGGCTACCGTCTTCTGCCTGATCAGTTAAGGCTCAATGTTAGCAGACAAAATCACAATAGGCTTCACTGGCACATTTTGGTAAGGGCCAACATTTTCTGTTTTCGCTTGTGCAATTTTATCAACCACATCCATCCCTTTTACGACTTTCCCAAAAACGGCATAACCGAAATCACGCTGCCCGTGGTCAAGAAAAGCATTATCAGTCACATTAATAAAAAACTGACTGGTAGCACTGTCCTTATCTGCGGTACGCGCCATCGCAATCGTGCCACGCAGGTTACGCAAACCATTATCTGCTTCATTTTTGATTGGCGCTCTGGTGGGCTTTTGCTTCATTTCTTTTGTGAAGCCCCCTCCCTGAATCATAAAACCCGGGATAACACGATGAAAGATGGTGTTGTTATAAAATCCCTCATTGACATACTCAACGAAATTCTTGGTAGTCATTGGTGCCTTATTGCTATCTAACTCAAGCTCGATTTCACCCGCTGATGTCACCAGCTTTACGTGAGTTTCAGCAGCCCATGCCGGGACAGTTATTGCACTGATAGCACATGCCGTCACAAGCGACACAAAAATACGTTTAAACATTGATGATTCCTTTATTTTTGAGGTCAACAATACACTCATAACAACAAAACTGTTTAAGTTTAATTCCCAACGGAAGTAAGTTCCAAAGATTTACCTACATTTACGCGTATTTTAGATGAATAAAGGGAAAATCCACCTATTAATTTGTATATTCTCATATTTTCGTCAGCGTTATTTTGCGAATAATCCCCAGTTTCGGCGTTTTCTGCACCAAAATACAAAAATTGGAAGTTAATGAATCCTTGATAGTATGATGAGAACAATTCAGCAGCACTTCACCCCGTAGCAATACCACCTTTGAAGGCTGGCTATGACAGACTGAACGGAAGGATGTGAATGCACAAAAAAAAGTTACGCCTGTCCACAGACGGCGACTATCGGTATAATCAACGCGCAATTTTTGTGTATTCCCCAGGGAGATAACCATTTTGACCATCAAGAACTACAACTATCATATGACCCGCTTTATCACGAGTGCACCTGACATTCGCCACCTGCCTCAAGATGTGGGCATTGAGGTCGCGTTTGCCGGTAGGTCAAATGCGGGTAAATCCAGCGCCCTGAATGCACTGACCCGTCAAAAAAGTCTGGCACGTACCAGTAAAACGCCTGGCCGTACCCAGTTGATTAACCTGTTCGAAGTCGAAGAAGGTATTCGTTTGGTCGACTTGCCGGGCTATGGCTATGCTGAAGTCCCAGAAGAGATGAAACGTAAATGGCAGAAAGCGTTAGGGGAATATCTCCAAAAACGTGAATGTTTGCTAGGTCTGGTGGTTTTGATGGATATTCGCCATCCACTCAAAGATCTGGATATGCAGATGATCGAGTGGGCTGTCACGATGCAGGTTCCTGTCATGGTTTTGCTGACGAAAGCCGATAAACTGGCATCCGGTGCCCGTAAAAGCCAACTGGCAAAAGTTCGTCAGGAATTGGCCACGTTGGGTGGTGATGTTCAGATCGAGTATTTCTCCACCTTGAAAAAAATCGGCATCGATCAACTAGAGCAAAAGCTTAACCTCTGGTTCAATCAACCTGCTGTTGAGATGGAATAATATTCATCCCCGATCTCACTACTTTCCCATAAAACAGACATAAAAAAACGCCCCAGTCAAAAAAGATGACTGGGGCAGCTAATATTCAGCTAAATCCGATTACGTGAAGTAAAAGGTCTGAAAGATAGAACATCTTACCTCTGTACCCTACGCTGACAACTTTAACCTATTCTCTTAATCAAAAAAAGTTTTTTTTGTAATTAATTTTCACTAATTACCGCGATTTAGCCGACTTAACTCATTAAAAATGGAGATTAGCTCATTTTATGTAGTTTTATTACACAATTTAGAGATCCAGATCTAATCTTAAACTTAACCTGACTAATCTAAATCCTTGTTATCAATCCCTTAATGGCATGATCGGGTTATTTGCGTTTCATTAAATAAACCCAAATTTCATCAAGATCATTCAATAAAAGTGCTAAAGCGAAGACTTATCAGTGTGCCTGATCCCAATTATCTCCCATCCCGACATCCACTTTTAGCGGTACATCAAGTTGCAAACTTTGTTCCATCAACGCTCTGATTTTTTGCTCAGCAGCAACCTGCTCTGATTCATGCACTTCAAATACCAATTCATCATGGACCTGCATAATCATACGTACATTGGGCTGTTCACTGACGATCCAGTTATCGACCGCAATCATCGCTAATTTGATAATATCCGCTGCCGTTCCCTGCATCGGTGCGTTGATCGCTTCACGTTCTGAGGCTTTACGACGCATGGCATTACGCGATTTAATATCCGGCAGGTATAATCGACGGCCTTCCAGTGTTTCGACAAACCCTTGCTCAGCGGCTTGTTGGCGGGTACGTTCCATATACGCCAATACGCCCGGATAACGTTCAAAATAGAGATCCATATAGCGCTGAGCTTCACCGCGCGGAATACCTAACTGGCGGGATAAGCCAAACGAACTCATACCATAAATCAGGCCAAAGTTAATCGCCTTAGCACTACGACGCTGCTCGCTGGTGACTTGCGCCAATGGCACACCAAATACTTCCGCCGCTGTCGCACGGTGGATGTCCTTACCTTGTGAAAAGGCCTCTAGCAGCCCTTTGTCCTGTGACAAATGCGCCATAATGCGCAATTCAATCTGTGAATAGTCCGCCGCCATAATTCGGTAGCCTGCCGGCGCAATAAACGCTTGACGAATACGCCGCCCTTCCTCATTACGAACCGGAATATTCTGCAAATTGGGATCACGAGAAGAGAGACGCCCCGTCGCGGTAACTGCCTGATGATACGAGGTATGAACGCGATTTGTTAGCGGATTGACCATCTGAGGCAATTTATCCGTATAGGTGGATTTCAACTTTGCCAGACCACGATGTTCCAGAATCACTTTTGGCAGCTCATGATGTTCCGCCAACTCTTCCAGCACTTCTTCATTCGTTGATGGCGCACCATTCGGTGTCTTTTTCAATACAGGTAAATTCATCTTTTCAAAGAGAACAACTTGCAACTGTTTTGGTGAAGCCAGATTAAACTCTTCTCCTGCCAACTCATAAGCAGATTTTTCCAGCTCCCCCAAGCGTCCCGTGATTTCCTGTGAATGTGCTGCCAACGTTTGAGCATTAATCAATACCCCGGTTCTTTCCATACGGGATAGCACCGGTACCAACGGTATTTCGATCTGCTGGAAAACTTTTTTCAGAGCAGGTGCATTTTCTAACTGAGGATACATCGCCTGATGTAATCTCAGCGTCACATCCGCATCTTCTGCTGCATACTTCGATGCCTCTTCCAACCGAATTTGATTGAAGGTCAGTTGTTTTTTACCCTTACCTGCGATGTCTTCAAATGTCGTGGTCTTATAGCTCAGGTGACGTTCGGCAAGGCTATCCATGTCATGACGTCCTGCCGTCGTGTTTAAAATATACGACTCCAGCATGGTATCAAAAACAATCCCATTCAAAGCAATGTCATAACGCGCCAGAACACCCCGATCAAACTTCAGGTTCTGGCCAATCTTAGGCAAGTTAGCATCCTCCAGCAGTGGCTTTAATGCGGTAAGTACTTCCTGTAGATCCAATTGCTGTGGCGCATCCAGATAATCGTGTCCCAATGGCAGGTAAGCAGCTTCTACTTCAGATCCCTCCGCCCCAATGGCGAAAGACATGCCCACCAAATGGGCGGTCAGTGTGTCCAAACCGTCAGTTTCAGTATCAAAAGAGAATGCCGGCGCTTGTTTCAGCTTTTCAATCCATTCATCAAGGGATTGACGTTCAAGAATGGTTTGGTAATGTTCCGATGAAATTCTGGCTGCGCTTGGCACAGCCGCCATCGATTCCGATCTGGCACTGGCTGTGGCGGCTTTTTGTCCATTGCCTTCCAGCCAATGACCGTTCTCCACGTCACTGATCCAACGTTTAAATTCATAATGTCTGAACAATGCTATCAATTCATCGGCTGCCGGTGGGATAACGGCAAGATCCGAACAGCACTTATCCAACTCAACGTCGGTTTTTATGGTTGCCAATTGATAAGAGAGAAAAGCCACCTCTTTATGCTGTTCCATTTTGCTGCCCAGTGTCTTGGCTCCCCGGAAACCAAGGGAAGCGATTTCATCAAGCCGAGCATAAATCTCATTCAGTCCACCAATCCCCTGCAATAATCCCAACGCGGTCTTTTCACCCACGCCTGGTACCCCAGGAATATTATCGGATGAGTCTCCCATCAGGGCGAGGAAATCAATAATCAGTTCAGGCGGGATCCCATATTTTTCCTCAACTTCATCCGGCCCCAAAATGGTGTTGTTCATGGTGTTAATTAATGTGATGTTTGGCGTCACCAACTGCGCCATATCTTTATCACCGGTACTGATCAGAACTGAACGGCCTTCTTTTTCGGCCTGCAACGCCAATGTACCGATGACATCATCCGCTTCAACGCCCGGAACCACCAGAATTGGCAGCCCCATCGCCTTAACCATCTTATGCAATGGTTCAATCTGCGAACATAAGTCATCCGGCATTGGGGGACGATGGGATTTATATTCGGCAAACAATTCATCGCGGAACGTTTTGCCTTTGGCATCAAACACGACCGCCACATGACTGGGTTTGTACTGCATAATTAAGCTCCGCAGCATGTTCAGCACGCCATACATGGCACCCGTCGGTTCTCCTAAGCTGTTTGTCAGTGGAGGAAACGCATGATAAGCACGATAAAGGTATGAAGAACCATCAACCAAAATCAGGGGATTGTCTGCTATCTGTACCATAAAATTTTCTTCGTCGTTCAGTGGAATGAATAAAGAATAGAATGCCATACTGCGTCGTGATAGACGAATTTTGCGGAAATTTCCTCGCACTAACGTGCATTTTATGACAAATATTCTGATGAGTACGCTGTGGATAACTTTGTGCACAAAAAAATGGCACATAAAACAGATTTATGTTTATAGCCGTAAAGAGCGAATAACAGGGGGTAAAAATCAATGAATTACGTGGAATATTATAGAAATATTACAACCACTTTAAAATCACTGACTTGTGGATATTACCGGCGTTTATGTTATGAAAGGTGTTTTTTGGCAAGTATTGTGCCAGTTTTATCATGGCTGGCACAATACCTAGGTTATTTTATATTAATACTCGCGTTTTTGTTTTATCACGTCACGCGTCACGCTCTTATGACTTATTTTTTGTTGACCAGATAGTTCACAACCTCAGAAAATTTCTGAGCATAATCCAGCTCTGAATTGGTATCGATTCCACTGTTATTAACCAAATAATTACCACCCACAAAGACCGCCGGAACCCCGCGCAAGTTCAAATTTTTGGCCGCCTGGCGCTCTTTAGCTGCGATAGATTTGACGATAAAGCTGTTCAATGCTGCATCATACTCTTCCCCGGATACCCCTGCTTTGATAAAGGCGTCACGGATGTCTTTCTCGCTATTAATCGTTTGGCTTTTTTGAATACCCTCAAACAGAATTGGGGTGACTTTATCCTCAATCTTCATAACAATGGCAACTGCCCAGGAATTCGTCAACGCCTCACCTAAATTACCGAGAAAATCAACATGATAACGTTCAATTTTCACGCCTTCCGGCAAGTTTTTCCTAATCGTTGAAGGAACATGATAAACATTTTCAAACTGATAGCAGTGAGGACAATAAAAAGAGAAAAACTCCAACACTTGAGGCATATCCGCAACCGGTTTACTCAACTCGGTATATTGTTTGCCTTCAGAAAAACCAGCTGCGCATACATTAAATGCCATCAACGCGCCCATCAGTGCTAGCCAAAATTTCTTCATAATAGTCTCCAAAAATTAATACATCGGATTGAGCTGTAAGGGAGGCTCCTGTAACAGCTTCACTTGTTCAGTAAAAACATTGAGTTGCTTATACCAGAAATCACTATCAGCCATCCATGGAAACGCTTTTGGAAAAGCGGGATCTTGCCAGCGACGCGCGACCCAAGCTAAATAATAAACCATTCGCATCGCACGCAGGGGTTCTATTAACGCCAACGTCTTAGGCTCAAATGTCATAAACTGATGATATGACTCGAGTAAGATATCCAACTGAATCAACCGTTCCTGTCGTGATCCATTGAGTAACATCCATAAATCCTGAACGGCCGGGCCATTACGGGCATCGTCGAGATCCACAAACCAAGCTTTATCACGCCACAAGATATTACCGGCATGGCAATCCCCATGCAGCCGCAACACTGGCCAGTTTTCATGCCATTGACCCGCTACTGCCTGATTTAACTCATCCAGTGCCGCCAAAAAGCCAGGTTTATGCTTGGCAGGGATCAATTCGCATTCAGCCAGATATTGATACGGTTGATATAAATATTCATTCAGATTAAGGGTAGGACGAGCCGAAAATGGCTTTTTTGCACCAATCTGATGCATTCTTCCGAGCAGTCGCCCAACATCGTCCAATTGGTCAACATTATCTGATTCGTACTGACGCCCGCCTATACTGGGGAAAACGGCAAAAAGGAAACCGCCATAACTCAACACAGTTTGCCCATCAAACTTCAACGGTGCCGCCACCGGTAAATCGGCTTGTTGCAATTCATGCGCAAAATCATGTTCCTCTTGAATTTGCGGCTGGTGCCAACGCAAGGGGCGATAAAATTTCACAACATAGCGTTGGCGATTTTCATCCATGAACTGATACACCCGATTCTCGTAGCTATTCAGTTCGGTCAGACCCGAATCGAGGTGCAAGCCCGTTTGCATCAACGCATCCATAATTAAATCTGGTGTAATATTCTGAAAATTAAAAGCCTTCGGTTCCGTCACAACACAGTTCTCTCTTTATTAATCTTTAAGAATGCCTCGGGCGCGCAATAGCGCAGTCTTAAAATCGTCTTCATAATCTTTTTTCAGCCCGGGGATTTCTGCATGGCTCTCTGTACCGCGCATTTTCAAGTGATAAATCAGAATATCATCCGTTAATTCAGGCAACGATCCGGTGAATCCCGCTTCATCAGCTAATTTCTGCAAAAGCGCCACCAAATTTAAATCCGGCTCATTCTTCCATACTGGCAGCAAAAGTTCGATAACTTCGTTGAGGCGGTGACATTTCATTTTTCATTCCTTATAAAATCTATACAAATTAACAAAGTTAATGACGTTGAGAAAGCATTGGTCTGTCAATCAGCGTAAAGTTATACTGCCCGCTCAAAGCAGCATGATGAGATATTTATTCACAATGGTTATATACCCAAACATGAAATATTTCATTGCCCAATATCAGGTGATTTCACATGACGCATCCCAAAATCAGTGGTGCCATTCTGGCCGGAGGGTTATCCACCCGCATGGGTGGAAATGACAAAGGATTGTTACCATTCAATGGCGTCCGATTATATCAACACATTGCGACCCAGTTGCAGCCACAAGTTCATGAGCTATTGATTAACGCCAACCGTAATCTGGCTATTTATCAACAGGGAGGCTATCCCATCATACCGGACATTATTGCCGATTTTTCTGGGCCGCTGGCGGGCATGTTGGCCGTTTTAAAAAGAGCCCTGAATGAGTGGGTAATATTTGTTCCGTGCGATGTCCCCCATTTTCCAAAAGACCTCGTGGAAAAACTGTGGCGTTACAAACAAAACGCCTGGGCAGCTTATGCACATGACTGCGAGCGGGCTCATCCTACCCTGGTATTAATGCACCGCAGCTTGATCCCTCGTCTGGAAAGCTATCTCGCACTGGGAGACAGGAAGGTGATGTTTTTTATGCAGATGATTAAGGCAAAAGCAGTCTATTTCCCTCACCCTGACGCTTTCACCAACTTAAATACGCCTGAAGCATACCATCACCTGGAATCCCCACACTGGGAACCCCTTCAGGAGTCAGCATGACCAATACCCACGACACCATCCTGCCCATTCTGGGTATTACCGCTGACAGTGGAACCGGAAAAACGACGCTCTTAAAACAAGTCATCCCATTATTACGCCAACAGCAGATCCGGGTCGGGTTGATTAAACACACTCATCATCATATGGATGTCGATCAACCGGGCAAAGATAGCTATGAACTACGTAAGGCGGGTGCAACTCAAACATTGGTCGCCAACCAGCACCGTTGGGCATTAATGACGGAAACTCCGGCGCTACCGGAACCGGATCTTGACTATCTTGCCAGTCGGTTTGATGCAAATTTACTGGATTTAATTCTGGTTGAAGGGTTCAAACAAAACCCCATTCCGAAAATCGTCCTGTATCGAAACGCTCTGGGCTGCCCCTTCGATGAGCGCCTTGACGCTAATGTCATCGCCATTGCCAGTGATATCGTACTGACTAGCTCACTGCCACGACTTGATATCAATCAGCCCGCTCAGGTAGCAACATTTATCGCTGATTGGTTACACTCACTAAAAAAATCATCTCGATAAGTCAGTCAGACGTTACCCTCTGCCATCCCGATTACCCAAGATCAACAGAGGGTTTAAAGCCGCTTTATTTTCCTTCCAGCATCAAACCAACAAACGTCGTTTTTTTCCGAGGTTCGCTCATCAATTAGCATCGGCAAAAAAGTGGCTTTACAAAATCACATTAAAATAGGGTTAAATGACTCTATCTGAAATAACGGAATATAATTTATATCATCAAAGTTAAAAATATTTAATAATGGAAAACATTCGTTCACTAACATAGTGATTCATTTATTTAATATTACCCCTTCTTGCTCACCAAATTTATCCAGAGGATATATCATCACGTATCTCTAAACGAGTGATTAAAAAACATATTAATTCTGACATAGAGTATTCAGATATTTTTCGAAAATTAAAACACTCATAAAAACACAAATACCGTCTCTACTTTCAGCTTATCAGATATAATATAAATATCCGATTTTGGAAAAATCATACCACAAGCAACGATTGCCTAGATATCCACTTAAACTTTTACATATTTATTGGATTCCTAAAAGGTTATCTCTATTTAAAGATACCACATCGGATAAAAAATCAGCTACTTTTCGTATTCGAGGAGAGTGTGCTAAATCCGCTTGAATGACAAGCCAAATGGGTTGGTCTATACCTAATTGACTGGAAACACTAATGAGGTTTGCCTCATTAGCCACAAAGTGCGGAAGTACTGCGAGTCCTAAACCTGCTTTTACAGCAGAAAGTTGGGCAGCAAGAGACGTTGTTGCGATAGATAATGAACGCCCCTTCAGTGTCTGCTCAATCCATTTGAATGCAGGGAGTTGAGATTGTTCATCCGTCCATCCAATAAAGCGATAATTTTCATATTCATCTCCAGAAGCGCCTAATGCAGTGGTTGCTAAATAATCTACACTGCCATAAAGGCCAAACCCTAATACCCCTAATTGACGAACAGTGACATGCCCTCTCTGTGGTCTTATTATGCGGAGCGCTAAATCCGCATCATGACGATGTAAGTTAACAGTATTAATATCCGTTATTAATTCTAATGTTAAATCTGGATAACTTTTATGGAAGCTTGTCAAGTTAGGAACTATTAAATTAGTTGCAAGAATCTCAGTAGTCGCAATACGAACTTTGCCAGAAATTTCCGAATGGACATCAGCTTTAAACAACAATGAGTTTGCCGCATCTTCCATACATTTCGCCTTTTCCAGAAGTTCAGCCCCATCCACTGTCAACCGATAACCTGCTTGATGACGTAAAAACAAGGGGATCCCAAAAAAAGCTTCAATTCTTTCAATTTTTCTAGCGATAGTCGCAACACCGACACCAAGAAACTCAGCGGCTTTGGTTATAGTACCAACTCGAGCAACCGTCAAAAATACGCGTATATCATCCCAAATAAGAGATTGCTCAACACGATTTCCATTTTTGGAAAATAGACTTCCAATATTATCTACATCTTTCATGTTTAATATATGCCACAATAATTTTAACAAAAGCAATTGAGTTCAATTAATGAGCAACACTTTATCAATGTTCAGTATAACAACAATCATCTTCATCTTTATTGAAGGTAAAATTGCTCGCGCTTAAACTGTTATTTTCTTTTAATAGAAATTGACAGTCAAAAGGACCTATTGCTTATCTGAAAACCAGTTGTAATGAGTTAATTGATAATAAGTTACTATACATCAAATAGCCATTCTGAATAAACTTTTTTATACAATATAAGGCTTCATTATGATGAACAAGAAAAAGATATTCACCACCGGTTGTCTACATAAGTGGGAACTTACCAAAAATATACGAGTCGCATCACTATAAGTAGACAAACTCAATACAAATTCAACAGCGCATATATCACCGATGCGCTTAGTGCTCCATTATAATATCAATCATAAAGATAAGGCAGATTTGTTATGCGCGTAACATCACCACTCGCTGTTATTTTGACTCTATTTGCAACTTTTTTTTGGGGTTCTAATTTCCAAGCCACAAAAATAGCCCTTAATAGCTTACCCCCATGGACTGCGTCTGTTGAACGTTTTGTCTGTGCTGTTCTAGCCATTTTTATTCTCATGTCTCTTAAAGACGGTATTCGTCGTCAGGTATTCAAGCAGAATCTTCTTGCATTCATTATTCTTGGAACTATTGGTGTTGCTGGATTTAATGGTGCTTTGTTTGTTGGTTTGCAAAGTTCCAGTCCCATCACTGCTGCATTGATCATGGCAACAACGCCAATTTCTGCCAATATATTAGAAGCGATAATAAATCGTCGTTTCCCAAATTTTAGCCGCCTATTGGGGATGATCATTAGCTTATTTGGCGTGGCATTAGTGATTACCAATGGGAAGTTATTTTCTGAAGGTACACTTCATACGGCATCGGGCGATTTTGTTATTTTTGCCGGTAGTCTTGGCTGGGCAATTTACACCGTTGGCACCCGTATTTTCATTACAGATGCGACACCATTAGAAACAACCAGCTGGACTATGTTTTTTGGTACAGTAGTATTAGCGATTACTGCCATTTGTATTGAATCCCCCATTTCTTCCGTATTAGCAGGGAAATTTGAAAGTCACCTAGCGAGTATTTATATGGGAATTGCGGGTTCGGTCTTTGCCTATTTATTCTGGAACATAGGCATTGCAACTAGGGGAGCAGGAAAAACAGCGATATTCTTCAACTTTGTACCAATTTTTGCCCTTGGTATACAAATGGCTATGGGAGCTATACCAAGTTTTGCCCAACTTACGGGAATTACAATAACTATCGTAGGCGTTCTGTTGGGACAAGGATTAATTACTGCACAACTCAAATCCAAGAAATTGTTCGTTAGAGAATAACTCAGTAACAGCCAGAATGACCTTGGTCACCAATATTCGCCATAATATACAAGTCAAAGTGTTATCGCTTTGGGATAGGCGGAAGTTAACGACTTTATGACAACCATTAAAATAAAGAAACAAAAATACGGGCTATACACGCAACGTATATCGCCCGTATCACATCGTTTTCCAAAATTAATCGTGCAGGGTCTGTTGTTACACTTTCCCTATCACCTCATGGTCACAAACTCTTCCGCCGCAGTTGGATGGATAGCCACTGTATTATCAAAGTCCTTCTTTGTTGCCCCCATTTTCAGTGCAACGGAAAAACCTTGCAGCATTTCATCCATACCAAAACCGATACCGTGGATACCAACAATCTTTTCCTCTTTACCCACACAAACCAATTTCATACGGCATGGCTGACGTTTTTGCGTCACGGCAGTATACATTGCCGTAAATGACGAGGTATAAACCTTAACCTGATCTTCACCATACTGTGCCTTCGCCTCTGGCTCCGTCAAACCGACAACACCGATTGGCGGGTGGCTGAATACCACTGTTGGCACATTGCTGTAATCCAAATGTTCTTCAGGTTTGTTATTAAACAAACGTTCTGACAGACGACGCCCTGCCGCAACCGCGACTGGTGTCAATTCCACGGCACCCGTATTATCACCCACCGCATAAATACCATTAACATTCGTATTCTGATACTTATCAACTTGGATATAGCCTTTGTCATCCAGCTCAACCCCCGTTACCGCCAGATTCAGCTTGTCCGTCATCGGTTCACGCCCAATCGCCCAGATTAACACGTCAACCGTCTGTTCCCGGCCATCTTGCAATTTAATCGTCAGGCTGCCATCACTATTTTTAATCACAGCCTGTAATATTGCTTCCGTATGTAATACCGGTCCTTCATTTTTGATGATTTCCAGCAGCGTTTCCACAATCATAGGATCAAAAGAACGCAAAGGCGCATGTTGACGGACAAACAGATGAGTCTCACTCCCCAATGCATTCAAAACACCAGCAATCTCAACCGCAATATAGCCAGCCCCCACGACAGCGACACGCTGCGGCATCTCATTCAGCTCGAAGAAACCATCTGAATCAATGCCATATTCCGCACCGGGAATCTCTGGACGAGCCGGACGCCCCCCTGTTGCAATCAGAATATGCTCAGCCGTGATCCTTTCGCCATTAACTTCAACCGTATGCGCATCGACAAAACGAGCAAACCCTCGAATGACATCCACCTGATTATTTCCCAATACGCGTTCATACGATTGATGGATGCGATCAATATAGGCCGTACGACTGGCGATCAGTTTTTTCCAGTCAAAACGATTGACGGTCGTATCAAAACCATAGTCGGGGCCATATTGATGAATAGATTCAGCCAATTGCGCAGCGTGCCACATGACTTTTTTCGGGACACAACCCACATTAACGCATGTTCCACCTAATGCCTTTGCTTCAATCAGGGCACATTTTTGCCCATACATTGCTGCACGGTTAATAGAGGCAATGCCGCCACTGCCAGCACCAATGGCAATATAATCGTAATGTTTACTCATCTTAGGTCACTTCCGTCTAATCAATTAAGTTACTGCTAACGTTCAAACTGACGTCTATTATTACAAAAAGTTATCACTAACCGTGGACGATTCCAGCTCTCATTATTATAGGCTATAGCTATTGAGTGACATCACGACATCACACACTCAAAGATCATCGTTTGAATAGCAATGCATTTCATGGCAACGTCGGCGATTCCCGTATCTTACTCAGGGACAACCCATTTGACTGATACATGTCCGGTACCTTCTGGAACCAGTACTTGATGCAGCCACGGTAATACCGCCTTCATTTGCTGCGCTAATTTCCAGGGAGGATTAATAACGATCATACCTGAGGCCGTCATACCACGTTGATCGCTGTCAGGACGCACGCCAAGTTCGATTTGTAAGATGTTGCGAATACCTGTTGCTTCCAGATCTTTCACTAAGCGTTTAATCTGTTGACGCAGAACGACGGGATACCACAACGCATAAGTGCCTGTCGCAAAGCGCTTATATCCTTCCTGAATACCTTTAACGACATTTTGATAATCCGATTTCAATTCATAAGACGGGTCAATCAACACAAATCCACGACGGCTTCTTGGTGGTAATTTTGATTTCAGTTGCTGAAAACCATCTTCCCGCAGAACACGGGCGCGCTTGTCGCGGGAGAATTCCGTACGCAACAAAGGATAATCACTGGAATGTAATTCACTCAGATTAAGCTCATCATGCTCCCGCAATAAGCGACGGGCAATCAGCGGAGAACCTGGATAATAACGTAGAGAACCGTGGGGATTCAGCGCTTTCACAACCTCAATGTAAGCTGACAATGCTTCCGGGATATCATCACGTTGCCAAATACGGGCGATACCTTCCTGATACTCCCCCGTACGCTCGGCATGTGCCCCACTCAATTGATAACGACCCGCACCAGAGTGGGTATCCAGATACAAGAAAGGTTTTTCTTTGACTTTAAATGATTCAATAATCAGACTTTGCACTACGTGTTTTAACACATCAGCATGGTTGCCGGCATGAAAGCTGTGACGATAACTTAACATTAATTTATTTCCTGTTGATTTTTAACTTCTTTTTATACGTTATAAGGTGGAAAATGCACTTCATCACCCCACAATCCATTGCATGAGTACGAAAACATGATAAAGCATAGTAACAAAGTCAATGCCGTTATAGCATCTTAAAAAGAGTCAATGTCAGTGAAGGTGTGAGGAAACAGACTAACCCACAGAAGCAAAATGAGGTCGATACCTTACCGTTCATCGATAGGATTTGATAAAACGGGCGATTTTATAGAACACTTTTCGAATCCCATGCAAACTATCGTGCTAATAAACCGATAAATGAAAAAAGAAAAAGTTATAACGCTTTTCTCCTCACTTGCTGCGCATTAGAAGGGGATATCTTGTAGTAAACTTTATCGTTTATAGATGGTTTATGCTCAATTTCTACCGAGAGAATAGCGTTATTCTTTGAAATCGCGTAATGGCTAAAATAATTTTCTTTATTTTCAGGTGGATAATAGAAGTTTGGTTTGATGAATTTTTTCTTATAAGATTCATGGGGAGGATGATACTCATCTGAATAAACAATTTTTTTGTCTTTGACAAAAATAATTTTATAAAAAAGACTGGCTTTTTCATTAAATTTTGCCCCGATAATATCCTCGATATCCTTGGGTTTCATGCCTTTATCAAGAATAAACATTTTATCCCAGTCAAAAGGCGTGATTTCGTTCATGTCAATCAAACAAGTGGTATTCTTCTGACAATACTTATCCGCATAATCCACAATCCCCAATTGTTTGTTATTAAACGATAAAAATAAAATGACAATCCCAAAGATTAAACCAAACATAATCATATTGTTTTTGTTAACGACATGGAAAAACATCATTCCCCCTTCATAATCAAATCGGATATGAGAAAACGGCTATTGGAATTTCAATCATGAAAATCAATTAATTAATGCTAAATTTATCACTTCATCTTGATGACTTATGCCTATGTCATGATATTAATAAACACAATCAGAAAAAAAGCCGCCCTGCTCTTCAACAGAGCCCTGATATTTTCTGGGGTTTACAATATGCCACGAAGGTATATCTTGAATTGTGGAGACAAAACCACATCACTCATTACTTACAAGCGATTGATAAAAATGCCGTTTGATATTGCAAGAGCGGTTTACAAGATAAAAATTGACACTTATTCTCTGTTTTTCAGCCCCAAGTGTGCTATGAACAGAGATTCTGGGTAGCGAAAAAGTATAATAAGTGTACTAACCTTTTTTTTGATTTCAAATAGAAAAATATGGTCAAGAAATAATAAATAAAGAAAATAGTTGCTAACGTGATTTAGTGATAGTTCGTAATGACTTCATGATCCCGTGCAGTTTGCTCATCACGATCCCGATTTTTCAGGCACTCTGGAACTGCCCGAAAGCCGGAATAAAAGTCAATGGACTGATATCGCTGCCGCCCTCTGATTAATTATCATTATGCCTCTCAGAACGGCCTAACTCTCACTGATTGGGACAGATATTGAGTGCCCTGTTTCCATGGCTGACAGAGAATGCCGGTGTATTGTGTATTGATTACTCTGCCAGTTGAACAAATGAATTCAACCAGAGAATAACTTCATGATTATCTGTATGAACGCCTCCCCGTTTGCAAGGCTTCCGTTGTTCTGACATTGACGAGTAGTTGCAGCTCTGTATCCGGCCTTATTGCAGCCAGAGCTGCGGGCCACTATGAGATTCGCTGACTCACGCCTTATTCTCCTGGCGGGCTTTATGCCCGATAAATCATTCAGGTTTAGTGAGTCCCGGTCTTACCGTCTTTGTCATCACTCTGGCTGCCATAGCAACTTTTCAGCATTTACCCTTTTATAAAGAGTTAATATTTATCAGTATCAACGATTAATAGGGTCTGATACTGACATGATTTTTGTCGTATTGACGGGCATGAGCCGCTATTGCCCATACTGTTCGCGCCAGTTTATTTGCCATCGCCACGATAGCGACACTGGTCGGACGCCGTTTTTTCAGTTCCGTTATCCATGGACCGGGTTCTTTAGCCAGTAAGGCGGCAGCCCTAGCCCCATGGATAAACAGGGTCCGCAGATAGGTGTCGCCGCGTTTGCTTATTCCCAACAAACGGACTTTCCCGCCTGAACCTGTCTGTTTTGGCACCAGACCGATATAGGCTGCAAACTCACGCCCAGATTTAAACACGGATGCTTCCCCCATAGTGGCAACCGCCGCCGTAGCGATTAATGGCCCCACACCGGGGATTTCCATCAGTCGCCTACAGGTTTCACTCTGTTTCGCCACACTGATAAGCTGTTTTTCAAGACCCTCTATCAGGGAGTCCAATTCGCTCAGCCTGTTGTATTGGTCTTCCAGTACTGTGATGAGATAAGGCGGCAGCTTCGTTTTCATTCGCTCCAAAGCTGCCGGTAGTTCCCTGTCCATCGCTGCCCGGCCTTTGTGGATAGTTTCACTAAATTCCAGCAGCGTCCCGTGTAGGGCATTAATCTGCGCAGTTCGGAACTTCACCCGTTGTCTACGTGAACGGTGCAGGACCAGTATTGACTGCTGTTCTTCCGTTTTGACGGCGATTGCTTTACCGAGTTGCTGTACCGCCATCCAAATAGCACGGGCATCCATCACGTCATTTTTATTGCCCATGACGAATGCTTTGACGAAGCGACCCTGCATCAATTTGACTTTATGCCCCTGCTTTTCGAGTTCGCGTGCCCAGTGCTGAGCGCCTCCACAGGCTTCCATACCAATCAAGCAGGGCTCTCTGTTACTGAAAAACGTCAGAAAATCCTGACTACGCAACTGCTTATCAACCACTTCACCTGTGTGTTCATTAATGAAGTGAATCTGGATCAGATGTTTTGCAATATCAACACCAACCGGTATATATTTCATGTTGTGGAGTCTCCAGTCTGAGGGAGCTTTATGCATCCCGTATTGGGCACTATGATGCCGGGAATCTGTGAGGCTCCACACCTGCATGTATTTTTCCTTCATCCATCAATGTGCTCCCTATTTTATGAATGGGGGAGCATTCATCTCATTCTCTTTTTTATTATTTTCCGTAAATAGGCAGTCACCAATACAAAAGAGGTTGGGGAGAGGATAGAAAGATGTCCGATATTTCTTGACCGCTACACCAAATAAATTCTTTCTTTCGGCAAAAAAGCATAAGCCATGTCCAATTTATTCATTTTCACCAATTCATGAATATAATGTGCTCTACTCGTCATATCCTCTATATTTATAATCCATTGATTTACATGATTTTCCACCTTTTTATTACGCAGGCCAATCTGTACAGTTGTGTGTAAAATGCGCATATTGAGCTGTTTTTTATATGTGAACATCGTCACTCTATTTCCTCACTTTATTGTCATTGATGCTGGTGTCCGAGGATATCGATTATGGTAGAAAGCAGAAAGATCGCGGGGACCTTTCCGGCTTTATCTCATGGCTTATTGAATTGACTACCTTGGGCTAAATTCAAAATAATTACCCATAAAAACAATAACGTTAGATAAACTGAAGCCTAAAAGTCCTAGGCCGTGTCCCTTAATGTAAATTGGTAGTATTATCATCTAAACGGTTTTCAATATAGGAAAAGATGATGGCACGCTACGACATTCCTGATGACGCATGGATATTGATAGAATCTTGTTTGCCCCTGGTTCATTCAGAACGGGCAGGACGTCCCTATGTTGAACACCGTCGTGTGATGAATGGGATGTTCTGGGTATTGTGCTCTGGAGCACCGTGGCGCGACTTACCGGAACGCTATGGGCCTTGGAAAACGGTCTATAACCGATTTAATCGTTGGTCAAAATCGGGCATTATCAACAAGATATTTAATCGGTTACTGTCCGTTCTGGATGAAAAAGGTTTGATTGACTGGACTGAAATTTGCCTAGATGGCAGCCATATTCGCGCCAGTAAAGAGGCCGCCGGCGCGAAAAAAAACAGCCCGATATCGCTGACGATCATGCGCTGGGTCGCTCACGCGGTGGTTATGGCACCAAAATCCACCTGGCAACAGACCGAAAGGGTTTTCCCCTCAACCTAATATTGACCGCAGGGCAAGCCCATGAAAGTCAATCCGCCATTCCGTTGCTCGATGGCATTGGCGTCCAACGCAAAAATGGTTTCATGAAACGACGTGGCAAAGCCGTGCTGGCCGATAAAGGTTATTCGGGCGGAAAACTGCGCGGTTATCTGCGTAAATTGAGGGTCAAGAGCATTATTCCGTATAAAATCAATGAAAAAGGCAGTACTGATGGCCGCACAAAATTTGATAAACAGGCTTATCGTGACCGGAATGTGGTCGAACGCTGTTTCGGTTTTCTGAAAGGGAATCGGCGTATCGCAACCCGTTACGAAAAAACCGCCCGGAACTATTTATCGATGGTGAAATTAGGCTGTATTCGACTCTTTTACAAGCGGTTATATAATTAAGGGACACAACCTAGAACCTCAATAAACCATGACAAATGTTCACCTATTTCTGGAATATCTTTTTCTTTTATTGATAAAAAACAGATTGCTAGGCGCGCCATTAAAAGTGGTTTATCTTTAAAATTTCTAATTCCATCATTGCTATCAACATAATTCCACCAAAATGATAAAGCAGCCTCTCTATCATCATCGGCTTTACTATCCTTTAAGTATTTGTAATTTGAATAGGATCATTCTCACAACCCTCAAATGTTATATTTAACATATCCGTTACTTTTAGCAAAAAATTCAAATATAACTGAATACAAGACTTACGATTTCCGGGCCATTTAATCAAATCAATATTCACAGTCATTCAAATTTCACTCCAAAATTTTCAGCACATAACTACAGTTTGCACACGCAGGTTTAGGCGATTTATATGCTACTTCTGAAATACCTATATTTAAGGACTTAAATGTGGCATTTGTTAGATTTTCAAGACCAATATTTAACGCTTGATCAAGATAGGATATTTCAGTACATCTACCATGTTCAGTGAGCAGAAAACAAGCCACTCTTAACAGAATAAATCTGGCAGACCATAGGATCTACCGACTATTTTATATGTAACTTTTTTAAGTATTGCATAGCGGCTCTATACGCCCCTATTGAGCTAGGATTCAAGTCTTCCATCCACTCAAAAAATCTTTTTGCGTGTTCACTCATAGCAATTAAAAATTCTTCCTTTTCAATAGAAGTCTTAACTTCTGAATAGCAATTTACACTAACGAGTACTCTATTTCCCTTTGATGGGGTGAATTTAACTTCTATCGGTTGATCTGGAAAATAACACTTAAACTCTCGATTATCATATAATGCCGATAATCCCTCTGCCAAATAACACCAAAAATCATCAATATAATCATACATTGACTTATCAATCAGGCTAATACCATTTATAGTTAACTCTAAGGCACCATCAATGCAATCAGCATTTTTAAACCTCCCATTATATTGAAAAACATCAATATATTCATCTTTTATTTTAATATATGTGTTTATGCTTATCATAGTTTACCTGGATAAAATTAGCTTCTTCTTACATTTTTAAAACCAACTCCATAATCTTAGCTTTTATATTGAACAGTAATTTATAATTTACCGACACTTCCTTAACTATTACGGTATCTCTATTTTTCTTCATCACATTCCCGATAGCATCGGTAATATCATTTATTGACATTATAGGAAAAAAACTCTGCTTGTCCTTTATTGAACCATCCCAATAATCAGGGTTATGCCATTCAAGAAAAGAAAGCCGCTTTTTCGGCATGATCTGAGAAGTGGCCACAATCCAGGCGACTCAAACCCAAGACAATGGATTATACAGAATTAGTTCCCCCCACAAACCCTATGGGTCGGGCTAAATGTACCGAGCCATCTACGGATTATAGTAACAAAAACAGTTATAATACAACCCACTCTCACCGTTCTCATATTAACTACAGAAAGAATAAGTTCGGAAGATCACAGGAATCTTTTCGGCTATAAAATCTAATCCATTATAATTTTTGCATTGCTAGTTGAATTTTCTCTTCTAATTCAAATAAATTACTTGCTGAGTCTAGATAAACAGGATTTTCCCAGTTAAATTCTTTAATTAATACCAACTTAAACTTCCCATCAATTTCGAATGAAGGTTTCCAGCCTATATCTAAAAGATACCCATTAGGAAATTCTACCTGCAACATATCTTCTTTTAATTCATCAAGTTGATTCTTAAGTGGGATATCATCACTAATAGAAAAATCATTGAAAATGATCACTCCACTTTTTTCTAAAAAATCAATATTCATTATCTTGTAAACTTCCTAAATTCGTTCAGAGAGATTGGATATCTGTGATATAGTACCACAGCTATATTCAACTCTGATCCATTGACTTGGTGTACCTTCATTAGCCTCGATAATTTCCCCTATACCTTGAACTTTTCAATGCTTACCATTCGTAACTGGTTGGCCCGTTTTATAAACATAACGTTCTAACTCTTCAATATTAATCTCTGTAAGATAAGATTGCGTCTGGCGTTAACTGTAGTGATGTGATGGACGTCCCCCTCTTCAGTTGTAAACAGTGTCATCGTTAACTTGATACTGAATACATTGCATTTCGGGAGTATTTCTCATGAACATAATCAAAGTGGTGGGTATTGATCTCGCTAAAAATGTTTTCCAGGTCTGTGTCTGGTTAACGGATAACTCTATCGCCTGGAACAAAAAAGTCTCACGGCAAAAATTGCTGGATACACTCCGGGCGTTTCCGCCCAATACCCTTATTGCGATGGAGGCTTGCCAGGGAGCTCATTATTGGGGAAGAACGCTCCAGGCTATGGGCTATGCCGTCCGGCTTATTCCGACTCAGTATGTCAAGGCACTCTGTAAAAATCAGAAAAACGATGCCAATGATGCGCTGGCTATCTGTGAAACCTCCTGCCGTCCCGGGATTCATTTTGTTCCGGTCAAAACGGTTGAGCAGCAGGATATCAAAGCCCTGCGCAGTGCCCGGCAACTCGTGGTAGAACAGCGTACCACCCTGGTTAATCAAATCCGGGCATTGCTTGTCGAACAGGGGATCGTTATCCCAGCAGGCATTCAGCAACTCCGGCACGCCCTGCCTGATATTCTGGAAGAGGGAAACAATGCCTTATCCTTTGTTCTGCGCCGCCTTCTCCATTCGTTGCAGGAAGATATGCAGCGATTTGATGTCCGTATTTACGACATGGATAAAGAAATTCAGGCCGTTTCAAGCCAGCAATCGGGTTATGCCCATTTACTGACCATTCCCGGTGTGGGGCCACTGATTGCCGCCGCTTTTGTCAGTGAAGTCAATGCAGAACAATTCCAAAATGGTCGTCAGCTTTCAGCCTGGTGTGGGCTGGTTCCACGCCAATACAGTTCTGGGGGAAAAAACCGTCTGTCTGGTATGACCAAACAGGGCAACCGTCACTTGCGAACGTTAATCATTCACGGTGCCCGTGCGGTGATGCGCTGTTGTCAAAAACGTGAGGATGTTCTGGGCGGATGGTTAAGAAAATTAATTGCCCGATGTGGCTTCATGAAGGCAACGGTCGCCTTGGCCAACAAACTGGTGCGTATTATCTGGCGAATTTTAAAGGATGATGTTGATTTTATGATGAAGAAAGCCGTGAATTAACCGTAAGCGTACGGGGAACCCCACCTAGCCAGGATAAATCCATTGATTAAACTAGTTTCACCTATTATGATGATGGAAAAAACTCACATGAGCCAATCCAGGTTTACTCAAGCCGAGTGGCGGGACCTGTTTGAACAGCAGAAAAAATCCGAACTGACTGTCCCGCAGTTTTGCCAAAAAATCGGTGTGTCGACAACCCGGTTCTATCACCACCGCCAACGCACCTCCCATCCACCAGACAAGCCGTCTGGGCTGGCTTCACCGTCTGCTTTTATTAAAGTCAGCACCGCTCAGAAAAAATCCGCCTCATCCAGCACACTCCCCATCTTATTTGAGACACCACATGGCACACTGCGTTTTCCTGCCGGCACGGATAAGCATGTTATCATTGCGATTATTCGGGGGCTCGCCGCATGAAAATGTTTGTGGATGTGCCGGAGGTGTATTTGTGCCGCTCATTTATCGACTTCCGAAAATCCATCAACGGGCTGGCGGTCTGGGTGGAGCTGGAAATGCAACTGTCTCCGACGCAAACCGCGTTATTCCTCTTTTGCAACAAGAAGCGGGATAAACTCAAAATCCTCTACTGGGATAAAACCGGGTTTGCGCTCTGGTACAAACGGCTGGAGAACGCGAAATTCAAATGGCCCACCGCCGTCAACAGCGCCTCCCTGACCCTGACAGAGCAGCAACTGCACGGGTTGTTATCGGGTTATGATGTCATCGGGCACCAGCCCTTCTCCGTACAGGATTGCCATGTCGCCTGATCCCTTGATGATCATCAAACCAACGGGCATTAATTACGCTTTTTCGCCGGGGATGGCATAAAATGTCCCCATGAAAATTGATATTGATGCCCTGCCCAATGACCCCGCTGAACTGAAACGGCTGCTGATTAAGCAGTCGCAGCGGCTGGCCTTTTTGGAAGAGCAGTTCCGTTTAGCCCAACAAAAACGGTTTGGGGCTTCCTCGGAAGCGTTCCCCGGCCAGGGGGAGTTGTTTAACGAAGCGGAAGAAATTGCGCTGCCGGCTGAAACGGCCGCCGCACAGGAAACCCTCACACTTCCCCGCCGTAAGCCGACACGCAACCCCCTGCCCAAAGATTTACCGCGCGAAACCGTGTTCCATGATATCGCCGAGGAAGAAAAACAGTGTGCGTGCTGTGGCGGCAGGTTGCATCAGATGGGGGCAGATCGCAGTGAAAAACTGTTGTTCATTCCCGCTCAAATCAGGGTGGTTGAGCATGTCCGCCCCAAATACGCCTGCCGTGAATGTGAAAAATCCGGCATTCAGACGCCTGTCAAACAAGCCTCCCTGCCAGCGATGCCCATCAGGAAAGGTATGGCGACCAGCAGCCTGCTCAGCCAGCTTATCACCAGTAAATATCAGTATGGGTTACCGCTGTACCGTCAGGAAAGTGTGTTCAAACAGTATGGCATTGACCTCAGCCGCCAGACCCAGAGTGACTGGATATTAAAATCCGCGCAGTTGTTTACGCCGTTGGTGGCCAGGTTCAGGGAAATGCTGTTGCAACAACCGGTTCTCCATGCGGATGAAACCCCGGTGAAGGGGGTGACGTCTGAAAAAACGACCCATTACATGTGGGTCTATTGTGTGGGCACTGATACCCCCGAACCGGCGGCGCTCACACCGAATATTGTGCTGTATGACCACCAGGCCAGCCGTTCAGGCACCTGCGCTGCTGACTATCTCGCCGGTTTCCAAGGTTATCTGCAGGTGGATGGCTATCAAGGCTATGAGCAGACCGGTGCCCGGCTGGTCGGTTGCATGGCCCATGCCCGTCGTAAATTTATGGAAGCGAAGCAGGCGCAGGGAAAAAACAAAACGGGCAAAGCCGATATCGCGCTGAGCCTGATCCAGTCACTGTACCGGGTCGAGCATCAGATCAAGGAGTTAAGCCCGGCAGAAAAATACCGGATCCGCCAGGAAAAAGCGCTTCCTATCTGGGATAAGTTATCGGCCTGGCTGGTTAAAACCCAATCCCAGGTGATCCCCAAAAGCAAGCTGGGTGAGGCCGTCACTTATCTGAGCAATCAATGGGCAAAACTGATCCGCTATCGTGAGGATGGCCGCTTGTCAATCGACAATAACCGGGCCGAAAGGGCGATCAAACCGTTTGTCATCGGGCGAAAGGCGTGGCTGTTCAGCCATACCTCGCGCGGTGCACAAGCCAGTGCGATCCTCTACAGCGTCATTGAAACGGCCAAAGCCAATGGATTGATCCCTTTCGATTATGTCATGACTTGCCTGGATGAGTTATGCCAACCCACCCCGGATCTGGAAAAACTACTGCCCTGGAAAAAAGTGATAAGCAAGGTGTAGTTTAGTTGACGCTTACAATTAAAAGGCCTAACTCCGATAGCATATCGAAATCAGGCCTTACACGCCGTTTAACTAAAATGTCCAACTTTCTGGGGTCAGTTCACTTTCCGGCTTTAATTACTATTTATAAATATCTATATTCATATTTAGATGCAATTATTTCTACATGACTGTCATTGCCATTAATTAAATAATGCTTTAAATCGAATCTATTTCTCGGATCATATAATGATCTTTTATTGTTCAATATATCTGAATTCATTACTTGATAAAAACCTGAGTCAGGGTGATATCCATTTCTTTCCCAAAAATCAATCCTATTTACTGTAAAATCCTGCCCCTCTATTGAATAGTTTTGATGATTAAGATCGAAGAAATTCATAGTAACGCACCTAAATTCAGCCACAATCAAAAAGTGAATTTCTATATTGCTATATGTATTAATTTTAAAGTTATTAATACGTTGTACATCAAGTCTAAGTTTAACTCCATCTGATTCTGTATAAACAGTTTCAAGGTCTGTAGTTGATATTTTAAACTCTATTTTTTCTGGCATTAACTGTATTGTCATATCATTTCCTAACTATTTTTGCAGCCAATTGTCTTAACAAGGCCAGAGCCATCTTTATTTTGTGTAACGTCTATAGACCTAGAAGGTGGCCTATCCAAAATATCCGCTACTAAATGTTTTGGAACATGTTCATAAGGAACATATATTGCACTTTGAGGGAATTTCCCAGATTCAACTATAGCGGCTAAACCACGATTATTAAGTGTTACAGGTTTACCTGTCGCAGGATCAATTGTATATGAAATAACAAAAGTGTCAGGACTAATTTTCCCAGTCTTTATGTCATTTGCTACATCTAAAATAGGTCTTCCAGTTATCAAAGGATCTGCCTGACTTCCAATACTACTAAAGTTTGGAGCTATTCTATTTTGACCGAAATGAAGATCTTTAGGGAAATCTGTGATGTCACCGTGAATAAATGGATCAAAGCTACTAAGTCCATAAGGATCGATGAAATTAGTGGGATTATCGACATACCCATACGGATTCACCCCGCCCAGCAACCCTATGGGGTCCGGCGAAATATACTGCCCCGTTTGCGGATTATAGTAACGAAAACGGTTATAATACAACCCGCTCTCTTCATCCTCATATTGCCCGCAGAAGGGGCATCATCCCCGATGCCATCATACCCGTAAGACGATGCCAGCCCGTGCAGGGCAAGGCTTTCAGAATAGCAGGTTACGCCGATTTAGCCCGGCCATTTTTTTGACCCCGACGTGCACTTTTGGATTGTTTTTCATCGGCAACGGGCGAACGGGGGCCGGCTGGCCGGACGCCGGGCGACCGTTCTGCGGGTGCGGGCGGCATAGAGCCTGCAAGCGGCGCCCCTGCGACGCTCTGGTGCGCGACAGCTTAAGAAGGGGCACGACTTTGCATGACCGCGTCAGGTCAGGGAAGCCCCCTGCGGGGGCTGCACGGGGCGGCGATGGCGAGCACGGCAACGAGCAACGCAGCGCAGCGCAGTGCGAGCCGCGCGCAGCCAGTCGCCGCGGGGTCGGGGCGGGGGGAGGTAAAAGCGGAGGCCGTCAGGCCGACCGGCCTTCAGGGGTGTTGGCCTGACGTGGCAAGGCCGCTAAAGAAGAACACGGGTTTTTGGCCGGGATTGACGGAGCCGGTCAGAGCAGAAGGCGCAGCCTTGTGCGGCGGCACCCTGACGAGGCCAGCCAGCGGGGGCGCCAGACATAATGTGTATTATACGCTGCGAACCGCGCTTCGGAGAGGGGGATCAACGACGTGGCCACCCGGTGAGTGGCGTATAATTCCCGCACATTATGTTGAATAGGCTTTGGGCGGCCACGCCAGACTGAACGGGGACACCACAGCTCAGGCCGCGCATTGCCTATTCACCCCCGCTATCACCGGGGCTGCCGGGCAGGCCGGCCACGGTCTGCCCCCGCACCGCACCCGGCGAACTCAACGGGGATTATCGGGCTGTCCGGTGCGTCAGGGTTTCGGTTCGGTGTCTGGCTCGGCCGGATGCTCACGCTCGGCCGGATGGGTCTGCTGATGCACTGCTTTTAAATGACCAATCGCCACCCGGGTATATATCTGGGTCGATTCCAGACTGGCATGGCCTAATATCGCCTGGATATGCCGGGTATCCGCGCCGTTCTCCAGCATCTGCGTGGCCATGCCATGCCGGAACAGATGGCAGCCGCCGGGTTTGTCGATGCCGGCGCGATGGAGCGCATTGCGTACTATCTGGGTCAGGCTGTTGTCGGTCAGACCCCTTCCGTGTTGTGACACAAACAGGTAATCTGGGTCTTTTCCCCACACCAGACGCGGACGGACATCGTTAAGATAGTGCTGTAACCAGTGCCGTGCTGACTCACCCAGCGGAACGACCCGGTCCTGACGGCCTTTGCCCTGCCGGACAAACAGCATGCCGCCCGCTAAATCCACCTCACTGAGCTGCAACCGCGCGAGTTCTGAACGCCGGATACCACTGCTCCACAGCGTTTCCAGTATCGCCCGGTCCCGGACACTGAGCGGATTGTCACTGCCGGTCATGGCCAGCACCTGCCGGGTTTCCTGCTCGCTCAGCAGTCCCCACGGCAACCGGCGCTCCCGCCGGGGCAGCTCCAGCTCCCGCGCCGGGTTATACCGCAGGTGCTGTCGCTTCACCAGCCAGCGGAACAGGTGGCGCACGCTGGTCAGTTTTTTGATGACCGTGCTGGCCGTTATCGGGCGGCCATGCCGGTTTTTCTGGGCCACCATGTATTGCTGCCAGCTTTCCAGCTGCGGGAAGCTGACTTGCTGCGCCGTCGTGATACCCCGTTCGTCACACCACTGGACAAATTCCCGCAGGTAACTGCGGTAGTGTGCCCGGGTTTCCCGTGTGTAGCGCAGCGCGTCGAGGTGGTCAAGGAAGTGCTGGATGTGTTGCCTGAGTGTCAGTGATGCCATGGTAAACCTCCTGTCTGTGTGAGTAAGAAAAGGTCAAAGGTCAGTGACGATGTGTTACGATGTGATTCAGTCAGTCCCTCTGGAACTGTGTTTTTTGCGGTTACCCGACCGCTTTGCCGTCATGCCTTGCTGTCTCTGCCCTGGCGATGATTTCACGCACCCGACCGCCTGCCGACTGCACCCCGACTGAGGGGCGACCGCTTAGCCTTTGACCCCGACCGGAACACGTCATACTTTCCCGTTCACGGCACAATGAGGCCGCACAAGTGCGCCGTGTCACCGTCTTCGCCGTCAAACAGCAGTTCATAGGCGAACGTCAGCCCGCGCCGGTGCAACAGCAGGTATTCCATTTCGACCAGCCGCGACAGGTGTACTTTCAGTTGCGTATCACCCCACTGCACCGCATCCCGCAGTTGTTTGCGGGTAAAAATCATCTCATGGCGGGGCTGGCCGCTGTCCCTGACCCACGCCTGTATCAGCCTCAGGAGCTTGCGCGTCTGCGGCGGCATCTCGTCGAGCGTCCGGCCTAAGATTTCGTGGGCGAGCTGGTTCGCCAGCCGGATATCGTCTTTCGTGACTTCGATATATTCAAGCCGCCTGCCGCGATGCCCGGCGGTCTTGATTTCCCGCTGGTACTGGTGCAACAGGGCGATGCTCTGAATCAGCGTCAGGTATTTCATGTGGTCACGGCGGGTGCGGGTTTTGTCGGACATAAAGGTCAGTTGCGCTGCGTAAGGGTTGACCACATTGAGCGGCCTTAACAGCCGCTGGGCGTTCTGGTGCAACGTGGTGAGATAGTCCCGCTCGTTCTCGGCCAGTAAGCCCTCAAGGGTTTGCTTCTGGCGCTGCGCCGCATGGATAGCTTCGGTCTGTTCGCGGGATTCATTCACCGTCAGCACCAGACAGCGATTCAATAACTCTTCATCCACATCAATGGCGGTCGTGGTCAGCATCAGCATCACCGGGCCTTTCACGGTGTAGCTTTTGGTGACGAGGTTCCCGGTCGCTTCATCCTTGCCAGTGCTCGCCATGGTCAGCTCACCATCACTTTGCAACAGCTTCAACGCATAGGCCGCCTGCCGTACCCCTTCTTCTTCGGCGATAGCCAGTATCTTGTGCTGGAGATTGGTTTCACCCAGATAAAACAGGCTCTGGCCGGTCATGGCGCTGTATTGCACCCGCTCTTCTTCCGGTATCAGGTTCAGCACCGCCTCCATTAATGACGATTTCCCGGCGGCGCTGCTGCTCTGTATCAGGACAGCTAAGGGTTTGGGCAGTTTGCGGCTCACCGCCGCCAGATAGCCCGCCAACAGGTTGGTTGATTCGCCGACAACCCCACAGGCGCTCAGGTCAGCGGTGATACGGCGGATAAGTTCGGGGTCTTTCAGCAAGGCTTCGGCGGCGTGTTGTTCATCAGCACTCAGGGCGTTAGCGGCCTGCGCCGTGTCCGCATCTGCCCATGCCCGTTGTTCCAGCACCAGTAACACCCGCCCCAGCTCACGCTTAATCAGCGTTTCCGGCAAGGCCAGTTCGGTACTGGCCTGACGCACGAAGGCCGACCGGGCACGGGCGCTCAGGATATCGAGGCTGTCCACGAACAGCGCCCCGCTGGGTTTGTCGGTTAACTGCACATTCACTTTCATCACCGTGGCACCGGCTTTCTGTTGCGCCCCGCGTATCCGCCATTCCTGCCCGTCCTGCCGGACAACGATATCCCCGTTGTCGGCAAGCTGCGTCACCACACCCGGCTCAGGCACCAAAGCCGCCGCCGGGACTGACACCGTGGCGGCGGCATTTTGGTTTGCCCGCGGCGTTTTGGTGGGTTCACCGAGCCACTGTGCCGCATCCAGTAACTGGCCGAAGGCGTTTTCCGGGTTCGCCACCTCGCAGCTAAACCGGTTGGCATCACAGCCTTCGGGGAATACGACCCGCCAGACAGCCAGCCCGGCCAGTTGCAGCTCGGCCGCCAGTCGCGCCGCCGCTTCATTGCCGGCTTTGTCATTGTCATAGGCAATATGCACCTGCCGGATGTCATGCTGCCGGAAGGCCGCCCGGTGCGCATCGGTAAACCCGTGTACCCCGTACGCGCAGGTTACATGGCGATACCCCGCACACCAGAACGACATCGCATCAATCAGCGATTCGCATAAGATAACCGAGGCCGAACCGGCCAGCCCGGCTTCATTCCAGACCCCGCCATGCGCGCCCGGCAGATACAGATGCAGCGGTGTACCTGCCCGCAGGCGGTCCGTGATTTTGCGGCCATACATTTCCTGTACCTCGCCCTTCAGGCCGATCACCGGAATGACCAGCGAACCGCTGAAGTGTTCATGGCCGCTCTCACGCAACACCCCGACCGCCTGAAGCCGGGCACGGATCCCGGCGCCGGCCTTCCGTTTTTTCTCCGGCAAGCGGTAACCGAGGGTGCGATTGGCAAAGCCGAGTTTAAAATGGCTGACCAGTTCGGGATGATCAAGACGGCGTTTTTTCAGGTACTGATGGGCTTCCGGCGCATTGAGCAAAGTCTGGTGATAAAACTCAACCACCCGTAACAGCAGTGCCTGTTGTCCGACCGTCTCCCGGATCAGTTCCGAGGCATCAAGGAGCGGTTCAACGGCCGGATTGCTGCCGAGCATCGCCCGCAGACGCTCCACGGCATGGCGCAGGCTTAAGCCTTCGGTTTTCATCACCCAGTCCAGCACCGAACCGCCGGCATCGCAGCCAAAGCAGTGATAAAGGTTCTTCGCCGGCGTGATCACCATCGACGGGGTTTTCTCCTGATGGAACGGGCACAGCACGATCATGTCTTTACCGCGCTTAACCAGCGGCCGCCCTTGTTGCTCAATCACCGCCACTAACGAGACGGCGGCTTTCAGGTGCTGTAATTCTGCTTCGGGTATCCGTGCCATGCTTTGTACTCCTAAATCCTGTCAAGATTTAAATTGACTCCTAATTGGATTCATTTATAATCCTTTAAAGAGCAATGTGCAAGTCCTATTTCAGACAACCCCTTACACTAACGGAGTCACTATGCAAACAGAGTTTTTGATTATGCAAAATGCTGTACTTCGTAAAGAGTTTGGAGTACGTCTCAAGGGACTACGTAAACAGAAGGGCTGGCCTCAGAAAGAACTGGCGGCTAAGGTAGAAGTCCGTTTTCAGCAACTGAATAAATACGAAAGCGGACTTAATATACCGCCTGCTGAGATGATGGTTAAACTGGCTGATGTACTGGGCGTAACGGTAGATTATCTGTTAACAGGGAACCCTGTTGAAGATTCACCGTTGGCTAGCTCTCGATTATTTCGACGCTTTCAGGTTCTGGAACAACTAGAGCCGGAAGATCAGGAAACGGTTATCAAGATCATTGATGCCATGATCGCCAAGCAGCGCATGGAATCTGCATTGCTGCCGGTTGATGAACCGGAGGGATAAAAATAACGCGGCGCTGATGTGTTGAGACCACAACAACGCCGCTCACCACAACCAACTGACTAGGAGTTGAATAATGGCTAAGGCGCATTCTAAGCAAAACCGTGCTCAAAATAAAGCAGCTAAAACAGAACGTTATTACACCGTGGGATACGTGCCGCAAAATGGCAGGCCGAACCCCAGACCCGCGATAAATTTAACGGGAAGATGGCTTAAAACCGCCGGCTTTGAGATTGGCGGCTCGCTCACGGTAAAAATTATGGCGGGCTGTTTGGTATTGATCCCCGCGAGTTCCGAGACCAACAGCCTCAAACAGCAATACCAGCGTCAGCGGGCGCAACTCAGTGAGATTAAGCTGCGGATGCGGGAGTTGATTGGGGACGATAAAAGCCGCTAAGGGCAGGGACTGAGCGGCTCTTAAAAAAGAGAAAGCCGGAAGATCACGGGGATCTTTCCGGCTTTTGCTATTCATGGGGCTAAAAATAATTCAAATATCTAATCCCATCTTTCGTCTATATATGGAGTAATACCATCGATTGTCAAAAAATCCGCATTACACAATAAATAGAAATCCTTATTAATTATTTCAATAGAAGAATCATGATGGGTACTATTTATTTTAGGAGAGCAAATAAAACCTACTCTACTTCCTTTGCTTTCAAATGAATTTATATTAGACATACTTAAAACTAAATTCATCGCATTAAATCCGTTATTATCCCACTTCTTAGGATATGTGGCCGGGATTTTTTTACAAATAAAACAAAGCTGTAAAGAAGAATAATGATGAAAAATATAGCTAGTGAATTCGAGTTCACCTATATCAAACTCATTATTAAACATATGTCTTATTTGCTCATTTTTTATTGCATTACTAAACCACATAATTACTTCCCTACAGGAAAATTATAATGCCCATGAGTACCCGGAACACTTCCCGTATCTAATATTTGCCCTGATATTTTATCAACTGGCCTAACATTAAAATGGGGTTCTGCTCCATGTAAAGGCGTTGCCTTCGCGTGCCCTAAGCTGTGTTCTTGAATAACTATTACCGAACCTTGCTTATCTCTATAGTGATATTGTCGAGTTTGAACTGGAACACCGTTAGCATTACGGACAGAACCACCAAACCCATCTCCCAAATCTACTCTTGATATTTCAAAAGGTCGCTGGCTATTAGGGATGCCTGCATCTCTTTTAGCCTGCCTGAACGCATCATGGCGGCTTGGTCCTTCATAAGTCGTTTTCTTGTTCTTAAGCAGTTTGTCACAATCTGCACCCGCCAACCCGAACGGATCTACATATCCTGTGGGATTATGCACATACCCATACGGATTAAACCCGCCCAGCAGCCCGATCGGGTCTGACGAGATGTACTGCGCCGTGTCCGGGGAGTAATAACGATGAAAATTATAGAATAACCCGCTCTCTTCATCCTCATATTGGCCTAAAAACCTGAAAGGGCACCCCACATGATAATCCGGGTCATTCGAGGCAATCACCGGCGACTTTTCCGCTTTTCCCCACGTCGTCAGCCGCTGCGCCCAGACCAGCGTGCCGTTTTCGTTGAACATTTCGCGCACCGTGCCCTGATGGTCGCTGACCACATAATGCAGTTTGCCTTTTTCAAAGCGGGCTGACGGGGTTAATGCGCCGGGTTCGTACAGCCAGCGGACACGCTGATCTGCCACCGGTGTGCCATCGGCGTCAATCGGCACTTCTTCGATAAGCTGATCGCCGCTCCACAGGTAATCCTGCCCCATGATGGCATCGGCTCTCGGTGTTAAATCCGGTTTACCTGCCAACCAGCGTTGCAGGTTCGCCGCGGTCAGTTTTCCATCGTGCACCTTGAGCTTGCGGATCCGCCGGCCAAACGCATCGTAGAAATATTGCCAGCGTGAGCCATCCGGTGTCTCGACGTGAGTGAGCTGGTTTTGCGTATCCCAGCGGTAGCGCCAGATTTGCGGCCGAAAACCATCCCGCTGCTCGGTTTTTTCGACCAGCCGGCCGTTATCATCATAGCGATAGCGGCTATCGCCTTGTTGCACGACCCGTCCGGCTTGCTGACGTTGGGCAATATGATCCAGTGCGCCCCGTGCATCCACCGGCAGATGTTGGTTTAGATTGCCGTTGGCATCATAGCTAAATTGCTCTTCATGCGGACGCGCCCCCGCGAACAGGCTATGCAGTATCTGGTCATTGGCATTGTAACGGTAACGGGTCTGTCCCCAGCGACTGTCATCAATCACCCGCACATTATGCGCCCGGTCGTATTGCCAGCTCCGGTTGACTGCGGTGCCCTGCGGCGGGAAGTGCGGATCCTGTTGAGCCTGCGTTTCCCGGAAAAAGGTGGTCGCCTGCCCGGCGGCCTGATGAGCCAGTAAGCCGGTCGCGGTGTAGCGGCTGGCAAGAATAAAGCCGTTGGCGCTTTCGCGCACCGTTTCCCGTCCCAGGACATCATGCTGTAACGTCAGCGGGGCATGCTGATTGAGCCGAAAATGGTTCAGGGCACCTGTGGCGTTATAACCAAAGTGCAGGGTGTGGCCATCCAGGTTTTCACTGACCGGATGCCCGCTCAGACTGTCCCATTCGCGCGTGATTGCCCGTCCGTTGATGCGCTCACAGGTGGGCAGCCCCGTGCTCTTGTCATATTCGTATTCCACAACGGCATCGGCATTTGTCGCTTTCACCAGCTGATGCCGCGGGTTGTATTCGTAACGGGTCGTGGCGGTGAGTGTCAGTTCACCCTCTGTCAGCTGCCAGCTTTCTTCGCGGATAAGCTGGCCGTGCGCATTATAATGCCAGCGCAGCTGCTGACCATCGGGGTATTGAGTCTGTGTCCGCCGCCCCAGCTTATCGTACTGATAGTCGAGGGTACGGCCGGTAAAATCGGTTTCCCGGATGATTTGCCCTGCCGCATCCCGCTCATAGCGGTAAGTTTCACCCGTGGAGGCCGTGACTGAATTCAGCCGGGTCAGCCGGTCATAGCCAAAATGCAGGGTGGTGCCATCCGGTCGGGTAACCTGATGGAGCAGGTCAAACGCGCCGTAGGTGTAACGAGTGGTACGGCCTTCGCCATCGGTGACGGCCACCACCCGCCGTTCACTGTCATAGGCCAGCTGCTGCGTGGTGCCATCCGGCAGCGCAACCGACGTCAGGCTGCCATTGAGGCTGGCGTGCTCGTCACTGTAACGGTACTGGGTTGACTGTTTAAGGGGGTCGGTAATTTGACGCAGGCGCCCCAGTTCATCCAGCTGCAACCCGGTCGTTTGCCCATCCGGGGTCATCACGGCGGCCAGCCGTTGTTTCTCGTCATAGGCGTAGTGCCACGCCCGGCCATCCGGTAGCAGGCGCTGGCGCAATTCCCCGTGGCTGCCGTATTGGTAGGCTTCTTCGTGACCCTGCGGATTGGTCAGCGTCGTCAGGTTACCCTGCTCATCATAGTGAAACTGCCAACGTTCGCCGGTCGGCAGGACACTGTCGATAAGCTGTCCATGCTCGTCATAACCGTAAGCAAAGGTGTCGCCGGTCGGCAATTTCACTGCGGTCAATGCACCGTCAGGGTTGTAATCGAAAGTGGTGATCCCGCCGGCCGGATCGGCTTCCCAGACGATTTGACTGTGACGCCACTGGCGGCGGGTAATGCGCCCCAGCGGATCCACTTCCCGGATCACCAGCCCGTTCGGATCGTAATGGTAGTGGCTTTCACCGCCTTCCCCGTCCAGATAAGTGGTGATGCGGGCATGGTCATCGTAGCGGAAGCGGTCATGCCAGTAACCACTGGGGGAGTCGGTGCTGATGACCCGCCCCCGTTCATCGTAGGTGAGGTAAACATCCGTCTGGTCAGTATCGTGCCAGCGGGTCATCCGTCCCTGAGCATCATATTCATGCCACAGGTGGTTATGCTGGAAAACGTCACATTCATGCAGGTAACCCTGTGGATCATAGTGGCAGGTCACCAGCCGCTGCTGTTTTTGCTGTTCCAGATAATCCACGCTCTGGAGTTGCTGCCCCTGATAGCCCAACACCAGCCGGAAGCCATCGGTACGGGTGACTTCAATCAGTTGCGACTGTTTATCGTAAATAAACCGGATCGCGTTCTGACGGCGATCGGTGATGGCAGACAGCCTGCGGAGATTGCCGACAGCATGACTGAAATGGTAGCTAAGCTGGGCGCGACGATCGGTCAGTTGTAATTCACCTTTCAGTTCGCCGGTCAGCAGGAAATGGGGAATATGCTGGTTACGGGCGAGTACCGTGTTATCCGGCGTATTAAAATCGTAAATGACGCCGTCGGCATCGGTGAAATTCACCTTACCGTCGCTCAACACTAACTGACGTGACCAGTCATCCGCCCATTTCGCGCCAAACAGACCGTTTAATTTGGCGGTGGAACGATAGGTTCGGGTCAGGGTGATGGGCAACAGGCCGGGAATGGCAATAACCGGCCAGACTTGCAGGAAGTCGCCGGTAGCCATATCGACCGGTTCACTTTCTATTTTACAGGTACCGGTACAGCTACCGTCTTTGTTATTTGACGGGGTGGCCTCATCCCTGGGCGCGTCTTTTTGGGGTTTGGCGGCCGGGGTCTCTTTGGGTTGAGCTTTGACTTTGCCGCCAGCGGGCGGTTTGGCTTTTTTAACCACCGTTTTCGCACCTTGTTTGGCCGCCCCTCCAAACACGCTTACCCAGCTAAGACCTTCAGAGATCAATTCCCCCCCTTGTTCCGCCTTATCCGTGATGTCAAACCGGATATCATCCACATGACTCAACTCGACAGCCTTGTCGACAACGTCCTTATCCCATTGTTCGGCGGCAGCCAGCGCCGTATCACCTGTCTGATCAAAGCCAATGGCTTTCAATACCGTACCGTTGCTGGACATTATCGCTGAAGGGATACCCGTCACCCCCCGGATGGCCAATTCACCGATATCCGGTACGGTATTCCACGCCCCTTTGGCGGCACCGAGGGCGGCCTTACCCGGATTATCCCAGGCCGCTGCCAGTTTCTCCTTAGCTTCTTCCCACCATTCGCCGGCCTGATCCAAAAATCCTTTTTCCTGCTCAGTTTCCGGGGTGACGGCCGCATTGGCCTCCTGCGGTGGATTCGTTCCCTGTGGTGCCTGACCGACGATTTTACCCAGCGTGTTGCCCTCCCCCGTCGGACTGTCATCCCGCGCTTTGGCCGGCAGAGCCGCATTGGGTTGAGGATGATCGTCTTCTTCCTCCTCTTCCCATTCTTGCTTTGGAAACTCCCCGCTTTTAAATTTTTCAACGGTATGTTGCGCGGTTTCCTTAAACTCCTGCGCAGTGAAATCCGCATCGAGCTGATTATAGTCAACGTCTAATTCCGGATCGGCGCCGTAATCACCGTAAAAGCGGGAACTTTGCCGGTATAACGTCTCCACATTGTTGAGCGCCTGCTCAGCCTCAGCCTGTGTGCGGATATTAAACTCTTTACAATACTTTTCGGCGCGAACATCGGCGCTATCCGGTGTGACGATCATGCTGTCTGACATCGGTGTCCCTCCTTATGCCCCGTTCATCCAAAATTTATCCCCGTGGCGCAGCACCAGCTTATTGCCGGCTCGTACCGTCCTGGTATGTTCCTGTGGGTGGCATTTGCCGCCGACCGTGCCACTTTTAACGCCATTCGCCACGCCCGGCTCGTCACCGAGGGTTTGCGGCACAAAACTCCGGGCAAACACCACCACCGGCTGGCCATTGGCGCGCACGGTTTTCTCCGGGGCCGAACTGTCGGCCAGTTTCGCTACTACCGGATAGGGGATCGGTGGTGTGGAAGATCCCATTGGGGTTTTGCATACGTCCGGCAACATGCCGACTATCAGCCATTCGCCTGCCGTCCGGGCGATATAGTTATCAGCCATCCTGTTTCTCCTCTGCCCGTGGCGCCATTTTGAGTAAAGGCGCATCCGGGTTGATTTCAAAGCGCGCTTCCGCCACCCGAATGGGCAGCGCGGTTTTCACATTCAGCCGACAGGTCAGATGCAGCGTCAGCGCCTCGCTGTCGAGCATTAACGTATCGAGGCGCATCGGCACGGGCAACATCCTCCCGTCATGCAGCCGCAGCAAAATAAACGGGCGATGCCCCGGCAGGGTGACATGCAGGTGCCCGCCGGGCGTCATGCCTTGCAGGTGCAGCGAGATATCAGGGTCAGGCCAGTCAATTTGCTGGTCGGCGGGCGCGCCGTTCCAGTAACCAAAGTCAAAATCTTTCGGCAGATAGGGGTGGCGGTGTGCCAGCCAGTCGGCATCGTAAGTCCCGGCAAGCGGTCGGCGGGGCAGCCACGGCCGGCCGAGAAAGCCCAGCCCCTGCGGCTGGCAGGCCGGCGTATCGGCAGATAATGTTCCCGCCAGTTGTTTCGCAAAATGCGGCGCGGTGAACGGCGCCTCCGGCGCGCTAATGCGGGGGGCAGGGCAACGGGTAAGTTGTTTGGCGTTGGCATACCACGGCGTGATAAATCCCATTCCCAGCGGATTGGTTTCGCAGGTGGCATGCGCAACCGGCGCTTTTTCGCCGTCCGGGTGTTGCCGGCGCTGTTCTGATGTCAGCCGATCGCTTTCCTTAAGCTGTGCAACTGCTTTATCATCCGCCTGAATTCTGCATTCGCCCCCAAAGGCGTAGCGATAATCCAGCGGCAGTGTTGAAAACGGTTTCGGGTCGGTCAGTTGCCACTGACCGCCAGCATCACGAATAAATTCCCGTTCACCGGTCACGGTCAGGGTTTTGTCGAGCAGGGTCTGATCCTGTTTGCTTTGCACATGCAGCCGGACCGGAAACGCCGTGCAGGGGCGGTTATCCGGTGCATACGCGGTACCGTTAACAATCACGTCACAACGCGGTTTAAACGGCGCCAGGTCACTCTCCTGCAACACCGGTGAGGCATTCATCTGCCCGCGGTATTCATCCTGTAAACACAGCGGCGGTGCCGGCAACAGTTCGGCCAGACAATGGCCGCGACGGTCAGGCAACAACTGGTAGCCGATTTTCATCACCATCACATGGTGCTCTGTATCCGCCACATCCAGCATGGAGTAGTTCATCACCGCAAAGGGGGTCAGGTTACGAAATTCCATCTCAGTTTGTTCTCCTTAGTTCAGGTCGATGTCTTTGCCGGTGATTTGTACCGGGCCACTCGCCTCGAACTTAAACTCGGTGCCAATAAGGGTAATTTTGCCGCTGCTGTCCATGCGCAGGGTACTGGCACCGCATTGCAACTCAATCACATCCCCGGCCTTGATGGACAGGGTGTTGCCGACGATAACCGACTTATGGACGCCCACCTGTTCGCTCTGGCTTAAGGCGACGGCCGTATTCATGGCACCGCCGACGGTCAGGGTGTGGGCCAGGCCGACCGCTTCATTACGGGTCAGTGTCACCGACTCCATTTTGTGGCCGTGCACCGTGAGAGTCTGGTTTTTCTCCACGGTTTCGGTGTGGTTGGCCAGCACCCGGGTATCCCGGTTATTGAGCACTTTGGTGTGCATGTCCTTCTGCGCGTGCAGGGACACCAATTGGCTGCCTTTCGCATCCTCAAACAGCAACTCGTTATAGCCTTCGCCCTTGTGGGTTTTGGAGCGGAACGCCATCTGGGTTTTGCTGCCCGGCAGCGACCCCGGCGGGATATTGCTGGCATGGTAAGTCCGGCCGGTGACGATGGGCTGGTCAGGGTCACCGTGCAGAAAATCCACCACCACTTCCTGACCGATACGCGGGATGGCCAACATCCCCCAGCCCTGACCCGCCCACGGCTGGGTTACCCGTATCCAGCAAGAGCTTTGGTCGTCGCTCTTGCCGTATCGGTCCCACGGGAACTGGAGGCGGACACGGCCGTACTGGTCACAGAAGATTTCCTCGCCAGCCGGCCCTACCACTTTGGCAATCTGTGGGCCATCAATCACCGGTTTGGGTAACGGTGTCGGCCGCCAGTGCTGGTTCTGGCGGATAAAACTGAACTGGCTGTGCAACGTAGTGCCGCTGTCTCCAGTGGCGGTTTCAAGCGCCCCCGGCTGGCGGCCACTGTGACTGGCGGAAACGGTCTGCCATGACTGATTCAGATCTTCCCGTGGATGGTTATCGAGAATGAACAATTTGCCCGGTTGCAGGGCGATAGCATGGCCGCTGCCCTGTCCGGTCACGGCGTCGCTACGTAGCGCTTCCAGTCGGTAACGGGTAAAATCCTTGCCATGTGCTTCGTCTTTGAAGCGACCGGGGTAGTCATAGTGCTCGTAGTACAGCTGTTGCAGATTTTCATCCCGCATTTGCTGGTGAAATTCTGCCGGCCACGCCGGATTCTTGAAGGTGTAATCCTTAAGCTGAACCTGTGCCGGCCGCACCTGAGCGCTGCATGTCAGGCTGCTGATGGCAGGTTCACCCACGGTACTGACGTCACCGGGCTGATACGGGATCATTATGCCCGGCGGAACTGAACCGCAATCGTCGGCAAACACCAGTGTGTTGCGCCCGTTACTGCATTCGAAGAAGTAGAAAATACCCTCTTCCGCCGTTAACCGTTGCAGGAAGGCGAAGTCGCTTTCCTGATACTGAACGCAAAATTCGCGCGCCGGGTGAGGATGGCGCAGGCTGAAAATCACATCGCGGATGTTGTGTTCTTTCAGGAGAGTGGTGAGGATGGTAGCGATATCCTGCTGCTGGAAAATGCGCGAGTTCTGGCGCAACGTGGTGCGCCACAGGTCAGGGCGGATAGTCATGTGGTAGGTAGTCTGGTGCAACCCGGTATTACCCTGCTCAAAGCGGGACACGATCCCCGTGATGCTGCGTTGTTCGAGACCATTTTGTAAAATCGTCAGCGTGGCGGTGCGATCCAGTACAGCCGGAAAATCGATAGCCGGGTCGGCACTCGCCAGTCCCACACTCAGGCTAAACGGCTGAGAAAAACTTTCATTCAGCGTGAAATCGGTCACCACAAACGTCTGCGGGGGTAAGCCGCCAGCGGTCAGGGTAAATTGCAGGCCACTCGGATCACGTTCGCCCATCAACATTTGACCAACTTTTACCAGCGCTTTGGTGGCCGCATTCTGTCCACCGGCTGCACGTTCTGCCAGTCCCTTTCCACCGGTAAAACCGCCACCCGGAATTAAGCCCGCTGAGCCTGTCATGCCACTGCCTGAACTGCCGCCAATTCCGCCGGCAAAACCACCGCCTGGGATTAAGCCCGCCGTTCCTGCAACGCTGCTACCTGAAATGCCTCCGCCTAATTTGCCTGCCACCTGTTTTGCTTTCTGAACAGCCCCTTTCCCCTGTTGAACAAGGGATTGCCCTTTCTTTAATTTATCGATGTTCTTCTTTATTGACATAGTGTGTCTCCCTAAGATGATGGAACGTTATGCAATAGGCATCCCACCTGATAACAACGCAGGCCATAACATTCGGGCACAAGATTTAAATTTAACTCACATTGTCTCCGACAAATTTGTTAATTAAGGATGTAATATGTTGTTTTTCGATAATTTGAAGGGACTCTGTTGTCCGAATATCTCGGCTGATACGTGATAAATAAAATGGGGGCAATAATAAATAACGAAGGAGTAAAGACCAAATTAAATCAAGTGAAATAAAAAAGGGCATCCAACAATCACAGTGTAAAAAGTTAAAATGATTGCCGTTGAAGAATAATATTCTGAGGTAAGGCATATGATTAGCTCACCAAACCGTATAATATTCAACCAATAAAATATTTCTAACGTAACATAATGAGATAAAAGCAAAATATAGATGACAACTTTGGCGAGGTCATGATCATTTTCATTTAATGATCTGGATCACAAAAAATCTCTTGAGCGTTTTAGAGATAAAAGGGGCTATTTTCCGTAATAACAATATCCCCATCATGATATTTTAATATATCGGTCAACGGCCAACCCACTTACTGATTAAAAAAACACCAAGCGCTCTGTGAGATGAATTTCCTGGGTAAAAGATGATGATCCGGTTTTTTCCATCTATTATTTAAATTGAGATAAAAAGCAACAATAAAACAGGATTTTTCTGTTTATGCATGTTTATTTTTAATGATCAAGGAAACGTTTTACTTCATGGAATAAAAAGAGTAGAGATTATAATCTACCCTTTTACAGTTACGTTTAGATTAATGAATATGAAGAAGCATTTTTCACAGAATAATTTAAACGATAAAACGTGTATTAATGATTCTGGACTCCTCAAGAATATCTGAATTTGCCTGTTTAATATTGGTTAACACACAAGTTCGTAATAACCACCTATCATAACCATCATAACGAGGTGTAAACTCAGAACGCCCATGTATGCATCGATTATTCTCAATAACAAGTAAATCCCCTGCTTCAAGCGCTACCCAATATTTATGCTTATTAGCAATCGTTTTGAGTTTATCAAGAACAAGTTCTGCCTCCGTATTAAGCCCTTTCATTAAATCTAAATCATAGATCATATAAGGATCATTCGGATTTCCATAAAGAACGGAAGTCAAAGAACCATTACCTTTTACACCATTGGGGCTACCATAAGAGTAATCTATCCCCGTTATAAAGAGTGGCTCAGACAATATTTTAATTTCTTTAAGAGATAAATCACGGAGCATCATCTTAGTACTTGATATAAAAGTTTTGGCATTTTTTTCATGATCTTGACGTAAGCAATACAGTAAAACGTAATCACACATGAATGGATGAAAAGCGATTTCTGTATGAAAATCAAGCTCTTTTTTCGAGCTTTCCGATGATAACAGAAACTCTTTTTTTATATTAGGAACCAGATTTTGGAATACATTACCGTTTTTCTCTTGGGAATACCCAACAGCATAACCAAGGAATTCTGAAATCATGGCTAACCACAGTTCACCATAAAAATTTCCTCTATCAGGATAATATAATGCCTGTGACGGAGTGGGAGGTAAAACACTATCAAAATTCAATCCTTTTAAAAGCAATATACCATAGTCATTACCATAATGTTTAAAATTGTATAAATCTTCGATAATCTCTTGATTAAGATAAGTGATTTTTTTAAAACTTTCGGAAAGAAATTCATTCAGATTATCATAAGGGCTGTGTCGCTGATCATCATAAAATCCTTTTTTAAATAACTCATCATTATCTATATAAATAATATGATTCCCTTTAATTTTAGATAAATCACGGGTAACGTCCGAACTTTCATATTCTATTAATTTATTAGAAAAACTTATTCCTGGCTGGAAATTGAATTCTTTATGTTTTTCACCAAAAATATCCCCAATAATTTTTTTAAAAAACAACTCATTATCGCATTTTGCAAAATAAAATGAAGAATAAGTGTTCAATAAACCAAGATAATAGAATTTTTTATTATTTTTATTTTTTTTCAACCCAATAACAAATTCATCGTAATTGATAAAATTCTGCCATCCTGTATAATCTATAAACTGTTTCACATAATTACCATGCAAATGGAAAATTTCGCCTCCGTAACTTACCCTCATTTCTCCATTAAGCTGACTTAAATAACGATGTGTTTTATGTTTAAATTCTATATTTTTTGTCACAATATCTTTGTTCACAGAATGACTTGCCGCATGAGAGTCAATTTCAGACAAAGAAAAGATGATAGATGTATTTGGCTGCTCATCTATATTATTTTTTGAAACATCATCAGTTGTGATCAGGATATCAATATCTTTTATTTTATTTCCTTCTGAGATATAATCATCTATATGATACACATAGAAATGATAATGTTTTAAAAAGTCTATTATATTACCAAATGAATTTATAGCGATATTATCCTTCCATAGTTTTTTATAAAAAGAATCATCGTATACAACAAGTGAATTTCTATCTTTCATTATCTAACCTCATCTATTTAAAATAATAATAGTATCAATAAACTTTATATTGATGCTCCATGACACTATAGATAAGGTCGGAAAAAATTTACATATTAAAATAACAAATCATTTATATAAAAAAAGCACTAACTAACATAACAATCCCAAATAACAATAAAAAAACATTAGTAATAGACTCAATGATAACTTGGGCGTTACCTTTTAAAAATACATTCTGGATATAATATAGCGCGTAAACAAATAAAATCCACCAAAAAACACCAATAATAATATCAATCATACCAAGTATGATAACTTGCCTTAGCGGTGGTAATGATGGATTAATAAATTGAGGTAAGATACTGATAAAAAATATAGCAACTTTTGGGTTAAATATATTAGCCAAAAGCCCAATTAAAAAAGGATTTCTTTTCTGTTTGCTTTGTTTGATTACGTTTTGTGGGGCAACAATCAATTGTTGCTGATTTCTATTGAGATAAATTTCTCTTAATCCAGATCCTCCCAGATAAACAAGATAAAAAGCGCCAATTATTTGCAATATACTGAACGCTGTTTTCGATGTTGTTAGAATCACTGTTGCACCCAGTGATCCCAAAACAAGATGGAAAAACAGCCCTGATTGCACACCAAATGCAGTGAGCATTCCTTCTTTCTTACTCCTAAATACGCCTTTGCTGATAACCGCCCAATCAGGGCCTGGTGTCAGGTAGGAGAGCAATGCTAGCAGCATAAATATGGACATCAATTCAAAACTGATCATATCTTATTATCTCAACTGACAATGTGTCGTAATGACAATATATTCATCACTTTCTCCTGGAGTTATCTCAACCTTAGCATCCTTTATTTCTTCTGTATTGCTGATATGAGTACCACCACAAGGAATAATAATAGGATGGTTTTCTATCGTGCTTTTCCATAATCGCAAATCTGAAATATTTTTTGATGTGTATTCAACCTGTATTTCACACCCAATGGACAACCAGTGATTCAAAGTTAGATTAATTTCCTCACTGACACCATTAAGATTCTGCAAAAACACAGTTTTATCAAAACCTTTTTTCTTTATCGATTTACCCAGTCGATATATATCTACAGATTGTAACTCAGAAATTGATGATTTAAATATTGATGCCTTATCAAAATTAAAGTTACCCAGACTATCCGTATCATAGTCTTTATTCCAATATTTATTCGCTGCCTTATTTAGAGCCAAAGACATAAAATGTGCCATACTGTGCGCTGCACTGATTTTATGCCTGGCATCTGCATCAACAGATAATTTAACGTTGTTACCGATAATCGTTTTCTCTTCCACACCATTTAACGATACTAAATAGTGTGCAGGAATAAGTTTATCCGCTGAATCTAATTTATTAGGTATATTCTGGTCGATATAAATCTGACCATCAATGATGGCAGCAGTATAAGTTTTGACAACATTGAGCCTATGATGATTAACGGCTATAATGCCAACATCACTTTTTTGATCACCCCATTTATAGTTTTTGGGATAAAAGGGGCTATTTTCCGTAATAACAATATACCCATCATGATATTTTAATATATCGATGACTGTCGTATTCAGGCTTAATTGCCCGGTCATAAATGAGGATTCAATGACTAAATTATTTAGCATGTCAATTTCGCCTATTGCTGATATTATCAACAATCAATCTACTGACTGATTAAAAAATGTCAAGTTTTCTATGCGATGAATTTCCTGGGAAAAAGATAATGAATAGAATGAATAATTGATGAGGTTAAATATATTTTCCATCCTCAATATCCAATATCGAGGATGGAAAAATAACGGTTATTCTTTACTTATTGACGCCATGCAAAATTAAATGGCTACCGGTGCTTTAATGCCCGGATGCGGATCATAATCCACAATTTCAAAATCTTCGAATCGATAGTCAAACAGGGAATCTGGCTTACGCTTAATCACTAACTTAGGCAACGCACGTGGCTCACGACTTAATTGAAGTGCCGTCTGTTCCAGATGGTTACGGTAAAGGTGAGTATCACCGCCAGTCCAGACAAAATCACCGACGGCAAGATCACACTGTTGAGCCACCATATGCACCAACAACGCATAGCTGGCAATGTTGAAGGGGAGTCCTAAAAACACATCACAAGAACGCTGGTAAAGCTGGCAGGAAAGTTTTCCATCTGCGACGTAGAACTGGAAAAAAGCATGGCATGGGGCTAATGCCATTTTATCCAACTCACCGACATTCCATGCCGAGACGATAATACGCCGTGAATCCGGATCGCGTTTCAATTGCTCAATCACCTGAGCCAACTGGTCGATTTGGCGACCATCCGCAGCACCCCAGGAACGCCACTGTTTACCATAAACCGGTCCCAAATCTCCCTTTTCGTCAGCCCATTCGTCCCAGATAGACACACCATTATCGTGCAAATATTTGGTGTTAGTATCACCATTCAAAAACCAAAGCAATTCATGGATAATCGAACGAATATGACAGCGCTTAGTGGTGACCAGTGGGAAACCTTCCTGCAAATTGAAACGCATCTGATGACCAAAGATAGAGCGAGTTCCCGTCCCCGTGCGGTCATCTTTTGCTGTGCCCTCTTCCAGCACTTTTTTCATTAAATCCAGATACTGCTTCATTTTGCCTCTTGTACCTTGTTATTACGAGTTTTGTTGCCAGGGCATTGATATGCCCATACCATCAGGGCGATTCCAGCTAAGATCATCGGGACAGAAAGAATTTGCCCCATACTGATCCCGTCGAATAACCCAAGCTGTGCGTCAGGCTGGCGGAAAAATTCAACGATGATGCGGAATGCACCGTAACCAATCAGGAATAAGCCTGAAACACTTCCTGTCGGGCGCGATTTCCGAATAAATATATTGAGGATGATAAATAACACTATACCTTCAAGCACCATCTCATATAACTGTGATGGATGGCGAGGCAGGACACCGAATTTTTCCAGAATCGGCCATAACGAAGGATCGGATGTGGCCAAGGCAATATCTTCGCTACGGGAACCCGGGAATAGTATCGCCCACGGTGTATCCAGCGTCACACGCCCCCACAATTCACCATTGATAAAGTTACCGATACGCCCCATCCCCAAACCAAAAGGCACTAATGGCGCCACGAAATCCGCAACCTGTAAGAAATGGCGCTTGGTACGGCGTGAAAACCACCACATCGCGCAGATAACCCCGACCAGCCCGCCGTGGAAAGACATACCCCCATCCCAAACTTTAAACAGATAAAGAGGATTATCCAGGAACATGGGCAGATTATAGAACAGAACATAACCCAGACGTCCACCAACGAAAACCCCGGCAAACCCGGCATACAGTAAGTTTTCAACTTCGTTTTTGTGCCAACCACTGTTTGGTTTTGCTGCTCGACGATTTGCCAGCCATAGGGCAAAAACAAAACCGACCAGATACATAAGACCATACCAATGGAGGGAGACAGGCCCGATAGAAAATATCACCGGGTCAATATTAGGAAATGCCAGATAGCTCGTGCTCATCGTTCCCCACTAAAATAAGGTTGTGTGAATGACATTGTGAATCAATGCGTTTGCGTGAATGAATTATATGACCGAAGTCACTTAAGACAAATGATTGCAGATAATAGCACACACCATAAAGGGGATTTTACTAAATCCCCCCTCGGATCAGGCCACCTAACCCCTGTGATGCCATAAATTCGGCTAACCGTTTTTTGACTTCATGGCGGGTTTCGGCTTGCAATACCAACCCGATAAGATTCTTCAATTCCCCGGCGTCCAGCTGTCTCAGCAGATATTTGGTGCGCGGAATACTGCGGCCACTCATGCTCAGGCAACGATAGCCCAAACCAAGTAATATTAATGTTCCCATGGGCAAGCCTGCCATTTCGCCGCAGACACTAACGGGGATAGCCAAGCGTTGGCATTCATCAAAGGCCAGTTTCAAGGCGCTTATTACCGCAGGATGTAAATTATCATAGAGTGACGCGACATGTGTGTTATTGCGATCCACCGCCAGCAAATATTGGGTCAAATCGTTTGTGCCAATAGAAACAAAATCAATCCGTTTTTTTAATTGTGGCAATAAAAACAGGGCCGAGGGAACTTCAATCATGATACCAATCGGCGGCATTGCCATCGCCGTCGCCAGCGTTTGCTCTACTTCACGTTTTGCTCTCTCAATCAGTTTTCGGGTTTCATCAATCTCCTCAATGCTTGTCACCATCGGCAAAAGGATCTTTAAATTGCCCGTTTGTGTATTGGCTTTTAGCATCGCCCGAAGCTGGATCAGAAATATCTCTGGTTGATCCAATGTGATACGAATTCCCCGCCACCCCAAACACGGGTTTTCTTCATTAATGGGCATGTAGGGCAGTTGTTTATCCGCTCCAATATCCAGTGTCCGTAACACCACGGGCTTATCAGGGAAAAGTTCCAGCATTTCCTGGTAACGGTGTTTCTGTTCATCTTCGGATGGAAAACCGCTACTTAGCATAAAGGGAATTTCAGTGCGGTACAGCCCAATACCATCTATACACCCTTCTGTCTTTTGTTCGTTTTTTAAGCTCAGGCCAGCATTGAGTTGTACCAGAACCCGTTCGCCGCTTTTAAGCTGTGCCCGCTGCTGCTGTTCACCTTCAGCCAATTTACTGAGAACCTGTTCTTCTTCGATGATGTGTTGGTATTCTTTGGCAACCAGCGGTTCTGGCTCAATAAGAACCTCTCCGCGGTAACCATCAAGGATGAGTGTCCGGTTATGTAATAACTCAGGCTGAATATCCGCACCCATCATCGCAGGAAGCCCCATTGCGCGAACCAGAATGGCAGAATGGGAGTGAGTCGCGCCGTCCCGCACAACCACGCCGACCAACTGATCTTGCGGCAACTCAGCCAACAAGTGAGCACTGAGTTCATCAGCAACCAGAATAAAGCGTGCCGGCCATTGCCCTTTTTCCGTAAAAGAATCATTCAGATGGAACAACACTCGTTGACCAAGTGCCCGCAGATCTGATGCCCTTTCCCGCATGTAAGGATCCTGCAATTTGGCAAACTGTTCCGCATATTTCTCAATGACGGTTTTCACCGCCCATTCCGCGACAAAACCATTATCAACGGAATGAAACAGATCTTGTTTGAGTTTGGGATCATGTAAGAGGTGAGAATAGAGATCAAAAATGGCGGCACTTTCTTTTTGTGAACTGGCGGTGAAACGCTTGCTGATACGACGGCATTCAGCCGTGGTTTTTTCAAGCGCACCATTTAGCCTTGAGCGTTCAGCCGGGCAATCCAGTGTTAATGCTTCTGTCACCTGTTCTAACAAAGGTTGGGAGCGATCTTGCCAGCCCTGCGCCATCACAATGCCGTTCGAAATGGCAAGGGCTTTAATGCGGGTTTGACGATACTGACCAAACACCCCCTTTGTTTGCGACTGAGCGAAAACCACCGCCAGTTGCATCGCCAACGTCACCATGAAAGATTCTTCACTTTCATTGAATAACCGTCGTTCATGTTGTTGAACAACCAATATTCCCTGCAATTGACGACGATAAATCATCGGGGCACCTAAAAAAGCCCGCAGGTTTTCTTCTTTCACCTGAGGAATATATTTAAAACTGGGATGTTCGCGGATATCAGCGAGATTGATTAATTCGGACAAGTGCCCGACTTGCCCCACAACGCCTTCATTAAAGGCCAAACTGATGGCTCGTCCTTTGGGTTTTCGTAACCCTTTGGTCGCCATCAGGTAATAACATTGCCGCTGATGATCAGCCAGATAGATAGAACAGACATCCGTGTTCATTGCCAGACACGTTTCATTGACCAGTAGTTCAAGCGCTTCAGATAAATTAGCTGCCATCGCAACCTTTTCGACAATTTCCCTTAAGCGCATCAGCATAACTATGACCTAATTTCTTCTACGACGATGTAAATAAGGTGAGTATAGCAATGAAGCAGGTTCCTGCACTGGCATCACAATCGCGGCGAATTCTTTCATTACACGGCGATAGACTTCTCGCTTAAAAGACACGACCTGCCGGACAGGATACCAATAACTGACCCACCGCCAGCCATCAAATTCCGGTGTCTTACTGCGCTGCACATTAATCTCTGCTTCGTCACATAACAATTGCAATAAAAACCAACGTTGTTTCTGCCCGATACAAACAGGCTTTGTATCCCAACGCACCAAACGCTTGGGTAATTTGTAACGCAACCAACCCCGGGTCGAAGCGAGAACCCGAACATCTTTGCGATTTAAACCAACTTCTTCGAATAACTCGCGGTACATCGCCTGTTCTGATGATTCCCCTGGATTGATACCCCCCTGAGGAAACTGCCAGGAATGCTGCCCATAACGGCGGGCCCATAGAACCTGCCCTTGGCGATTACAAATTACAATTCCTACATTCGGGCGGTAGCCATCCTCATCGATCACCGGACTACCTCTTGATTGAATAAATTTAAAAATATCGCTAATTGTTTCACACTCACCTCAAGCGGTAAACCTCTATGATTGGACTTTGCAGACGTAGCCGAAGTCTCTACAATACCCCCATCTCAACGGGGTGCTGTTGTGACAACACAACACTGCTGAGAATAAACCCGTCGAACCTGAACCGGCTAGTACCGTCGTAGGGATTTGAGATGCTAATCATTAGTGTGATCAATGTAATTTTTATTTAGCACCTTCTCAGATCCTTTGCCACTGCTAATAACGGTTGATATTCATCACGATGATCAATCATCACTACAGGAGAGCAAAGTGTTTAAGAAACTCTTTTCTGGCTTTATTGCGGCTGTCAGTATGCTGTCTATTTCTGCCTGTGTTTTTGCTCAGGAGAAGCCGACACTGACGGTGTATACTTATGATTCCTTTGCCTCTGAATGGGGGGCAGGGCCTGCCATCAAAACAGCCTTTGAAGCAGAATGCGGCTGTGAGCTGAAATTCGTTGCGCTGGAAGATGGCGTCTCCTTGCTGAACCGTTTGCGCCTCGAAGGTAAAAAAACCCCCGCCGATATTATATTGGGGTTAGATAACAATCTGATTCAGGCCGCGCAGAAAACCGGGTTATTCACCCCAAGTCACGTCGATACCTCAAAACTGAAATTACCGATTACATGGAACAATACGACATTTATTCCTTATGATTACGGCTATTTTGCCTTTATTTACAACAAAAACACCTTACCGCATCCGCCCAAAAGTATGGATGAATTAATCAATAATCCGCAAAATTGGAAGATTATTTATCAGGACCCGCGCACCAGTACCCCCGGTTTGGGGTTGCTGCTCTGGATGCAAAATCTCTATGGTGACAACACCGCACAAGCATGGCAGAAAATTGCCAGAAAAACACTCACGGTCACTAAAGGCTGGAGTGAAGCCTACGGCCTGTTTCTGAAAGGTGAGGGAGATATGGTTTTGAGTTATACCACGTCACCGGCTTACCACATCATGTCAGAGAAAAAAGATAACTATGCCGCCGCTATCTTTGAAGAAGGGCACTATTTACAGATTGAAGTGGCCGCCCAAATCACCACCAGCAAACAGCCGGAACTGGCACAAAAGTTTATGAATTTTATGATCTCGCCTGCATTTCAGCGCGTTTTGCCAACCACGCAATGGATGTATCCGGTGATTGATATTCCTCTACCGGACGTTTTCAAACACCTTCCTGTTCCTGAAAAATCGCTGCAATTCAATGCTGATGATGTAGCAAAACACCGTACCAAATGGATCCGTACATGGCAAAGCGCTGTCAGCCGTTAATCGCGGGTTGGTTATTGCCGGGGGTTATTGCCTCCGGCTTATTGATACTTGTTGCCTTGTCAGCCTTCGGGACGCTGTGGTTTTATGCCCCTGAAAGCGATTGGCAGGCACTTCTGGATGACCGTTATCTTTGGCATGTCATTCGGTTTACCTTCTGGCAGGCATTGCTCTCTGCCCTCTGCTCGGTATTTCCGGCGCTTTTTCTTGCCCGGGCACTTTATCGCCGCCATTTTCCGGGAAAAAGGCTATTTCTGCGCTTATGTGCCATGACCTTGATCCTGCCTGTTTTGGTGGCTTTGTTTGGCATCCTTACCGTTTATGGTCAAACTGGCTGGCTGGCAAAGCTCGCCCAATGGATCGGTGTTGAATATCGTTTCACGCCTTACGGGTTGCAGGGCATTCTGCTGGCACATATTTTCTTCAATATGCCAATGGCGACCCGATTATTGCTGCAATCTCTGGAGAGTATTGCCATTGAGCAACGTCAACTCGCCGCTCAACTGGGCATGAATGAATGGCAGCATTTTCGTTTTATCGAGTGGCCTTATCTGCGCCGCCAGATCCTGCCGACTGGCGCCCTGATTTTCATGCTGTGCTTTGCCAGTTTCGCCACGGTTCTCACCCTGGGGGGTGGCCCGGCAGCCACCACCATTGAACTGGCCATTTATCAGACGCTCAGTTACGACTATGATCTGAATCAGGCTGCCTTGCTTGCCTTGATCCAGCTTGTATGTTGCCTCGGTTTGGTTCTCCTGAGCCAAAAACTCAAAGGCGCACTTTCTGTAGGCTATGGACATCAACAACAATGGCGCAATCCACAAGATTCCTGGCGGCAAAAATGCTTGGATGGCTTATTGATTGGCCTCGCGTTACTGCTGTTACTTCCGCCTTTATTGGCGGTTATCATTGATGGTCTGAACCGGGGGATGATGGGTGTCCTCAGCCAACCCGCTTTATGGCAAGCTCTGACAACCTCGATCATCATTGCTGTGGGGGCAGGATTGCTGTGCGTCATGCTAACCCTGATGTTGCTATGGAGCAGCCGCGAATTACGTTTACGTCACGCCCCTCGCTGGGGACAGGCGATGGAAACCAGTGGATTGTTGATCCTTGCCATGCCGGGCATTGTGCTGGCGACCGGTTTCTTTCTCCTGTTGAACACCACCATTGGTCTCCCCCAATCACCTTATGGCTTAGTTATCCTGACCAACGCCCTGATGGCGATCCCTTACGCCTTCAAGGTATTGGAAAATCCCATGCACGATCTGGCGGAACGTTACAATCCCCTGTGTCGTTCTCTCAATATCCGAGGGCTTCACCGCCTGCGCTGGATAGAACTGAAAGCATTAAAAATGCCTTTGGCACAAGCATTAGCGTTTGCCTGTGTATTATCCATCGGGGATTTTGGTGTGGTCGCTTTATTTGGCAATGACGATTTCCGTACCTTGCCGTATTACCTTTATCAACAAATTGGGGCATATCGTAGTCAGGATGGGGCAGTCACGGCGTTTCTGCTGCTTTTGCTGTGCTTTATTTTATTCACTGTCATTGAACACTTACCGAGCCGACGTCATGATCACACTTGAAAACATTATTTATCGTTATGAACACCTTGCCATGCATTTTCATGTGAGTATAAAAGCCGGAGAGCGCGTTGCGATCTTTGGCCCAAGTGGTGCGGGTAAAAGTACATTGTTAAGTTTAATGGCGGGGTTTCAGTCTCCCAAGCAGGGGAATATTTGGCTAAATGGTGAAAATCATACCAATACCCCACCTGCAAGACGGCCTGTTTCGATGCTCTTTCAGGAAAATAACCTGTTTTCCCATTTAACCATTGAGCAAAATATTGGTTTGGGATTACATCCCGGATTGCGGTTGGATAGTGAACAAAAGAAAACTCTCCGGCAAATTGCCTCTCAGGTCGCACTGGAGGCGTGTTTATCCCGCCTGCCAGCCCAACTTTCTGGCGGTCAACGCCAACGGGCAGCATTGGCGCGTTGTTTGGTTCGCCATCAGCCTATTTTATTGCTGGACGAACCATTTTCCGCGCTTGATCCTGCTTTACGTAATGAAATGCTGGAATTACTGGCGCAAATATGCCGTGAACGCCAAATCACGTTATTGATGGTGTCCCATAATCTTGAGGATGCCGCCAAAATTGCGCCCCGTTCTTTGCTGATTGTGGACGGCCGCATTCATTACGATGGAGACACGGCGAAGCTGGTGACTGGCGAGGCTGAAGAAGCGGTGATATTGGGGATAGGCTAAGTCAGTATTTGTTGTTTTATCCAATGTCACTTTTTTATAAACCACTAAGTTTTCACGATCTTCGTCCGGTCGGTGACCAGACCAAAATAACACCATACCTTTGGGAGCGGGGGCGATTTCTCTGGATAATACAATCAGCCAATCGCATTTTTCAGGTGTATCAAACGCTTTTTGCTGTTGATGCAAGATATGCGCAAAGTAATAAAGCATCGGCGCTTCAGATTCTCCGAGATTATAGGATGCCATACAATCATTCATCTGATATTCCCCCGATATTTCATGTTTTAAGTCAAGAAATACCGCTTTATACCCCTTAGCGTAGTCAATCCAGCCAACAAATAAGGTAAAGACGATCCCCCACACGGTAGCAATACCTAAAACCCAATGTTGAGCGGCACGTAACGCCGGGGATTTGGAAAGCAGCCAGCGTTTAGACAGCCATAAAACCGTTATCAAAGCAGCCAGCGTCACAAGCAGGCCTGAAAAATGCATCTGATAACTCATGGGCAACCATCGACTAAAGGGGGATAACCAATGCTTATCATCGGGGGAAAGTGACAAAAAATAACAAACCCATAAAAATATCACCAGCACAGACCACAGTATGGAAGAGAATAGAGTTAAATATTGATAGATAATTTTAGGGAGTTTAATAAATACGTTCGTGGCTAAAATCGCCATCGGTGCAATAAAAGGTAATAAATATAATGCGCGGCCAGAGGCCGATATTTGCAATGAAATGACGCCGAGGACAACAAATACAGCGCAAAGGAAATTGTTTTTATCCGACAATACTTTTATGGGATGCATCAATATAAAGATAAAAGCCAATATTCCCGATGGCAAAGCAAACAATAACACGGCTTCGGGGATCATGGTCAAATTTCCCCGCGCACCAAGAGAGTCAACCGAAAAACCTAAAAAGCGGCCGATATTGTTATCCCAAAACCAAACTTTAAATAAATCGGGCTGTTCAATAAAGAGTAAGACCGGCCACGGCAGAATTAAGATCAGGGCAATAATCCCTGATACTAAAGCATTCAGTCCATACTGCCTGGTTCGACAATGTTTAAGAAAAACAGGCGCCAGAACAAGGCAAATCCATAATAATCCTGGAATAAACACCCCTTTTGATAACAGCGTCACAACCGTACCCATAATCAACCATAAACAGGAGTAACCGGTTTTTTCATGTTTGATTAATCCCAACAAACCATATAATCCAATGGTTGTTCCGGCGATTAAAGCAGTATCCGTAAACATATCATGGCTGTGACGAACCAATCCGGGGGCGCTGGCATATAAAGCAAACGCTATCCATATCCGATTATCGGTCAGATTTTTGCTATCAAAGACACGACGAGCCAACACAATAAAAAAGGAAAAATTAATCACAGAAAAAAATAACGTGGCGGTTCTGGCGGCATCGTGCATTGGTAGCCAGTGGGATAGCAAATGGATAAATGACGTCGCCGTCCAATAATACAAAGGGGGCTTTTCCATAAAAGGCTGCCCCGCATTCATGGTGACTAACCAATTCTCGGTTTCATACATGGTTTGAATAATCCCAAAACTGTAATTTTCATCTTGTTTCCAGGGAGTATGTCCATAAATACCGGGGAATAAATACAGAGCAATAAAAGTCACAAATAAGAGTAACGCTTTAATATCGGCTTGAGTCAGTTTATTGGAATTATTCATTCATATTTACCAAATTCAGTTAATATTCGTTTTCTCAAAGAATCAGAGGTTGCAATAACACTCTTCAATATGATAGACAGTATTAGCAAAAGTGATGAAATATGCATGCGATAAGCGCAAAAAAAGCAGAGGAATGAAATGCAAATACAACACGCCGTCAAAGCAGATTTTGTGACATTGATTCAGGTTTGGGAGGCGTCAGTCCTCGCCACTCACGATTTTTTGCCCAAAGCCATGATTGACATTTTGCGCCCGCAAATCCTTAACGATTATCTGCCCAAGCTCACGGTTTATAAGGCGTTCGATGAACACGATAATATCGTCGGATTTATCGCGACTCATCAACATCGAGTAGAAATGTTGTTTATTGCACCACAAGCCAGGGCAAGATCGCGAATGTTTTTTAGCCAACGGTAAATTAAGTTGATTCGAGTAAATAGCTGTGATCTTATACTCTCTTTTGAGAGTCAATACCATGTACCTTGACAGTTTCACTGACCATTTCTCCGATATCAAAGACCCACGCCAGACGGCCAAAGTGGCCTATCCTTTATTTGACATTTTGTTTGCCACCCTTTGCGCGATTATTGCGGGGGCGGAGGGCTGGAGTGATATTCAGGAATATACTGAAGGCCATCATGACTGGTTTCTTAAACAAGGTATGTTCAAAGAAGGCGTTCCTGTTGATGACACCATTGCCCGGGTCCTTTCTCGCATCAAACCAGAACAATTTAATCTCTGTTTTATCAACTGGATGCGTTCTGTTCACCAACTCACCAAAGGGGAATTAGTGGCGATCGACGGTAAAGTATTGCGTGGCTCTTATCATCGTGAAGATCGTTATTCAACTCTCCACATGGTGAGTGCTTACGCCGCTGCAAACCAACTCGTCATTGGTCAGGTCAGAACACAAAGTAAGTCAAATGAGATCACTGCCATCCCTGAACTGATTAAGTTATTGGAACTGAAAGGCGCCCTCATTTCCATTGATGCAATGGGATGTCAAACCCAGATAGCCCGGGACATTATTGAGGCGGGCGCTGATTATTTGCTGAGTGTGAAAGACAATCAGAAAAATCTCCACCGTGTAGTCAGGGAGGCACTGGCGGGACAACTCTCCGGGTCATTGACAAGAGAAAAAGTACACATAGAACAGGGGCATGGACGTATTGAAATTAGGCAAAGTCATGTCATGGATGCGAGTTCATTAGTCGCCCATTTCCCGGAATGGCCTGAATTAAAAACAGTTGGCGTGACAGTCGGATACCGGCAAGAAAAAGGAAAATCCGCCAGCCTGGAATACCGTTACGCCATCAGTTCTGCAGAGTTAACAGAAGAACAGTTTGCTCAGGCCATACGTAGCCACTGGCAGATCGAAAATAATCTTCACTGGATACTGGATGTCTCCTTTCGGGAAGATGACTGCAAAATTTACCGTAAAAATGCAGCGGAAAACATCGCGATATTGAGACGGGTCGCGTTAAATATGTTAAAAAAAGAAACGACTAAATTAAGTATCAGAATGAAACGTAAACGAGCCTGGATGAAAATCGGCTTTTTGGAGCAGGTATTACAAGCAGGGTTTTCCGGTTTGGATGATATTTGAACATTCATGCGGTTGCCCTACACCACAAGCACGGGGAACCGGGGTGGGTAAGAGGTTATTACAATTTGCCATTCATAAATTGCAAATCAACGAATTGGATGTCAACGAGCAAAATACACAGGGTGTTGGTTTCTATCAACATATGGGATTTCGGGTTGTTTCTCGTTCAGAAATTGATGGGCAAGGAAATCCGTTTCCTTTATTACATATGAAATTGGCCTGAAACTCATTTCTGAAACCCATTAATTATGGGTTTCACCTGATGTTTATAAAAAGAACAATCCATAAGGAAAGAAAATAATTAATTCTCAATTATATAAAATAAAAATAAGCAATTATTTTATATAAAGAATAAATAACCTTAAAGTAATGGAATGTTTTGTAAACAACAAAGTGGCGTTAGATAAATAAATGGTATAATGACCTGTTTATCATTATTTTTTATTTGTTCCGAGTCTAAGCACTAATGAATAATCTACAAAAACCCGCGTCTTCAGGAATGAAGCTGTTTGCTGATCTTATTGGAAAACGAGTGACACCCGGTGAACTCTGGCAATCACCTGGCACTCGCACTAAATTTGCACTGCGCAGTATGTTTACCCCCGTTTCAACATTGAAGCTGCTGAATGATCTTGTCAAGATACCTCATTATTTAGCTATTTTAAAAAAACAACCGAGTCTGCCGTGTAAATTACATCGTCCATACTTAAGTATTAATTTTAAACGTAAACAAATTGTGAACGCATTGAGTGAACACTATGAATTATTGTTTAAGAAATTAGAGCCTGCCATTATTAGCAAAATCTTTGATACTCATGCTTATTTACTGGCGACCATTCAAGGTAAAAATGAAACATTTTTTATATATATTGATTCACTGGATAATCTCAATAAAGAAGGTGAATTATCCTTATATATTACCACCGCCGAAAATACCATTCTGGCTAAGTGTGCATTCACTTTATTAAATATCGATGGCAAACAAACATTATTTATTGGTGTATTACAAGGCCCGGCCAAAAGGGATAATTCTCTGGATATTATCCGTCACGCCACAAAAGAGTGTTATGGATTATTTCCTAAGCGACTGTTAATTGAGGCTATTTGTTGTTTTGCCGAACACATGCATTGTGAGCAGATCTTCGCGGTCAGCAACGAAACACATATTTACCGTAATATCCGTTATTGGCATAAAAAGAAAAATAAGATGGTGGCTGATTATAATGCCTTTTGGGAATCCCTGAGTGGAGTCAGAAAAGAAAATAATGACTTCCAATTGCCATCATTCATCGAAAGAAAATCGTTGGATGAGATCCCCAGTAAAAAACGCGCAGAATACCGCCGTCGTTATCAATTACTGGATGATCTGGAAAACAGTATCAAGGTATCCCTTACCACAGCCTGATGTTCTGTCAGAAAGGAATACTCATTGAGAACTCAACGTGGCTTCGTCATCAACCATGTAAGGTGGGTTTTGATGGCGGGCCATTCATGGAGAAGAATACTATAAACACAAGTATCCCGTAACGACCCGTCTTTAGCGCGTATATGATGGCGCAAAACCCCATCCAGCTTCGCCCCCAACCGTTCAATCGCGCTGCGGCTTTGGTGATTTAAAAAATGGGTACGTAATTCCACTGCGACACATCCCAATTCTTCAAATGCATACTGCAATAATAAAAACTTGGTTTCCGTATTAATCGCGGTGCGTTGAACTGAACGTGCATACCATGTAGATCCTATTTCCAACCGGGGAATATCCGCAACGATATTCATATACGTTGTCATCCCCACTGCCATTCCCGTTACATTATCAACGACAGTAAAAGGCAACATGCTGCCATTCGTCTGCAGCGTTAATCGACGATCAATCTCCGTACTAACCTCTGCCGGATCAGGCACACTGGCATACCACAGTTTATGTAATTGCCCGTCTTCAATGGCAAGAACAAGTTCATCATGCCTATCATGCGACAAAGGCACCAACGTCACACTTTTTCCTGACAACGTCACCCAATCTGTTATTTTTCCCATAACGACCTTATCCCTATTTATTGCAGATATATTTGATTATTTTGGTATTTAACCCTGTTCAACACGCATTATTGTGACCAAACCATACATATTAAAGTATGCACAGTGCACACAGCGCATGACTGAAAGGATACAGTAATCTTAAATAAGAAACGTTTCCACCCATAATGAATTTTCATTAATGTACGATTAATGGTGCTATTTCATGATGTTTGTCACAATCAATTAACAAAATGATTCCAATCATGCCGGAACTGTCTAAATTTGATCATCATCTCATCCGACCACTTGGCAACATAGCACCATACAGAAATCATAATATTAATTGAGCGACCAAATATTTGATGGAGAATGCAATGAGCAATTACTCTCACCTGTTTGCACCACTGGATTTGGGCTTCACCACACTAAAAAACCGTGTCTTAATGGGTTCAATGCATACGGGGCTTGAAGAACACCCGGACGGAGCCCAACGTTTAGCGCAATTTTATGCCGAACGGGCAGCGGGCGGTGTCGCCTTGATTGTCACTGGCGGTATCGCACCAAACCAACAGGGCGTTGTCACAGCCGGGGCAAGTGTCCTGGATAGTGAAGATGCCCTGCCGCATCACCAGTGCATTACCGATGCGGTACATCAGGCCGGGGGAAAGATTGCTTTGCAGATCCTGCATACCGGACGTTACAGCTATCAGAAAAACGCCGTCGCGCCTTCAGCCATCCAGGCGCCGATTAATCCCTTTACCCCACGAGAAATGTCGGAGGAGGATATCCAGCAGACCATCCAGGATTTTGCTCGCTGCGCCCAACTGGCGCAACAAGCCGGTTATGATGGCGTGGAAATCATGGGTTCAGAAGGTTACCTGATCAATCAATTTCTGGTGACCCGCACAAACCATCGACAAGACAAATGGGGTGGCAGCTTCGAAAACCGGATGCGTTTTGCGATAGAAATTGTCAATGCTGTCCGCGCGATTGCAGGCGCGCATTTTATTATCATCTACCGCCTCTCGATGCTGGATTTAGTCGAAGAGGGTTCGAACTGGCAAGAAATCGAGCAACTGGCACGGGAAATTGAAAAAGCGGGCGCTTCCATCATCAATACCGGTATCGGCTGGCATGAAGCCCGTATTCCAACCATTGCAACGATGGTGCCCAGAGCAGGTTTCAGTTGGGTCACGCAAAAATTGATGGGGAAAGTCGGCATTCCTTTAATTACAACCAATCGCATCAACGATCCTCAAGTTGCCGAACAAATTCTGCGTGAAGGCTGCGCGGATATGGTTTCTATGGCTCGCCCTTTCCTTGCCGATGCCGAATTCATGTTGAAAGCCGAACAAAACCGGGCTGATGAAATCAATACGTGTATTGGCTGTAATCAGGCCTGTCTGGACCGTATTTTTGTTGGTAAGTTGACATCTTGTCTGGTCAATCCCCGCGCCTGCCATGAAACCGAATTGACTTACACGCCGGTAAAGGCACCCAAAACTATCGCTGTCGTTGGTGCAGGGCCTGCGGGATTATCCTTTGCCGTTACCGCCGCTAGCCGGGGACATCATGTCACGCTATTTGAACGTGAAAATCAAATTGGCGGGCAATTTAATATCGCTAAACAAATTCCCGGTAAAGAAGAGTTCCATGAAACCTTACGCTATTTTGGACGCCAGTTAGCACTGAATGGTGTCACATTGTGTCTCAATCACACGGTAACCGCTGAGCAACTTTCATCGTTTGATGAAGTTGTTATCGCCACCGGGATCATGCCACGCACACCCAATATCGATGGCATTGCACATGAAAAGGTACTGACTTACCTTGATGTATTGAAATATAAGCGCCCCGTCGGAAAACGCGTTGCCATTATCGGCGCCGGGGGCATTGGCTTTGATACGGCTGAGTACCTGAGTCAAAGCGGACAGAGCACCAGCCTGAGTAGTCATGCATTTAGCCATGAATGGGGCATTGACCAGACGATAACACATCGGGGCGGGCTGCGGCCAGCTGGCGCACAAGTCGCGCCTTCACCACGAAAAATTTATCTGCTACAACGGAAGGATAGCAAAGTCGGTGAAAGCCTGGGGAAAACCACGGGGTGGGTACATAGAGCAAGTTTATCTCTGCGGGGCGTTACAATGCTCAACAGCGTGCAATATCTAAAAATCGATGATCAAGGATTGCATATCCGCCGTGGTGATAAACAACAATGCCTTGAAGTGGATAATGTGATTATTTGTGCCGGTCAGGAGCCTTTAAAAACGCTCTACTTACCGTTACAGGCAATGGGAAAAAGTGTGCATGTGATTGGCGGGGCAGATATCGCCGCCGAATTGGATGCTCGCAGAGCTATCGATCAAGGCACTCGATTGGCACTTACGTTGTAAAGCAAGAACGGTGATAATTATCCATTATCACCGTTCTTCTTCTAACTCACGAATAATTTGATTAACGCTGTGTCAATTGAGCTGCGGCTGTACGAGTCTCTTCAGCTTGGCAAACAGCGGCGGTAAATAGCACATCAGTGGATGAGTTCAATGCAGTTTCAACCGAATCTTGTACAACACCGATAATCATCCCCACAGCAACAACCTGCATAGCAATTTCATTGGAAATACCAAACATGCTACATCCCAATGGAATCAACAATAAAGAACCGCCTACTACACCTGAAGTTCCACATGCAGCCACTGCAGACACGACACTCAATAAAACGGCGGTTGGTAGATCAATAGGGATACCCAATGTATTCACAGCAGCTAATGTCAATACGGTAATGGTAACAGCCGCCCCTCCCATATTGATAATGGATCCTAAAGGAATAGAAATAGAATAAGTATCTTCATGTAAATTCATCCGGCGGCACATTGCCATATTGACAGGGATATTAGCGGCTGAACTACGGGTAAAGAACGCAGTCACGCCACTTTCGCGCAAGCAGTCAAAAACCAGGGGATAAGGATTGCGGCGAATTTTCCAATAAACAATCAATGGATTAATGACTAATGCGACAAAAATCATACAACCTAGCAATACCGACAACAATTGTACATAGCTTAATAAAGCATTAAACCCGGTTGTAGCAATCGTTGTCGATATCAATCCAAAAATGCCAATAGGCGCAAAACGGATAATCACACGCAAGACTTGTGATACCCCTTCGGCCAAATCCTGCATCATAGACTTGGTTGATTCCGTTCCATGACGTAAAGCAATACCTAACCCCGTTGCCCATGCCAATATACCGATATAGTTAGCATTGAGTAGCGCATCAATAGGATTGGCAACGATATTAAGTAGTACTCCTCTCAGAACTTCAATAATATCTTCTGGTGGTGATATTTTGATGTTATTCACCACCAACTGCAATGTCGATGGGAACAACATACTACCCGCAACTGCTACACATGCGGATAAAAATGTTCCAATGATGTAGAGGAATAAGATCGGACGAACACGACTTTTTCGACCTGTTTTATGGTTTGCAATTGAAGACATAACGAGCACCCACACTAAAACAGGCGCAGCTGCTTTCAAAGCCCCAATAAACAGTGTTCCCAATATACCAACTGACTTAGCCGCAGAAGGCGCCAGCCATGCCAGTAATATCCCTAGTATTAAGCCAAACAGGATTTGTTTGACCAGGCTTCCCTGTACAATATAATGCACAAAACCTCGCTGTTGTTTTTCCATAGTCTATCCATTTTGTCTTTGTGATTCGTTGAACCTGATGTTTTCTGTGTTTGCTTTCCCAATATCAGGGAAATGATGAAAACGACAACGCATGATTTACTGCAATATACAGACAACCCTAAAATTTATAACATTTTATTCACATTTATGTGATCGAAACTGCAATTTTCCGCTCAAAATAGCGACGTATTGCAGCCTGCCAAACAGTGAGAAAATAAAAAATCCCCGTTTAAATTGAAGTAATTATAGAATTCCCAATGACAATATTTTGCATCGGTTATTTATCTCATACCTGTCATCACAAAGGATGCGTTTTTGTTAACTGACTGAATGCTCTCGCGTAGATTTAGCGGCTATGACAACAACATTTAAACCTTTCATACGATAAATTGCCGATGAATATTATTTTGAGAAAACTTGTTAAATGATTCATTCATCGATGTCTCGAAATGAACTGACTTTTACATTCGGTCTATGTTTAATTGATCAGCAAAATTGTCTATCTCGCTACTGTTGATTTTGCTAAAGTGTCCCTGTCAATCTTTATGCCCCCTTAAAGGGATATCAAGCGCATTTTATGACATCGAGTTTTGATGCTTTGTATTTCAAAGTGTCCAATAGAAATTCACCATAAATGCACCATAAAAGTAAGATGCAATTCTTAACCCGCGTTTTAGGAACATTTGATGGAAATTGTAACAGACCTGATTTATGCACTTTGGCACCAAGATTACGAAACACTGGCGAACCCCTCCTTAGTATGGGCAATTTATATTTTGCTATTTATCATCCTTTTTCTGGAAAACGGCCTATTACCCGCTGCGTTTTTACCCGGTGATAGTCTCTTGATATTAGTCGGTGTCTTGATTGCTAAAGAGGCCATGAGCTTTCCTATCACCCTCGCCATTCTCACCGCCGGGGCAAGCCTTGGCTGCTGGGTCGGATATCTTCAGGGAAGATGGCTTGGTAATACGAAAATCGTTCAGGGCTGTCTGTCACATCTTCCTGCACATTACCATCAGCGCGCGCATAATTTGTTCCACCGCCATGGTTTGTCGGCCTTGTTGATTGGCCGTTTCCTGGCGTTTATCAGAACATTACTGCCAACCTTAGCGGGTCTTGCCGGGCTAAGAAATGGGCGCTTCCAAATATTCAATTGGCTGAGCGGCTTCCTGTGGGTCACTATCCTGACAACATTGGGCTATGCGCTCGGTAAAAGCCCGCTGTTCCGCCAATACGAAGAATATCTGATGAATTTTCTGATGCTTTTACCCCTCGGTTTGTTGTTTATCGGATTAATTGGTAGCCTGACCGTCATTTGGCGTAAAAAACGCGCCAATAATGCCTCCCGATAACCCGTTGCATTTTCCTGTGGTATGTTTTGCTGATACCACAGGACATGACCTTTTCGTAAGCACACGGTGAACTCACCTTGCTGAGTTTTTTTCGTTCCAGCAGGATGGGAACCCGGTTTTATTCGATACGAGGTTTCCGATGCCAACATTACGCTACACATCACGAGAACAGCAGCAACGACAACACGTCACCGACTGGCAAGCCAGCGGCCTGACCCAAACACAGTACGCGCGGCAGCATCAACTCAGCCCCAAACCCCTCTCCCGCTGATGACACAAGACCCGAATGAACTGCACCAACTGGCACAGGGATTTCATGCCAACTTAGTCAAAGAATGCGAAAAAAATCACGCCCTGATGCAGCATATCCAGGAACTGGAAGCCACTCCCGAAACCGTTGGCGGAAACCCTCCGTCAGACCTTTCAACCGCAAGATTCAGTATTGTCCAGCGCACCGTCCATCACATCACTATAGTTGGACGTGGTTCCATCTTTGCAAGACGATAACAAATATCTATTAATTTCATTGTTTCTAAAGATTCATCTAATGGAATAGGAGAAATGCTATGTTGTAGGTAATCTAGAAATGATTGTAATTGATGAGTGTAACTATAAGTTTTTCCTAATTTTTCTATTACTGTCGTTTGATTAGTCTCAATCAATATACGATCATCCATATGTGGGTGTAAGAAATTGAAAGCAAAAATTCTACCTTTTTCACCTATGAATTCAATCGTGAATTCTATTCTATCACCTCCCATATCACAATGAACCGTTCCTATTAATCCATTTGGGTAATTTACTATAACATCTGCTTTCTCATCTACTCCTGAATTTTTCAGTCTTTCATGAGTCCGGCACTTGTATATCTGAGGCCCGCCTCCCCCAAATGATATCAGACGATTAAAAATATGCATGGCATAACACCCTAAATCCATTAGAGCTCCTCCGGCCAACTCAAGCGACCATCGTGGATCATGAACAGGAGCTTCTGGCATAATCATTACAATGTTTATTTTTTTTAATTTACCAATAACACCTATATTGAGTAATTCATTTATTCTTATCCAAACTGGATGGAAGCTGTAATGAAATCCCTCCATAAGAAAACTATTTGTGCTACGTACTATTTCACAAATTGTACTCGCTTCACTTTCATTGCTAGAAAAAGGTTTTTCTGTTAAGACATGCTTACCCGATTTAATCGCTTTTATATTCCATGGCCCATGTAATCCATTTGGCAGTGGATTATATATAATATCAATTTTTGGATCATCAATGAGTTGCTGATAAGTGTTATGGTAACGTGTGAAATTGTGCTGTTTAGCAAATTTTCTCGCCTTTTCTGGATCTCGCGCTGCAACTGAATAAAGCTCAACATTCATTGATTTAGCAGGTAAAACAATTCCTAGCTCTACTATTCTAGCTGTACTTAATACACCAATTTTAAATTTTGACATGTTTATTTATCCTTATTTTTCATGCAAAAATTATACATGCCTGAGGATTTTTGCAATTTTGTTTTCTTTAGCAAAAATTTTGCTCATACCTCAGGCACTTTAGTTCCCTTCTTAAATAAGCTTCAGATTAAATAATAATATTTCAACTTGTTACTTTTGATCTTCGATAATCGAGCAACCCTAATAGTAAAGCTAACACCAAAGCAGCAGAAGAGAGTAATCCTCCGACTAAATTTGGTGATTCGTAGCCGTAATTCGCTGTGATTACGACACCGCCCAACCAAGCTCCTATCGCATTACCTAAATTAAATAATCCAATATTTACAGCAGATGCAAGATTAGGCGCACCAGCTTCTCTAGATTTATCCATCACTAAACGTTGAATGGGAGAGACGGTTGCGAAGCCAAAAGCAGCCATTAGAAAAATACTTAAGTAAGCAATGAATGGATTTTCGGCGTAAATCCAAAAAACAAATAATACGAAACCTTGTAACCCAAGAGTCCAATACAATAAAGGCATTAGCGCTTTATCCGCTAGTTTTCCACCGATGATATTGCCAAAAAAAAGACCTAAACCGAATATCAATAGCACCCATTTTATTGAATTCTCTGATAACCCGGTAATGTATGTCATCATCGGAGAAATATAAGTAATAGAAGTAAAGAAAGCAGCAGGCCCTAAAATAGTGATACCCATACAAATCAATACATTATAATTTTTAAAGGCCAGTAATTCTGTTTTTATATTTGTGTTGGTTTGTGATTGAGACCGAGGAATTAACTTTAAAATGCCTAATAATGCAACAAGTCCAATACCCGAAATCATAACGAACGTTATTCGCCAAGAAATCATTTGCCCTAACCAGGTTCCTAAAGGTATTCCTATTAAAGTAGAAAGCGTCATTCCGCTAAACATAAATGCAATTGCACTGGTTTTTTTATTTTGAGGAACAAGTTCAGCTGCAATGATAGAGCCTATTCCAATAAATGAACCATGAGTTAGAGATGTTATTACACGACCAGTAATCGCTAACCAAAATGTTGGTGCACACGCCGTTAATATATTTCCAACAATAAAGAATACCATTAATATGGAAAGCATTTTTTTTCTTTCTACACTTTTCCCTGCAATGATTAAAACCGGTGCGCCAATAAATACGCCCAAGGCATAACTTGTGGCCATATACCCCGCGGCAGGTATTGAAACCCTAAATTCAGTTGCTATTTCAGAAAGTAATCCTGAAATTACAAACTCTGTTGTACCAATTCCAAAAGTAGCTATAGCTAGTGCCCAAATCGCAGCTGGCATGAGAAAACCTCCATAAAACCGGTTGATAATCAATCCAATTTTGAGAAATGCTAAATTAACGCAATAAGTGAAACTATCACCTACCTCAAAGTCATTTTTTGGTGTCTACGTTAAATAAGTCCAGCCTCGCTGGCGAAACGATGTAGATTGTTGTATCCCAAAGTGGCGTAAGTCAGTGGATGAGCAACAGCGGGATTTTGTTCCGCTTCAACAACCAACCAGCCGTGATAATCGTTATCTCTCAATACATTGAAAATATCAGGATAATTGACGCAACCATCGCCCGGCACAGTAAAAACCCCATTCAGCACCGCATCAAGAAAACTGATTTTACGGTTTTTGACATCTCTCAGTACATCCTGACGGATATCTTTGCAATGGACGTGATTAATTCGTTTGCTCCAACGTGTTGCTACAGCCAGCGGATCATCTCCCGCAAAGGTTAAATGCCCTGTATCCAGTAGCAGGCCGACTTCTTCACCGGTGTTTTCCATCAGATGATTAATATCTTCAGCACTTTCAATCACAGTTCCCATATGATGGTGGTAGGCAATCTGAACCCCTTGAGACTGAGTATAACTGGCAAATTCTGTTAATTTTTTTCCATATTCCTGCCAGCGCTCTACCGGAAAAAGCGGTCGCGAATGCACAGGCTTACTCTGGTCACCATGTATACAATCTGTCACTTCAGCAAAGACCATCACCGTTGCTCCCAGTTCACGTAACAGCGTTAAATGTGGCTGCACTGCTGCAATTTCGTCTTCCACACTGCGTGTCAGCAAGTTTCCGGAATACCAGCCAGATACCAGTTTCAGATAATGGGAAGCCAAAATAGGCCCCAGGATATGCGATTGGCGAGGAAATTTATTACCCAGTTCAAAACCTGCGAACCCTGCCCGACGTCCTTCTGACAAACAGGTTTCCAAGGATGTTTCTGCGCCCAAAGAAGGCAGATCATCATTGGTCCATGTCAGAGGATTGATGCCAAGTTGAACTGTCATGATGCTTCTCCTATAATATAAGAATGTATTCTTCGTCTTGTTTTTCACGCTGACGCCAATCATTAATCAGGTTGTGGAAATTCGTTTTGATTTGCAGGATCAGTGCCCGATCATCAATTTCGTTAGCCAGCCATTTCAGTGATGCTTTACCAAATAGTGTGCGGCCAACCGCAAAACCTTTCACAATGGATTCCCCCTTTGCTGCAGCAAAACCGACCTTCAATACCTCTTTTGGAGCATCCAGCCCAAAAATCACAACGCCACGGCATCCCGGGTCGCATTGGATAATTAACTCTTCAGTATGATCCCATGTCTTAGCTTGCATAGGCGGCAGTCAACCATGACGCGCTGTGCCATAAGCCACGTTTACGGAAGAACCTCCCAGATATTTAGAAAAACTGGTCACCTCTTCCAGAGGAGATCCTATCTGCTGACTATATAAATCAACCGTAATACATCCCATACAGATAACATCAAACTTTTTATGTTGCTCCATCGCTCCGACTCTTACCTAATATGCATTTTGCAACTTATGTTGCTAACCCATGTATGTTGCTAACTGCAAGATCTAATTAATTTCAGTTACGTTAACCAACATCAATCAAGCCAATCCGAATTTCTTTCTATTATTTGAATTCCATTACGCTGGTTTTCTCGGCACTTTCACGATGAATGGGGCGCTTAGACAACACTTTACTCATTTGATAAACGACATATCCCAGAATTCCAGCAGCAAGCAAATAGTAGGGTGTCATCACATAGTCCGGCACATTTTGAGCCAGAAAGACATACATTGAGATAGCTGCCAGTGTAATTAACCACCCCATTGGTTTCACCATTGACCATGGGGTAATATCCACTTGTTTTGTATACACTTCTTTATAACTTTCCGCTGGGAAGAAATAACCAATTGTCAGCATAAAAATGACATTAAGCACAAATAAGATACCGACCAGATGGAAGAAATGGGTATTAATATGCAGGATAAAGTTACAGACTATATATGCCGACATACCAAATAACAGCCCCAGTTTTGCGGCAATCGGGGGAACACGTTTTGTTATTAATCCGACAAGTACGACGCTGAGAATGGGGGCATTGAAAATTCCCTGTAATTGCTGGATCAGGTAAAACAAACCATCGGGAGCATTAGCAACAAGCGGAGCAATCAGCATAGTTACCAATGCCAGAGCAATACCCAGATATTTACCGACAGCCACACTTCGCGCTTCACTGGCATCCGGATTAATTCGCTGTTTGTAAATATTGACAGTAAATAAAGTGACAGAGGAGTTCAACCCACCACTGAATGTAGAGAATACAGCCCCGACAACAACCGCAGCAAAAAAACCAACTAGTATTTTAGGCAGAACTAATTGGACTAAAGCAGGGTAGGCATTATCCGGATTATCTACTTGCCCATTGAAAATATGAAATGCAATAACACCGGGTAAAATGATAATGAAGGGAATAAGCAGTTTTAATATAGCGCATAGCATGACCCCCTTTTGCCCTTCCACTAGGTTCTTGGCGCCCAGTGATTTTTGTACGATGGATTGGTTAGTACACCAGAAGAACATATTGGAAATAATCAATCCTGTAAATAGGGTTGAAAATGGGACGAGTGAATCTTCACTGCCAATGGAATTGAATTTATCAGGATGAGCCTGATAAATGTCAGTCAGGCCTTTCCAGGCACTGCCATCCCCTACATACAGTAAGGCAAAAACCGTAACTATAACTCCACCAATAATTAACCCGATACCATTAATGGTGTCAGCAACAGCAATCGCTTTAATTCCACCAAAAATAGCGTAAATTGCGCCAAGCCCACCGACACCCCAAACCATAATCCATAATGCTGTTGTTTTATCGACATTAAATACCTGAGAAACCTGAAACAGACTTTCCAGTGCAATAGCACCAGTATATAAAACAATAGGCAATAACGAAATAACATACATTGCCAAAAATAAAATCGAAGTAATCAGCAGGGTATCTTTATCAAATCGCCGCTCTAAATATTCTGGAATAGTTGATATCCCCAATTTTAAATATTTTGGCAGAAAATAAATCGCAAACAGTACAATCGTTAAGACGGCTATCATTTCCCATGCTATAACAATAAAACCTGTTCTGAATGCCAGTCCGTTTAAACCAACCAGATGCTCTGTAGACAGATTCATTAATAACATGGAGCTACCGATATAAATACCGGTCAGAGAGCGGCCACCAAGAAAATAGCCCTCTATCGAATCAATTAGGTGTTTATTTCTTGTTTTATAATAAGCGACCCCAGCGACCAATAAGGTAAAACCAATGAATGAAAAAAAAACTGACATATTTCTCCTTACAGATCGACTGATTACAGTTTTATTTCTTTACCTATTTTTAAAGACTCAAGAGATTTATCGGCAAGGAATAATGCCTGTTCACCATCAAAACCAGTGGTCTCAGGAGTGGCTCTGCCTGCCATGACATCAACAAAATGGTTCCATTCCGCGATATAGGCTTCACGATAACGTTGCAGAAAGAAATGTTCAGGTTTAGCGGAAAGGCATCCGCTTTCTCCCCATAACTCCACATTGTTTTCCTTAATATTACCGGCAGTCAGTAAGCCTTTTTCACCATGCAGTTCAAGACGCTGATCATAGCCATACCCTGAACGGCGGCTGTTAGCGATGGTAGCCATTGCGCCCGAAGGGAATTTCATGACAATAAACGCGGTATCAATATCACCGGCTAAACCAATGGCAGGATCGACCAAATTGCTTCCTTGTGCATAAATAGTACACGGTTCTTCACCGATAATAAAACGAGCCATATCAAAATCATGAATAGTCATATCCCGAAATATGCCGCCAGAAACCTGAATATATTCAGCAGATGGCGGAGAAGGATCACGTGAGGTGATAATCAAAGATTCTGCATTACCAATTTTTCCGGCCTGAAACAGGTTTTTTAACCGACGGAACTGAGGGTCATAGCGGCGGTTGAAGCCGACAAACAGAGGAACCTGAGACGTTTTTACTACAGCAAGGCACTGACGTATCCGTTCAAGATTAAGGTGAACCGGTTTTTCACAAAAAATCATTTTATTGTGCCGTGCAGCCAGTTCGATCAAATCAGCATGCGTATCTGTTGCGGAAGCAATAAGTACACCATGAACATCCGGGTCAAACATGGCTTCTTCAGTTGTTTGTATTCTAGACTGGTATTTTTGTGCCAAAATTTGTGCATTTTCCTGATAAGGATCAATGACAGAATAAAGGCAAGTTTCTTTATGACTGGCAATACTCACCGCATGAATCTGCCCAATCCTACCAGCACCAAATAATGCAATATTAAGCATGAGTGTTCCTTGTCGTTCAGAAATGAAACTTCATATTAAAATATCAGAGCAATCACAAGAACACTCAAGTAAAGTACAAAGTTAATAATATTTAATTTGTTTAATATAGATATGTTTTTATTTTATTTCAATTAATCTATATATTTTTCGTAATAATAACGTGGGTGAAAAGTTCTTATGGTTACTTTAATTAAGATATATCTAATCTTTAGTCATTCGAAAAATGATACTAAGTTAAATTATTATTTCAATTTAAAATGATTTTTTTTAAGAGCCTTATCACATAAATTTAATTTCATGGTGATAAAACCCGACAATCCAAATTATCAAAATATTGGTTATTATAAAAAACACAATATATGAAACCAGGTCAAAATACAGAGGCATTTCCTCATAAAATAATAGAGTGGGTGATGGTGCCGAGATAATCATCGTCATTGTTTATGATGTAAAGAGAAAAATAAAAATAGCCCGTTTATTTTCCTTAAGTACCCCAAGGGCGCGAGCATACTTTGAATACATGGTTCTGTCGCATTAACAGTAAGCACACGATGAACTCACCTTGCTGAGTTGTTTTTATTCCAGCAGTGGGAACCCGGTTTTATTTGATACGAGGTTTCCGATGTCAACATTACGCTACACATCACGAGAACAGTAGCAACGAAAACACGTCACCGACTGGCAAGCCAGCGGCCTGACCCAAACACAATACGCGCGGCAGCATCAGCTCAGCCCCCTCTCCCGCTGATAACACAAGATCCGAATGAACTGCACCAACTGGCACAGGGATTTCATGCCAACTTAGTCAAAGAATGCGAAAAAAATCACGCTCTGATGCCGCGTATCCAGGAACTGGAAGCCACCCTGAAACCGTTGGCGGAAATCCTCCGTCAAGCCTTGTTACCGCAGCCGGTGTTACAGGCGGACGAAAATACCGATGCCGAACATGGGCAGCACTGCTATGCCTTGCAAGATGAGTTCACCGTGTGCTTACACCTTTTCGGCCACCACTCAACTCGCCTGCTCATCCACCTCACCGGCTTTATCGGTTAATTCTTCATCTATAATGACAATTTTTCATCAACCTCTCCTTTAAACTCTTTATAAAAGCGACTATGGTAAGAATTCATCTACTGTCTATTTCAGGAGATAAGTGATGCCACAGAAACGAAACGCTGAGGATTTACGAGCCGAATTACAGTCCCTTGCGGATACACTGGAAGAAGTTCTAAATGATTCTGGTGAGAAATCGAAGGCTGAACTGGAAAAATTACGGGGCAAAGCGGAAAAAATGCTGAAAGAAGCCCGTCATACGCTGAATGATGTCAACGATAAACTAGTCGATCACACGAAAGAAATTGCCTGCCGTACAGATAGTTATGTCCGTGATAATCCGTGGACAGGGATCGGTATCGGTGCCGTAGTTGGCGTTGTCTTAGGTATTCTGCTTTCAAGGCGCTGAAATGAGTCAATCCCCTCACGTCAAAGGTCCCGGAAAAGGGCTCTTTGAGACGGTACGGCGAGTCGCCGCAATTGTTGTTCGTATCGTCGAAACGCGAATCCAACTGATTGCAGTGGAATTGGAAGAGGGAGCCGCAGCACTGATTCAGCTCCTGCTACTGGTGGGATTGACATTATTATTTGCAGGCTTCGGCCTGATGAGCCTATTGATCGTGATATTCTGGGCCATCGAGCCAGCCTATCGCATCCCCGCAATGGCGATCACGGCCGGAACACTGTTGTTCCTTGCCATATTCAGTACAATATGGACGATAAGAACCGCCCGGAAGCTCTCCTTTCTTAACACAACCCAAGCGCAATTAGATATTGACCGTCAAATGCTGGAGGATGACCCCCATGAATAAATCGGGACTTCATCAGCGCAAGCAGCGGTTATTAAATAAGATCCAGCAACAACGGCAGTTACTCGCTACCTATGGCCAAAACTGGCTTGAAGTCACACAACCTTATGATAAAGGCTGGCAAACCCTCGTTAATGTCAAACCTTATCTCGCAATGGGTTCCGCTATGCTCTTCCTGTATGGCCTGCGCCACCCCAGGACATTTTATCGTGGGTTACGTCATATGAGCCGCATCCTGGGGATCGTAAAAGTAATACGGAACACGCTGTATAAAAATTAGGCCCAACCCCCATGTCATCATGTTCATGATGACATGGGGGTGAGTTGTCATCCTGTCGCCTGTTCAAATCCTTTTCTGTATTTCAGCCTGTTTTTTCAAAAAAATTGCATGAAATAGTTAATATTCCTTACTATCAACAAATAACACCTCTCTTTAGAATACCCACCATCAGATAATGATTAACAAATCGAGCCATTTCGCCCATGTTTCGGGTGCAAAAAATCGATACAGACAGCTTATTTATCGCTACCTGCGGTACTCTTGGAGATATTCATGAAAAAATTTGAAGATAGTGGCCTGTTGGTTGCCCGTATTTTAATATCCGTTCTTTTCATTATTGCCGGGTATGGGAAACTAGGTGAAGCTTACGCAGGAACGCAAGCGTTTATGGAGGCCATGAGGGTACCAGGCATTTTACTGCCGCTGACTATTTTGCTTGAACTTGGCGGTGGGATTGCGGTGATATTCGGCCTGTTAACCCGTACCACGGCTGTCTTTACTTTTATTTTTTGTATCTTGACCGCTGTTCTGTTCCACCATGATTTTTCAGATGACATGAACATGACGATGTTCCTGAAAAATTTCGCTATCGGGGCAGGTTATCTGTTGCTGGCGATGATGGGGCCGGGAAGATTCAGTCTTGACTATGTATTGAAGAAAAATTGGTAATTTCTCCCAACGATGTCAGACCCATCAACCGGAGCATTTATTGGCTGCTGTTTTCAATCAGCAGCCATATCAAATGACAAAAGCAGAACCCTCCGTCTGGCGGGCAATTAACGCTTCTGTTTCGCAAATAACTTCGGAATTTCACGTAAGCACCAGGACTTCGCTTCTCCCATACTATCGCGTCGCCAGGCCATGATCACGTTGGTCTCATGACTGTATTCCGAACCAATCACACGCAAACGACCTTCGGCAATATCGTGTTCCACCATCGGATAGGGGATCGTTGCCACACCCAGTCCCGCCAAAAGTGCCTGACGCTTATCTTCCAGTGAACTGACTGTCAGGCGGGATTGTTTATCCAGTAATTTAACCGTCAACACCGGACGTTCCCGTGCCGTATCTGCGACAGCAATCCCACGATATTTTACCCGTGTGGTATCAGACAAGGGTTCTGGTTCATAGTGGATCGGATGATCCGCGCTGGCAACGTAAACATTGTTGATAGAATACAGTGCCCGTGAATTCACTTCAGCCGAAGCCCGAAAGTGAAGATCAGGGGCAATCACAATATCCGCATGGCCGGTTTCCAAACGTTCCCAGGCACCTGCCAGCACTTCCGTCACTAACGAAAGTTGTGTATTTGATTTCATTGCCAATTTATCCACGAGAGGAAAAAGCGATGAAACGGGACACAATGCCTCACACACAATAGTCAGATGCGTTTCCCAGCCGCGGGCAAGCGCTTCCGCATCTGCCGTCAATTTATCGGCGGCATCAAGCAATAATCGCCCTCGTTCTAACAGCATCCGGCCAACATTAGTAAATTTTGTGCGATGACCCGAACGATCAAACAGTACAACATCCAGCTCTTCTTCCAGCTTCTGCATGGTATAACTCAGTGCTGAAGGTACCCGACCCAACTCATCTGCCGCCGCAGCGAAACTGCCCCGTCGATCTATCGCATCCATGACTCGCAGGGATTCTAAGGTAAGCGCGCGTTCTTTGCCCATAGGTTTCTCAATCAGGAATTTTGAATATTGCCACCAGATTAACTAGCTAATATTTTAACGTCCAGATAATTCAGATCGAGGATCATTAGCCCAAATCTTACCCGCATGTTGATGTCCTGAATATTATCCAGCAAGGCGCACTGCCCCTACGCGGCAAACAGGCCTATCTGCAATCCATGCGTGGAAACGCAACTATCCATGGCGGCACAAACAGAGACGTGAAAATTAAATGCGGGGATGGTGTCTTTATTCAGGAAGAGCCGGAGGTGATATGACAGGCAGAGACCCCTTTTCAGGGACTCTTTATTGATTTGGATGACTAATTCATGTTGCTCATCCGCCCCCAAACGAAATCAGCCCCATAAAGCTTGCGCTCTATGGGGCTAAATCTGTGAAGTTAACCGATAAGCCGGGTTCTGTCTTGGACAGCCATTCATCTAGGCCAGCACTTGCGCACTGGCTCAAGCAACCTACCCGGGTTCGATACGGGCCGTACCCTGTGAACCCCTATTTGGTCTTGCTCCGGGTGGAGTTTACCGTGCCACGGACTGTTACCAGCCGCGCGGTGCGCTCTTACCGCACCCTTTCACCCTTACCTGATCTCACTTTTTTGCAAAAATGAGCCATCGGCGGTTTGCTCTCTGTTGCACTAGTCGTAGGCTTTCGCCTCCCAGACGTTATCTGGCACCCTGCCCTGTGGAGCCCGGACTTTCCTCCCCTTTACCTCTCCCGAAAGAGCCGTAAAGCAGCGACTGCCTGGTCAACTCCGGCGCGGATTATAAGAGGTTTACTCGTCAATGTATAGGGGTTTTCACGCCCCTTTATTCAATTCCCGTCTGATTTTGATCAAGTGAATAGCGATACAACGCATTTTTCTTGACACCGTGGATCTCTGCTGCCAACGCCGCCGCTTTTTTCAAAGGAAGTTCTTTTTGCAGTAATGCCAGTGTCCGTATTGCTTCCGGCGGCAGGCTATCGTCCGCAGGTTTACGATACCCTTCCACAATCAAAACCATCTCACCCCGACGGCGAGTTTCATCTTCTCTGATCCAGGATAAAAGCTCACCCGCCGGCATTCCCTGAATCGATTCCCACGTTTTGGTCAATTCCCGGGCTAATACCACATAACGATCCGTTCCCCACACTTCCACAATATCCTCTAAACTGTCTAACAGACGATGTGTCGATTCGTAGAAAATGAGCGTTCGTGGCTCGTGTGCTAATTCACGCAAGGTATCCTGACGTCCTTTACTTTTGGCGGGTAAGAAACCTTCATAACAAAACCGATCTGAAGGCAAACCTGCCGCTGACAGCGCGGTAATCGCTGCACAAGGGCCAGGTAACGGAACCACATTGATACCCGTCTCACGACAACGGCGCACCAGGTGATAACCCGGATCGTTGATTAAAGGTGTACCCGCATCAGAGACCAATGCGATGCTGGCTCCCTGTTCAAGTTTGGCAATTAATTGATCTGCTTTCTGCTGTTCATTATGATCATGAAGTGCGAACATGCGCGCATTAATGGCAAAATGTTGAAGCAACAAGCCAGTGTGTCGCGTATCTTCGGCTGCAATCAGATCGACATGTTTAAGAACTTCAAGAGCACGCTGAGTCATATCACCCAAATTTCCAATGGGGGTTGGCACGACATACAGCGTGGATGTCGTAACCACTGCTCGATTGGTTTGATTCATTGTTTCATCCGAATGACCGATTTAAAATTGAGCATCTTTGAAAAAAACATCTCTGGATACAGTATGCTTCCCTCAATTTTTGTGCGTTTTAAAAATGGATTAGCTTATACAGCCCTGCTGTCGGCTATGATTATTGCAGGGTGTACCATGCCCGAACAGCAAGGGCAACCAACTTCTGGGCCTAAAGACAATATCAGTGCAGAGATTAACCGCTATCAGGCCATTATTGACGCAGCACACGATCAATCCGTCAATCCCCCACCATTGTTGGATAGTATCCGCGCCTATATCGCGTTGGAGCCTTACGCAACAGATGACGCGGCTCGTCAGAAAAACCTTGATGAAACCTGGCAATTACTGACACACCTTTCTCCGCAGCAAATGAACGAATTGGTGATTAATGCCAATGAATATACCTTGCAGGGTTGGCTTGATTTACTCAGTACCTATCAAACGAATAAACAGGATCTGGAGAAACTGCGTTCTGCTGTTCATGATTGGCAAATCCGTTATTCAGACAACCCGGCGGCACACCGTTTACCCTCTTCCTTGCAACAAATCCTGTTGCAAGAAACCAAAGACCACCCTGCCATCATCGGGTTATTTCTGCCGTTGGACGGTCAGGCCAAGGTTTTTGGTAACGCGATTCGTCAAGGTTTCCTTGATGCACAAAAAGGATTACCCGAACCCGTGTCACCTGAAAATGCCAACGCAGCAAATTCAGAGAACCTTGACGCTGTAACGACGATACCGGCACCTGAAGCCACGGACACTGCATCGACGGTGGATCAGACTGTAAAAGTTTATGACACCAGCAGCCAGCCACTCACCACACTGCTGGCACAAGCTCAACAAGAAGGGGTGACCCTGGTTGTCGGGCCTTTGCTGAAACCTAACGTCGAACAATTAGCTCAGATTGAGACGCCGTTGAATATTCTGGCACTCAATGAACCCGACGTGCCACAACCGCGGCCAAATATCTGTTACTTTTCACTCTCTCCTGAAGATGAAGCGAAAAATGCGGCAAAACATCTTTGGCAACAACAAAAACAAACACCTTTGGTGTTAATACCGCCCACAGAATTAGGGCACCGAATTGCAAAAGCCTTTGCCGAAGAGTGGCAGATATTGGGCGGGCAGACAGTACGCCAACAATCTTTTGGTACGCTGAGTGAAATGCGGCAGTCCATGAATCGTGGTATTGGCATTCGTTTGTCTGGTACACCAATGATTTCTCCCCGTTCAACCACAACGTCTGTGAATGCGCTTGATCCGGTCGATGCAGTTTACATTGTCGCAAACGCCGATGAACTGAGTCTCATCAAACCGATGATCGATATGGCCATCAGCTCCCGTCAAAAACCGGCGCTCTACGCGAATTCTCGCAGTAATACATCAGGCTCAGGCCCGGATTTCCGGCTGGAAATGGATGGGATGCAATTTAGTGATATTCCATTACTGACGGGGACTAATCCCCCTTTAATTCAGCAAGCGGCGAAAAAATTCACCAATGACTATTCCCTGATGCGTCTTTACGCAATGGGCATTGACGCCTGGTCACTGGCTAATCAATTTCCCCACCTGCGGCAGGCGGGATTCAATCTGAAAGGGGCATCAGGCGAACTTTCCGTCACAGATAACTGCACCATCTTGCGTCAGCTACCCTGGATGCGCTTCAATCAGGGTCGCATCGTGCTCGAAGATCGCACTGACGAGGTGAATACGCCAGACGATGTGCATAGCCCAGAAGATACAAGTTCGCAGACACAATAACGGCAAGGTACAAAAGCAGATAAAAACCCATCACTGCACATGATGGACAAGATTGAGGTCATTTCAGGATGAAAAAAACGACAAGTCATCGCTATGCGCTAGGACGCCATTATGAACAACAAGCTAAACTGTTTTTGCAAAAACAGGGGCTTGTCTTTGTTGCAGAAAATGTAAAAATTCGGGGCGGTGAAATCGATCTGATTATGCGTGATAGCGATACATGGATATTCGTTGAAGTTCGTTTCCGCCAGACTGCACAATATGGTGATGCCGTTGCTACAATTACTCAAAGCAAGTGCAGAAAACTTTTGCATACAGCAGCAGTCTGGCTGTACCGACGCAATGAATGCCTGGAAACAGCATCATGCCGCTTTGATATTTGTGCGATAACAGGACAAAAATTTGAATGGCTGCAAAACGCCTTCACCCTGAATCAGAACCTACTGCAATAGGTTCTTAATCTTCTCGTTAATTACATATATTCCAATATAAATAGGTCAAAAACGTGCTGGATAGAATTAAAGTCTGCTTCACAGAAAGTATTCAAACTCAGATCGCAGCAGCAGAAGCATTACCCGACGCAATCTCACGCGCCGCAATGATGATGGTTCAATCACTGCTAAACGGCAATAAAATTCTTTGCTGCGGTAATGGGGGTTCTGCCGCAACGGCACAGCGTTTTGCCGCCAGCATGATCAATCGTTTTGAAACTGATCGTCCAAGTCTACCCGCTCTGTCACTGAATACCGATAATGTCGTCATCACCGCCATTGCCAATAATAAACAGCCTGACGAAATCTACGCCAAACAGGTCAGAGCATTGGGGCATACCGGGGACGTGCTGCTTGCCATTTCCACACACGGAAACAGCCGGGATATTATCAAGGCTGTAGAAGCTGCGGTGACACGCGATATGACGATTGTCGCACTGACAGGTTACGATGGCGGGGAATTAGCGGGGTTACTTGGCCCTCAAGATGTTGAAATACGTATTCCTTCACATCACAGTATCAGGATCCAAGAAGTTCATATGTTGACAATCAACTGTCTGTGCGACTTAATCGACAATACATTATTCCCTCATCAGGATGAATAAGGAGTCCACTCATGCGGTTATTTTCTCTGTTATTGGTATGTTGCAGTGTCATGCTATTACAAGGATGTATTGGTGCGGCTGTCGTGGGGTCTGCGGCCATTGCCACAAAAGCGGGGGCAGATCCGCGGACAATCGGCCAACAAGTTGACGATACCACACTGGAAGCGCGTGTCAGCAACGCCATCAGTAAAGATCCACAAATTAAGGCTCAAGCTCGTGTGATCACCACGGTGTATCAAGGCAAGGTTCTTTTAACCGGCCAAAGCCCAAATATGGCGCTGGCTGAACGGGCAAAGCAGATTGCTGCGAAGATTGAAGGGACGGACGTGATTTATAATGAGATCCGTCAAGGCAACCCGGTTTCATTGGGCACAGCTTCCTCCGATGCCTGGTTAACCGCCAAGGTACGCTCCATAATTTTAGCCAGTGATTCAGTGAGATCGTCCAGCATCAAAGTGGTGACAGAAAATGGTGAAATCTTTTTATTGGGTGTCGTCACACGACAGGAAGGCGCTGATGCGGCGAAAATCGCCAGTGAAACCAGCGGCGTAAAACGTGTCACAACTGCATTTACCTATCTCAACTGAGAACAGACCAGCGCAATACTCGACTGACAACGATTAACAACCCTGAAAGCGGCCCAAACCAAGGCCGCTTTTTATTTTGCCTGGTGACCTGACGTTTCCTATCTCAAATCCTGTTGTTTTAAGTAATTTGCGCCTCCCATTAACTGCATTTGGCGCAAAATCCATTGTTGACGCTGTAAGACATATTTGGAGGGCGCATTCACACGGTAAAGACGGGGATTCGGCAGAACCGCCGCGAGCAATGCGGCTTCAGAAGAGGTCAATCGACTGGCCGATTTGCCAAAGTAGTGCTGAGCCGCTTCCTCAACACCAAAAATACCATGACCAAACTCAGCAATGTTGAGGTAGACCGTCAAAATACGCTTCTTTGACCACAGTAATTCCAGTCCCGCCGTCAGCCCCGCTTCCAATCCTTTTCTTAGCCAACTACGCCCTTCCCATAAAAATAAATTTTTGGCGGTTTGCTGAGAAATGGTCGATGCTCCCCGAATTCGCTGCTGATATTTTTTGTTATGTACCATCGCAGATTCGATAGCCTCAAAATCAAATCCCCAATGTTTTGGAAATTTTTGATCTTCCGCGGCAATGACCGCTAATGCCATATAAGGGGAGATTTGATTCTGATCAACCCATGACGAACGAGAAACATAAGAAAAATTAACCGAAATCAAAGCGCCAATTTGTCTCTCTACCATCAACATGGAAAATGGCACCGGCAAAAATGAAAAAGCGATGATCGCAACAAGCCACAGAATTGTGATCGATGCGACTATTTTTTTCAGGTAGCGCCACAATTTTGAAAAAGGATTTAGCATCCGATTACTCAATCATTTCCCATATTTTCCTGACCAACTTATCAATGCCTTTTTCTGCCTGAGACAAAGATTCCGCGAGCATATAAGCGGGTGTCGTTACAATTTTATTTTTAAAATCAACGACAATATCATCAACTGGACACTCAACGTGTATTCCCCCCATCCGCACGATCTGAGCCGCCGTTTCGGGATCATTTCCGATGGTGACTTTTATTGATTTACCTAATATTTTAGGGACCATCACCGGGGCTATACACATAAACCCCATTGGCTTACCTTTTTTATGCATCTCTTGCAATAACATTAATAACTCTTTATTAACTTCACAATCTGCCCCTTTGAATGCAAAATTACATAAGTTTTTGGCCACGCCAAAACCGCCAGGAATAATTAACGCATCCAGTTTATCTGTATCAAGGTTAGCTAAAGGCTGTATATTTCCACGTGTTATACGGGCAGATTCTTCCATTATGTGACGAACTTCTTGCTTTTCTTCGCCATTAAGATGATTTATAACATGATGTTGTCTATCATCAGGAGCAAAAAAAGACACTTCAGCGCCAAGACGGCTTAAAGAGAGCATAGTTAGGACTGATTCGTGAATTTCACTTCCATCGTATACTCCGCAACCACTGAATATGATGGCAACAGATTTCATATTTCTCTCCTTTTGTAGTAGATTAATGCTTAACCCCTTAGAGGGTTAAACACCAATCTTCATCACAGATTTTAATGAATCTTGTAACAAAAAATCTTATCTTTGCTATGTTGGTACTTGTGTTCCGTGTGAAATAATTCTTTAATGACTCGCATCGAAAACAAATCTTAGATAAGCGGGCAAACAAGTTTCCCTGGTGTTGGCGCAGTATTAGCGCACCCCAACTTCGGTTGGGGTTATTTTTTTGTCGCACCTGACAACCAATTTCTTAAAATTTCTATATCCTGTTTCCATACCGACTTTAACTCATCCACCCATTCCTGAACATTGTCCCACCACGCAGGCAAATCCGGTGATTGGATCTGCTGAGCCAACTGCTGCAAATGACGTAATCCTATTGAACCTGCCGCCCCTTTAATCTTGTGCGCTTCTTCCGTAATCCCTTTTTGATCTCTGGCCGTCATGTTCGAGTCCAGCAAAGAAAGGTAATTTGGCATCAAGGTTTCAAAAATGGCCAGGTTGTCGATAATCATTTTTGGCCCAATTAATTCGATATATTGGTTCAACAACTCGGTATCTAGCCGTTCTTCATCCTGGTTCACCATCTCCACTGCCGCTAGGGTGTTGTCAGACGCCGATGACTTACCCCAATATTTTTCTATGACGGCAGTTAATTCTTTAACCGAGAGGGGTTTGTTGAGCACATCATTCATACCGGCATCAAGGTATTCTTTTTTATCCTTCAATACATTCGCGGTCAACGCAATCAGCGGTGGCAGAGCTTGGGAAGCGTAACGCTGGTGCAATTGGCGGGAGATATCAAGCCCGGTCATATCCGGCAACTGGATATCCAGTAATACTAAATCATATTCATCAGGATCAAACATCGCCAATGCCTCATGACCAGTCATGGCAACATCCACCGTATTTCCCAGTTTCTCCAGTACAGAGCGAGCCACAATGACATTTAGTTCAATATCCTCGACCAGCAAGATATGCAGTACCGGCAATGGTACGCTGTCTTGTTCAGCCTCGCCTTTCGGGTGTTCCCCAATGGCCGGAGCAACAACAGACAACGTAAAACAGGAACCTTTGCCTAATGTACTTTTCACCGTAATGTCTCCCCCCATACTTTGCGCAAGACGCTTCGACACCGCCAGACCAATCCCTGTTCCGGTTGCAGGGCGCCCCCCCGCGCAATCTTTCACCTGGTAATACATCGCGAAGATTTTTTCCAACTCATCGGTGGGAATACCAATGCCGGAATCCGTCACTTCAAATAATAACCGTTCTCCTTCTTCACACCAGATACGGACTCTAATTTCACCTTGCAGGGTGAATTTCACGGCATTACTGATCAGATTCCACAAAATTTGTCGCAGGCGGGTGCCGTCGCTCAGCACGCTGGCGGGTAATGACGGATCAGGCTCCAGTACAAATTTAATGCCTTTGGGTTGCGCTAATAAGACTGAGATGTTCTCTAAATCGGTCATAAAACCCGTAAAATCAATCTGTTGGTTATTTAGCTGAATTTTACGGCGCTCGATTTTGTCTAATTCGATGATATCGTTAAAAATATTCCCCAGAGTGACAGCACTGACGTGGATCGTTTCCAGATATTTACGCTGTTCTGGGGTTAAATCAGTGTCCATCAGGATTCGGCTCAAGCCGACAATGCCATTTAGCGGTGTACGAAGCTCATGGCTAATCGTAGAGATAAACGTGGTCTTATCCCTGCTGGCACTCTCTAATGCGTCCTGATAGCGCTTACGCTCCGTTATATCGCGTCCAAATCCCATTAACCCATGTCGCTTACCCACGCGATCGTAAAAAGGGACTTTCCTCAGCTCAAAACAAGCCTTGCGCCCATCAGGATAAACCAACCACTGCTCATAGGTCAGAGAGACATTGTGACGGAATACTTTTTCATCGGTTTCCATCACCTTACTGGCAATTTCTTGATCGTAAACCTCCATCGGTGTCAAACCAATGAGCTGTTTCTCACTTTTACCGGTCAGTAACTCCATCGCCCTGTTACAGCCGGAAAACTCATTCTCCTCATTGCGGTAATAAACCAAATCCGGGGAGGCATCCAGAAATGAACGCAACAATATTGATTGCTGTTCAAGTTTAATCTGGGTTTTTTCACGACGTTCCATTTCTGATTTCAGCTTATCCAGCAAAACCAAATGGGTTTTTTCCGCCTTTTCCCTCTCGCTGATCTCTTGATTTAATTGCGCAATATTTTCTTTCAGTTGTCGATTTAAGACCGCATCGCGCTGACGCATTTCTTCAAATTTAGCCACCAGACTGGATAAACGTTGACGAGATTCCTCAAGTTGTTCGACAACAATGGACAGAAAATAAACCGCCCAGGGGGTGATCAATAAACCAAAAAAGATAGAGCGAATTAAGTCAATTCTCTCAATGGTTCCATGCAGTAAGATAGTCACCGCCATCTGCATCGTTATCGCTAGAATAACCAGCGCAGATGCCAATAGCAGAGAAAAACGCACCAGTCCCAGTTTCATCATCAAATCTACATAATATTGGGCAAGCCCCCGAATCAACTTCATAACCACTCCCAGTCAATCTTTCCCAGTAACGTCACCAGACTGCATCATAACGTAAAAAAACGCTAACTTCGTGAGTGGTATCATCCGGCGTTCTCAAAAAGCATAAAACCCAACCACGATTTGAATAATTATTCAAACAAACCGGAACTTTATTTTTTAGACCGAAAAACAGACAATGGCTTCTTCTTGTAAATGGGAAAATATACAATATAAATCTAATTTATGATTAATTTTTAAAATAAAATATTAAGATAAAAGCGTTTTTAAGCATATCCAAAAGCGATAACGTCATAATTTTAGTGATATAAATCACATCAATTAAGCGTATGATCTTGGTCACGAAATAAAAAATACAATTTATTTTATTTTAAAATCAAAATCATAACCAAAAGACCTCTATAAAAAATATGATTTAATACTATTTGACCTACTCGATTTTTATCGCTAAGTTGGAAATTCACTGAAACTCACCTGCCGGATACTCATTCGGCTCATATTTATGCAGTGATATGACATAACATCATTTTGATTCACCGCTTGTTAAGACGAATAAAACAAGTGGCGTTTAACTCAGGGCGCGAATTAGACGCCTGTAGAAATATATCTACACCATCTCACGAGTTGATGTGGGAGTCAGACAGAACGTGTCGGACAGAAATTGGGGAGCATTACAATGTTGTATGATAGATTGCAGGAAAAAGATAACTGTGGCTTTGGATTAATCGCCCATATTGAAGGGGAACCGAGCCACAAAGTGGTGCGGACAGCCATACATGCCCTGGCGCGTATGCAACACCGAGGCGCTATTCTGGCAGATGGAAAAACCGGGGATGGCTGTGGCTTGTTGATGCAAAAACCCAACCGCTTCTTTCAGATGATCGCCAATGAACACTCATGGCGGCTGGCTAAAAACTACGCCGTCGGCATGTTATTTCTCAGTCAGGACGCCCAAATAGCCCAGTCATGTCGTGACATTATCGAGCAGGAATTACAACACGAAACACTGTCCATTGTGGGCTGGCGGGAAGTGCCTATTCATCGCGATATCTTAGGTGATATTGCTCTGTCAAGCCTCCCCCGTATTGAGCAAGTTTTTATCAACGCACCCGCCGGATGGCGGCCGCAGGATCTGGAACGCCGCCTGTTCGTTTCCCGGCGTCGTATAGAGAAACGCATTACCGACAACGACTTTTATATTTGCAGCCTGTCCAACCTGATCATGGTTTACAAAGGGCTGTGCATGGCCGCCGACTTACCGCGTTTCTATTCCGATTTGGCCGATTTACGGATGGAGTCTTCCATCTGTTTGTTCCACCAGCGCTTTTCAACGAACACCGTTCCCCGCTGGCCACTGGCACAACCGTTCCGCTATCTGGCTCATAATGGGGAAATCAATACGATTACGGGAAACCGTGAATGGGCTAAAGCACGGAGCTATAAGTTTCATACCCCACTGATCCCTGATTTACAAACGGCTGCCCCTTTTGTTAATGAAACCGGCTCTGATTCCAGTTCACTGGATAATATGCTGGAATTGTTTCTCAATGGTGGTATGGACTTAATACGCGCAATGCGTCTGCTCGTACCACCCGCCTGGCAGAATAACCCCGATATGGATGAGGATCTGCGCGCGTTCTTTGATTTCAATTCTATGCACATGGAACCCTGGGATGGCCCTGCGGGTATTGTGATCTCCGATGGACGTTATGCCGCCTGTAACCTGGATCGCAATGGTCTGCGCCCTGCCCGTTATGTGATTACCAAAGATAAGCTGATGACTTGTGCCTCTGAAGTCGGTATTTGGGATTACCAACCCGATGAAGTCATCGAAAAAGGTCGTGTCGGGCCAGGTGAATTAATGGTCATCGATACTTATGAAGGCCGTATTCTTCACTCTGCGGAAACAGATAATGATTTGAAAAGCCGTCATCCTTATCAAGAATGGCTGGCAAAAAACGTCAAACGTCTGACACCATTTGAAGCGTTACCGGAAGGGCAAGTCGGGCAAAGAGATTTGGATGATCGCCTGTTGGCCACTTACCACAAACAGTTTGCCTACAGTCATGAAGAATTGGATCAAATTATCCGTACTCTCGGCGAAAATGCGCAAGAAGCGACAGGCTCGATGGGGGATGATACGCCATTTGCGGTACTTTCCAGCCGCCCACGCGTGATCTATGACTATTTTCGTCAACAATTCGCCCAAGTGACTAACCCTCCCATCGATCCATTGCGGGAAGCTCACGTGATGTCTCTGGCAACCCGTATCGGGCGAGAAATGAATGTCTTTTGTGAAGCAGAAGGACAGGCGCACCGCTTGTGCTTTGAATCGCCGGTTCTGCTCTACTCTGATTTTGTACAACTCACCACCCGCCAGGAATCCTATTATCGCGCCGACACGTTGGATTTAACGTTCAATCCACAGGAAATCACGCTAAAAGCGGCCGTTTCAACGTTATGCGAAAAAGCGGAAGAACGGGCTCGCCAGGGTGCCGTGATGCTGGTGTTATCCGACCGCAATATTTCACCGGACAGAGTACCAATCCCTGCCCCTATGGCTGTTGGTGCGATCCAACACTGTTTGGTCGAGAAAAATCTGCGCTGTGATACCAATTTGATCGTAGAAACCGCCAGTGCTCGCGACCCCCATCATTTTGCGGTATTAATCGGTTTTGGCGCGACGGCGGTTTACCCTTATCTGGCCTATGAATCACTGGGTAAGATGGTGGATGATGGTACGATCAACACACCCTATGCCCGCGTTATGCTTAATTATCGTAACGGTATTAATAAAGGGCTGTATAAGATTATGTCCAAAATGGGCATCTCGACAATTTCCTCTTATCGTTGCGCCAAATTGTTCGAAGCGGTCGGCCTGCATCCTGACGTGACAAGTATCTGCTTCAATGGGGTTGTCAGCCGCATCGGGGGCGCTGATTTCAGCGATTTTGAACAGGATTTACGCAATTTGTCCAAACGGGCATGGTTACACCGCTATGCCATCGAGCAAGGAGGGGGGCTGAAATATGTCCATAATGGGGAGTATCACGCTTATAACCCCGATGTTGTCAGCACATTGCAGGCCGCCGTTCACAGTGGCGATTACCGTGATTACCTGAAATACGCGGAGTTGGTTGATCATCGTCCGGTCACCACTTTGCGGGATCTGCTTGCCATTTCGCCTAACGGTACGCCCATCAGCATTGACGAAGTTGAACCCGCAGAAGCCCTATTCAAACGTTTTGATACCGCCGCTATGTCCATTGGTGCGCTCAGCCCTGAAGCCCATGAAGCGCTGGCAGAAGCGATGAATACGCTCGGTGGTTTCTCCAACTCCGGCGAAGGCGGGGAAGATCCTGCGCGCTATTACACCAATAAAGTTTCCCGCATCAAGCAAGTCGCCTCCGGCCGATTTGGCGTGACGCCGGCGTACTTAGCCAGTGCCGATGTCATCCAAATAAAAGTTGCTCAAGGCGCGAAACCCGGGGAAGGAGGGCAATTACCAGGAGATAAAGTCACGCCTTATATCGCCAAATTGCGCTACTCCGTTCCAGGCGTGACGCTGATTTCGCCTCCCCCCCATCACGATATTTATTCCATCGAAGATCTGGCTCAATTGATTTTCGATCTTAAACAAGTGAATTCAAAGGCACTGATTTCCGTCAAACTGGTTTCAGAACCCGGTGTGGGCACTATTGCCACTGGCGTCGCCAAAGCGTATGCCGACCTGATAACCATCGCCGGTTATGATGGCGGAACGGGTGCCAGTCCTTTATCTTCCGTCAAATATGCGGGTTGCCCGTGGGAATTGGGGTTGGTCGAAACCCAACAAGCGCTGGTCGCCAATGGATTGCGCCATAAAATCCGTCTTCAGGTTGATGGAGGGTTGAAAACAGGTGTGGATATCATTAAAGCAGCGATTTTAGGCGCAGAAAGTTTCGGTTTTGGCACCGGTCCAATGGTTGCCCTTGGCTGTAAATATTTGCGGATCTGCCATTTAAATAACTGTGCCACCGGTGTTGCTACGCAAGATGAAAAATTACGCCAGTCTCATTATCACGGCCTACCTGAAAGGGTCATGAATTATTTCCGCTTTATTGCCCGGCAAACCCGTGAACTGATGGCACAACTAGGCGTGAAGCAGCTGACGGATTTAATTGGTCGAACAGATTTGCTGGAGATCCTGGAAGGTGTTTCAGCCAAACAGAGCAAACTCAATCTTGAACCATTACTGGAAACCGCAGTGCCTCATATCGGCAAGTCCCTGCATTGTACTGAAGAAAATACGCCTTTTGATGAGGGTAAGCTGAATAAGTTGATCGTCGCTCAAGCGATGCCTTATGTGGAAAAGGCTCAAAGCAAAACATTCTATTTTGATATCCAAAATACCGATCGCTCTGTTGGTGCCGCACTCTCTGGTGAAATAGCGGCTCGCTATGGCGATCAAGGCCGGGCGGCCGATCCGATCAAACTGCATTTTAGCGGCACAGCCGGACAAAGTTTTGGGGTCTGGAATGCCGGAGGGGTTGAACTGACCTTAATCGGTGACGCTAATGACTATGTGGGGAAAGGAATGGCGGGTGGCTGTATTGCGATCCTTCCACCCGCTGGCTCCGCATTTAAAAGCCACGAAGCGACTATCATCGGCAATACCTGCCTTTATGGGGCAACAGGCGGAAAACTCTTTGCCGCCGGACGAGCAGGTGAGCGCTTCGCTGTACGTAATTCAGGTGCCATTACCGTTATTGAGGGGATCGGTGACAATGGCTGTGAGTATATGACCGGCGGGATCGTCTGTGTGTTAGGCAGCACCGGCGTCAATTTCGGGGCCGGCATGACTGGCGGTTTCGCTTACGTGCTGGACGAATTTGATGATTTTCGCAAGCGTGTCAATGCAGAGCTGGTGGAGGTGCTCTCAATGGAGAGCCTGGCTATTCATAAAGAGCATCTGCGGGGATTAATCACTGAACATGTCCGCCTGACAAATTCTCAACATGGCGAAAGCCTATTGGAAAATTGGTCTCAATGGGTCAATAAATTTGCTTTAGTTAAACCTAAATCCAGTGATGTCAGTGCGTTATTGGGACACCGTAGCCGTTCTTCCGCAGAATTGCGGGTTCAGGCGCAGTAAGGAGTCAATCATGAGTCAGAATGTTTATCAATTTATCGATTTACAGCGTGTTGATCCACCTAAAAAATCGCTGAAAATCAGAAAAATAGAATTTATTGAGATTTATGAACCCTTCTCTGAGATGCAGGCACAGGCACAAGCCGATCGCTGTCTCTCATGCGGTAACCCTTACTGTGAATGGAAGTGTCCTGTACATAACTATATCCCGAATTGGCTGAAACTCGCGAATGAAGGACGCATTATCGAAGCCGCAGAATTATCACACCAAACCAACAGCTTACCTGAAGTCTGTGGGCGCGTTTGCCCACAAGATCGTCTGTGTGAGGGGGCTTGTACACTGAATGATGATTTTGGTGCGGTCACCATCGGTAACATTGAACGCTATATTAATGACACGGCCATTTCTCTAGGCTGGAAACCCGATATGTCGCACGTTATCCCGACAGGCAAACGTGTTGCCGTGGTAGGTGCCGGCCCTGCGGGATTAGCCTGTGCCGATGTTCTGACCCGTAACGGTGTACAGGTGGTGGTTTATGATCGCCATCCTGAGATTGGTGGCTTGCTCACATTTGGTATTCCTGCGTTTAAGCTAGAAAAAGAAGTGATGATCCGTCGCCGTGAAATATTCGCTGAAATGGGGATTGAATTCCGTCTCAACACGGAGATAGGGCAAGACATCACGTTAGCTGAACTTACGAAAGAATTTGACGCCGTATTTCTTGGGGTTGGTACATATCAATCCATTCATGGTGGGTTGGAAAACGAAAATGCTGACGGGGTATATGACGCCCTGCCCTTCTTAATCGCCAATACCCGCCAATTGATGGGCTACCCTTCTCTTCCTGAACACCCTTATGTGGAGATGAAAGGTAAACGTGTTCTGGTGCTGGGCGGCGGTGATACCGCAATGGATTGTGTGCGTACTTCGATTCGTCAAGGGGCAAGCCGCGTTATCTGTGCCTATCGGCGCAATGAAGAAAACATGCCTGGCTCCCGTCGTGAAGTCAAAAATGCCAAAGAAGAAGGTGTCGAGTTTCGTTTTAATCTCCAGCCTATACGCATCGAGATCAACAACGCCGGGCAGGTTTGTGGCGTCAAGGTTGTGAAAACACAACTCGGTGCCGTGGATGAAAAAGGTCGTCGTCAGGCCGAAATTATCCCGGATTCCGAATTTCTGATAGAAGCGGATGCCGTGATTATGGCGTTTGGTTTCAAACCGCACACAATGAACTGGCTGGATGGACATCAAGTCAACCTTGATCAAAAAGGCCGAATTGTCGCGCCTGAATCCGCTCATCGCCCTTTCCAGACCAGTAACCCGACTATCTTCGCAGGCGGGGATGCTGTACGTGGTTCTGATTTGGTCGTCACCGCCATTGATGAAGGCAGAAAAGCCGCTTTCGGTATTCTCGACTATCTTGAAGTGTAATATTCCATTTTTCTTTTCTAAAAACTTCTCCGGTTAACCATCGGAGAAGATCTCAAAAATGCCAATACCGTCATTTTTTTATTTTTTACTACCACACTCCTTGTACTTTTTCGATTTATGCAACTACGCTTATATCCTAAACGCAAATATACAGATTTAATCTCTAACCCATTAGAGTAGCGCAGCAATCGTACCACACCGTAAGACAACGGTAAGCTTCGCTTTTTTGGAAAGGGCGTTTCTGAGGGTTACTGATCAAATAGAAAGAAAATAAAAGATTTCTAAAGAAATAATAGGGAGAAATACATGCGATTACTCACACGGATACTCTTCTTCTTTTACTTAATTTTGATAAGCCAACCATCAATTGCGAAATTTTCCACCCCTATTGAAATTAATCAGCAATTACAAGAAAGAGGTGTCAATTCTGTGGTGGCAGAGATAAACGAAAAATACGAGCAGGATGACATTATCCATCATATTTCGACCGGTGACCCACAATGGTTGCAAATTGCTTTTGATCTTCTCCCTAATATACATACCGAATTTTCCAAAAAAATAGTTGAGGCTTTATCTGTTGCTTTAACTGAGAATCCTGTGGCGGTATTAGCACTGGTAAAAGCACACCGAATACTTTCAATCACGGATATCTGTCATCTTCCACCAACGTTACAGGGCCGGAGTCAAAAGGAAGCCCTATTCAGAAAAATGATGAATAGCTTAAACGCAGCAGAAAAATCTTCTTCTGAAAAAAATCGAGAGAATATCGAAATCTGTCGATGGGAACTTGAAAAAGTCAGTGATCTCTATTTATAAAACTGACTGGTGCGCTTAACTTTTCCAGTTATTGATCAGATTATAAAAAAATAAAGGAGCCTAATGTCTCCTTTATTTTTCGTTTCCAACGATCTTTTTCAAGCGACGACCCGACGGGTTATCACTGAGCATCTATTGGGTATGATCTTATTTTACGACGCGCAAAGTTGGACGGTTCTTGGGGGGCTGAGGGGGTTCATCATCGGGTGAATCATCACTGTGAGACGTTTTGCTATCGTGGATAAACACCAGATTATCAGCGATGGGTGCTTCCGTGTTGTCTTCTGACTCAGTCTCCGTATCATAAGCGAGTTCTGGCTCAAACATCATTCCCGCGCCGTTTTCACGGGCATAAACCGCAATAACAGCCGCCATCGGAACAATAACTTGACGTGCAATACCGCCAAAGCGGGCATTGAACCTTACCTCTGTGTTAGTCAATTCTAAATTGCCAACGGCTCTCGGTGAGAGATTCAAAATAATCTGCCCATTTTGGGCATATTCCATCGGGACGTTAACACCATACACGTTAACATCCACTACCACATGCGGAGTCATGTCATTATCCAACAGCCATTCATAATGCGCCCGCAATAGATAGGGACGACGCGGAGACATTTCCATACATTAACCCCGTGATTGCAAACGCATTTCACGTTCAGCTTCTGTCAGTGAAGCCAGGAATGCGTCACGTTTAAATACACGCTGCATATAGGACTGAATATCTTTTGCACCAGGACCTGATAACTCAATACCCAATACCGGCAAACGCCATAGCAGTGGAGACAAGTAACAATCCACCAGACTGAATTCTTCAGACATGAAGTAAGGTTTTTCTTTGAAAAAAGGCGCACCAGCCAGCAATGCTTCCGTCAACTGTTTCCGAGCGGCATTCGCTTCCTGAACACTTCCTCCCTGAATTTTGTACATCAGGGAATACCAGTCTTTTTCAATTCTATGCATCGCCATGCGGCAGTGGCCACGCGTGACAGGATACACAGGCATGAGTGGTGGATGAGGAAAACGTTCATCCAGATATTCCATAATGACGCGAGAATCATACAGGGTCAGGTCACGATCAACGAGGGTAGGTACAGACTGGTCAGGATTCAGATCAATCAAATCCTGAGGCAGATTACCTGCTTCAACATGTTCAACTTCTACAGTGACCCCTTTTTCCGCCAGTACAATCCGCACTTGATGGCTAAAAATGTCGGTCGGGCCGGAAAACAGAGTCATTACCGAACGTTTGTTGGCAGCGACAGCCATGAAAACCTCCAAGTTTATCTAAAAAAAGGAACGAACAGCCCTTCAATAAATAGCGGCTATTCTCGCTCATATTTCTCATCCTGTTTTGCTTATTACCTGAGACTCCGTCTCCCTCTTTCCGGTTACTGCTTTCGCCGCGGTAACAAGAAACTTTTTGGAGATATAGACTTAGCCTCTGCCAAATCAGGCAAATTCATGGATAAGGCAAAAAATTGTTATTATTCTATCAGATTTTGCACATTTTGTGATGAAGTACATTAAGAATTAATGATGAAATATTGGAATTGAGGAATTTATCATCAAAAACACGCTGTTTTTTGTCAAAATCGCGCGTTATCAAGGCATGAAAAATCTGCGGGGATAAAAAAATCCGCCATAAAAATGGCGGATTTTTTAACTTTAATCGACGGCCACCAGAGTGGCAGTAAATTAACGTTTGGAGAACTGTGGACGACGACGTGCTTTGCGCAGACCCACTTTTTTACGTTCAACTTCACGTGCATCGCGAGTCACGAAGCCAGCTTTACGAAGTTCAGAACGCAGAGTCTCGTCATAAGCCATCAGTGCACGGGTGATACCGTGACGGATTGCGCCTGCCTGACCAGAAATACCACCACCTTTAACAGTGATGTACAGATCCAGTTTGTTCAGCATATCAACCAGTTCAAGTGGTTGACGAACAACCATGCGCGCAGTTTCACGACCGAAGTAAACTTCGAGGCTGCGTTGGTTGATTACGATGTTACCGCTACCTGGCTTAATGAAGACACGAGCGGAGGAGCTTTTGCGGCGACCAGTGCCGTAGTATTGATTTTCAGCCATTGCCTATAATCCCGATTAGATGTCCAGAACTTGTGGTTGCTGTGCCGCGTGGTTGTGCTCATTGCCCGCGTAAACTTTCAGCTTACGGTACATTGCACGACCCAGTGGCCCTTTTGGCAGCATGCCTTTAACCGCGATTTCAATGACACGCTCAGGACGGCGGGCAATCATCTCTTCAAAGGTCGCTTGCTTGATACCACCGATGTGGCCAGTGTGGTGATAATAAATTTTGTCAGCACGTTTGTTGCCAGTAACAGCAACTTTTTCTGCGTTAACAATAATGATGTAATCACCAGTATCAACGTGCGGAGTGTATTCCGCTTTGTGCTTGCCGCGCAGGCGACGAGCTACTTCAGTTGCAAGACGGCCTAAAGTTTTGCCATCTGCGTCAACAACATACCAGTCGCGTTTTACGGTTTCTGGTTTAGCTGTAAAAGTTTTCATTAAAGCTTACCCAATTATAAGTTACACGTTGGTGAACACTCGATGTTCAGAAACTGTTTTTGAGGTTCACACGACTCATGTCCAGCAAACCTACCCCTTCGAATAGCCTATGCCGGCACTAATGCAAGTTTTTTGGGAAATAAAAATCCTGCTGTAACGTGGGGTCGCAAGATTATAGAGAACTCGCTATAAAAAATCGACCCCAAATTCAATAATTATCTTATTGGTTGATATTACTTTCATGCACAAGCATACGCCGTCGTCAATAAATTAAGGCAAATGCGGCAGTTTCAGGTATTCCTCGCTTTGCATTTCCTGTAATCGGGACAAACAACGTTGATACTCAAACCGCAACAACTCCCCCTGATAAATTTGTTCCATCGAGGCATCAGCATTGATGATCAATTTCACCTGGCGCTCATAAAATTCATCCACCAGGGCAATAAAACGCCGCGCCGCACTTTCATTCCGTTCGGTCATGATCGGCACATCATGCAATAAAACAGAGTGGTAAAGCTTCGACAGCGCGATATAGTCCCGTTGACTGCGAGGATCTTCACACAAGGTTTTGAAGTGGATAGCTAATACGCCATCAACGCTACTGATTGCAGGCATATTACGATGATTGACGGCTAATACCGGATTTGGCTCTCCCTCTCGCCCAGCCAAACGCTGGAATATGTGGCGCATCGCCAGCCGATTTTCTTCCGTCAGTGGCGTTAGATAAAGGTGAGCCTGGGTCAGGGTCCGTAAACGATAATCGATACCGGCATCAACGTTCAGCACATCACAATATTTTTTGATCTGCTCAATGGCAGGCAGGAAGCGCGCACGCTGTAATCCATTTCGATAAAGTTCATCCGGTGGAATATTGGATGTTGCCACCAGCGCAATTCCCCGTGCAAACAGCGCTTCCAGCAATGTACCGAGGATCATGGCATCGGTAATATCAGACACAAAAAATTCATCAAAACAAAGCATGTCTGTCTGTGCCTTAAAGCCGTCGGCAATCACCTCCAAAGGATTCTCATGTCCTTGTAAAGTGGTTAATTCCTCATGTATCCGTAACATAAAACGGTGAAAATGGAGACGCAGTTTTCGTTCAGTGGGCAAACTCTGAAAAAACATATCCATCAACCATGTTTTTCCACGCCCAACGCCTCCCCACATATAAAGCCCTTGAACAGGACGACACGGTTCAGGTAATTGCCGACCAAGCAGCTTACCTAACATCCCTTTCAACCGATTAGGTTGCGAGGTGTGGCAAGGGCGGGCATTGATGAGATCGTGATAGATGATATCGAGACGTTCAACCGTCGTGCGCTGTACTTCGTCAGCTTGATACTGACCCTCAGACAGTGCTGATTGATAGAGAGATGAAGGTGTAATCGGTAACATGAAAATGACAATCCTTAAAATTTTTCTCAGTGCAGTCTCGTACGTTACTGAGTATCAGACTGTTTGCCTACACTTAGGCAGTTTATTCATCCTGTTGGACAACATACTTTGGTAAATGCGTATAAAATAAAGCGATTAGGCCGTCGATAAGCTAATTAAATAATAATCCATATTCCACTCTGACTAAATTAACGGTTATAGTGGTTGTCATGTTGCCAAGAACCTAGCTTAGTCGGCGCATATACTTGCAAATAAAACCGCCTAATGGGATAACGCACTGAGAGATTGAGAACAACATCTCAAAACGGTATTTTCAGCACCGTATTTCAGAACCATATTTCAAAACCGTATTTCAAAACAATGCGAGGCATTGTAAGACAATGATGTTACTAAAGGAGTTGCCATGACTTGGGAATATGCACTGATTGGATTAATCGTTGGTTTTATCATCGGCGCGCTGGCGGCCCGCTTTGGCAGCTCAAAGCTACGCCAGCAAAATGCACTACAGACTGAATTGGAGAAAAATCGGGCTGAACTGGAAGAATACCGCAAAGAGCTGGTCAGCCATTTCGCCCGTAGTGCTGAATTGCTTGACAATATGGCACGCGATTATCGTCAGTTGTATCAACATATGGCTAAAAGTTCCAATGAACTCATGCCTGACATGCCAGTGCAGGATAACCCTTTCCATTATCGTCTGGGTGAATCCGAAACTGAGGCGAAGAAAATGACGGCGAATACCCCCCCACGAGATTATTCTGAAGGGGCGTCCGGTCTATTCCGTCCCATTCAAGATAAGAAATAATCATAAGCTTGGCCGTGGTAACCCGACGACCACGGCTTCTGCGATGTCTTTCCATCCAGTAGAAAAAGCGTTATTTTTTATTTTCTATTCACGTAAATACCTGTAAAGAAATTTATTGAACCTACTTTATTGGTGAACTTTACTGAATAATCGATAGTCATAACAGCATTGAAACAATGATGCTTAAAACCTATCCATCATAAACTCAATTCCCGGGTCGCTAAGCGCCTGGACAGGATAGGGCTATTAAGTGCAATTTCCTTTTCTAGCTTAGGATGAAGAGAACGTATTCATGAAAAGAAAAAATACATTGCTCAGCGCACTCGCTATTAGTATTGGACTGTCTTTAGCTTCAGTGTCAATGGTCAGTCATGCGGCCTTACCGCCGGCAACGACCTCTCAAGGATCACTCAGTCTCGCGCCCATGCTGGAAAAAGTGCTTCCTTCGGTTGTCACTATCCGGGTCTCAGGTACCGAAGTCCAAAAACAACAGCTCCAGTTACCTGAAGATTTCCAATTCTTTTTTGGGCCGGCTTTTCCTCCACCAGAACAGCGAAGCCGCCCATTCAATGGACTCGGCTCTGGCGTTATTATTGATGCCAAGAAAGGCTATGTGCTGACCAATAATCATGTTATTGAAAATGCGAATAAAATACGTATTCAATTAAACGATGGCCGTGAATACTCAGCAAAACTCATCGGGCGTGATCCACTGTCTGATATTGCACTTTTACAATTACAAAATGCCAAGAATCTGACTGCCATCCAGTTCGCTGATTCCGACCAACTTAAGGTTGGCGATTATGCCGTTGCAATCGGTAACCCCTTTGGTTTGGGGCAAACCGTCACATCAGGGATCATTTCCGCACTCGGTCGAAGTGGCCTGAGTTTGGATGGTTTGGAAAACTTTATTCAGACCGATGCCTCCATTAACCAAGGGAACTCCGGTGGCGCACTGATTAATTTGAAAGGGGAATTGATCGGCATTAATACTGCGATCATCGCCCCGAATGGCGGTAACGTCGGTATCGGTTTCTCCATCCCCAGTAACATGGCCAAAACTATTGCGGCACAGCTTATTGACCATGGCGAAGTGAAACGAGGCATACTCGGTATCAAAGGTGCTGAAATGACAGCCGACATTGCTGATGCCCTCAAAGTTGAAGCACAGCAAGGGGCATTTGTCAGCGAAGTTATCCCTAAATCGGCCGCCGCAAAAGCAGGGATCAAACCCGGCGATGTGTTAGTTTCCTTCGATGGCAGGAAAATTAATAGCTTTGCGGAGTTACGTGCCAAGATAGGTACAACTGCGCCAGGCAAAGAGGTCAAAATTGGTCTGCTGCGCAAAGGACAGCCACTGGAAGTCAGTGTCACATTGGATAACAGTGAAGAGAACGCGACCAAAGCAGAAAAACTGAGTATCGCCCTGCAAGGCGCAACCCTGAGCAACGGCACGATAAAAAATACCCAGGGCATTAAAGTGGACACCATTGCGCCAAACTCACCGGCGGCCAGATCCGGCTTACAGAAAAACGACTTGATTATTGGTGCTAACAATGTGCGTATACGGAATATCAGTGAATTCCGCAAGATCACGGAAGAGAAGCCGCCCATGATCGCATTGAACGTTTTACGTGGTGACGATAATCTTTACCTTCTGCTGCCGAATTAATTCAGCACATACCATCGGTTGCCGGTGGAACGCAGAATGCCGTGCTTACCTCTTGAGCGCGGAGTCTCAGGGGCACAAATAACGGTGTGACTGCCGTCAGTGAGCGCAGCCAATCGCAGCGACGGTGACAAAGATGACCCTAACCAAGCAGACACAGTATGATGCTGTGTCTGCTCGTTTCTATGCTATTCTTCTTTCAATCATTTATTACTGAATAATGCCATGCTGATCAAGTTATTGCGCTCTATACTCATAGGCTTATTGATTGCAGCTATTTTGCTGATCACGATACCTGCCCTACGCCCCGACAGCGTGCAGAATTTCCTAAGCGACAATAAGAGCAACGATAGAATATCAAGTTTCAGCCATGCCGTCCGCCGCGCCGCGCCTGCGGTCGTCAATATTTACAGCATCAATACAGGCAGTTTTTCTCATGACAGCCGGGAAATCCGCCCTTTGGGTTCAGGGGTGATTATGAGCGAACAAGGCTATATTCTCACAAATAAACATGTCATCAATAAAGCCGGCCCCATTATTATTGCATTGCAAGACGGAAGCTTTTATGAAGCACTCCTGGTCGGTTCCGATGGCCCAACGGATCTGGCTGTCTTAAAGATTAATGCCAAAAACCTTCCTGTGATCCCCATCAATCTCAAACGAATCGCCCATGTCGGCGATATCGTATTGGCTATCGGCAATCCGTACAACTTGGGTCAGACTATTACACAAGGCATTATCAGTGCAACGGAACGTATCAGCCTCAGCCAGACGCGTCGCCAAAACTTCTTGCAAACAGATGCATCCATCAATCAAGGGAACTCTGGTGGTGCTCTGGTTAATACCCAAGGAGAACTAGTCGGTATCAACACATTGACGTTCGATAAATCAGATTTTGGGATTACACCGGAAGGATTAGGATTCGCCATTCCCACAAAGCTGGCGACAACCATCATGCACAAATTGATCCGGGATGGTCGAGTCATCCGAGGATATATCGGAATCACGTCGAAAGAGTTACTGAATATTCGCTCATCAGGCAATCAAATCAATCAAATTGAAGGGGTACGTGTTTTCCAGATCGAACCAAACAGCCCTGCGGAAAAAGCGGGGATCAAAGTGGGCGATATTATTACCAGCGTCAATCACCAGCCGGCTATTTCACCCGCCGAAATGATGGCTCAAATTGCGGATATCAATCCGGGCAGTGTTGTGCCTGTCACTATCCTACGCGATGACACATATCTCACACTCAATGTCACCATTGAAGAGCTTGACGATCACTGAAACTATGTTACTTTCATAAAAACACGTAACGTTCATCAAAACATGTTACGTTCATAAAAAAACGGCCTCTATGCCTTCCTCGCCCACATGATCCCCCCATAAATATGGGCGAGGAATATTGGGCGAGGAAAGAAATTAGTGCCGTTTACTCAACCGTCTTAATACGCTCAATCTTAGCGCCAAGCCCACGCAGCTTGTCTTCAATGTGTTCATAACCACGGTCAATGTGATAAATACGGTCAACAATGGTCGTTCCTTCAGCAATACACCCCGCCAAGACTAAACTGGCAGAAGCCCGTAGATCCGTCGCCATCACCTGCGCACCAGACAATTTTTCAACACCGTGACACAGTACGGTATTACTCTCAATTTCAGCTCTGGCGCCCATACGAATCAACTCAGGGATATGCATGAAACGATTTTCAAAGATAGTTTCAGTGATCATACCTACGCCATCTGCAACCAGATTCAACAGGCTGAATTGTGCCTGCATATCCGTTGGAAACCCCGGATGTGGTGCAGTGCGGAATGTCACCGCCTTTGGCCGCTGACCGTGCATATCAAGGCTAATCCAGTCCTCACCTACGTTAATATCCGCCCCTGCCTCACGCAGTTTAGCCAAAACAGAATCCAGGGTATCCGGTTTCGCTTGCCGACACATCACTTTACCGCGGGAAATGGCGGCTGCGACCAGAAAAGTACCCGTTTCGATACGATCAGGCAAGACACGATGAACACCGCCCCCCAAACGTTCAACACCTTCAATCACAATGCGATTACTGCCTGCACCGCTGATTTTAGCCCCAAGTGTATTAAGGAAATTAGCCGTGTCTTCGATTTCAGGCTCACGGGCAGCATTTTCAATAATCGTGGTGCCTTCTGCCAATGTTGCCGCCGTCATGATGGTCACTGTTGCCCCAACGCTGACTTTATCCATCACAATACTGGCCCCTTTCAGGCGACCCTCCACGGTGGCTTTGACATACCCTTCATCTAAGACGATTTTTGCACCAAGCTGTTCCAGGCCAGAAATATGAAGATCAACAGGCCGCGCTCCGATAGCACAACCGCCTGGCAGAGAAACTTGTCCCTGACCAAAACGCGCGACTAATGGCCCCAGCGCCCAGATGGAAGCACGCATTGTCTTGACCAGTTCATAAGGCGCGCAATATTCATTAACCCCGCTGGCATCAATAAAAACTGAACCATGACGCTCTATTTTGGTTCCCAAACGATTGAGCAGTTTGATCGTGGTATCAATATCTTTCAATTCAGGAACATTCTGTAATTCAACGGGTTCTTCTGCCAATAGCGCGGCGAACATAATGGGTAATGCGGCATTTTTTGCCCCGGAAATGGTCACTTCTCCCGACAAGCAGGTAGGCCCTTTCACACGAAATTTATCCATCTCTATCATGATCCTCTTATTTAATTCAAAGTGTGCTGGTTGCGGCCGGGTAAACAATCTCAAAATCCCTGAAGCTTGCGGTCACGCTGCCACTGTGCAGGTGTATAGGCTTTAATTGACAATGCATGAATGCGGTTATCCGCAATGTATTCCATCAGCGGCGCGTAAATAGCCTGCTGTTGCTTGACACGGCTCATGCCATCAAACAGTGTTCCAACAGCAATAACCTGAAAATGACTGCCATCACCACTAACGATAACTTCATCAAGTGCCAAATGCGCCATCAGCACTTTTTTAATTTCATTCGTATCCATAATTGCTCACACTCACCGTTAGAAAATAATAGTAGACGCCTATCCTAATAGAATCCATTCGACTCTGAAACCAAGAAAAACGCCCCTGTAAGTGAATGGTTTACAAGGGCGTTGATTATTAAAAAAGAATTACGCGTTAAGCTGACGATCGCCCAAAAGCGCTTGCAGGCCATATAACGTTATCAACGTATTTAAGCGCTCACTCACACCTGAGAATGTCAGTGTCTTGCCACGTTGTTGATATGCCTCTTTTAAGCGAACAAGCAGGGCTAATCCCGCAGAGTCCACACGGCTAAGCGAGGAAACATCGATGATATCGATGCCCGCCAAGGCATTCTCTTTTTGTTGCCACAAGGAAAGCAGACTGTCACGATCTAATGAGCCTTTCAGCAACAAGGTATTTCCGGCCTTTTCCCAATCAACCATGTCCTGATTGATTTTTTCTTTGCTCATCATGCCGCTCGCAAGCGTCCTGTTATTCATATTACTTTTTCTGTTCTAATGTAATCGGGGTTTTTGCGCTAATGACTAATTGCTCAGTCAGACCATCAATGCCTTTATGACGCAAGATATCCGCCCATTCATTCTGCTTAGTTGTGATCATACTGACGCCTTCAGCGATCATGTCATAAGCCTGCCAATAACCGGTCTTACTATTTTTTCGCCACTGGAAATCCAAACGCACCGGTGGCTGCCCATTAGGATCGGTAATCGTGACTCGGATCGCCACGATCGTTTTTCCTTCCAGAGGCTGTTCAGGGGCGATCTGATAATTTTGGCCATGATACATCGCCAACGCCTGACCATATACCTGTTCCAGATAAGATTCAAATGCCTTGAAATAGGCATCACGCTGATCAGGTGTCGCTTCTTTGTAGTAAGGCCCTAACACCAGCGCCCCGGCATATTTGACCTGCACATAAGGCATCAATTCTTCATGCACGATTTGGCGCAAAACGCCCGGATTTGCCTGAATCTGCGGTTGATCATTCTTCAAACGGGTAAATGTTTTTTCCGCTGCATCTTTCATCAATGCATAAGGATTGGTTTGATCAGCAGCATTCGCCAATGGCGCCACGACCAACAATGCAGCCATAAGTAATCGCTTAAACATAAGTGTTATTTCTCCTAAATAGTGGATTGCTGGTTAGTGTGCTTGTTCAGGTGCAGAAGCCGATTTTTCTTTGTCTCCGCCCCCCGTCTTATACAAGAACTGACCAATCAAATCTTCCAGTACCATCGCAGGCTTAGTATCTTCAATACGATCACCATCTTTCAGTAGGGTGGTGCCTAAATCAGGATCATCAAACCCAATATTGAGGGCAATATATTGCTCGCCCAACAGCCCTGAAGTTCGGATCGAAAGCGAACTGGTATTCGGAATATTGTCATATTTCGTGAAAATATCTAATTCAACTTGCGGCGTATACGTTTTATGATCCAGCCAGATGTTTTCCACTCGACCAATCACAACGCCACCAACTTTTACGGGGGAGCGTACTTTCAAGCCACCAATATTATCAAAGGCGGCATATAACCGATAAGTTGGCTGGTTGCCGAAAGATCGGATATCCGCGACTTTCAGACATAAAAAAATGATTGCAGCCAGCGCAATCAAGATAAAAGCCCCAACCCAAATTTCACTCTTCTTACTTTGCATCAACTTAGTTCCCAAACATCAGTGCTGTCAGTACAAAATCCAACCCCAATACCGCCAACGACGCATGAACTACCGTGCGCGTTGTCGCCCTGCTGATCCCTTCCGATGTTGGGATAGCATCATAACCATTAAACAGCGCAATCCACGTTACCGTAATAGCGAAAGCGACACTCTTGAGAAAACAGTTGAGCAAATCTTTATGCCATTCCACCGCAGATTGCATAGACGACCAGAAAAAGCCGCCATCAATTCCTTTCCAATCGACACCAACGATTGCCCCTCCCCAAATACCGACAGCAACAAAGATCAAGGAGAGCAGAGGCATACTGATAAAACCGGCCCAAAAACGCGGAGCAATCACCCGACGCAACGGATCAATCGCCATCATTTCCAGACTGGAAATCTGTTCAGTCGCTTTCATTAAACCAATTTCTGCGGTCAACGCTGAACCCGCTCGCCCCGCAAACAACAGTGCCGTCACCACCGGACCTAATTCACGCAGTAGTGATAACGCCACCATCATACCAAGGCTGCCTTCCGCACTGAATGTGGTCAAGACCAGATAGCCCTGTAAAGCCAACACCATGCCAATAAACAACCCTGAAACGACAATAATCAGAAGTGACTGGACGCCTACGCTATAAAGCTGCTGACGCAAAAGTGCCCATTGCTTAGCGGGTTCTGGTTTACCAATAATGGCACTGAACAACATGAACCCCGCACGACCAAATGAAGCGGAAACCTCAATCGTACGTCGGCCAACTGCTGCCAATGCCCGTGTTAACATCAACATGCCATTATCCTAATAACTCAGTTTTGTAATCCCCGGCGGGGAAACGGAAAGGTACTGGCCCGTCGGCAATACCATCAAGAAATTGCCGTACCCGTTGATCCTGGTTCATTCTCAACTGATCCGGCGTACCTTCTGCAATCACTTTCTGTTCAGCCACAATATAAGCATAATCAGCAATGCTCAAAACTTCAGGTACATCGTGAGAAACGACAACACACGTTACACCAAGCGCCTGATTAAGCTCATCGATCAGCTTCACCAAAACGCCCATTGTGATCGGATCCTGACCGACAAAAGGTTCATCAAACATGATCAGATCAGGATCGAGTGCAATCGCTCTCGCTAATGCCGCTCGCCTTGCCATACCGCCAGAGAGTTCCGATGGCATCAAATTCGCCGCCCCCCGTAAGCCCACGGCTTCCAGTTTCATCATCACGGTTGTGTGAATCAACGCTTCAGGTAGTTGAGTATGCTCACGCAAAGGAAACGCCACGTTATCAAAGACATTCAGATCTGAAAATAAAGCACCCGACTGAAATAACATGCTCATTTTCTTACGAGCCGCATAAAGACGTGGACGCGATAACGCCGGAATATTATCGCCATCAAACCAGATTTCACCGCGTTCAGGGCGAATTTGTCCCCCAATCAAACGGAGTAAGGTTGTCTTTCCTATACCGGAAGGCCCCATAATGGCAGTAATTTTTCCCTTCGGAACGGTCAGATTAATATCAACAAAAATCGGGCGCTGGCCTCGGGTGAAATGCATACCGCAGATCTCGATAAGATTTGCTGTTTGTTGACTCATTATTGATAGCCCCTAACCGTGAATAAAACTGTTTTCAGTTACTGTATTTAATACATTAATCATGCATACTACAAAAAATTGCCTAATTTGCGTTAGCAGAGTTGTGACAAATTTTACTTTTTATCTCTTGATCGTCAGAATGTAGAAGTCTAGCTGAATAAACGTTCCATGTTTAAAAATCAACCATCATTAGCATTATGCTCGGAATAAATCTTATTTAAAGGACATCCATGTTTCTGACTATTATCCTGCTCATTACCGGGTTGATTTTACTGGTATATAGTTCTGATAGATTAGTTTATGGTGCTGCCGTTTTTGCCCGTGCCATGAAAGTGCCCCCTTTTATCGTCGGCCTGGTCATTATGGGTATCGGCACCTCGTTGCCGGAGCTAATGGTGTCGGTCACCGCCATTTTAGACGGGATGCCAAACATGGCTGTGGGCAATGCAATCGGCTCCAATATTACTAACTTGCTGCTGATTACAGGTATGGCAGCCATCATTAGACCCATCAGGGTAAAATCAGAAATTTTACGACAAGAAGTTCCCCTGATGTTGGCAATCACTGCATTTGCAGGGTATCTGCTATCTAATGGATACATAAGTCGTCTGGATGGTATCCTTTTAGTACTTTCAGCCATCTTTTTCCTCTCACTGATGATAAAGAAAACAATTCTATCTCAACATCAGGGTATTGATAGCTATACTCAAGAACGAGATGCAGAATTGCCTGTCGAAGGTAACAAAGGTATTGCACTTCTTTGGGTTGTTTTGGGTTTAATTATTCTTCCCATTTCCACTCGCATGGTCATTGACAATGCAACCGCGATTGCCCGTATTTATGAGGTCAGTGAACTGGTTATTGGCCTGACCATTCTTGCGGTGGGAACCAGCCTGCCAGAACTTGCCACCACAATAGCCGCGGCCATAAAAGGTGAGAATGACATGGCCATAGGGAATATTGTTGGCTCTAACGTATTCAATATCACACTGGTGCTCGGCATCCCCGCCTTACTCTCTCCCAGTGCCATTAGCGAGGATGTCTTTTATCGGGATTTTTGGGTCATAATGGCAGCAAGTATCCTCTTCACCGTATTTTGCCTGGGAAGAAAGTCCAGATTAAACCGATTAAACGGTATCTTGTTACTGAGCTGTTTTATCGCTTATTTTATCATACTTTATTATTGCTAATTTTCACGGTATTGCATCATTGCCGATTGAGTGGGAAAAGAGTGGGAAGTAAACATGCCTAAAATCGATTTTCAACAAGCAGGTAAGAGAGTATTACATATTGAACTCGAAGGGCTGGCTGGCCTGGCGCAATATATTAATGATGATTTCAGTCAAGCCTGTGAGTTAATGTTTGAGTGTGAAGGGAAAGTAATTGTGATGGGAATGGGGAAATCCGGCCATATCGGGCGTAAAATCGCGGCGACATTTGCCAGTACCGGTACACCTTCTTTCTTTGTTCATCCTGGCGAAGCCAGCCACGGCGATCTTGGTATGGTGACATCAAAAGATATCGTGCTGGCCATTTCTAATTCCGGTGAATCAAATGAGATTCTGGCATTAATTCCCGTTCTCAAGCGACAAAAAGTCCCGCTCATCTGCATGACAAACAATCGTGACAGTAGCATGGGGAAAGCCTCAGATATCCACTTGTGCATTAAAACCCCGCAAGAAGCCTGCCCACTGGGATTGGCGCCCACAACCAGCACCACGGCAACCCTTGTCATGGGTGATGCATTAGCGCTTGCCCTTTTGCAAGCGCGTGGCTTTACTGCCGAAGACTTCGCACTTTCTCACCCTGGCGGGACACTCGGACGTAAACTGCTGCTGCTGGCCAGTGATTTAATGGCCACGGGGGATAACATTCCTCATGTTCCCCAGACGGCGACGCTGCGGGAAGCGTTGATCGAAATCACCCGCAAAAAACTGGGGATGACCGTTATCTGCGATGATGACAGGCAGATCAAGGGAATTTTTACCGATGGCGACTTGCGTCGTGTATTCGATATGGGCATTGATTTAAACCATGCAAAAATCGCCGACGTCATGACGGCGGGGGGCATCCGTATTAAACCGAATGCCCTAGCGGTTGATGCTTTAAACTTAATGCAATCACGCCATATCACCTCACTATTAGTCACGGAAGGTGACAAACTACTTGGTGTATTACATATGCACGATCTTTTACAGGCCGGGGTCGTGTAAAGCAAGTACACTGGTATCAATAAGCATGATATAAATCTTAAGAGAATGTTTTGATGAGTCAAAAAGCATACCTGGACACCTGTTACGGCCCAGTCAGCAACGCCGTGATTGAAAAAGCCCGCCAAATCCGTCTTCTGATTTGTGATGTCGATGGAGTCATGTCCGATGGCATCATCTACATGGGCAATGAAGGCGAAGAACTAAAAGCATTTAACGTGCGTGATGGTTATGGTATCCGTTGCTTAATTACGTCGGGTATTGAAGTTGCTATCATTACTGGCCGCAACGCTAAACTGCTGGAAAATCGAGCAAAAACACTCGGTATTACCCATCTTTACCAAGGTCAGAACGATAAGGTTTTGGCGTATAAAGAACTGTTGGATAAACTAGCATTACAGCCAGAGCAAATCGCCTATATTGGTGATGATCTTATTGACTGGCCTGTCATGGCACAAGTTGGGTTATCTGTTGCCGTTGCTGATGCCCATCCATTACTGTTGCCGAAAGCAGATTATGTCACTCAGACAGTCGGCGGTCGTGGGGCAGTCAGGGAACTTTGTGATTTGGTGCTCTTCGCTCAAAATAAGCTAGAAGACGCCAAAGGGTTATCCATCTAAATTAAAACTGAAAAAAGAAATAATGAGCAAAATTCGATCCTGGTTGATCGCAATACTGGCCCTGATCGCGCTTGCGCTGATCGGCTGGAATTTATCAAATGTCAATGATGGGGCTTCGCTCCCCATTGTGGATGACGGTTATCCTAATTATCAAACACAAGAAGCCATTACGTTTGTCTATGACCCTGAAGGTAAGCTGGCTTACAAGCTGGTCGCTGATGACGTTAAAAACTATACGAAAACGAAGCAAACTTGGTTTACCAACCCGGTATTGACAACATTTGATCCCAATGGTGCCCCCGGCGCCCCGATACCCACATGGACAGTGCGATCGAATCAGGCCAAACTGACTAACGATAACATGCTCTATCTGTATGGGGATGTCCAAGTGGATAGCCTGACCGATGCGTCACAATTGCAGCGGATCACAACAGACAATGCGACTGTCAATCTCACGACACAGGATGTCGCATCCGATAACCGGGTGGCCCTCACTGGCGTCGGACTGAAATCTGTTGGCATGAAAATGCGTGGCAATCTGCGAAACAAAACTGCTGAATTGATTGAAAAGGTGACTACTCAATATGAGATCCCACATGAACAACCTAATCCGTAATACCGTGATTGCCGGTACCCTGTTTGCCGTCAGCCTGCCCGTACTGGCTCTAAAAGAGGATACAAAAAAGCCCATTACCATCGACTCCGCCAAACAGTCGCTGGATTTAACGGGGAACATTGCCACATTTACAGATAATGTTATCGTCAAGCAAGGCTCAATCGACATTCATGCCGATAAAGTCGTTGTGACCCGCCCGGGCGGAAACGCCGATAAAACCGTTATCGAAGCTTACGGTAACCCGGCCACTTTTTATCAATTACAAGATGATGGCAAACCGCTCAAAGGCCATGCGTCAAAGATGCGCTATGAAACCGATAAAGAGCTGGTCGAGCTGACGGGCAATGCCTATCTTGAACAGCTAGACAGCAACATCAAAGGCGATAAAATCACGTATCTGGTGCCAACACAACAGATGGAAGCCTTTAGTAATAAAGGTAAACATGTCACCACCGTCCTGTTACCTGCCCAGCTACAGGAAAAAGATTCCGGGGTTAACCACGCTGATGCTCATAAAAAGAGTCAATAAGGACTAATGGCAAGACTAATATGGCAATATTAAACGCAGAAAACCTGGCGAAAGCATATAAAGGCCGTAAGGTCGTTGAAGACGTCAGCCTCAATGTGAAGTCGGGAGAAATTGTTGGCTTACTCGGCCCCAACGGGGCAGGTAAAACCACGACGTTCTACATGGTGGTTGGCATTGTTGCTCGTGATGCGGGTTCGATCGCCATTGATGAAGAAGATATCAGCCTGCTGCCCCTGCATGAACGTGCCCGTCGCGGAATCGGTTACTTGCCTCAGGAAGCTTCCATTTTCCGTCGCTTGAGTGTCTTTGACAATTTGATGTCTGTACTGGAGATCCGCAAAGATCTGACCCAAGAGCAAAGAAAAGAACGGGCAGAAGCGCTGATGGAAGAATTTCACATTTCTCACCTGCGCGATAGCCTTGGCCAATCGCTTTCCGGTGGTGAGCGCCGTCGTGTGGAAATTGCCCGGGCGCTGGCTGCCAATCCTAAATTCATCCTGTTAGATGAACCTTTTGCTGGCGTTGATCCGATTTCCGTACTGGATATTAAAAAGATCATTCAGCACCTGCGGGACTGCGGCTTAGGGGTACTCATTACTGACCATAATGTGCGTGAAACATTGGATGTCTGTGAACGAGCCTATATCGTCAGTCAAGGTCACCTGATTGCCCACGGTACGCCAACGGATATCCTGAATAACGAGCAGGTCAAACGTGTCTATTTGGGTGAAGGTTTCCGCTTATAACCGCCATCCTTCTGTCAGGCGCAATCCAGGGAATCACTCAGGCGAGATTAAGGAGAAAGTGGTCACGCTATGAAGCAAAGTTTGCAACTCAAACTCAGTCAGCAATTGACAATGACACCACAACTCCAGCAAGCCATTCGTTTGTTGCAGCTATCGACGTTTGAACTTCAGCAAGAAATTCAGCAGGCTTTGGAAACCAATCCGTTGCTTGAACAGAGTGATCCGCATCAGGAAGTGGAGAATCAGGTACTTTCTGATGTGGAAACAGAAGTTATGGATACCCGTGAAGCACTTGAACAGAAGGATATGCCTGAAGAGTTGCCGCTGGATGCCAGTTGGGATGAAATTTACGCCGCTGGCACACCGTCAGGCACCAGTAACGATTACACCGCCGATGATTTTCCTGTCTATCAGGGAGAAACTACCCAGACATTGCAAGATTACCTCATGTGGCAGGCCACATTAACACCATTTACAGAAACGGATGCGGCGATTGCCACTTCAATTATTGATGCCATTGATGACAACGGTTACCTGAGCACGTCCATTGAAGAGATTCTTGCCAGCATGGGGGATGATGCGCTGACTTTGGCCGAAGTCGAAACCGTCCTTAAGCGCATACAGCATTTTGATCCGATTGGTGTTGCTGCCCGTGACTTACGCGAATGTTTGCTGATCCAGCTTTCAGTACTACCGTCAGACACACCTTACCTGAATGAAGCCAGGCGGGTTACCGATCATTACCTTGATCTGCTGGGTAACCGAGACTTCCGTAATTTATTACGTCAGAGCAAATTAAAAGAGCGTGTTCTGAAAGGGGCCATTGATATCATTCAATCACTAGAGCCAAAACCGGGTCTGGCCATCAATACAGGGGAATCTGAATATGTTATTCCAGATGTCTTGGTGCGGAAAGAAAATGAAAACTGGCAAGTTAGCCTAAATACCGATAGCATTCCCCGTCTGCACATCAACCAACACTATGCAGCCTTGGGGAAACAGGCCAATAATGAAAGTGACAGCCTGTTCATACGCAATAACTTGCAAGAGGCCAAGTGGCTCATCAAAAGCCTCGAAAGCCGTAATGAAACGTTATTGAAAGTCGCCGTCAGCATTGTTGAACAGCAACAAGATTTTTTTGAGTATGGTGAAGAACACATGAAACCACTGGTACTGGCAGATATCGCCTACCAGGTTGATATGCATGAATCCACCATCTCCCGTGTGACGACACAGAAGTACCTGTATAGTCCACGCGGTATTTTTGAGCTTAAATATTTTTTTTCCAGTCACGTCAATACAGAGAGTGGCGGTGAAGCCTCTTCGACGGCAATACGTGCGCTGGTGAAAAAACTGGTCGCGGCAGAAAACCCGGCCAAACCACTAAGTGACAGTAAATTGACCAGCCTGCTCACTGAACAAGGTATTCAGGTTGCGCGCCGGACTGTCGCAAAATATAGAGAGTCGTTATCCATCCCGCCTTCAAATCAACGTAAAAAACTGGTTTGAACAACACAGAGAAGGAAAACACCATGCAACTCAATATCACAGGCCATAACATTGAAATCACAGATGCACTTCGCAACATTGTGAACAGCAAATGCAGCAAATTGGATCAATATTTCAATAAGATTCATCTCATCCAGGTCATACTCCGGGTGGAAAAGGTGGAGCGGATCGCCGAAGCCACGGTGCATATTAACGGAGGCGAGTTGCATGCAACCGCAGAACATGAAGACATGTATGCGGCCATTGATGTGCTGGTCGATAAACTGGCGCGTCAATTGACCAAACACAAAAGTAAATTGAGACAACATTAATCGCTTTCAGGCAACGGGGCCATCATAAAATTACCACTGTTCTCTCTATAAACACCTTTTAGGTAACACCATGCGATCTTTCGGTCGGTGGTGATCTTTCGATTTGTACCGATGTATTTCAAGGTGTTGAACGAACGAAAGTTCGGTTCTGGTGCAGTGAATCAATACCAGATGCCCGTCAGGCATCTGGTAGAACAAGGCCCTAAGTGAATAAAGAAATGAACAACGAAACAGATTTACCCCTAAGCTCAGTCCTTTCACCCGAATGTACACGCCACAATGTACTTTGTTCGAGTAAAAAGCGAGCTTTAGAGATTATCAGCGAACTGGCATCAAAACAGCTTGGCGTATCAGAAAATAGCGTATTTGAGGCTATACTTTCCCGCGAGAAAGTTGGCACTACCGGGATCGGGAACGGGATTGCAATCCCTCACGGCAAATTAGATAAAGAGAGTTCGGCGAATGCCGTTGGGGTATTTTTACATCTAGAACACCCCATTACCTTTGATGCCATTGATAATCAACCTGTTGACTTATTGTTCGCTTTATTAGTGCCATCAGATCAATGTCAAACTCATTTACACTCACTATCATTGATTGCAAAACGTCTTGCAGACAAAAACTTCTGCCGTCGTCTGCGCTCAGCTCTGAGTGATGATGAATTATATAAAATCATTACTGAATAAATAGTGATGACAATTGTAAACATTTAGGAGAGTCACCTCATGGTGCTGATGATAGTCAGTGGTCGTTCAGGGTCAGGGAAATCTGTCGCGCTGCGTGCCCTGGAAGACATGGGCTTCTATTGTGTGGACAACCTGCCGGTTGTGTTGCTACCAGAGCTGGCAAGCTCACTGGTTGAACGCGATATTTCAGCAGCAGTTAGCATTGATGTCAGAAACATGCCGGAGTCACCCGAAATTTTTGAAGAAGCCCTGACGAAACTCCCTGACAGTTTTTCACCACAGCTACTGTTTTTGGATGCAGATCGTAATACCCTGATCCGTCGCTACAGTGACACGCGCCGTTTGCATCCGCTATCCAGCAAAAATCTGTCACTGGAAAGTGCCATTGACCAAGAAAGCGATTTGCTTGAACCACTGCGTTCACGGGCCGACTTGATTATCGACACATCGGAAATGTCCGTTCATGAACTGGCAGAGATGCTCAGAACCCGTTTACTGGGCAAACGGGAACGTGAACTGACAATGGTGTTTGAATCTTTTGGTTTCAAACATGGTATTCCCATTGACGCCGATTATGTTTTCGATGTGCGTTTCCTGCCAAACCCGCACTGGGACCCGAAACTGCGCCCTATGACGGGTTTAGATCGCCCTGTCGCCGCATTTTTGGATCGCCACACTGAAGTTCATAATTTCATTTATCAAACACGTAGCTATCTTGAACTTTGGTTACCTATGCTGGAAACCAATAATCGCAGCTACCTGACTGTCGCGATTGGTTGTACCGGTGGTAAACACCGTTCGGTCTATGTTGCCGAACAGCTAGCCGATTATTTCCGATCTCGTGGTAAAAACGTGCAGTCACGTCACCGCACACTGGAAAAACGTAAATAGCACGCCCCATAAAGCAAAGCATGACAGTCAAAAAGCGGCTTGAAATTAAAAACCGGCTTGGTATGCATGCCAGACCTGCGATGAAACTCCACGACCTTGTGTTGCAATTTCAATCGCAGGTCATTTTGCGCAACAGTCGTCATATTCAGGCTGAGGCTTGCAGTGTCATTGCCATGTTAATGTTAGATTCCGAACAAGGTAGCTATATTGAAGTTGAAGCGACCGGGCCGGATGAAGAGCAGGCTCTGGCGGCGATTACCGAACTTTTCAACGCAGGATTTGATGAGGAATAGTTGCGCATCTATCCAATAGATCAAATTACCCACCCAACCGATAGTGTCATATTAATAACATTAGCCGGCTGATAAGCTATCTTCGCTCATTAGACCACAACATTTTTACAGCGCGTTTTGGAACTCATCTATACAGAAAAAACACTCACTTCTTATAAGGATTGCTTTTTTCTGATTGATCTTCATTTGAGGGCGAGATCTCATAAAACATATCACAATTGCTCGATATGCTATTACGCATTGTTATAAATAATTGACTATTTTCTTTTGTTAAAAAATAATAACTTGGATAATTATTTTTGGGATATAGAGTAGCAAAAACAGGGATAATTTGATTTTTATCATGACAATCAAGATCAGGGAAATACTCTTCGGAGTAAACAATTTCCTTATCTCTGATAAAAATAAATTTCAATCCAACATCAGTAAATCGATATTGCATACCAATAGCATTATTGATCGATTTTGAATTTTTTCCGTCGGGGAAAATATAAGCCCTATCCCAGCTAAAGGGGGTTAAATCTTTAAAATCAACCAAACATTCTTGATTTATCTGGCAATGTTTATTACTGTAATCAACGATAACCTCTTTGATATCCCACTGTCTAAAAGAGAAAAAATAGACAAAAGTTAGAATAGCAAATGCACTTAAAATAAGTAGTATTTTTTTATTACTTACCTTCATTTTTTAATTTCCCTTTACTAATCGATTTGCTCAATAACCAAATTGGTCGCCATATTGGTTTGCACGCAAGCACAAAATCAATGAAGGACTTGGCACTCGTTGTACTGGAGACGTTCCATAAAGAGGGGTTATATATCGCTGTTAAAAACGCGAATGCCTATGACGTCGTAAAAGAAAAAATTAGCGACCATCAATACCATTATATGAAATCCGTCTTCCAAAGCCTCGATGAAAACGGACAATAAAATCCGTATGGTTCCCTGATTAAGATGTGTCCTCAGATTTTTATCTGAGGGCCTTTTATGGGGCCGGAAAATTTTTAACGTGTTGTTACGATATCTGCATTGACTATATGCCATCTCCTTTCTTCACCCTCTCCCGTTCACGTTTTTTGACCATATCCGATTTTGACAATAGCAAGAAACAAGTCATTAAAACTGACAAAAGATAAAAAAACCTTCCTATATCCTGCAAGTAGATCCTTCTTCAATTCTAAAAATGATTGGCCAAAACCATTAACACAGTTAATAAAACTGACTATTTATAAATAGTATTAGATATATAATAAATGTTATCTTTCAATAATTTAAACATGTGAAATAAATTAATAAAAAACTTATCATTAAGTGTTTTTTACGTACCGTGCATTGCACGCATAAATCCTAAACTGGAGATTTACTTCATGCGTTTTAATAAAACCACACTGGCGATCCTTCTTGGTCTGGGTCTGTTTCAAGGTGTTGCCCAAGCAGCACCTGTGCTCTCTTTAGATAACACCCACGCAGAAAGCATCGCAGCAACCAATAACGCTTGGGTTGAAATCAATACCACGACGTTCGAAAACAATATCCACACACTACGAAAAAATCTGAACAAAGGGACTCAATTGTGTGCGGTACTGAAAGGGGATGCGTATGGCCACGGGCTCGGCCTGCTGATGCCGTCTATCATTAAAACTGATGTGTCTTGTGTGGGAATTACCAGTAATGAAGAAGCGCGTCTCGTCCGGGAAAGCGGTTTCAAAGGACAACTCATGCGTGTCCGTACAGCCAATGTGAGCGAAATTGAAAGCACATTGGGCTATGACATGGAAGAGATGGTTGGTGATCTGGAACAAGCTCAGGCTGTTGATGCGCTGGCTAAAAAACACGGAAAACACATTCGTGTTCATCTGGTATTGAATACCGGTCTCATGAGCCGCAACGGGCTGGAAATGAAAACAGAGCAAGGTAAACAAGACGCTCTGAAAATCGCTCAGCTACCTAACCTGAAGCTGGTCGGCATAATGAGCCACCATGCACTCGCTAATCTGGATGCTATCCGTTCCAGTATTAATCACTTCCAGGAACAAACTGCTTGGTTGATCAACGCAGCTAATCTGAACAGAGATGAAATCACGCTGCACGCATCAAGTTCCCTTGCGTCAATGAGCATTCCTGAAGCACAGTTCGATATGGCGCGCGTTGGTAGTGCCCTTTACGGTATTCTGCCCGACAGCCATCCAGAATATAAGCCACTGATTGAATTAAAAACTCGTGTTGCTTCTGTTAAAACCTACCCGAAAGGCAATGGGATTAGCTACAACAACACTTACACACTGACGCGTGATTCCAAACTCGCCAACCTGCCTGTTGGTTTCTCTGATGGCGTAAGCACCAACCTGTCAAACAAAGCCTATGTTCTGATCAATGGTCATCGTGCCCCTATTGTGGGGAGCATCACCATGAACACCGCGATGGTCGATGTGACTGACCTGCCTGACGTGAAGGCCGGCGATGAAGTTGTGCTCTTTGGTAAACAAGGCAATAACGAGATCACGCAGTCTGATATCCAAAAATGGAGTGGTCAGCATATTGTTGAGTTATCTTCCATTTGGGGAGAAACCAACCCAAAAATCGTGGTAAAGGGTCTATAATCAAAGTGCCGGTGATATCTGGTTATTCTTCTTAACCTGTGCTGATGAGCCTTATTTCATTAAAAACACAAAACAGTTCGTGATCATGATCTCTTTATTTTCACGACAGAACAGCCTAATATCATTTTAATCACTTTGAAAATAACACCCCCCTCCTTCGTGGCGTGGGGTGTTATTTTGTATTGAGCCTAATTTGGAGCGTGGTATGACAACACCTAAAATCATTATCAATGAACTCGACGCTGAACGTTTAGATTCTCTGTTAGAACAGCCTGCCTTTGCCAATTCCAGTATTGCCAAAGCGTTGAACGAAGAACTGGATCGGGCTGAGATAGTGGCTCCAGTGGATATTCCGGCGGATATTGTCACAATGAACAGTGAAATTCGTTTTATTGATCTGGGCAGTAATGAAGAACGAGTGCGGACACTGGTCTACCCTGCGTCCTTGCAAGACAGCACAAAGCATCTGTCCGTAATGGCGCCTCTAGGTGCTGCACTTCTGGGTCTACGGGTCAATGATGAAATCACCTGGACATTACCAAACGGCGAAAAAACCCGCATAAAAGTATTAGAATTGCTTTATCAACCCGAGGCCGCCGGCGAATATCATCGCTGATTTTCAGCCAGCTCAGTCATACCGAACTGGCTACTGTTGATTGAGTATCCCTATTGACCGGCGATACTCATTTCCGGCAACAATACCGAACCACACTGAATATTACTGCGCGTTTCAATATCATTACCGATTGTCACCATATTTGCCCACATCTCTTTCAAATTGCCTGCAATGGTGATCTCACTGACTGGGTACTGTATTTCCCCCTTCTCGACCCAAAAACCGGATGCACCACGTGAATAATCCCCGGTCACTGCGCTAACGCCCTGTCCCATCAACTCGGTGACAATCAGCCCTGTTCCCATCTCACGTAACAAATCAGCAAAATCCAGCCCCTGACCGGCAATCTGCCAGTTATGAATACCACCCGCATGACCGGTATTCACCATTCCCAACTTACGAGCAGAATAGGAAGTCAGTAACCAAGTCTGCAAAACCCCATCTTTAACAATCTCACGTGGGGTTGTACGTACACCTTCACTGTCAAAAGGCGTAGAAGCCAATCCACGCAGCAAATGAGGCTGTTCTTTAATCGTCAACCAGGAAGGCAGGATTGGTTTGCCCAGGCTATCCAACAAGAAAGAAGATTGACGGTAAATACTGCTGCCGCTGATCGCGCCAACTAAATGGCCGAACAATCCCGTAGCCACTTCCGCAGAAAAAATAACCGGCGCTTTCATCGTTGATAATTTACGCGCACCCAAACGGGAAAGCGTGCGACGGGCACACTCCTGACCAACCCACTCAGGCGATTTTAATTCGTCAAGACGACGACTCACCGTATAGGCATAATCGCGCTCCATATTGCCATCTTGCTCAGCAATCACACAGCTCGACATCGAATGGCGGCTTGAACAGTAGCTCTGTAACATGCCATGACTATTACCAAATACCCGAATACCATAATGGCTATTGAAACTCCCCCCCTCCGTATTCGTAATCCGTTTATCTGCCTGCACGGAGGCTTGCTCAGCACGGGCAGCCAACTCAATGGATTTATCCGCATCCAGATCCGCAGGATGGAAAAGATCCAGTTCAGGGGCTTCAAAGGCCAATAATTCTTTATCTGCCGGGCCAGCATAAGGATCAGGAGAAGTATAGCGCGCAATATCAATGGCCGCCTGCACTGTACGCGCAATCGCTTCAGGGCTGAGATCCGTGGAGGACGCACTTCCTTTACGTTGCTGGTGATAAACCGTTATCCCCAATGCGCCATCGCTGTTAAACTCAACATTTTCGACTTCACTGAAACGGGTACTAACGCTAATTCCCGTGGTTTTATTGACAGCGACTTCCGCAGCATCACTGCCTGCTTTCGCTAATTCCAGAGCCTGGGCAACCGCATCTTCCAGCCTCTTCCGCTGCTCGGCGATTTGTTGATTGGTGATTATCATTAATTAACCATAATCCAATGAATTAAAAGGTAAATTTATCAGGAAAAATGCGTTCTTTCGGTTCATTGCACGAATGCCGAGTGGTAATCAGGCAATTTTCCCAGTTACAATACACAATATTAGGATGTTAACACCCACCGGACGATAGGTCATGTGCCAAAACACACCTTTATCCGGCCTTTTTAGAAGGAAAACCATTATGGCAAAGCAGCCTGAAGATTGGCTCGACAATTATCCTGCTGAAGAGGAAGAAGAAGAGATAATCTGGGTCAGTAAAAGTGAGATCAAGCGGGACGCTGAAATCCTGAAAAAGTTGGGCGCTGAACTGGTCGAACTCAGTAAAAACCAACTGGAGCGAATTCCTCTGGATGAAGATCTGCTGGCCGCCATTGAACTGGCGCAGAAAATTAAACGTGAAGGGCGTCGCCGCCAATTACAGCTCATTGGTAAATTGTTGCGTGCCCGTGATCCTGAACCCATTACCACAGCGTTAGATAAACTGAAAAATCGCCATAACCAGCAAGTGGTTATCTTACATAAACTGGAAGAGCTGCGTGATAAACTGCTTGAAAATGACGATGCCTTTGAAGAAGTGATCGCCCTATATCCACATACGGATCGCCAGCAACTTCGGACAATGGTTCGTAATGCTAAAAAGGAAAAAGCGGCGAATAAACCACCGAAATCCTACCGCCAGATTTTCCAATATTTGAAAGAGCTGTCAGAATCAGCTTAATCTTCCCTCTCCGCCATTTCGTTAAGAATTGGCGGTCATTTCCTCCCTTCCCTTTCATTATTCATCTAGATTAAGTTACGCTTTGGGTTAAATGTAATGAGAGAATGAACGAAAACAGAATTGATTGATTTTTAATCGGTCAGTTGATGAAAAAAGTCTGCCGGTGAAATCTGACTTTCCGCTCCCCGTGGATATTGTCCTTTACATAACATATTGACCCATTCAATGCCCTCTAGTACGGTCTTGACTCGTCTGAAATGCTTGAATTCCAGCATAGGGCGTGTCCGTCGTTTGACACAACGATGCTCCTGTTCATTCAGCGCGACTGTATTGGCATCGCTCTTATCGATTGTCACCACGTCAGGCCGACTGTGTTGCCTCATCGCTTTTTTAAAGAAACGCAGAGCAGCCTTCTTATCCCGATGCGCGGTTAGCAAGAAGTCCACCGTATTGCTGTCGGAATCCATTGCCCGGTGAAGATATTTCCATTGACCTTTCACCTTAATATAGGTCTCGTCCAGTTTTCAGCAACGCCCGACCGCAGACTTGTCACGTCGGTAACTTCGCTACCCGTACGCGCCTGACCGAGAACAGGGAATTCTAAGGCCTATCTTTTCAGCTCGGGTTAAAACAAGGAAATTTAATAAATTTAAATTATTTATAACTCACCATATTGATAATGAGAATTATTTGATATATTATTTTGAAAGTTAGAAATAATTATTCAGGATGAAGGTATCAGATTGTCTCAATCATTAATAACAGGATTGGTTTTGATTGCTGGGTATCACGGTGTTAATTTGGATAGTTTTTCAATAAAACATCAATTTTCTGATAAAGATGGATACTTCGGTGTAACTCAGTGGTTGCTAGCGGCGAAAGAACATTCGCTCCATGCTAAATTAGTCAAAAAATCAATTGATAGACTTAGATTTTCTCCTTTACCGGCATTAGTTATAGGTGAAAACGAATCTTCGTTTATTTTATTAAAAGCAGAAGATAATAAATATCTCATCTATGATATAAAAGGGAAAAGTAATCGTATTCTTGACAAGAATGAGTTTGATTCCATTTATTCAGGCCAGATTATCCTTATTTCTTCAAAAAAATCAGTTTCAGATAAATTGCAGCGATTTGATTTTACTTGGTTCATTCCAGTAGTTATTAAATATCGTCATATATTTACTGAGGTTTTAATATTATCCATTTTTATTCAGGTTTTTGCATTAGTAACACCGCTTTTCTTCCAAGTGGTTATGGATAAAGTTCTTGTCCATCAAAGCTATAATACTTTAGATGTTATCGCCTTCGCTTTTGTTGTGGTTGTTTTTTTTGAGGTTATTTTAACTGGATTAAGAACATATCTTTTTTCACATACAACAAATAGAATAGATATTGAATTAGGCTCAAAGCTATTAGGCCATATAATAAATCTTCCAATTCGTTATTTTGAAGTTAGGCGGATAGGAGAAACAATTGCCAGGATCAAAGAACAAGAGAATATCCGCCAGTTTTTAACGGGACAGGCGTTTACATCTATCTTAGATTTTATGTTTTCTTTTCTCTTTATTATTGTGATGTGGCATTATTGCCCTCCTTTGACATTAATTGTTTTAATTTCCTTACCAATATATATTACTCTGTCTGTAATTATTAGTCCCATCTTAAGAAAACGTTTAGATAAGCAATTTGCCAGAAATGCTGATAATCAGGCTTTCTTAGTCGAAACGGTAAGCACAGTTTCAACATTAAAATCACTGGCTGCTGAGAGGCAAATCATAAATCGCTGGCATGAATTATTGCCTGCATATATTGGTTCAGCCATGAAAGTAACCCGTTTAGCTATATTTGGGCAACAAGGTGTTCAATTAGTCCAAAAAATAGTTTCGATTTTAATTTTGTGGTTTGGTGCTCATTTAGTGATTAGTAATGAAATCACTGTTGGTCAGCTTATTGCCTTTAATATGTTAGCCTCCCAGGTCACTGCACCTATTATTCGCTTGGCTCAATTATGGCAGGATTTTCAACAAATAGGGATTTCTGTTGCTCGCTTAGGTGATATTTTAAATACCCCTACAGAGCATGCTGACAGTAGTGTAAATTTATCTTCATTGCGAGGAGATGTCACATTTGAAGATGTTTTTTTTCGCTATCAAATGGACGGAAAATGGAACATAAGTAGTTTATCTCTGGATATTAAGGCCGGCGAAATTATTGGTATAGTTGGCCGCTCCGGCTCGGGAAAAAGTACCTTAGCTAAACTTATTCAACGCTTTTATATTCCAGAAAAGGGAAGAATAATGCTTGATGAGTTGGATCTTGCATTAGCTGAACCAACTTGGTTGCGACGCCAAATTGGTGTTGTACAACAAGAAAATGTATTGCTTAATCGCACAATAAAAGAAAATATTGCACTCACTCATCCATCTGCATCTTTACAGTCTATCATTCAGGTCTGTAAACAGGCTGGTGCTCATGATTTTATTATGCAATTACCTAAAGGGTATGACACTCAAATTGGTGAGCAAGGTGTTGGATTATCTGGAGGACAAAGGCAACGCATTGCACTGGCTCGTGTTTTATTAAACAATCCCAGAATACTTATTCTTGATGAGGCAACAAGCGCACTTGATTACGAATCCGAAAAAGCCATTATGATGAATATGCCATTAATTTGTAAAAATAGAACGGTAATTATTATTGCACATAGGTTATCTACAATAAGAAATACAAACCGTATTATTGTTATGGATAAAGGGGAAGTTGTAGAGAATGGATCACATGATCAATTAATGAATATAGAAAATGGTATTTATCGAAAAATGGCTGAATTAGTATAATCTTCAATGAGGTTTTTGTGCAGATATCCGTTTGGTTTAAAGGTGTCAGTGAATTTTTCCACCGTTATAAATCGGTTTGCCTTCTTGTATGGAAGGAGCGTAATAAGCTGACACCTCCGAAGCGTTTAAAGGATGAATATACTTTTTTACCTGACCATTTGGCTTTAACTGAAACACCCGTTTCACCTTTAGCGAGATGGACTGGCCGCTGTATTATCACGTTATCTGCATTGACGATCACGTGGTCATATTTTGGTCAGATAGATATCGATGTCATTAGTCAGGGAAAAGTAATAAGCTACGGACGAAATAAAATCATTCAACCATTGGAAACAGGCCAGATAAAAGATATTTGGGTTATAGAAGGGCAATATGTCCATAAAGGTGATGCTTTAGTCGCAATAGATGTTTTAGGGGCTGAAGAACAACATCAGCAGAATGTATTAGCCCTCAATACTGCATTAATTAACTATCAAATAGGCAATTCAGTATTGACATCGATTTCTGCGCAAAAAAAGGAACTGGAATGGAGTTCTTTATTACCCCATGATAATAAAGAAGAAATACTTTCAATTATTAATTCAATAGAAGATGAACAAAATCAACAAGGCTGGAATATGGCCTATTCTCTATACCAAACATGGATGAATAAAAACAAGCAGTTGATAGAGAAGAGACATCAGTATCAACTAGAGTCTAAATCTGTACAAGAAGAGATTGTATCTTTGAGTAATTCTATTCAACTTGAATTACAAAGAACGGTATCTTATGATAAATTGTATAAACAAAATTATTTATCACGCCACGAATGGCTAAATCAAAGAGATAAACTTTCCAGATTAAAACACCAGCATGAAATTAATAAAAATAGGCATCTTGAACTGGCACATAAAATAAATGAAGTTGAGCGTGAAAAAGAAATTAACACCCAAACAGTGTTAAAAGATGCGAATGAAATGAAAAGGAATGCACATAATGATATTCAGCGATTATTTATTGAGTCTAAAGTGTCAAAAAAAAGAACTCAAACAACTATATTATATAGTCCTGTTGATGGAAGAGTCCAGCAATTAGCTTTCCATACTATTAATGGAGTAGTACCGGCTACCCAAGCAATGATGGTTATTGTACCTGACGAGTCACCACAGGAAATTGAAGTCAGGATCGCAAACAAGGATATGGGTTTTATTCATGAGGGACAATCAGTTGTCATAAAAGTGGATTCTTTTCCCTATACCCGATATGGCTATTTGACTGGCCAGATTAAAAATGTCAGTTATGATTCAGTAGAAGATAAAGAACAAGGTTTTATTTTTCCAGCTATTGTTAGCCTTGATAGTAATAAAATTAAAATTGATGAAGAATTTGTTACATTGAAAGCGGGTATGACGGTGACTGCTGAAATAAAAACAGGAAAACGCAGAGTTATAGACTATATAATCAGCCCATTAAAAACCAAGATGGAAGAAAGTTTTTGGGAAAGATAAAAACAATCCGAGGTGATAGCATGAGAAAAAAGTTTAGTATAATCATACTCCCTATAATTACGTTATTAACTTCCTGCGTTGATAACATAAATTATAAAAACCTTAATGAAGATGAGCTAATCAGAACAGCTGTCAAATTAGATCATGAAGATGAAAATTATCATGAGGCATTTAAGTATTATTTATTAGCGGCAGAAAAAGGCAATGCTGTTGCATTAAATAATCTTGGCTATCTATATGAACAGGGGCTGGGAGTAAAGCAAAATTATACAAAAGCCTTAGATTATTATAACAAAGCGATTAGGTCAGAAAATCCTAAAACGGCTTTACATAATTTATCTAGATTATATTTAGATGGACTAGGAGTAGAAAAAAACAAAGAAAAGGCCCTGGAATTACTTAAAAAATCGGCTGACTTAGGAAATAATCAGGCAATGAGTGATTTGTATTGGTTAACAAATCCAAAATCAAAAAATGAATATAATTAGGAGATAACAGTATGGAAAAAATAATAAATGATTCTGTTAGTGGCGCTGCTTACGATCAAAACTTCATCACTGTGCATGTTGCGAAACCGGGAACAAAGTTAAAAAATCCTGATAATACAACGGGTATATCACGAACAGGTCATGTTTGGATGACGATAGAAAGAGGTAAATATCAAGAATCGACGGATATTGGCTGGTCAACAGGAAGTTCTTTACAAAAGGGTGGATATGATAATGTTAGTTTAAATGATAGCGTTATATATGATAAGAAAACGGTAAAAAGTTATACCGTACAAATACCAGGGGAAAGTAGAGAAAAATTAATGGACTTTATTAATCAAGCTCCTTTAGGGAAAATACCTGGATTTTCTCCGAACTATAATCTTTTCACTAACAATTGCGTGCATTTCGTCAGGAAGGCTCTAAATTACGCTAATGCGAATATAGGCGGATTTTTGTTACCTCACTTTACTCCTAGTAGCAATTATGAAAATATTGCTGAAATGATAGGGGAAAATTATAAAAATGCAGACACTTGGGGTGAAAAATGGAAAGAGAAAAACTATACAGTTCTGCCGCATTCTCCATTAATTGTTGATTTAAATGGAGATGGAGTGATCACCATACCTGAAGGCGATGTATATTTTGATATAAATAACGATGGAGAAAGTGAATCTATTGGTTGGGTCGATAAAAATGATGGGCTTTTAGTTTATGACAATAATAATGATGGAAAAATAGTGTCTGGCAGCCAACTTTTTGGTAACTATAGCATTATTAAGGGTAAAAAAGATTTTACAAATGGATTCGAAGCGTTATCAGAATTGGATTCTAATAATGATCTTATTATATCAAAAGATGATAAAGAATGGGATAGATTAAAAGTATGGAAGGATGAAAATAGTAACGCTATTGTCGATGAAAATGAATTAGTCGGTTTATCTGATATAGGAATTAAGGAAATAAATTTAACGTACAGAGATGAAGCATATGTAGATCAGGCAGGTAATGCACATAAAGAGACCTCATTTGTTACATGGGATAATGGTGAGATAACGGATATTGTAGATGTGTGGTTCCAATCTCACCCTAAGTTAACAAAAGAAGATGCCAGTGCATCGACACAACAAGAAATTCATAAAATGATTAATTCCATGGCTGAATTTAGTATAGAAAGTGTAAGTTCATCAATTAATCAAATAACGCCACGACAGGATACCCCGATGACGGTATTAGCAACACCGCTTGTCGGTTAGAGAAATATACTATTTTTATTTATGAAATAACCCAAATTTTGTTTAAACCGTCACTGGGAAATTTTCTTCTGAATAGAACACCTTCATTGACGGTTTTTTCCATTTAAAGCAATAATCAATTGTCATCCTCCCATTTGCATGGCGGTTAAAAGTAGAATTCAAACTATATATATAAAGTATTATCAGATTTATGAACATAGATATCGCGGTAGATAATAAACAAAATACAATAAACTTATCAAAATAAAAATATTTTTCAGTAAAAAAACGTTAATAAATGGATAACTAAAACAAATTGAAAAAGAAATCATCACTAAGGAAATTATATTTACGATAATACTAGATTTATTTGCATTAACATGTATGAAGATAATAAAACTAATAAAAGATAGCCAAATAGAAGAAAATGAAAAAGAAAGAAATGACATAGATAATCCTTACGAATGTATTTTACACATAATACACGTTGATATTTTTTTGTACAAAAAAATAATAACTTCTTAATTTACCCTAATTCTGGATAAGAAATTGACGTAAAGCCTAACATTGGCCGTATCCGACGTTTGACATGGCGATGGTCTTGCTCAATGCGGTTATTCAGGTATTTATTTTGCCGGATTTCAATCCCCTGCTGAGGCGATCCTTCCGCATTGAGGAGGGTGAGCGCGGCAGTATTGGCCCCACTTTTATCGATAGTCACGACGGCGGGTCTGCCGTGCTGGCATATCGCTTTACGGAAAAAACGCCGGGCTGCCGTTGCATCGCGGCAAGCGGTCAGCAGGAAGTCAATCGTCTGACCATCGGTATCGACCGCCCGGTAAAGGTATTTCCACTGGCCTTTGACTTTAATGTACGTTTCATCCATTCGCCACCGGGAACCAACGGGCTTTTTGCGAGGTCAGAAAGCCTTGCCGAACAGGGGCACCAAACGTAACACCCAGCGAGGTATCGTAACATGGTCGACCCCAATGCCGCGCTCTGCCATCATCTCTTCGAGATTTCGCAGACTCAAGGCATAAGCGAGGTACCAACGAACACATTGGGCCATGATATCGACTGGATAATGCAGACGTTTGAACGCTTTTCGGATAAGGGACATCGCTCTGGACTCGCTCAAAAACAGGGGAGCTTACCTGATGGCCACTTAATGCGACAGAACCACTTGGCTTCCCGCGAAAAGCGAGAAGCCAAGAAAGAGTTAAGCCGTTCCACCTACAGTCAGGTTATCGACTTTCAGTGTGGGTTGTCCAACACCGACAGGGACACTTTGCCCTTCTTTACCGCAGACACCGACACCTTTGTCGAGAGCCAAGTCATTGCCAACCATTGAGATTTGCTGCATCGCCTCAATACCAGAACCAATCAGGGTAGCCCCTTTGACCGGTTTTGTAATTTTGCCGTTTTCAATCAAATAGGCTTCCGAGGTTGAGAAAACAAATTTACCGGAAGTGATATCCACCTGACCACCACCAAAATTGGGGGCATACAGGCCATTCTCAACACTGGCAATAATTTCGTCCGGTGTCGCATTTCCTTGCAACAGGTAAGTGTTAGTCATACGTGGCATTGGCAAATGCGCATAAGATTCACGACGGCCGTTACCTGTCGGAGCAACGCCCATCAGGCGGGCATTGAGTTTATCCTGCATGTAGCCTTTCAAGATGCCATTTTCAATCAATACATTGTATTGTCCTGGCACCCCTTCATCATCCACAGACAGTGAACCACGTCGCCCTTCCATCGTGCCATCGTCAACGACAGTACACAGTTCTGAAGCCACTTTTTGCCCAATCCGGCCAGAGAAGACAGACGTTCCACGACGATTGAAATCCCCTTCCAGACCATGCCCTACTGCTTCATGCAGCAGAACCCCCGGCCATCCTGCCCCCAATACGACGGGCATTGTGCCCGCCGGTGCTGCAACAGCGGACAAATTGATCAAGGCCATGCGCACCGCTTCACGAGCAAACTGTTCTGCCCGTGTTTGTCCCTCTTCAGTGCGTAAGAAGTATTCATAACCATAACGCGCCCCGCCACCACTGCCACCACGCTCACGCTTACCGGCATCTTCCACTAACACACTGACAGAAAGACGCACTAATGGACGGATATCTGCTGCCAATGTGCCATCGGTTGCCGCAACCAGCATTTGCTCATAAACACCGGTTAGGCTGGCATTGACCTCTTTCACCCGGGGATCTTCCGCTCGTGCAATTTGATCAACCCGATGCAACAACGCAATTTTATCTTCCCGGCTCATGCTCTGTAACGGATTCACGGTCGGATAAAGGGCTTTATATGCCACCGCCCCTAATGTATGGGCAGTGCCATTCCCGGTTTCCCGTACAATGCTGCGAGCGGCCTGAGCACTTTGCTGTAACGCATCCAATGTAATTTGATCGGCATAGGCAAAACCGGTTTTCTCGCCACTGATAGCGCGAATTCCCACACCTTGATCAATGTTATAAGAGCCATCTTTGATGATTCTGTCTTCTAATACCCATGTTTCATGGTAGCTGGATTGGAAATAGAGATCCGCGTAGTCCAGACGACGTTCCGATAATTGACTCAGTACAGAAAATAAGTCTTGATGACTCAAATTATTCGCCGTCAGTAAATATTCACTGACATCAGTTAAACTCATATTGATTACTCTATTATCTTAATTGGAATGCTTCTTTATCAAAGAAGTCAGTTGTGGACGGAAGCGATTGTGTTTCACCACTTTGATCTGCTCACGCATGTGAGTCAAACTCTCCTTACGGATATTAAGCAGTAATGCACTGACAGACAGAGGATTTTGTTTGATAACATCCCCCCAACCACTCACTGCCAGGGTGTGTCCCCATGTTCTGCGCGTCCCGTGGACACCAACCTGTGCCGGCGCCAAAATAAGGCACTGATTTTCAATCGCACGCGCTCTCAACAATGGCTCCCAATGCGCCTTACCCGTCAGGCGGGTGAAAGCAGAAGGGACGGAAATCAGTTCTGCCCCCTGTTCACGCAATGCCTGAAAAAGTCCCGGAAAGCGCAAATCATAACAGATAGACATCCCCAAACGACCCACTGGCGTATCAACAACGGTAATATGCTCACCACGCTGGTAAATCGTGGATTCATTGTAAGCGCCGTGTTCGTCATTGATATTGACATCAAACATGTGAATTTTATCGTAACGCGCTCGGATCTCGCCCTGATCATCAAACAACAGGCTACTGCTCGTGATACGTGTTGGATCTTCCCGGCTGACCAGCGGCATCGAGCCAATCAATAGCCAAACACCGTACCGCTGCGCCATTTCGCTCACAGCCTGTTGCAACGGCCCGCGGCCTTGAGTTTCGGCATATTCACGATAAATATCAGCGTCAGCGAACAACAGCGCAAGTTCAGGTGTCAGAACCAGTTTTACTGTTTCTGGTAATTGCTTAATTTGTTGTTCAATTTGCGCCAAATTGTGTTTAACGTTGGTACCACTGCATAATTGTAAAAGTGCAACATTGACATTTTTCATGGCTCTTTATCCCCCTTAAGCTGACGTAAAACTTCATCAATTTTAGGCTGTTCGAGGCTGCCGGTTAACCGATAGCGAATGAGCGATATTTTACTCCAGAGAGGGCTCAGTACTTTTGTCGCAGCAAAAACGGCAGCGCCAACCACCGGGTTGACCGCAAAGGCCGTCGCGACGCTCACTGTAGCCGAAATGTCCGGCGTAATCACCACATCCATATTGAGCTTACGATGAACTAAATCTGTCTGCCCTGTCGCATTAATATCCGCAGCCAATCCATCAATGAGAAAGTTATTGGTATACATAACCCCATTTTTTATGGTTGCATTACCACTTATGGAATCAAAATTGAAATCATTACTGAATGTGTCACTGAAATCCAATTGTAATTTACGCAACAATGCATCAAAACTGATGAATCTTAATAATTGCCCTGCGCTGCCACCACCTAATTTAGCGATAGCCCCTCTTTCCATTTTTCCGCTCAGCGTTCCATTTAACGTCTTGAGATCAAGCTGCCATGGCACGTTTTGCCATTTCAAATCGAAATCAAATTTAAAAGGTGCATCAACAATCGGCACGATAAATCCCAGGTAAGCGGCCATATCATCGAACTGATTTCCCGCTAACGTCCCGGTGATATGGCTATTGTTTCCAATATCATTTTCATACCAGCGACCGGCTAATGCCAGCTTGCCGGCACGGTTCTCCAGTTGCCCATGCGTCAAGACCAAAGCGTCACCTTCGGGCATGATCGAACCGGATACTTTGCCCAGTTTTAGGCCAGCCACCCAACACTCTGTACACTGAACATCCAATGCCGGCCATTTGTTCAAAGAATAATGTGGCACAGAGGCTTTGTCCGACGATAAATGATTACTATCACGCGACGGCGCTGCCGCAAGCCGGGGGTCATAATAAAGATAATGGATGACTGCCTGCATCGGCTTATTTTCTTGAATCAGAAGATTGCCATTAATCTCCTGCCCCTGCGCGCTCACGGTTATGCTGCCATGTTGTCGAGCGACATTGAATGTCAATTGATGCCAACGCTGTCCAGCCAGATCCAGTGCAGGCAATGAAATGTCAACAATTCCCGGCCACGAAAAAACCTGATTTTCCGACGGCGCCCAACGCAGTAGCTCAAGCAACGCCAATAATTTATCACCTTCTATCGCAGGCAACTTTAATGTCAGTAACGATTTTTTCGGTAACTCAGGGAAGTGACTATTGGTGTGAAAAATTCCCCGCTGCAATCGGGTATGAGCCTCGTCCAACGCCCATTGAGTATTAAATGCGTATTGCGTGCCCACGCCCCCTTTTATCTGGAGCTGGTTCATATCGCCTTCGGCATAAAGATTCAACTTATCCCACTCCCTCAGCGAGGTTGTACTCAGGCCAGGTAGTTTACTCTTTAAATGTGACAAATCGGCTTTAACGGCAACACGATATTTCACATCATGATTTGCAGCTGAATCACCAGAAGGTAGGGTAATATTCACATCCCCCCGCCAATTCAGCGTGCCAGATAAGTGGTTGCTCATTTCGACAGGAAGCATCGGGAGTGTCTTCGCCGCCCAACGTGAATCCAGCTTCACATTAACCTGATAATGCTTTGGCAACGCTTGAGTCGAAAATTGCAGGGACAACGGGTGTCCTAACCAGTTAGCGGATAATGCTTCACTTTTTAAGTTTCCATTGTCAAAGCGAAATTTCCCATTGAGATGTTCCATTTTACTCTTCAATGGCTTGATGAAGAGATGCGTATCCTTCAGCACCACGTCTCCACGCGCGGCAACGTTTCCCTGCTTCAGAGGAATGTCCAAATGAAGATGACCACCCACCCGGCCATCAAGCTGCAAACTGTTCAGTGCATTGCCAATCGAGTTCACCATCGGACTTTGATTGAAATACTCATGGAAATGCTTCCCTTCTCCAGAGAGTTCAGCATCAATAAATAGCTTATGCTTGTCATAATCCGCAATAACCGCCGAAACCTGTCTGGCCGCCACTTTCCCTAAATGGGCGTTCTGAGCCTGCATCCACAATCCGTTGTTCTGGAAATTCAGATCAATATCCAAATCAAACAGCGCCGGCCAATCGGGTTGGTATTGAAAGGTGGCATGGCGCAGAGGAACAAGTACCTGAAATTGCCCCTCATTCTGTTTAAACGGGAAATCATGGGGATCACCATGAAAAATGAAGCTGGCATTATCCACGCTTCCCTTAATCAAGGCAGCGGTTAAATAGTCGGTCAGCGCTTCCCCCATCAGCGATTTGGGGAAATAGCGCCATGATTCGCCAATGTCGTTAACACGGATGCCTGCTAACATCGCCAGCACCGGCGGTTTATCATGGGGTTTCAGATAGCGGAAATTCCCATTAAGCCATAGCGATTTTGCCTGTAAATCCAACCCCTGACCCGATATTGCCAGGCCATCGTGCTCCTTTTTCCAGACAATCTTCCCTTCGCTACTGGCAATCTCAAGCGGTGCCTGAAACCTAGCGCCATCATCAATGACACTGTTTTTCAAACCAAACTGAAGCGTTCCCCCCTGTACATTCCCCGCTAACATGCCACTGAAATGGTTGATGGCAGGCAATTCTTTCCAATGTAACCAACTGACATCCCGCCAGTTCAGGCGAATTCCCATCTCGTCGGGAAACGCGGGGGTAATATCGAGGGCAAAACGGTCAATAACCCCTTTCGGCTGGCGGCGCTGCCAATCCTTGACAACATCAGATGTCACAAAGGAGAGCATCGGTAAGATCCCATTCAAGTATTCAAGCTGGATATTATCGGCACGGATACGCCAGTGATCCTGCCCCTGATATTTGGATGCTTGCTTAAGATAGAGTGTCGAAAGCTTCCCCCCAGGCCACGGTTGCCCGTTCGTTTTCAGGCTTGCCAGATCCGGGATAGCAAACAACCAGCCTTCACCCTGGCGGCGCATTTGTAAAAGAAAATCATTCACTGCGAGCTGATGTTTTTCATTGCCGACATGCCAATTGACGCCACCGTGTTTTAGCTGCACGTGTCCGCTATCAATGCGCCCTTCTTTCAGGGTAACCCAGCTCGCTAAACTAAAATGAGCCTTATCCAACCCGGTGTTATCCCTCAGCCAGCGGCTTAACCATGGGCGCATATCCATCTCATCAGCCTGCAAATAAACCGTGCCATTATCCAGCACGCCATTGATATCTTTCAGGTCAAACTTCACCTGAACAATCCCTTCTTGCCCATTAATGGAAGAGAGATTTACGCTGCCTTGTGCCCGATGGCGGTTATCTTTGTTTAACCATGTGAATTGTGGCAATAACAGATCAACTTTTTCCCCCGAGGGTGCCAAAAAGGTTAAGCGACTGTCATACAGGTCAAAATGGTTGAATTGCTCAAGAAACAGGGTAGAGAGTCTGTCTGGTTTAGATAGCCTGTTTTCAGCCTGTTGCCCGAACAATGTCTTATCGTAATTGATTTGAAGCTGATAAAAAGACAAATCACGAAAATACCAGCGCCGCTGTAAAAGTGAACGCCAGATATCCAAAGAAAGCCGGATTTTTTTGGCATGAATCTCGACATTTTCCGCTTTTGCACTGATATCGTGGAGTTCGAGGCTAGGGCCAAAGGATTCCCAACGGCCGTTGATATACCCCATATTGACAGGGGTATTCGTCACGTCAGCAATTTTTTCGACTAATTGCTGACGATATTCATCGATATGTGGCAGGAAAAAACGCAGCCCACTGACAATCAAAGCCACAATGATAATGATTATTGCGGCTGTCGCTAATAAGATCCCCGGCAGTCGCCTCACATCGTTCTCCTTGGTTGTCAGCGCGGTTGCTCTGCAAGCCAGCTTTACACAGCCAGACCCAGATTGATAAACCCAATCTTATAAGATCATGGCGTTACATCATGATCACGTCAAATTGCTCCTGGCTATAAAGCGGCTCTGTTTGCAATTTAACCTGTTTACCAACAAAGAGTTCGACCTCTGCCAGTGCGTGTGACTCATCTCCTTTCAGGGCTTCGCTGATGGCAGGCGAGACATAAACCAGAAAACGATCAGCCGCTATTGCCCGATTGACACGGACAATTTCCCGTAAAATTTCATAACAGACGGTTTCGACGGATTTTACCGTGCCACGCCCCTGGCATGTCGGACAATGATGACACAAAATATGTTCAAGACTTTCTCGTGTACGTTTACGGGTCATCTCAACCAGGCCCAATTGTGAAAAACCATTAATGGTTGTTTTCACTCTATCTTTACTTAATGCCTGTTCCAAAGATGTCAATACACGACGACGGTGTTCTTCATGCCCCATATCAATAAAGTCAATGATAATGATGCCGCCCAAATTGCGAAGCCGTAATTGCCGGGCGATTGCCTGCGTTGCTTCGATATTGGTATTAAAGATAGTTTCTTCCAGATTACGATGCCCGACAAAAGCACCGGTATTAATATCAATGGTTGTCATGGCTTCGGTCTGATCGATGATCAGATAACCCCCTGACTTTAATTCTACTTTGCGTTCCAGCGCCCGCTGAATTTCATTTTCCACGCCATACAGATCGAAGATTGGCTGATTTCCCTGATAATGCTCCAGTTTGGCATTCATCTCAGGAATATATTCATCAATAAATTCCTGCAACTGCACAAATGTCTGGCGGGAATCAACCCGAATACGATCAAGGGAAGCGCCCGCAAAATCACGTAAAACACGCTGCGCTAATTCCAGTTCACCATAGACCTTGTTTTTCGTGATATTGCGTTTTTTACGTTCAATCACCTTACTCCACAGACGCTTCAAAAATGCGGCATCTTGTGCAATTTCGTCGGTCCCCACACCTTCAGCCGCCGTACGGATAATAAAACCGCCGTGTTCATCACAATAATCCATGACGATGCTTTTCAGACGATCACGTTCTTCTGCGCTCTCGATACGCTGTGAAACACCGACATGCGAGGCGCCCGGCATAAAGACCAAATAACGCGAAGGTAAAGTAATATCTGTCGTCAGACGAGCGCCTTTGGTGCCCAGGGGATCTTTCACCACCTGGACAATTAAATCCTGTCCCTGACGAACCAGTTCCGCAATGTCCCTGACATGGAAATTCTTCCGCTCTTCACCGGCAATACATTCCGTATGTGGCACAATATCCGATGCGTGCAGAAAAGCGGCTTTCTCCAGCCCGATATCGACAAACGCCGCCTGCATACCGGGCAAAACCCGGCTCACGCGACCTTTATAAATATTTCCGACAATGCCTCTGCGGGTTTCCCGTTCAATATGAATTTCTTGCAAGATACCACCATCAATATAAGCAACCCGCGTTTCGGATGGTGTTACATTGACTAATAACTCTGCTGTCATGAATAATCCTTCCCATCAGCTAACGCTAAAAATCGTGTGATTAACTCATACGTTTCCACCAGTGGTAAGCCGACAACAGCATGGTAGCTGCCCTGAATTTTTCTGACAAAACAGCCACCTTTACCTTGAATGCCATAAGCACCGGCTTTATCCATTGGTTCCCCGGATGCAATATATTCCTGTATTTCCTGTTGAGATAACTGGCGGAATATCACATCTGTTATGACGATTTCACTCAAGATATGTTGACTGTTCGATAAAGCAACTGCCGTCATGACCTGATGGCACTGACCTGACAAAACATTCAACATTTCTGCTGCCTGTTGCTGATTTCGTGGTTTTTCCAAGATACGGTGATTAAATACCACAATGGTATCCGCGCCCAGAACCGGGCCATCATCTGGTGCAATTGCGACACCTGCCTGTGATTTTTCTCTGGCCAATCGAGTCACATATTGCTGTGGTGACTCCCCTTCATGCCATTTTTCTTCAACCTGAGCAGTCAGGATTTCAAAATTGAAATCCAGCAATTCCACCAGCTCACGCCGTCTTGGTGAGCCAGAAGCTAAATAAATCGTTTTCATCGTGCATTATCCTTAGGCGTCTTTATTATTAGCTTCTTTTCTTCATCTATTGTTATTAGTGACTAATGTTTTTAGTGAACTGAAAATTGACGACGGATTTTCCGCATTAATAAAAATAGCCAGGGCCAGAGAATACCATTGACCACCCCATTCCAGAACACTTCGGGATGAAAGAGCATCTTAGGTAACGAGACATAAGCCAGAAATACGCAACAGTTCATCAAAGTTGAAAGCCCAGCGACAACCAGAGATTGCTGCCAGAGCGGCATATTACGGATAAGCTGAAATTTGAAAGCCACCAGAAAACTGATCAGACTAAAGGCCAGCGCATTCGCCCCCAGAATACTGCCGTGCAACAGATCAGTAATCATCCCCAGTACAAAGCCCGTTCCTACGCTAACGCGATGAGGTAGTGCAAGTAACCAGTAAATTAAACATAACATCAATAAGGTAGGACGAAACATAAAAAACTGTTCCGGCCACGGCATAATTTGTAGAACCATTGCAATCAGGAAAGATAACCAAATGATCCAACCTCTGCGGCGATGATGTTGACTCATTGCTGATTTCCTGTCGCTGATAATGGCGATTTCGGTGTCGGTTTTGCGGTTGATTTTGTTGTCGGTAATGCCTGGCGGTGATGTTTCGCTTGATCAGAATCAGCTGGCATTTCCTGTAATTGCTGTGTCGCATGGGGTGGATTTGGCGATACCTTGGGTAACAGTGGCGTCAAACGTTCATTCGCTGTCTGCGAGACTTTTTCCGGTGATAGTGGCTTAAATGGGTTATTATGAACCCCCCACAATAGCAGCACATAACGCAAACGCCGCAATTCAGCGGAAGGATGCGCCTGAATCACTGCATGCGCTCGCTGATTATCAATTTTAACAGAAGAAACGACAGCGACAGGATAACCTTCCGGAAAACGGCCACCCAACCCTGACGTAACCAGAACATCCCCAACGCGAATATTAATATCACTTGGCAAAGGCTCCAGCAGGAGATCCTCCGAGCATCCGGTGCCATTGGCAATAACTCGAATATCATTGCGTAATACTTGTACAGGAAGGGCATGTGTCGGGTCACAGATCAGCAATACCCGGCTGCTCAGCTGATTCACCGCCGTCACTTGCCCCACAACACCGCGATCACTGATAACCGGTTGCCCTTCATACACGCCATCTTTTGCGCCTTTATCGAGGACAATTTGCGCCCGATAAGGATCCATACCCCCCGAGATGACCTGCGATACCATCATCTGTTCATTCTTAAGCCGGGGTGAAACCAGTAATTCACGTAAGCGGGAGTTTTCTTGTTTCAACTGCGCCAACAATTGCAATTCGCCACTCTGTAACAGCAGTTTATTCCGTAATGTCTTATTTTCCTGTTCAAGAGTCCGACGACTCGTCAGAGAGGCTGAGATACCATCCAGAAACTGACGTGGCCCGCTGGCAAGAAAGTAAAACGGACTCACCGCCGTATCCATGTAGCTACGGACTTTGTTGAAAACACCGAGTCGACTGTCTACCACAATCAAAATAATGGCAATAACGATAGCAAAAAAGAGTCGTATTTGCAGAGAAGGCCCTCTGCTGAAAATTGGCTTCATAAGCGGTGTATTGTCGGGCTATGTTATCTCATTAATGATAAAACTCCGGAACAATCAGCAAGGAGGCACCCATAAAACCTATTCACCTCCCAGCTCACAGAGTTACTTTCAGTCTTCGCTAAACAGATCGCCACCGTGCATGTCGATCATTTCTAACGCCTTACCGCCACCCCGGGCGACACAGGTCAGTGGATCTTCAGCAACAATAACGGGAATCCCGGTTTCTTCCATCAACAAACGGTCAAGGTTACGCAGTAAGGCACCACCACCGGTCAGCACCATGCCACGTTCAGAAATATCGGAAGCCAATTCAGGTGGACATTGTTCCAGCGCGACCATAACAGCACTGACAATACCGGTTAATGGCTCTTGCAGCGCTTCAAGAATTTCATTGGAGTTCAGTGTAAAGCTGCGGGGTACCCCTTCCGCCAGGTTACGACCACGCACTTCGATTTCACGTACTTCATCCGTCGGATAAGCAGAGCCAATTTCATGCTTAATACGTTCTGCGGTTGCTTCCCCGATCAAAGAGCCATAATTGCGGCGAACATAGTTGATAATGGCTTCATCAAAACGATCACCACCAATACGCACAGAAGACGAATATACAACCCCATTGAGGGAGATAACCGCAACTTCTGTGGTTCCGCCACCGATATCGACGACCATTGAGCCAGTGGCTTCGGAAACAGGTAAACCCGCACCAATAGCTGCTGCCATCGGTTCTTCAATCAAAAATACCTCTCTGGCGCCCGCGCTTTGGGCGGATTCACGAATGGCCCGACGTTCAACTTGTGTCGCGCCGACCGGGACACAGACCAACACACGCGGACTTGGGCGCATGAAACTATTGTTATGAACCTGTTTGATAAAATGTTGCAGCATTTTTTCAGTCACATAAAAATCAGCAATGACCCCATCCTTCATCGGGCGGATAGCGGCGATATTACCTGGAGTACGCCCTAGCATTTGTTTTGCTTCCAGTCCTACTGCTGCAACACTTTTTGGTGAGCCGGCTCTGTCCTGCCGAATCGCAACGACAGAGGGTTGATCCAATACGATCCCTTGACCTTTAACATAAATAAGGGTATTGGCAGTACCCAAGTCAATGGACAAATCGTTGGAAAACATGCCACGAAATTTCTTTAACATAACGAAAGGATAATCCTGCAAGCTGGGGACGGAGATTAACCGTCTACTCTACCAACCACATGAAGCAGCGACAAGGCGCATAATTAACTACTTTTACTACTTCAATAAAAGTGGCTACGTTATTTACATCAGAATGACAATATTCTACGTTACTTTTCTCTAACGGAGCAGAAAAAAACTGCCTAAAAATGGGTTAATTTAACCAATAACTTCATCATCACCCTCAAAAACACGGAATACACCAAAAAACCAACATTATAGTGCATATTGAGAGACTACTACCCGCTTTTCACCCCCCGTATTACCTTATGATCATTTCAGTAACTTCAGCTAATATTCCCATTTTCTTAAAAATTTTCTGCGTCCTTTTGCAACCCGTTATCACAATATTGTAGTTTGCCCGTTTCAGGACATCAGATTTTATCTATATTGTGGTCATCCCCCAACATCACCCCAAACCTCAGCCAGAACTAAAATGACGATGAGATAAAACAACGTATAGCACCTGGCCAATATCCAGCAAGGGAGAATGATCATGAAAGCACTATTACTGGAACAACACGTACGGGAACAACACGAAACATTATCAGCATCCATTCAAGATATTGAGACTTTTCAATTGCCATCAGGTAATGTGGTCGTTGATATCCATTGGTCGTCACTCAATTACAAAGATGCGCTGGCGATTACCGGCAAAGGGAAGATTATCCGTCAATTTCCGATGGTGCCAGGCATCGATTTCGCCGGTGTTATTCATCACTCCGAAGATCCGCGTTTTCATATCGGACAGCACGTTTTGCTGACCGGTTGGGGAGTAGGAGAAACGCACTGGGGTGGGCTGGCAGAACAGGCAAAAGTATCCGGTGAATGGCTGACCCCCTTACCGCAACAATTAAGCGCCCGGCAAGCCATGATTATTGGTACAGCCGGTTTCACGGCTATGTTATGTGTCATGGCTTTGGAACAAGGGGGCGTGACACCGGAAAGTGGAGAGATTGCCGTAACAGGTGCCAGCGGTGGTGTTGGAAGTACCGCAATTACCCTGTTGTCACAACTGGGTTATTCCGTCACCGCAATCAGCAGCAAACCGGACAATCAAGATTATCTATTGTCGTTGGGGGCGAAAAAAGTTTTGCCTACCCGTGAATTCGATCAGCCATCACGCCCGTTGGCAACACAACGTTGGGCCGGTGTGATCGATACGGTTGGCGGCGCAATCTTAGCCACGTTACTGGCACAAATGCGTTACAACGGTACAGTAGCCGCCTGTGGCATGGCAAATAATAGCACACTCACCACCAGCGTTATGCCCTTTATTTTGCGTAATGTGCGTTTACAAGGCGTGGAATCGGTAACTGTGCCGGCCTCGAAACGCCTTGCCATTTGGCAACGGCTGCAAACATTACTGCCGGATTTCTTTTATCAACAGGCGTCAAACGAAATTACATTAGGGCAAGTTGTCGAATATGCCAATAAACTGATAAACAATCAAATTACAGGCAGAACAATCGTAAAGATACGCTGATAAGACCAGTATTTAGCTGCTAAATGCCACGATATGTTTATAATGTCGGGCTTTATCGCCAAATTTACCCCGCTCGATATCAGAAAGAGATGACAAACGGTTGACATCGAGTTATCTTGGTCGATTGTTGACAGATTGCCGGAGATACCCGCACAATGGCAGACAAGTTTCGCATTTTACTCTTGAATGGCCCCAACCTGAATCTGTTGGGAACGCGAGAGCCAGAAACCTACGGTACGTTAACGCTTGATGACATCGTTAACACGCTGTCACAAGACGCTCAGCAATTGGGCACTGAATTATCCCATCTGCAATCCAATGCAGAATCGGAACTGATTGAGAAAATTCATTCAGCGCGGGGCAATACAGATTTTATTTTGATTAACCCTGCGGCATACACGCATACCAGTGTCGCATTACGCGACGCACTTCTGGCGGTAGATATCCCATTTATTGAGATTCACCTTTCCAACGTGCATGCCCGCGAACCCTTCCGCCATCACTCCTATCTTTCCGATATTGCAGTTGGGGTTATCTGCGGATTGGGGGCGGATGGTTATCGTTTTGCATTACAGGCAGCGGTCAACCGCTTGTCAACATCTAACTCATTGACTTAAAAAGTACGGAATCACACTCATGGATATTCGTAAGATAAAAAAACTGATCGAGCTGGTTGAAGAATCAGGCATTTCTGAACTGGAAATTTCTGAAGGCGAAGAATCAGTACGCATCAGTCGCACTGCGGCAGCCCCCGTAATACCGGTGACACAGCAATACCTGTCCTCGCCTGTTCAGGCCGCAGCGCCCGCACCGGTAGCGCCAATAGTCGCTGATAAACCAGCAGAAATCAGCGGTCACACCGTTCGCTCCCCAATGGTGGGTACGTTCTATCGTTCACCAAGCCCGGATGCAAAAGCGTTCATCGAAGTGGGTCAGCATGTCAATCAGGGCGACACCCTGTGCATCGTTGAAGCCATGAAAATGATGAACCAAATCGAAGCGGACAAAACCGGCGTAGTGAAAGCGATTCTGGTCCAGGACGGTCAACCTGTTGAATTCGACGAGCCACTGGTCATCATCGAATAACGAGGCGTACCTCATGCTTGAGAAAATTGTCATTGCTAACCGCGGTGAAATTGCACTGCGTATCCTGAGAGCCTGTAAAGAGCTTGGGATCAAAACGGTTGCTGTGCACTCTGCGGCAGACCGTGACCTGAAGCACGTTCTGCTGGCAGATGAAACCATCTGCATCGGCCCGGCGGCCTCAGCCAAAAGCTACCTGAACATTCCTGCCATTATTTCTGCGGCAGAAATTACCGGGGCGCAAGCGATCCACCCGGGTTATGGCTTTTTATCCGAAAACGCTGACTTTGCTGAGCAAGTTGAGCGTTCCGGCTTTATTTTTATCGGCCCGAAAGCAGACACCATTCGTTTGATGGGGGACAAAGTTTCCGCTATCTGTGCGATGAAAAAAGCGGGTGTTCCTTGCGTGCCCGGTTCTGATGGCCCGTTGGGTAGCGATACCGAGAAAAACAGAGCTGTTGCTAACCGCATCGGTTATCCGGTGATTATCAAGGCATCGGGCGGCGGTGGCGGTCGTGGTATGCGTGTCGTACGCAGCGACAAAGATCTGGAACAATCCATTGCCATGACCCGCGCAGAAGCAAAAGCGGCCTTCAACAACGACATGGTGTACATGGAGAAATTCCTTGAAAATCCACGTCACGTTGAAATTCAGGTTTTAGCGGACGGTCAGGGCAATGCGCTTTATCTGGCTGAACGCGACTGCTCCATGCAGCGCCGTCACCAGAAAGTGGTGGAAGAAGCACCGGCACCAGGAATTTCATCCGAATTGCGTCGGAGTATTGGTGAGCGTTGTGCCAACGCCTGTATCGAAATCGGCTATCGCGGAGCAGGTACGTTTGAATTCCTGTATGAAAACGGCGAATTCTACTTTATCGAGATGAATACCCGTATTCAGGTTGAGCATCCTGTGACGGAAATGATCACCGGTGTTGATCTGATCAAAGAACAGTTGCGCATTGCAGCAGGTATGCCACTGTCCATTAAGCAAGCAGATATCAACATCCAGGGTCATGCGATCGAATGCCGTATCAATGCAGAAGATCCGAAAACCTTCCTGCCAAGTCCGGGCAAAATCACGCATTTCCACTCACCGGGTGGGTTTGGTGTACGTTGGGAATCCCATATCTACGCGGGATATACCGTTCCACCTTACTATGATTCCATGATCGGTAAGCTGATCACTTATGGTGAAACCCGTGAAGTCGCCATTGCGCGGATGAAGAACGCCCTGGCTGAGTTGATCATTGACGGCATCAAAACCAATATTGATCTGCAACTGGCCATCATGAATGACGAAAACTTCCAGCAAGGTGGAACCAATATCCACTATCTGGAGAAAAAACTGGGATTACAAGAAACGTAAGTTTTTTGGCATCCGCATTCAAAATAAGCCAGTCTGCATGAATAACAACCCATCTTTACCAGAAAAAGATGGGTTGTTTAATTCACCGGTATTTTGATTTTCTCAACACATTTTCCTCCTGAATAAATCAGCACATTACCGTACAATCCCCTCTCATATTGTTTCATGTAAGTTACCCGGAGAACGGATGGACGGACGATTTGTTCAATCCCATAAAGAAGCACGCTGGGCAGTATTCCTGACGTTAGCTTATTTGATTGGCTGGTTGCTATGTGCCTATCTACCCAGTAGTTCTATTGGCTTAACTGGACTACCGCACTGGTTTGAACTGGCTTGCCTGCTGCTACCCGCCTTATTTATCATCCTCTGCTACGTGATGGTGACATTGATATTCAAAAATATTCCGCTGGAGGATGAAGATGCAAAGTGAAGTCATTCTGCCTCTCGCGGGCTATATGGCACTGGTTTTTTTGCTGTCAGTCTACGCCTATCGCCGTCGGCAATCCGGCGAATTCTTAAATGAATATTTTCTCGGCAACCGCTCTATGGGGGGATTTGTACTGGCAATGACCATTACCGCCACCTATATCAGCGCCAGCTCGTTTATTGGTGGCCCGGGGGCAGCTTATAAATACGGTATCGGTTGGGTATTGTTATCATTAATCCAACTGCCCGCGATATGGCTTTCCCTGAGTGTACTAGGCAAAAAATTTGCCATTCTTGCCCGACGTTACAATGCCGTCACGCTCAATGATATGCTCTATGCCCGCTATCAGAGCCGATTTTTGGTCTGGTTTGCCAGTATCAGCCTGCTGGTCGCCTTTATCGGCGCAATGACAGTACAGTTCATTGGCGGGGCGCGTTTACTGGAGACTGCTGCGGGTATCCCGTATGATACCGGGTTGCTGATTTTTGGCATCTCGATTGCCCTTTACACCGCATTTGGCGGATTCAGAGCCAGTGTCCTGAATGATGCCTTGCAGGGGCTAGTAATGCTGCTAGGGACTGCATTATTACTGACAGGCATTATCTACAAAGCTGGCGGATTATCAGCAGCCATTACGACACTGCGTTCGATTGACCCTAATCTGGTTTCCCCCCACGGGGCCGATAACATCCTCACAGGGCCATTTATGGCCTCTTTCTGGATATTGGTCTGCTTTGGTGTTGTTGGGCTGCCACACACCGCTGTACGCTGCATTTCTTATAAAGACAGTAAGGCGGTTCATCGCGGAATTATCCTTGGCACCATCGTGATGGCCATCCTGATATTCGGTATGCACCTGGCAGGGGCACTTGGCCGGGCTATCATTCCTGATCTGACGATCCCCGATCAAGTGATCCCAACCTTGATGATCACCGTACTGCCTCCTGTCGCGGCCGGTGTTTTCCTGGCTGCCCCCATGGCTGCAATTATGTCCACCATTAATGCCCAACTGCTGCAATCTTCAGCCACCATCGTCAAAGATCTCTATTTGAATCTGTACCCACAACAGATAAAACAGGAGAAAAGGTTATCGCGCATTTCCAGCTATTCCACCCTGTTTCTGGGTGCATTATTGTTGCTGGCCGCATGGCACCCACCTGAGATGATTATCTGGCTGAACCTGCTGGCATTTGGGGGGCTGCAAGCCGTTTTCCTCTGGCCGTTGGTTTTAGGGTTATACTGGGAAAAAGCCAATGCCAGTGGCGCAATCAGCTCAATGCTGACCGGGGCTGCAAGTTATACTTTGCTGGCAACTTTCAATATCCAGTTTCTTGGTTTCCATCCCATCGTGCCATCCCTCTTATTGAGTTTGCTAGCATTTTGGATAGGAAATCTGATGGGTAATAGACACACACAACAAACCGCGGCTTCTTAATCATGCCCGCGAGATCCACACAAAGAGAATTTTTTATGCCTTGGATACAACTAAGATTAAACACAACAGGACAACAAGCTGAAGCCTTAGGTGATGAGCTGATGGAAAGTGGCGCAGTCTCCGTCACTTTTCAGGATAGTCACGATACCCCCATTTTTGAACCTCTGCCGGGCGAAACCCGTTTATGGGGCGATACTGACGTGATTGGCCTGTACGATGCTGAAACGGAGATGAAAGCGGTTGTCAGCCAACTGGAACAAGTGCCACAATTGGGCAAGGGTTTTATCCATAAAATTGAGCAACTGGAAGATAAAGACTGGGAGCGTGAATGGATGGACAATTTCCATCCCATGTGCTTTGGCAGACGTCTATGGATTTGCCCTAGCTGGCGTGATGTGCCAGATCCTGAGGCCGTGAATGTGATGCTTGATCCCGGTTTGGCTTTCGGAACCGGTACTCATCCCACCACATCGCTCTGCCTGCAATGGCTCGATGGCCTCGACCTGGCAGGTAAAACGGTGATCGACTTCGGTTGCGGTTCAGGGATATTAGCTATCGCAGCCCTGAAACTAGGTGCAAAACACGCTATTGGTATTGATATCGACCCACAAGCGATCCAAGCCAGCCGGGATAACGCTGAACGCAACGGTGTATCTGACCAATTAACGCTCTACTTATCTAAAGATCAACCCAAAGACCTTGAATGCGATATCGTGATTGCCAATATCCTGGCAGGCCCGCTACGCGAACTCGCCCCGATCATCGGCTCACTGCCTAAATCGGGTGGCTTATTGGGTTTGTCCGGCGTTCTAGCCAGTCAGGCCGAAGGCGTTGCTCATGCCTATGACAATGAATTTATTATCGATCCTATCGCAGAGCAAGAAGAATGGTGCCGCATCACAGGGATTAAAAAATAATCATTTAACACCTATTGAAAAGCGAGATTATCCACTAAAATGATTTTCTAGGAGGTCAATGGGGGGTAATCCGCTCTCTTTATGATGAGAAATACCGGTAATAACAAATTTCATTAATAACATGTAACTTACTGTTATTTAAGGTTAATAAACCAATTCTGAAAAAATCAACTGGAAAAAATCCGTTATAAATATCGATTCGCTCAAAGTTTGGCCTTTCATATCTTGTGAAAAATGCGTAATATACGCGCCCTTAGTCACAGTTGACCACTCTTTCTTCGTTTATGCGTATCGGACAATACCAGTTGAAAAACTGTCTTATTGCGGCGCCTATGGCCGGCATAACAGATCGCCCGTTTCGATCTCTTTGCTACCATATGGGTGCAGGAATGGCAGTCTCAGAAATGCTTTCTTCCAATCCCCAGGTTTGGAAGACGGATAAATCTCGGCTACGTATGGTTCATAGCGACGAACCGGGGGTGCGTTCTGTACAAATTGCTGGCAGTGATCCTGATGACATGGCAGCGGCAGCAAAAATTAACGTTGCCAGTGGTGCTCAGATCATCGATATCAATATGGGGTGTCCAGCTAAAAAGGTGAATCGTAAGCTGGCAGGTTCTGCATTACTGCGTTACCCGGCATTGGTCGAAAAAATCCTTTCCGCGGTAGTCAATGCAGTTGATGTCCCTGTCACTTTGAAGATCCGGACAGGATGGTCACCGGAAGAACGTAACTGTGTAGAAATTGCCCAATTGGCCGAGCGTTGTGGTATTCAGGCTCTTACCATACATGGCAGGACACGTGCCTGCCTGTTTAACGGTGAAGCCGAGTACGACAATATTCGGACAGTTAAGCAGACTGTTGCCATGCCAATTATTGCCAATGGTGACATCACTGACCCGCTAAAAGCCAGAGCAGTGCTTGAATACACCGGGGCTGATGCCCTGATGATAGGCCGCGCTGCTCAGGGAAGACCCTGGATCTTTCGGGAAATCCAGCATTATCTGGAAACAGGAGAACTGCTGTCACCGATGCCACTTGGCGAAGTGCAGCGTTTAATGAGCGAGCATGTACGAGAGCTGCATGACTTTTACGGTCAAGGCAAAGGAGTTCGTATTGCACGCAAGCATGTCTCTTGGTATCTCAAGGAACATGCCCCTGCTAACCAGTTTCGGCGCACATTCAACGCCATTGAGGATGCCAGCGAACAGCTGGAGGCGTTGGAGGCATACTTCGAAAATTTTTGCGTAAATAAATAAAAGAGCTGACAGAACTATGTTCGAACAACGCGTAAATTCTGATGTACTAACCGTTGCTACTGTTAATTCACAAGATCAGGTAACTCAAAAACCTCTGCGTGATTCAGTTAAACAAGCACTGAAGAACTATTTTGCTCAACTGAACGGTCAAGACGTTAATGACCTGTATGAGCTGGTACTGGCTGAAGTAGAACAGCCACTGTTGGACATGGTGATGCAATACACCCGTGGCAACCAAACTCGCGCAGCACTGATGATGGGAATCAACCGCGGTACTCTGCGTAAGAAACTGAAAAAATACGGCATGAACTGATCCTAGTCTGAGATCATGTTGTTATAAAAGCACTTTCTCTTTTAGGGGAAGTGCTTTTTTGTTTCTGTTTATACAAATGTTTATACACAGAAAAATGTTTATTCCGTTGGAGATAAGCAAGTAGGCAATGGGATAACTTGAAAACAAAGAAAAAGCCATGAGAACAAAAACAGCTTCTTTGTTATCTCAGGGCTTAAAATTTCAGATGGTGACTTTTTGTCTGATTAAGATTCACCATGATCACATTCAATCACATTGTTGTGGTATTTGATTTGTCGATATTCAACATGAAAGGTTGTTAACCTTTAAGAGGGGGCTCGCGATAAGTTTGTTGTCACTCCGTTTTTTCTCTTGAATCACTCGTCACGAGTTTTGCTAATGTGTTTGAGATTGACTGTTTAGATTTTGTTATTGTTTGCTGTTGATCTTTTCGATCTGGCTTTGTAAGAAATTGATAAATGTCCGGACGTTCTCGGAGACATGGCGGGTATTGGGATAGAGCGCGTAGATACCTTGTCTGGGAAAGCGGTGGTCAGGCAGTAATTGGGTTAAACATCCGTTGGCAATATCTTCTTGCACCAGCCAAGCGGGCAGTAACGCCACGCCTGCGCCGCTACGGGCAAATGCCAGCAATGAAGCCGCGCTGTCAGCCATGATCATGGGAGGAGCGTCTGCCCTGAACAGCACATTGTCGCCTGCAGGTGTAAAAATCTGCCAGTTTAACGGTGTGGCAAGGCGGCTATGTGCGATCCAGCGCGCGCTTTGCAATTGTTTCAGGTCAGTGAGGGTATTGTCATGATGCGTCGTTAAATATTCTTTTGAAGCGACAGGTAAAATATCGAACCAATCGATCAGCTTCGCATGGTGAGTGGAGTCCGCCAATTGGCCAAGACGTATCGCCACATCAAAACGTCCGGAGATCAGATCATCATTTTTTGATGAAGAAACGTGCTGGATGCGTAGTTGCGGATGCAGGGCGGCAAATGCCGAGAGCACGGGAACCACGACTCTGGCCCCATATTCCGGCGTGGTGGTGATACGCAGCATGCCTTTCAGGCCGGTATGATCGCTGCGGACATCATCCAGGATTTTTTCCACATCCTGCAACAACTGTAGACAGTGCAGATAAAAACGCTCACCGGCATCGGTGACGGCCACCTGCCGGGTACTGCGGGTGAGCACGGAAGTGCCTAATGTCTCCTCAAGCTGTTTGATATTAAAACTCACTACCGCTTTGGTCAGCCCCAGTGTCTGCGCCGCGCCGGTAAAACTGCCGGCTTCCACTACCGCCACAAATATCTCCAGACGTTGCATATTCAGCATGGATCTTCCTTATAAATTTAGATTACTGTAAAAATAATTTTGACAGTGTAATTACAAAACGTCGATTTATCTTTTTTTTCCTAACTGTATACTATGCCCATTATGCTGTTTTTCATGAGAAATCTATGAATTATCGGGTGCGTGTCGCTAGCGTCTATCTGCTGGGTTTTTTCATCGATCTGGTCAATATGTTTATTGCCAACGTCGCCTACCCTGATATTGGCAGGCAGCTTAATGCGCCGGTCAGTCAGCTGGCGTGGGTGAGCAATGGCTATATTCTGGGATTAACGTTAGTTATTCCCCTGAGTCGTTGGCTGGCAAAACGAATGGGCTCAAAGCGCTTGTTTATCCTCTCACTGATTCTTTTCATCATCGGTACCTGCGGTGTGGCTGGCGCCTCCCAGATTGAGCAACTCATTGCCTGGCGTGTGGTGCAGGGGCTGGGCGGGGGGCTGCTGATCCCTGTTGGTCAGACAATGACCTATGCTCTTTATCGCAGTCATGAACGGGCAAAACTCTCTTCGGTCGTTATGCTGGTCGCCTTAATGGCGCCAGCGCTCTCTCCGGCCATCGGTGGCGTGTTGGTAGACAACGTCAGCTGGCGCTGGGTATTTTTAGCCAGTTTGCCCCTGGCGTTCGTCACATTGGTTCTCGCCGCTTGCTGGCTGAAGAGTGATGTGCTTGCCACCAATGCCGAACGGCTGGATTTCAGCGGTCTTATCTCGGGCTGTCTGGCGCTGACTTTGATTCTGCTAGGCCTGACTTACATGGGCGAATCCGGTCGCCTGGGCTTGGGAGCGGCGTTACTGGTCTCAGGTATTGCGCTGATGGGCTGGTATGTACGCGCTTCATTACGTAAAACACAACCGTTGCTCAATCTGCGTCTGATCCAGGAGCCGATGCTGCAAACCGCGATGCTTATCTACCAACTTATTCCGGGCATTTTTACCGGCGTCAGCCTGATTGCGATGCTGTATTTGCAGGATCAGTTGGGGATGCATGCCACCCTGGTGGGCGCGATGATGCTTCCCTGGGCGATAGCCTCATTTGCTGCTATCTCCCTCACTGGCAAAAAGTTTAATAAGGTCGGGCCGCGCCCACTGTTTATCATTGGTTGCCTGGTGCAGGGGATCGGTATTGGATTATTACCTCTGATTGGCAGTGCCGATGACGTGATTTTGGCGGCTGTCGCTTACGCGCTAATGGGGTTCGGGGGAAGCCTGTGCAGCAGCACCGCGCAGAGTTCGGCGTTTATTCAGGTACACGATACCGAGCTGGCGGATGCCAGTGCACTGTGGAACATCAATCGTCAGCTCAGTTTCTGTTTTGGTGTGACATTAATCAGCTTATTACTGAACGTGTTACTCAACATGTCAGGCATTCAGCAAACCCAGGCTTATCGTCTGTGCTTTGTTCTAGCGGCACTTAGCGCTGTCATTCCCGTCTTACTCTGCCTACGGATAGCGAATAGCAGAGTCATTCTTATGTTTAATCAGGAGAAATGATGAATCACTACTTTCAGGAAGTCTTAGATGCTCACGTGCTGATCCGCCGTTGGCTCGGTGATGCCAGCAGCCCCGCCGAGGTGTGTGAAGATTTGTTGGCGCGTTTCAGCCCGGCCTATTCCATGGTGACGCCAAATGGCGGCCAGCTTGATTACACGTCACTAACTTCGTTTTTCCGTACGCAATGCGGCGCAAAATCGGGGCTGGAGATTGAAATCGACAATATGCAATTGATTGCAGAGAGTACTACAGGGGCTACCGTGACTTATCGGGAACGGCAGCAGCTGCCAGGCCAGGACGCAACGCTGCGCTTTTCGACCGTGGTGTTCGAGTTGGGGATGGATAATCAGGTGATATGGCGCCATCTGCATGAGACAGCACTTCCTTTATAAGCATTCTCATTGGATTAATTTTCTTAAATCGGCGGGATATTTGGGAACAAGTATTCAGCCGTGTTACGCAATACAATCCATGTTGTTTTATGCAAAGACGTAGAATTAAGTCGTATCAATATTAACAAATGTATTTTCTCTGGAGGGCATTGGTGTAATTAAGCGCAATGCGTTAGAAAACGTGTGGGAGCGCTTTCTTTAACTGATTAATTAAGAACTCAATGTAGATAACCTCATATAAACTAAAAACAGATTAAGGGAGATAGTCTATGCTAGATAAAAGCATCAACACCGAAAAAACGCGTGCTTTTCCATATATTGATTCGTTATTCGATTACGGCACCTATCTTTACCGAGTAAAGGCCAAAGGGGCAATTGGACAATTTGCCACACCCTGTAACGAGCGTGTGGCCATTATCGGAGCAGGGCTAAGCGGTATGGTTGCCGCCCGCGAGTTGCTAAAAGCCGGGGTACGTCATGTCACTCTGTTCGAAGCCGAAACAAACCGACACGGCGGCCGGCTGTTAAGCCAGCAATTTGATGCTGAGATGCCTGAATATATTGCCGAGATGGGTGCGATGCGTTTCCCGCCTTCCGAAGTTGGGTTATTCCATTATTTGGATAACTTCAATATTGATACCGCATCCGTTTTCCCCGATCCTGGGGTTGTTGATACCGAAATTCATTTCCAGGGCGACGCCTTTACATGGCAAGCAGGCTCACCACCGCCATCCTTGTTTCACCGTGTTGACCGCGGCTGGAAAAGCTTTTTACAAGAGGGGGGTGTACTGGATGGTAAGCAGCTGATTGCGCCATTGGCTATCACCCAGGCGTTACGAGAAGGGCGGCTGGCTGATGCCAAAGAGGCATGGCAAATCTATATTGATGTCTTTGGCGATAGCTGTTTTTACTCTTCATTGGTAAGAATTTTCACCAGTTCCAATCCGCCAGGCGGAGAACATTGGGAGAAACCTAACGATTTTGTGCTGTTTGGTTCACTTGGCATCGGCTCCGGCGGTTTCCAGCCGGTATTCAGGGCGGCATTTATTGAAATCATGCGTCTTGTTGTCAATGGCCTGGAGGAGGATCAGCGTCTGGTGCCGGATGGTATTAGCACGTTAACTGACCGCATGGGCAGTGAAGTACTCGCGGATAAGCCGTTGGCCGACCGCATTATCTATCAGAAAGTCACTGATATTTCCCAACAGGACGATGGACGCTTTATTATCGACACCGATGACGGCGCACAGGCAGAATTTGACCGTGTAATCGTGACGGTTTCAACACGTGCCATGCAGGTTTCATTAAAACTTTCACAACGCAATAAGTGGCTGGGTGCAGACGTTTCACGCGCAATTAATGAAACACACCTGATTGGCTCGTCAAAGCTATTTCTCCTGACACAGACGAAATTCTGGCTGAAAGAACAGCTGCCGCGGACTATTTTGACCGATACCCTGGCTAAAGGGATCTACTGCCTGGACTATCAGCCTGAAAATCCCGACGGGCATGGTGTCGTTTTGATCAGTTATACCTGGGAGGATGATTCTCACAAACTGGTGACATTGAGTAATAAGCGCGCCCGACTGGATCGCCTGGTTGATGAGCTGCGTCAGACCGCGCCGGAATTTGCCAAATATCTGGTGCCGCTGAATGATGACTCTAAATATATTCAGGAATACGATTGGCTGACGGATGCCAATGCTATGGGGGCATTTAAGCTCAATTACCCGGGTAATGACCACTATTCAGAAGCGCTGTTTTTCCAGTTCCAGACGGCTGTTGATACGCAGAACGATCCGGGACTGTATCTCGCTGGCTGCAGCTGTTCATTTACCGGTGGGTGGGCGGAAGGAGCTATCCAGACAGGGATTAACGCAGCCTGTGCTGTGGTGCATAGCCTCGGCGGCGCGTTGATGGCTGATAATCCGCTGCACAACATGTCTCACCACTATCACTACCATCACTAATCAACTGGTCTTTATAAATGGATACGAAACGTCAATGATCATTGGCTGAAAGCGTGGCCAGAAATCTGCAGCCCCCGGGTTGCAGGAAAATAATCACTATCATCTTTCCCGGTATCATCAAACTTGCGGCAACAATGCTTTTATTGCATTTTGGTGATTATTACGCTATTTGCCCTGTCCAATATCGCTTCATGGTTGCTAAATAAGTTACACATTCTCCCCGTATTTAAATAAACCGTCGATAAGAATGTTTGTCTCTCAGTCCCGCACTTAATGCGGGACTAAGTAACCGTCTTAAACGTCAAGAGCTGAAGTTAATTATTTTTGCTTTATATTTTTCATCGTAAGGTTGCTACGAATGCCGTATTTGCTTTTCTTACGCAGGTATTGCTGCCAATGCGCCCAGTATATCCATACCAAAGCGGGTAACAGAAACGGGGTTATTCAGATTATTGCCTTTCATATAGGCAAGATAGAGATACTTACAGGGATTGAAGGGCATAATTTCCGCATTACCTACTTTAGCGCCTGCCGCATGAGGATAAACTTTAATATGGCTGGCATCAATCATCAACCATTCGAAATCCGGTTCAGATATCAGTTATTCAAGTAGAGCTTCCCATCCCCCCTTATCTCGCCACCAGCAAATGTGGCTCAAGTAAGTTCCAAATATGATCTGAAATATCATGACGGTGGTGTGCGGGTGTGTTCATTGTCAAGCCGCTCTATTTAGGGAATAAATATTGATTATTGCACTCATATTTCATGACGATACTGTGTAGGGGAAGTGCTTTTTTGTTAGGAATACCCCACCTAAAAATCCTCAGCATTGAAAATAAAGATTACACACATAAAATTATATACGTAACCCCAATTCACTTATGATTAAAATTTAGGATTCTTCCACTCATGAGTTAAGTAATCAATAAAAGTTCTTACCCTTCGGGGAATCGGCTCCCTACTCGCTCGGATTATGTTTATCGTGACTTCTTTTTCTTTCCAGTCTGGCAGGACTCTAACCAATTTACCTGTACTTATCTCGTCACTAACATCCCATTTTTCCCTCAATGCTATACCTAATCCAGCAAGACACCACGCCTTGATAGCTTGACTATTGTCACTCCGCAAATTACCTGACACGATAATTTCAGTTTGTTGTTCAGATTTATGTAAACACCATGTTTGTTGAAGAAGTCCAGGATAAGAGAACAAAAGGCAATTATGATTTTTAAGTTCATTAGGTTGTGATATGAGGTGATCTTTCACGTATTCAGGAGAAGCAACAAGTATCCGCTCGCTAGTCGCTAGAGGTGTGGCAATTAATTGAGAGTCTGTCAGTTGACCAAAACGTAGAGCAAGGTCTAAATTATTACTGTATATATCAAGTATTCGATCAGTCAGTTGCAAATCAAAATTAACACCAGGGTATTTATTTACAAAAGAAACAATTTCTTTTGTAATATATTTCTCGCCAAATGCGACTGGCGCTGTTATTTTAATGTTTCCTTCTAGATTGGCGTTCCTTTTATTATCTATATCAGAAATATTTTCCAATATGGTTAACAGGGTCCGTACATGCTTAGCTACAGCTAATCCTTCGTCGGTGATTTTTATTTTTCGCGTATTTCGTTTAAATAAACTGATATTAAGGGTGGATTCCAGCCGTGCTATCTGTTTGCTGACGCTGGAAGGAGATTGGTTCATTATCCGTGCAGCAGCTGAAAAACTGTTAGAATCCACAACGGTTAAGAAAGTCACCAGGTCATCAAGGTTATTCAGCGTCATAAAATGATTCCATTCTGGAAAAAGAGATAGTCTGTTTTATCTTTTAGAGATTGCGTATCAACCTATTTAAACTGTAAACCGTTTTGTCATCTGATGAAAGCCATTCTCCTGACAATTATTTTTCCAATAAGGTCATCATCATGCCGCTTGCACTATATGCGTTAACTGCCATGCGTTAACTGCCGGAGCGTTTGGGATTGGTGTCACTGAGTTTGTTATTATGGGGTTATTATAGATCATGAACCTAGTTTATCTTACACGCCTATATTTTCTACTTTAATAACGTTATCTGCAGTAGGGGGGATTGATATCAATAAAAAAAGCATTACCCGCCTCTATCAAGAGGCGGGCATTTTCACGAATATTGACTAAACAACGCACGGTTACTCGATACAGGCAACATAATCGGGAACAAGGCCATCTCTGGCAAAATGTACCTGACCGTCATCGATGTTCACTGAGTAGTGCCCTTCGTGACCTTGATCATCGGTTCCCGAAGTCGAAGAGCGGTAAGCACGATTTTGCGGCCAGCCATAAACGTCATACATTTTATTTTGTGGGTAGGCGTTATACAGTGCCTCCAAATCCTCTTTTGTTGGCAAAAACTTATGGACTGCGTTGCAGTACCATACGGCTCCCTTGTAGACAAGACGCGCCCATATCTCCCCATTTTCCTTATAGGGGGAGGAACTGTCATGACCTAGCTTTTTGAGTTCTGCTGACAATTGTGGTCGCGCAAAAACTACGCCATTTGCAGCGGTGACAGTTTCAGGCATATGTCCCCAAAAGTTGGCGACGGGAACGTCTGGGCTGGTCGCGACAGTAAAGATGACATCTTTAGTTTCAGGGCCGATTGGGCCATCTGCCTTAATAGAGATTGTCGTCTTCACACCAAGCCCATGTGGATCCGTCACCGTAATAGAGTGAAGCCCCTGATCATTACTGAATCCCTGATATAGACCTGATTGGTGATTGAGCAATACCGAGACATCCTGACGCTTATTCTGGCGGTTTAGTGCTACGATGGCTTCCGCATTTATAGCCACATTTCGGACTGGCTTCCCATGATTCAACGTCTTGATTGTCAGCGTGATTTCACTGTCTTTTTTCACCTTATCGGCACTCGCTGTCACCTCTATCTTGTCAGCAAGTCCTTCGACTGTGCCGCCTCCGCCGCCGCCACTTGTCTGATTGCCTGCTCCGTTTCCCATGCTGCTATCAACGATTTGGGTATTCCCGATCAAATCCAGTCCATTTCGCGCCTGTACAGCAATGGCTTTTACTTTCCCTGCATCGGATTGTGTCAAAATATAGGCAGGAATCTTGCCTGATTCGGTAATCGTGCTGGCCTTGTCAAAGTCAAACTTATTGCCTTTTTCACCCCATATATAACGTGAGTTATCTTTTTTCTCACCATGATTAGCATAAAAAGTATATGTTGCTCTCAGTTTCTGTCCCATTTCTAAATTACCCGTTAAAGTTAAATTTTTAACCGTGGGGGCATAGGAATGAACAAATGTAATCTCGACAGGATTAATGGTCACACCTTGCACTTCTGGTGTAATTTTCAGGACACCGACTTTTTGACCGGCAGTCAGTATTGCGCGATAAACACCGGGTTGCTCTTCTTTTATTGTTGCGATCGTGGGATCGCTGCCTTCTCCCGCTAATTGGTTAGTGACAAGTCTGATATCTGAAGCAATACCCTGGATAGGATTATCATCTTTGTCCTTTAAGGTTAACGTCAGGATTGTAGTGGCATGTCCATTCGCCAACATTTCTGTCTCTTCGGTCGTAAAAGAGGAGTGAATACTATTGACCGCGCTCTGGAGTACCTGTACCTGAATTGCCACGCGTTTGGAAGCATTGCCCTGATTATCATAAGCGGTGGCGTCCACCGTATAGATATTATTACCCTGAGTTTGGTATTTTGGTAACGTCAGCAGATAATTGAACCCGCCCTGGTGTGTGATTTTCCCGCCATTGGCAAACAACCTTGCTGCATTCCAGGTAATTTCTTTAAATTCATACTTGCTGTTGACACGGACATGCGGATTCTTCACCTCGCCTGTGTAGCCAGTCATTTGACTGTCCATTGTCAACGAGATCACTTCGCGTTTACGGTATTCCAGCACGATTTGATTATTACGTTCAACCAGATCATAGCGGCCACCTTGTAAAGTACGTTTGGTCGCGACTGCATCCGGATCAATCTGTTTTGACCACGGCGCACCTATTTCATAATTCAGTGCCATACTGAACTGCGTATCGCCTCCGCTACCGGATATACCCTGTTTACGGTCAATACCGAAAGTCAGTAATGGAATAGGGGTATAGTCAACCCCGACAGTGAAAGCAGAAGGATCTTTTTTGCGATGCTCTTGATTTATCAGCCCGACTTCATTGCCGAAGTATTGCTCATACATCAATTTACCACCGAGCTGTGGCAGAGAAGGACAATAACCTTGTATTCTCAGATCGAATCCATTGGCAGGACGTTCATCATAATCGGTCAAAAGATGCGATTCTTTCCAATTAGTTAAACGAAAATAGCCGTTTGTGGCCAGTTTTAGGTAATTACGGGCATATTCTGCACCCAGGCCGAGCCGACTATGATTACCCGTGATATCGTGGTCGAAGAAAGCATTATAGCCCAACATCCAATCGTCAAAAAAATGACGTTGCCCAAAGCCAATATTGACGGTGTTACGTTTATCAATATGGCGTATGCCAAATTGCGTAAACGCCATCTGGTCACGGGTATCATACAGTGGCAACAACATATCAAATTGGCTGTTATCCAAATGACCATGAGTGTCCATACTTGCCTGCACACGGGTTGTACCGTAGTGTCCCAACCAATTCTGGATTTTCTGACTGGCTTCTCCCATGGCTAAATTGCTCAATTGGCTGGCTGCGTTACCTTTAATATTGTCACTACTCAATAATTGGCCAATTTGAGCGGAAACTTCAGCCAGGTGTTTGGTATTGTCGTCTGTATTCGCTTTTTGCTCTTCAGTCGTTGGTGACTGGTTGAATAAAGGCTGGTGTAACGGAGATTCGTGTAGCGAAGAATAGTTAAAGGGAAGAAATTTATTGTGGCGCGGTTTTGGCACATCAATCTCACTACCGACACCGAGTACCGTAAAAGGCTTATCAAACGTACGGTGCTGGTTGATTTTTTTTAAGTCAGGAACACTTAATCCATAACGTTTGGCTATGCTACTGACCGTCTCCCCGGATTTCAGGACATAATGCTCTGTCGGTAACCCCCATTTTTCATTTTGAAAAGTCGAATCTGTTTTGGCAGTAGCGAGAACGGGAGTGAATGCCACCGCAATGGGAAATACACATTGGGTGGCAATGTTCATCCAAGCGACATGCTTTAAGAACTCTTGCTGATTTTGTAGCCACGGCTTATCAAGTTTTTTGTTCATAGCTATAAACCTGTAACAATAAAAAACATCAGGCAACAACAGGCAGTAAACCACCCCTCTCCATTTCAGTTCAGAATGTTATTTTCTATTTACGACCTGCTATGAGTGGTACGATCAGGAAAAAAAACGCCAAAAAGTAGCACCATAAAAGGTGATAACACGGCATACCTGATTTTAAGAACAACAAAATAGTTAACAAATTTTGATTAGTCGTTAACTCCTAGATTATTGATCTGACATTTTGTCTTTATTGGGTTTTTTATTCCAACATAAAATAATTTATTGATCAATATCACTTTCGTTATCAATCATTACCAATAAAACAAGGAATTAGAGGAAAAATAGCGAAACTAACCTCATTAGGCATTATTTCGGTATTCCAGACACTTTTCTTTAAGATAACTAATTAAAAACAAATAGTTATAATATCCATTTATATTTTGTTAACATTATTTTTCAGATGAAAATAAAATAATCATAAAATATAAGAAAATATAATTTGTTAAATATTGGCGATTATTCCGTGTTTATTTTCGTTTTCTTCTTCTCATTATTATTGATTAAATCATGTATACCTATTACTTGGATGACAGTGTAAAAAATACGTTTTTAGCAATGAATCTTCAAATATCAATGAAGCGAAGTTGGTGTGAGATTAAAAAAACACATAAGAAATAATATGATAATTCTTGGTACGAAAAGGCCTGCGCGGTTCATTGTTCATGAAAACTGTTTATTCTATTTTTTGTTATTTAAAGATTATTGATATTCAACAAAATCGCACATAAGCCATCCCATGAATAAAGTTAAAATTCTTTATGCGATAAACGCAGAAAATGCTCTCCGTATCATGATTCACTGACATTGATCAGACGGATTTTTATTCCATTAACAGGAATAAAGATAACGATATTCTTATTATGTCGCTGTTTTGCTCAGATAAACTGGAAAGATCACAGTTATCTGCCCGATTTTTTTTACAGATTACAGTGAAAAATCAAACAAATGCAATGACAATAAGAACGGCATCGCTTATGTCAAAATATTTTATTTAGGATAAATTCCATTATCTTTTTTAGCATCAATAATCACTCTCTGATGACAAGAATACCGATATTCATTGATCTCTTTTGGTAGCAATGGATATCAATACAATGTTTAAACCTCACTTTCATGATAATGCATATCAATATCACTTATTTTTCTTGTGTATTGCTTGCCATCAAATTCATTTACATAAATATCATTTAACAAAATGATTTTATATTCACTATTCAGATCCACATAAAAATAGGGTGTCACTTTATATGGAATGAAATTTCCATTAATATTGCATGGACTTATATCAATTATTCGTTATTTAATGATAATTAAATTGATTTTTTAGTGTTTATAACCAGATTGACGGAATTTCCACCATATCGATGCTAAAATTTAGGCACGATGAAAAAGGACGCCAGAAGGCGCTGTTTAACGTGTTTTTGTGCATATTTATTTTTGTCCATGAGCAGGCACACGGATTGATAAAAAATTGAATTTAGTGCTGCCATACGACAACCGCTAAACACGGTCATGAACATCATGACTGAACGGTTAATTTTATCGACAATTTTGCTTTGATCGTCGGCTTGAGGCTCGCAGAATATAATGAAAAAAAGAACACTTTTTACCCTATTACTGATCATTTTTCTGATCGCGATGGCGGTACTTTTTCGTTCCCATAACCAAGCGCTCTTATTACAGGGAGAGGTCGAAGCACCAGAAGTCATCGTCACCTCCAAAGCGGCAGGTCGGGTCGTTAAAATTCATGTTAACCGGGGAGAGGATGTGAAGGCCGGGCAGCTAATGGTCAGTCTTGATAGCCCTGAACTGGCTGCGAAGGTGGCTGCGGCGCAAGCCGCACGCGATCAGGAGAAAGCAAAACTGGCGTTATCGCTGCAAGGGACGCGTGAGGAAACCATCCGAAATTTAGCAGCGGTTTTTGCCCAGGCTCAATCAGCGTACCACAATGCGCAACGCGAATGGGATCGCCTTAACAATATGTCAACTCACGGTTATCTCTCTGCCAGTGAACTGGATAACGCGCGTAATGCGCGGGATATTGCCTATCAGAAAATGTTAGGAGCCAAAGCGGAGCTGGATGCCGGGAAAAAGGGAGATCGCATGGCGTTACGGCAGCAGTATTTGTCGGCAGTGAAGGAAGCAGAAGAAAAGTTGCGTGAATTGCAAATACAACGCGATGACCTACAAGTCAAAGCCCCGGTCGGTGGTGAAGTCGGGCCATTACCCGCAGAAGTCGGGCAACTCTTTAACATCAACAGCCCATTGGCGACATTAGTCCGTATTCCCCAAGCTTATTTCGTTTATAACCTGCGCGAAGATATTTTGGCGAAGGTGCGCAAGGGCGACAAAATTCAACTGCGTGTACCGGCACTAGGCCATCACAAACCGATTGAGGCTGAAATCCGCTATATCGCACCAATGGGCGATTATGCGACAAAACGGGCAACCCGCGCGACGGGGGATTTTGACCTGAGGACATTTGAGGTCAGGTTATACCCGTTGCAACCCGTTGATGGCTTACGTCCGGGAATGAGTGCGTTATGGCTTTGGGATAAATAAAAGGGGCGGCTGAATGAACAGAAAAGCTGCGTGGCACAGTTTTGAACAGGCGTTTACACGAGAACTTAGCGCGGCAATTCACAGCCCGGTGTTTCACTGGTTGAGTTGGTTATTCCCTTTATTATTGTTTATCTTAATCAGCGCTAATTTTTCAGAAGGAACATTGTTCAACCTACCGGTTTCCGTTGTGGATAACGACCATAGCACCCTATCGCGCGCCCTGAGTCGTAACCTGAATGCCGCGCCACATGCGAATATCACATTTTATGACAATAACTTGCCTGAATCGCAGGAACGTTTGAGCCAGGCACAAGATTATGCCCTGCTTTATTTACCTGAACACCTTGAAAAAGAGGCGTTAAGCGGAAAACAACCAACAGTACGGATGTATTACAATGCACTGTTTTATGGTGCAGGCCGTTACTCCGTTCAGGATTTCAGCGGATTGATGGCAGAAATGAACGCAAAATACCGAACAATCATTGCTGCTGAAATAGGCCGCCCATTACCGCCATTAGTCAACGCCACTCTGTCTTATGACAGTTTGTTTAACGCCAGTGGCAGTTATATTTATTACCAACAATTTGCCGCGATCATTCATCTATTACAGCTTTTCGTCGTCACTTCTACCATCTACACCATGGCCAGAGGAAAGCCGCTACTGAGCACACAATCTTTTGTCGGGGCATTGTTCGGAAAATTAGTGCCTTATACCTTCATTTTCACACTGCTGTTGATGGTGGAAATTACCGCGCTGGTGGTTTTCTCCGGTGCAAAAGTCACCGGTAACCCACTGTACATGCCGATTGTCGGATTTTTCTATGTGATTGCCGCGCAGAGTATCGGCCTATTGCTGTTTACCTTCACCAGCAGTGCAATAATGGCTTACTCTTTGATTGGACTGTTAGTCAGTATTGCGATGACGTTTTCAGGTATGGCGGTTCCCGAATTATCCATGATATTACCAGCAAAGATTATCTCCAATATGGAGCCATTAACCCACGCTTTAAATGCCATGTTTGATATCTTTCTGCGAGAAGTGTCACCCCAGATCATTTTGCAGGTCTGCCTGATCTTGATGATCTACCCTGTCGTCTGTGGCCTTCTGATTCGTCACCGTTTATGGAAACGTTTAAATCAATCAGCGGGGTTTTCATGATGTTAGCTAATGGGCAAGCCAATCTTAAATTGTACTGGCAAACATTCCGCGACGTATTTTGGGGTATGTTAGAAAAGCCCATGTGGTTGCTGTTGATTGCCTCGTTGTGTGTGATGAGTCTGGTTTACGTTCATCCCGCTTTATGGGACTTACCGATTGCCGTGATTGATCAAGATAACAGTCATGCAAGTCGCACCTTGATCCGGCATATTGATTCCACCGCAAAAGTGAAAATCCAACGCTACCACAGCCTCTCCCAAGCTCGTCACGACATGCTACAACGAAAGATCTTTGTCATTATCATTGTGCCAGCGAATTATGAAAAACACCTGTTAAGCGGGCAGCAGATCACCATACCGGTTTATGGTGATGCAACCAATCGTCTGGCTAATGGGCAGATCCAACAGGATCTGGCTCAGGCTTACCAGCAACTTTTATCAGAATATAACGGCAAGTTGCTGCTGCAATCGGGTTTCAGCATTGAACAAGCGAAAGTGTTGTTACAGCCGATCCGCAGCGAAACTATCGGCTTATTTAATCCGGGGGTTAGCTATGCGGCGATCATCTTTCCCGGTTTATTAGTCATGTTGTTGCAACACTCTTTATTAATTTCTTGTGTGCGTGCCAGTATTGCCATACGAGAAACGCCGAAAGGCAATCCACCACTTCCTGTCTACTTGGGTGCCTTGTCCGCGTTAATCCCGATCTGGCTGTTCCTGTCCGTGGTCTTTTTTGTCCTGTGGCCATGGCTATTGGGATATCGGCAGGATGCGCCAATTTACCTTGTGCTTTTGCTGACATTTCCCTTCTTGCTAGTGGTATTAGGGCTGGGTAAATTGGTGACAGAATGCCTGCGTAGCGTAGAAATGGTTTATCTGACATTGGCCTTTATTACTACCCCGATTTTCTATATTTCCGGCACCATTTGGCCGGTACAAGCAATGCCTGAATGGGTCAGGCTAATTTCATCGGCCCTCCCATCGACATGGGCGACAAAAGCGATAGCCGGCGTTAACCAAATGGGATTGTCATTGCACAATATCTATAAAGATATCGGCATGATGCTGCTGCTGGGGGTGATATATATGGTTTTGGGTATTATCGTCGGAATGCTGCGCAATGGTGAATTTCGCGCTATCACTCAGCGTCTTAAACAATTTTTTTCTGCATCAAAACAATAAAGAATAGCCAACCTGACTTAATACCCATATCAGTGATGTATGGAAATCATATACCACACACCAATATTATATAGCTTTATTTTATATATAACTCTTTTACTATTCCCTTTATATTAATAATCACCTTCAAAAAAACGATTTTCTCCTGGAGAAACAAAATGAAAACCGTCATCAATATATTATTGGCTGGCCTTATCCAATTTGCTTTTACCCATCTCACCTATGCACAATCCACACTTGAACAGATTCAATCGACAGGGATATTCAGAATTGGAACAGAAGGTGCTTATGCGCCATTCAGCTACCATGATCCTTCTGGCAAACTGACCGGATTTGATGTGGAAATTGGCCGTGCAATTGCGTTACGTATGAAAGTCAAACCTGAGTTTGTTGAAAATAAATGGGATGGTTTAATTAGCGGTCTTGATGCCAGACGTTTCGACGCCGTGATGAATCAAATAGCCATCACACCAGAGCGTGAGAAAAAATACACGTTTTCTTTACCTTATGTTATTTCAGCAGCGGTACTAATGACCCGAGAAGATAACAACCAGATTAAAACATTCCATGATCTGAAAGGAAAAAAATCGGCACATTCCCTGACCAGTAATTTTGCCCAGATTGCCAGACATTATGGTGCAGAAGTTGTCAGTACTAATGGCTTCAATCAGGAAGTCGAACTGGTGATTACAGGCCGTGCAGATGCAACAATCAATGATAAACTCTCTTATCTCGACTACAAAAAGCATCGCCCGGATGCACCGATAAAGATTGCTGCTGTGGATACTCAGGGGGCAAAAACCGCCGTGCTCCTGCGCAAAAATGACAGTCAATTAAAAGCGGCTATCGATAAAGCCCTGACTGAGATAAAAGCAGATGGTACTTATCAACGAATTTGGGGTAAATATTTTTCTGAGTGAAATAGAAAAAAATGGCTTAGTGATCCAGGGTTAATATGGCGCTGAATAACCCCAGTGTTCTGAATTCAACCCGGATCCTAAAGAGTGGCATTAATACCATTCTTCGCTGATTAAAAACTCAGTCATGGTTGCAATTTGCGAGTCAGTCTTGCCAAACGCTGATGGATATTCAGCAAACAGTCACTTTGGTGTTCGGACGACATGCGGTATAAAGTGCATTCAAGTTGCCAGGAATAACAGCAGGACCGACAAAGGTAACTAACCTCAACTCTGATGAAAAAGAGTTGAGGTAAAGTTAAATTTATTTAGTGGTTACTACTGCTATCTGTGGTTTCTCCCAGAGTAGGAGGATCCCCCATAAAAGGTGTATTAACCCGCTTAATAATCCAACGATTTTTATCCGTAGTCTGTAGCAATAAATATTCATATCCATTATTATCATCATATATTTCAAATGGAATTTGATATTGATAGAAGGTATCCAAATGACAATGCACGTTTTTAACGTCCATTCTTATATCTCCACCCAATATAGGAAAACCCCTCCATTCTTTGTCATTAAAACACTGCATTGCACAATAATGATATAAAGAGCAACCAGGACAAAGATATTCATGATCAGCTGAATTTGCAAACTGAACTTCGCAATAAGGTTCCAAGACACCACTTTGTATCATTTCTCCTATTGATCCATTTTCTTCTAATTCATACACAAAGAAACTAAAGTCAGCTTCAGCCTGACCATAAAAATAGGTTTTTCCATCCAGTGAATAGCAAAACGTGGGTCCATAAAAATTTGCCCAGTCACTATCTGTTTTTATTGGTCCCATTTCTCCATTATCGAAAATTTCTCGTATTATAAAATTATACCTTCCTTTAATATTACTATTTTTGCTATGAAGATAGATAAAATTTTTATCACCAATTGTATACGCAAATCCTACATCATATACGCTATCCCAATAACCATGTTCTACTATTTCTTTGTGTCCATTTTTATCTAGCTTTGCAATCATCCAATAGGTTTTATGTGTATTCTCTGACATATTAATAAAATGCTTAGCTAACCCAAAAATATATTGTTCTTTCTCAATCACAAAAGGGAATATCAGATCATAAAAATTGGTCCACTTCTGCCCAGTCGAAACTAGCTCTCCTTGCTTTCCACCAGAGATCAGCTGGTGCACAGTAACCAAGTGATCACACTCACGCTGACGAAAAAGATATCGCTGATTATTAATGGAATAAGTAAAAATTGTTCTGATATATTCTCCGTTATCAGGAGGAAAAGCATCACAATCCAGAGCACGCTGAAAATGGAGTTGCTGAGTTGCCCGGGTGACTTTACTGCCATCTAAGAAACCGGTAAGTGTGACAGTCTCACCTTCTTGATTGGTGTCATAAAGTTCAATACTTGCATTTCCAGATGTGTCAGTCTCCACCGTCGTGGATTGAATTAACTGACCTTTCTTAAAGGAAGCAGAACCTGTAACACTTAAATCCAATTTACGCTTGTAAAGATTCACTCCTGAACCTGTTCCAGTAAGAATGACATTCACTTTATTACTGTGCACACCATCGGACATTGCATGGTTATTCATGACATTAAAATTAAGCGCGTAATGTGCTGTGGCCTTGAAATGATAGGGCTGTACACCAATCTTTTGACCATTTCCCTGAGAAACAGTCAATTGACCATCACCACTGGTATCTGAGCCAATGATCACAACAGAAGCTTCTCCCATATTCCCCGTATGACAAGAAAGTTTTTGTTGACCTGTATCCTGACCGTTCACGACAAAGCTACCTAATGAACATTCAAAAATTAATCCTAAATCAGCTAATGTAATAACCCCTTCATAAACAATAACCTTAATACTAGTAACCGGTTTGCCTTGGATGAAACTATAAGATTGATAAAAACTGGCTGAGATTTTCATATTATTTTACTCATAGTGTAAGAGGATCCACAAAAACAATCGTATTATTAATTTGCGCCATAGAAACACCACCGACATTAATAGTAAACCCCGCTCGAACAGCCACGCTGGATGTCAACGAGCAAGTTAATATCTTATTACTATCCGCAATCGATGTTTTTAATATATTAGATTTACTACCATTAATCATAATATCATTGCTATCGAATACCACCGTAATATCAGTAATTTTGCTTAATAAAGGTTTAATCAGAAGAAAACATTGGCAAACCCCATCTGCAACACCATAAGAACTATAGGTGTAAGATAACTCTCCGTTTGAAGACATCATCCAATTTGAAAAATCCAACGGAACTTTATAAGCTATTACAGGATCTAAATAATTAATCGTTAACACACTATTTTTAGTAATATCATCACTATAGATATTAAGATAACTTACACCATTCTCATCTATATTGCTCAGTTGTGTACTACTAGAATCATCACTAAAATGAGCATTTGTTAAATGTGCATTAATAAAACGAGAATTATTTAAATCTGTATATATTACCGCAGTTAGGAAAGGTTTTACATTTTGATCATCATCAAGTTTGACACCAATGTTTTTAGTTGTTTGAACTTTAACATTGACATTATCCAAATCATCAAAAATGGAAGCCTGTGAATAATCAGAAGTTATACTCTTATCAAGAACGGAAAATTTAGCAATGAAATATTTTGCTTCTGCAAGATTCAATTTATCTGTTTTTAGTGTATAGTCAACATAATTAGAATTTACTTGCTCTTTATCCAAGGTTATCTTTGTAGGTTCCAGAGTGTCTAATTCAGCATGATTTATATCCAAAGTTTTAGCGGTGATAACGATAGTATCAAAAATTGCTAAGCTTTTGAATTTTGCACGAACCAAAACACCTTTGTTAGCGTTAATTTCATGTAAACTCAATATGGATTTTTTAGCATCTGGAAAAATAAGTTCGTAATCTGAGTCAGCCATATCATCATTTCCTAATATATTAATATTTGATGTCATCGAATAGAGTACATTTTTATTAAGATCTGTTACTTTATATTTAGCTTCACATAAACCAAAAAAATTCATATCGCTCACATGAAACAATATAAAATAACAATCATCATTTATTTTATCTGGCGTTATATAGTAAGGAATGCTATTAACTTTATCATTGACATTATTTTTTATATATATTTCACCTTCTATTTTATCTAATAGCGTAGCTTCTTTATACTTATCCACCTGCATAACGATATATTTAACATCCATAGCTATAATGTCTGGAATACTAATTACGTCATCGGAATTAGCCTGACGAAATTTAGGTGGGGGTAAGGGGTTTCCTTTTTTCTCGTTCATACGCTACCTTTTTGTCAAAATTTACAAAAAACAATTCTAATATTATAAAAAGTGATAGTGGAATTATCATCTATATTTTCATCAGATAATAATATCACTGCGAATAAAAAACCTTGTTCTATTATCAAGTTACCATTATTAGGAAAGAAAAAAAACAATAGTACCAGACATATCGATGCCCCCCTTATTTATATGATAAATAATCAGATATAAGAGCGCCATTATAGTCAGCGTTCATCTCTTTTTTATTATAAATTAATTGTTATCTTTATAACCTGGTTCTGGAACAGTTTCAATATTTGCTCTCCAACCCACACTATATTCTAAATTTTCATTTAGATAAAACTGATAATCAAAACTAATATTACCAACGCCTCTTACATCAACGATATCGTCATAAGGAATATGAAAGAAAATAGAATTTTTATTACCGTCACTACCGATTTTATTTAAGGGAATTTGCTGATTATACGTTTTTTGGAAATTTTTATTGTCTGAATTTATATACATATTTAGGGTAATATCCGTTATGCTTAACGGAACTGATTTTATTTTTGATTTAGGATCATGAGTGTTAGCGCGTACAATCTCAACAAACAATCCATCGTATTGATATTCAGGATATTTTATTATTGCATCGATATTAACATAGATACCATAACCAGATGGTATGATGTTATCATGCCCAACACCTAAGCTGGTATGAACTATACAAGCCTCATATTCTCTATTGACATCTGGATCAGGTTCGTAAGGAACGCCTCCTATATAGGTCAATGATAATGGTTCAGAAAATAACGCATTTCCATTCTCTTTAACCACAGAATAAGAAAGTTCAGATGGTTCACCTCGTTCAAATATAGAATAAGGAAGTCTTATACTAGGTTGATCTAATTGCTTAGCTTTATCCTTAAGTGTCACAGCATGGCCGGTGTAATGACCATTAACAAAAAACAATATTACATCACCATTTACTGCACCATCGTAGCTGTTTACAATTGTTAGAAAATATCTCAATCCATCATTTGCGTATAAGTTACCCATAGAAAACCATGGAATATTTGGTGTACCGATAGAATTCATATAACCAGGGTTACTATAGTTAACTACATAAATCATTTGTTTAGCGACGATATCAGCCACATTACCTAGAATAACCGTCTTTAATAAAAGTGTGGTTATCTCTGACACTTTAGGATAGAGATAAAATTTCAATAACCCACGACTATCTGAAGTAATCAATATTCCTTTATTAGGGCCCATTTCCTCCGGCGGAATATCAATGAGATTAGTAGCATCTTTGAAATAAAAGTCATTCATTTTATGAAGAATAGATGATGTAATAAATACGGGCGTGCCAGCTAATAACTTCCCTGATTTACTTTTCAACGTTGTATATATTGGTGTATAGTTATCTTTTTCCGATGGTTTATGACTACTTGTGAGTGGTGTTGTCAAATAGGGTTTTTTAACAAAAAGCACTAATGAAGCTATATCAATTTCATACGCTTTACCAGAAAATTTTTTAGATGGAAAACCACGCCCACCTGCGGTCGCATCAGTATCGACTTCGAATGTAATAGAAGCACCATCTTGTACCGAGATACCACTCACCTCCTGAAGTACAGTAAATCCTAATCGCGCAGAAGCCTTGAGTCCATTGATTTCGAGTTTAAGCAAAGCAGAAATATTATCCAATTTTATATTATTACTGGCACTTTTTATAATTATATTTTTTGATGGAAGAATGGGTTTGTCCGAACTTAATGTTACAACAAAACTAACATATTGACCGATGACTAAATCAGCGTTAGTGAGAATTGAAATATCCATATTATTGTTTTTATCTGGCATTTTATCACCCCATTTTGTAATTAATATTAGTTATAGTTTATTACCGGTTTAGTCAATCAAGATTCACTATATTTATTTTTTAACATTAAAATTATATAATAACAGGGAGCGAGCAAACCAAAGAGTTAAAAAAACAACATTGACATTTTAAGTCAAAATATTGATAAAAGTATGCTAGCGACTTGTATATAATAACTCATCATGATTATAATTAAAATAAACTTGTAATCCTGCCGTTTAGAGTAAGTCTATTAAAATCAAAAAACCAATGAAAAAAAGTTATCATTTGATAACTTTTTTTCATTGTGGAAAATGATATATTTTTAGTGGCTATCCTAGATAACTAATATAATCTAGGATAGTCCTCTTATAAATTAATTTAAAAACCATCTTAAAAAGGTATACCAATCGTACTTCAAGATGCTTTTATTCTCCCTCATGAAGCGCGGGAAAATAAGACTTATTTGTGTTTTATCTATGTAAGTTGAAGTTTATTGGATATAGATTACACCGCTGAATTGTTTTAAAAATCACTCTAAATTTATGGTGTCTTTTTCATAAGTAGAAAGTGGTAAATTTAATATCTTAGAATAAACAGGGGTATCGGTGGATGCAAATGGTATAACCTTATAATCAACTTGAAAAGTACCAGAAGATCCTTCAGCATTGCTGGAATAACCCAAGAGATCACCATTAGCAACCGTGATAGGAATTTCAGCCGTAAGATTGTCTTTATTTACTTTGATGTCATCATATGTAATGACATCACGTTTTTTTACATTGGTGTTATCTTTATAGCCATCCAGGTAAACAGTAACGTAAATTTTGTCACCTACAGCTTTATTGGTATAATTAGGAATTGTGAGGTGTAAATCTCCCATAGTAGCGGAAAGATTGACAAACGAGGCTGTCGTCTCCGGGGCTGCCAGCGTGCGCAAAATAACAGGATCTGGCATTAATACTGTACTGCCTACTGCCGTGAAGTTTTGTACCGAGGAAGAGAAACTATCACCATTTTCATTAGTTAAAAGATAATAGATCGTATTATCGGTAGTCGTATTAATATAATTTTTTGTTAATGAAACACCTTCTATTAATTTCCTTAACGTATTAATTTTTACCACTTTATCGTTTACTACAATCGCTCCTAGTGTTCTTTCTTCATCAAAGTGTAAGTTAGTAGTTAAACTTGATGGCAGATTAGCAGGGTAATAATTTCCTGAATATTCATCTAAATCCAGCACATTATCAATATCTAATGGCAAAAATAAAGGAGGTAAATCTCCCCCTGGCTCTGTATCAAGAAAAATAACTTGAGTTAGAACATGACTCTTATAGAGACTACTACCTGAATAGTATGCAGCTGTAATATTAAATATTCCAGGCATAGTTGCTCCCAGATAGATGGTAGCCACGCCTTGAGGATCTGCCTGGACTTGGAATCCTAAACCATTATCTTTTTTCAACTTGGTATTTTTGTCTAGACCTGAGAAAAATTGTACTGCAGAACTAGGGGTATCAAAATATATTTTAGCTGCTTTTTTTGGATTTCCTGGTGTACCATCAGCTTTTGCCTCGGTTACCTTGACTGTTAACTGCAGAAAAAAACCGCTCTTGCCAATATCAGCAATATCGGAAAAAGTACTGTAGGCTTTTAAGCCGAGTGGATCTTCTAACGGGGATAACAGGACGTCATCATAAATATAGGTAATTGTATCAATTTGTTTTTTATTATTTCCATCGGTGATATCTGTAATTTTAAAAATAACTTTATCCCCAACTTTTACATCACTCAGAGGGCGAAGAATATTAGTCGTTTCCCCATGTTTGTCGACGGGTAAAATTGAATAATGAAATTCTGCAATTTTTGCTGAGGATTCATCAAGTTCCCATTGCAATTTCTTATTTTGATTTTCGTTACTGCTGATATCATCAATATAATTTATTTTTACCATCACGGATTTATTTTTTATATCAATTGTTTCATTTTTGTTAGGAATTATTGTTATAGACATGATTTTCTCCGTATTTATTTAATTAAAAAACATAATAAATCACATACGAATCATTCAAAAATAATCTCAGACATATCGCGTGTTTCTTACCCCCTGACAAATCACTATTGTATTATTCATAAAATGGTTAAAAATATTATCATTCGTAAAAATAAAATCATATTAATATAGTAACCACATGTTCTTATTACATCTAAAAAAACAATAACTATAACCATCCGTTTTAAATATCAGTTTTTTTTACTACATTAACGGATAAAAGATTTCACTATTTTACACTAAAATTTAAAAAAGATGATTTAATTAAAACACACTTATTTTTATACAATAATTATAGCGCACGTTTATTATAAATCTTCATAGATATTATAAAACTGTCATTGCAGTGTCTTAGATTTAAACAAAAATCACAACCCTCTTAACCAAAAAAAAATCAAATATTGATATGAAATGTTATTTATATATCTACTCGTATATTTATTGGTAAATAATCAATTAAATTATATTTATACCCATCTGTATGTAGTGATATGACGGACTCACCCTCTTCAACCGTAAACAATCATAGTTGAATCTTTATACTTACCATCAGTGATATTTACTATTTTGACGGCAGACATTTTGTATGCAAATATTTGGATTTCTCCGTTTTTTTCTGGCGTCAATCAAAATAGTGAGAAAAGGCATCACTCCCTACAAGAAACATCCAGAAAAATGACAATCCTCTCAACCCCAAAAATCACATGTTGTCATAAGATGTGATTGATATAACTAACCGATACCAAGGTTCTAAGCTATAACTTTATTGTATATCGCTATCTTCTTTTCTTGCCATATCATCGCTAAAGCAACTCTATAAAAAACAAACATATTTTAATCGCAACTAGGATGAATGTATGACCCCAGACTGGCTCAATTTAGCACTGGATTCCCTATGGCCGATGCTTTATGCCGGCCTGACATTGACGATTCCCCTGACCCTGATCACTTTCGTACTGGGTATTTCGCTGGGGTTTATCGTTGCTTTAATCAGATTGTATGGCCCTAAGCCATTGATTGCGCTGGTGCGCTTTTATGTCTGGTTAATACGTGGCACACCTTTATTGGTACAACTCTTTCTGATCTTCTACGCGCTGCCTAGCGTAGGTGTTACCTTGGACGCCTTCACGGCGGCGATTATCGGCTTTACCCTGAATGTCGGTGCCTATACTTCAGAAGTTATCCGTGCTGCACTGACTTCTGTTCCCAAAGGGCAATGGGAAGCCTCTCACTCTATTGGTATGAGTTGGTGGCAATCTTTGTGCCGGGTCATTCTCCCGCAGGCGGCGAGAGTTTCAATTCCCCCCTTGTCCAATACCTTTATTTCTCTGGTCAAAGATACGTCCCTGGCTTCCGTGATTACGGTGCCGGAAATGTTTCTGGCAGCACAACGTATCGCCGCCGTGACCTATCAACCGCTGATTCTCTATACCGAAGCGGCCATTCTCTACCTTCTCCTGAGTTCAGTGTTATCAGCACTGCAAGTCCGGTTAGAAAAGAAATTCGCTCAACAAAACAGCCGTATTAATCAGGATGCCAACGATGATCCAACTCACCAACATTGAAAAAAGTTTCGACGGGCAACCGGTGCTGAAAAATATTAACTTGACAATAGAGGAAGGTAGTCTGACGGCTCTGATTGGCCCTTCCGGTAGCGGGAAAAGTACGCTGTTGCGTTGTATTAATTTGTTAGAGATCCCGCAGGCCGGGATGCTGAAAATAGGCAAAGAGCAAATAACGTTTAATGGTAAGGAGCGGTTACCACATCGGGAAATTCAACGCATTAATCTGCAAACCGGTATGGTATTCCAGAACTTCCAGCTTTTTCCTCATCTGACAGTCATTGAGAACATTATGGCAGGGCTGATTTGGGTACAGAAGTGGTCACGCGAACGTGCCAAAGAACGCGCATTAGCGTTACTAAAAAAAGTGGGGATGTCACACAAAGCAGATGTTTGGCCGCACACCCTATCAGGTGGCCAGCAACAGCGAGTGGCCATCGCCAGAGCAATGGCACCCTCGCCCAAAGTCTTGCTGTGTGATGAACCAACGTCAGCCCTCGATCCTGAGTTATCCAAGGAAGTCGTTTCTGTTTTAAAACAGTTAGCCAAAGAAGGCACCACGATGTTAATGGCAACGCATGATTTACGTCTGGCGGCTAATCTCGCCCATGAAGTCATATTTCTGGAAACCGGTGAAATTATTGAATCCGGTTCGGCAAAAACCCTCTTTACTCGCCCCAGTAAGGTACGTACTGGGGAGTTTATTTCTACCCTGACGGAAACTTTACCGGATTGGGAAATCTAGCGAGCAGTCACGTTTACTATCAGAAAAATTATTGATTCGGAGAAATACAGTGAAAAAATTTTTGCGTTTGTTATTGGCGGGAGCCGCTGTTCTGGCTATTTCTTACCCTGGTTATGCCGGCGAAGATTTCGATGCGATAAAAGCCACTGGCGTTTTTAAGGTTGGTACAGAAGGCACTTATCCCCCCTTCACTTATCATGATCCCAGCAATAACTTAACCGGCTTTGATGTGGATATTGCACGGGAAATTGCCCGTCGTTTGAAGGTCAAAGCAGAATTTATGGAAGTCAAATGGGATGGATTGATTGCCGGGCTAGGTGCCAAACGTTTTGATGCCGTGATCAATCAAGTAGGTATCACCCCGGAACGCGAAGCAAAATTCAGTTTTTCCATTCCTTACACCAGCGCTCAGGTTGTGTTGATCACCCGCAAGAATAACAGTGATATTAAAACGTTTACTGATATTAAAGGAAAACGCGCCGCCCAATCACTGACCAGTAACTACGGCCAACTGGCAACCTCTTATGGTGCGACCTTAGTGAGTACAGATGGTTTTAACCAGGCAATTGATCTGGTCGCTACCGGGCGGGCGGATGTCACGCTAAATGATCGTCTGTCATTCCTCGATTTCAAAAAACAGCGTCCGAATGCGCCGGTAAAAATTATCGCCCAGCAAGCCGATGCCAGTCAGTCAGCTGTTTTACTGCGCAAAGGGGATCCAGAACTGCTAAACGCCGTCAACCAGGCGCTGCAAGGCATGAAGGATGACGGAACTTATCGCCGTATTTCCGAGAAATATTTCGGTGTGGATATTTCGAAGTAAGTCAGGATGATCAAAAACCTGTTACACCGATAACCATCAATCAACCCCACTTGGACGGTGGGGTATCTGGTTCAAACGGCATTAATGAAGTTTGTGCTCATCTTCTTCCGGGGGAAAGAGATCACCCTCATCCTCGTCATCATCTGACTTGTTTGGATCTTCAAAGTACGTCCCCCAGCCGTCATAATTGATGCCAAGCTTTTCAGTCAGATCCATCAGTTGTTCCGTCTGTGCGATGATCAATTCAGCCTCCAGGCGGCTTTCCGTCAGCACATCACAACACACCAAAACAACGCCATCTTCTGTTTCCAGCTCTTCGGCATCCGAGACTTCATAACCTAATTTAAAGGCTTCGAGAGCGGCTTTCTCCAGTTGATCAAAGTCTTCTGCCGAAAAGTGGTGTTCAATAATATAAAGCGCATCGGGATCGCTGCCATCTTCCAATAATTCTTCGATGATTAAGCGAGTTTCTTCGCGCTGTTCTTCTAAAGCATGTGGGTCTGCCATGCCAATTTCCTCACTCAGTTGGCTGTCCTGTTGGGTATTCTCCCATCTTTTATACGCAAAGGATATCCCTAACTAATTTTGTTTAAGAAGACGTTTACCTCCTAACCGACTGATTTATCATTAATCTTAATATATTCCCTTTCTTAGACGCTGAAAACAGGGCTTGTAATTGGATTTTTTATCGATATATATTGAATAGATATTCAATATATCACTGATGGAGACAATCCCTAATGAACCCATTTTTTAAGCGCTCTTTTCTAAGACTACTGGATATTACTCCGATAGAAATCAACTCACTTTTAACGCTGGCTCATGCATTAAAAGCGAATAAAAAATCGGGTTCTGAGTCTCCCTTACTCACGGGAAAAAATATTGCGTTGATCTTTGAAAAAGACTCTACCCGTACACGTTGTGCATTTGAAGTGGCAGCCCATGATCAAGGGGCAAATGTCACCTATTTAGGCGTCAATGGCAGTCAGATCGGACACAAAGAATCCATCAAAGATACCGCTCGGGTACTTGGGCGTTTATACGATGGGATTCAATACCGTGGATATGGGCAGCAGGTTGTCGAAACACTGGCGCAATACGCCAATGTTCCGGTTTGGAACGGCCTGACGGATGAATTTCATCCTACCCAACTTTTAGCCGATTTATTGACAATACAAGAACACTGCCCAAAACCGCTGTCTGAAATCACATTTGCCTATCTAGGCGATGCGCGCAATAACATGGGCAATACCATGTTGGAAGCCGCCGCATTAACGGGAATGCATCTCCGTTTAGTCGCACCAAGATCCTGCTGGCCAGACGACAGGCTGGTGGCAGAATGCCGGGAACAAGCGAAGAAAACGGGCGGTCAGATTACGCTGACAGAAGATGTTGCACAAGGTGTCAAAGAAGCGGATTTTCTGTATACCGATGTTTGGGTATCGATGGGCGAGCCCAAATCGGTCTGGCAAGAGCGGATTGCCTTACTGAAACCCTATCAAGTGAATATGCATGTAGTGACACTCACGGGGAATCCAAACGTAAAATTCCTGCACTGCCTGCCTGCTTTTCACGATGAAGAAACAACGCTCGGTAAGCAACTGGCGGAGGAATTTGGTTTATCTGGTGGTCTGGAAGTGACGAATGAAGTGTTTGAATCAAAGCACAGTCTTGTCTTCGATCAGGCTGAAAACCGAATGCATACCATTAAAGCCCTGATGGTGGCTACGCTGGTGGAGGCGCTGGATTTGTGACAACCGAATTCAGCGTTGCTTGCGACAACGGAAAAATAAGCCCATATCGCATTTTGTATTGGGCCTCCCTCCTACCTACTTTCCTGTTAAAAATCAGAAAATAACGCTATCACTCTGCATAAAATTCCAATATATTGATAGTCATCACATTCAATCAAACCCGTTTAATTATTTGATTTATATCATAAATTATGACTTACAGAAAAAATCTTCTCTAAATCAAACAAATACCGGGATTTTTTGGAAAAAATTTTCTATCTCTCTGTGTCATATTCTTTTTTTCAAGAGTACGATATTTCCCCTAAAAATATTCATCATTCATTTATAGGACAACAAAAATGATAAAAAATATAGCGACCGCATTAATCCACGGTGGAAAACAGCAGGACAAAGAAAACCATGCCATTTTTCCACCTATTACAACAGCCAGTACGTTTGTCCAAAAAAATTTGTCTGAACAGGGTGAATATTGTTATTCCCGTTGCAGTAACCCAACACGCTACGCTTATGAAACATTATTAGCCGAAATAGAAGGTGGTGTTTATGCAACCGCCACTGCATCAGGTGTCGCCGCCACCGCGTTAGTGTTAAATCTATTACCGAAAGAATCCCATATTATTGCAATGAAAGGTGTCTATGGCGGCACGTTTCGTTTATTTGAACGAGTCGCTATTGAAAATAATGGTCATCAATTTGATTATGTTGATTTAAATAATCTCACGGAAGTTGCATCCAAAATAAAAGATAATACCCGTTTAATTTGGATAGAAAGCCCAACGAACCCATTATTAGAATTAGTTGATATTAAGCGTATTTGTGCATTCGCAAAAAATCACAATATTTTAACGTGTGTTGATAATACTTTCTCAACGGCATGGAATCAAAAACCCCTCGAATTAGGGGCTGATCTCATTATATTATCGACAAGTAAATATATTGGCGGCCATTCGGATCTGATTGGTGGTGCAGTGATTACACATCAAAATCATTTAGCCGATAGGTTAGACTTTTTAAAGACGACCATGGGCGCCATTGCTTCTCCCTTTGATGCTTATCTGGCACTGCGGGGCTTAAAAACACTCGCGTTAAGAATGTCCGCGCAATGTGCCAATGCACTTGAAATTGCCCGCTTTCTTCAGTCTCACGCCAAAATTGAACAGGTCTATTATCCCGGTTTACCCACCCATCCACACTATGCCATTTGTCAGGAACAAATGCGCTCAGGGGGTGCCGTCGTCACGATCCGATTAAAGGGCGATCTGACCGACACAAAGCGATTTTTAAGTAAATTGCGCTATTTTGTTTTGGCGGAATCGCTCGGTGGTGTCGAGAGTATGGTTAACCATTCAGCCACGATGTCACACGGTTCAATGACAAAAGCAGAGCGTGAAGAGATTGGTATTTATGACACGGTATTACGTTTATCCATAGGGATTGAAGATATTCGCGATTTATTAGCTGACCTTGAGCAAGCATTAGAATAAATTGACTTGATATAAAAAATAACAAAAAAATAAGGTGAGTAAAAAATGAATGATTACGGTATTTGGACGATCATTACGCCCGTTGTTACAATTATTTTAGCGATATTTACACGCCAGGTTATTCTATCATTATTACTGGGCATATTAGTGGGTTTTACTGTTATTCATGATCATAATATTCTATTAGGCATAAAAGGAACGATTGAAGGTATTATTAATACTTTTTCCTCTGCAAGCAGTACAAAAACGATCATCTTCATATTGATGATTGGCGGAATCATGCGGCTGGTGGTGGTGACCGGCGGAGTACGATCTTTCGTTCGTTTACTGACGGACAAGACGCAGCTTATTAAAAATAAAAAATCTGTTCAATTTTTGTCAATGATCATTACATCCTTAATTTTCATTGAAAGCTCAGTGAACCAATTGATCGCGGGGGCATCAACAAAAAAATTAGCCAAAAATTATGGTATTCCACCCGAAAAAATGTCTTACATTATCCAAACATCCTGTGTTTCGGTCTGCTCCTCGGCCATGATTAATGGTTGGGGCGCCGCAATGATGGGGGTTATCGGTGTACAGATTACCAGGGGCCTAATCAATGGTGAGCCATTTGATATTCTGGCAGATTCGATGGTTTATAATATTATGGCCTGGTTGTCACTGGCTTCGGTCTTATTCTATATTTTTTCTAATGTGTCTTGGGGGCCGATGAGAACCGCGGAAACGCGATCTTTAAATGAACGCTTAAATCATGGCACGGAGAAAGACAAACACAGTGAAGATAATGATGAGGTTATTGAACACCCCAATTGTCATACGTCATTAAACTTTTTTATTCCTATTTTATCGACAGTATTTATGCTCCCCATCGGCCTCTATATCACAGGTGAGGGTGATTTTAGTCAAGGTAGCGGTTCAACGTCTATCTATTGGAGTGTGATGTTCGGAACGACCGTCTCTTTTTTCTGGTTTCTATTACGCCGCGTTTTGACCATCGAAACTTTTTTTAAAGAGCTTTATATTGGTTATGCCAGCATGATAAAAATCAGCTCTGTGATGGTATTAGCCTTCTTAATGGGGAACGTTTCCGCTGATTTAAATACCGGTGCTTACATTGCACAAGTGACTTCGGGGATTATTCCGGCCGGTTTTTCCATCGGTTTTATTTTCTTGATTAGTTCTATCATGTCATTAGCCACCGGCACGTCATGGGGGACATTCGCCATTATGATCCCCATTGGTGTACAGCTAGGGGTTTCAGTGGGGATGCCGCCTGAATATATGATTGGGGCCGCCATTTCGGGTTCTATTTTTGGTGATATGACATCCCCCATTTCCAGCGATGCTATCGTTGCCTCAATGGCAACCGATTGTGATCATATTGAACACATTCGAACCCAAATGCCCTATGCCTTGGTCACCGCCAGTTTCGCTCTTATCATCTATTTATATTTAGGCTTGACTTATTAATTTACGATCCACCGAGGATACTATGTCTTTAGAAAATACGATGTCTTTAAAAGAAAACTTAGCAAAATTTGCCCGGGTTGATTTACTGAAAACAGTCACCATGATGGATAAATTAGAGAATTTATCCCGCTATTTAGGGCGAGATATTTATATTAAGCGAGATGATTTAACGCCCCTGGCGATGGGGGGAAATAAATTACGTAAACTGGAATATTTGATTGCCGATGCATTACAAAAAAAAGCGAAAGTGATTGTGACCGCAGGAGCAATTCAATCAAATCATGTGCGACAAACCGCTGCGATGGCGGCGAAATATGGCTTAAAATGTGTTGCTTTATTAGAAAATCCCATCCAAAACCAAGATAATAATTTTCTAAATAATGGCAATAAGCTGCTCACGGAATTATTCAACACCCAATGTGTGATGTGTGATGAGTTGACTGATCCAAATCGGCAAATGCAGGCGTGGATTGATCAACACCATCTGGAAGCAGCTTATATTGTGCCCGTCGGTGGCTCCAATGCGTTGGGTTCATTGGGGTATGTGCGCTGCGCATTAGAAATTGCTGAACAACGTCCGCAAGGGATCGAGTTTGCGGCCGTTGTTGTCGCTTCAGGAAGCGCAGGTACACATGCCGGATTGGCTATCGGGTTACAGGCCGCTCTACCACAAACCCCCGTCATCGGTGTGACTGTCTCACGTGTTACCGCCGAGCAAGCCCCAAAAGTGAATCAGTTACAACAGGAGATCAGTTCACTCTTAGGCCAAACAGCTTGTCCAGATATCCAGTTGTGGGACCATTATTTTGCACCCAGGTATGGTATGCCAAATAAGCAAGGGTCAGATGCGATTACGCTATTGGCACAAAAAGAGGGCATTTTATTAGATCCGGTTTATACCGGAAAAGCCATGGCGGGATTAATTGATCATGTGCTGAATAAGACGATTGACGGTCAGAAGCCACTGCTCTTTGTGCATACCGGCGGTGCTCCAGCCTTGTTCTCCTATTCAGGAATAGAAGCCGTCACCCAATAAAAATTAACGAACAAAGGACGAAGATTTCATCTCGTTGGCTATCAACCTCCTCCTACTTAACAGAAAAAACAGCTAAAAATAGCTGTTTTTTCTGTTTTTATCCGATATTTTTCTTTTTGTTGGACAGCATCAGCACCGATGGCATGTATTGCATCGTTAAAGAGATGCCATACCCTCACTTTGTAAAGTGATGTTATTTTTATATATAAAAATAATCACGTAATTATTTTATTAAAAATGCATATTATAAAATTATCTATATATTGGAATATTTTTTGATTCATGCATTATTTAAAATAATATTTATTTAATTTTGTTATGAAAGTATATTTTTTAAAACCAACCATTCCAAAACAATAACTGTAAATTAAAATTACGATTTGAAATTAATTTTATTTCCCTTTTCAGGTCACAAATAACCTTTTTTATGGGCTCAATAACCTTCTGTAATTCAGAAAACCTTTGAGGCCACATATCACTGTACCAAAACACACCTATACCAGGGATATCTGAGATATTAAGATGGATGCAACAAAAATAGAAAGAATCAATATTAAGGAAAAATGACTTATTCCAACATAAGAATAAGCAGCGTGCGCTTTGCAAATAGCACCGTCATCCAATTCATAAAAATCAAAAAAAACAATAAATAACGAAAATTGCCAGCCAATTAATCTAAGCATAATGGCTGGATTAGGTATTTCTTTGCCAATGTAACACCAGGATTGATTGAAAAGACGCTCACCTGATTTTTGTTCAAGTGAGCCGGTTTTTATTTAACTCTCAAATCCTAAGGACATATTTGTATGGATAATATCTTGGCCTCTCCATCTACCTATCTTTTCTGGAATGAATGGACGCTTGATCCTGATTCATTTAAATACAACATGGTGATGGATCAAACGATTCATGGCAATTTGGATAAAAATAAATTGCGTCGTGCGTTACAGGCATTGTTGAACCACTATCCTTTATTGAACGCACGGCTCACGGAAGAAAATGGCGAATTATATTGGGAATTGTCTACTCATCACGAAAATCCCCTGGTAATGATTGATAATGAAGAAAATCTTCAACCATTTTCTATGTTGCCATTTGACTTAAAACAAGGACCACTCATTCGGTTCGGGTTATTTCAGCAAAGTGAACAGCATTTCCAACTGATTATTGTTTTGCACCATATCGTGGTGGATGGCGAAAGTACGCAAGAGCTCTATCACGCGATATCTGATCTCTATAACCAACGACCACTGCGCCATTCCCCGCTGACACCAGAACAAATTGCAGAAAAATTTGCGCAATATCGCAGACAGGGAGATCGATTAGAAGCGCATCATCCCGAACAATTTTGGAAAACCTGTCTGGATGGCATGAATGCCAGCAACGCATTACCCTATTTGTCAGTAAAAACACCTTCAGCAAAAAAAACCGCTGAGCAGACGTTGATTGAGGAATTCCGTTTCAGTCTGCCATTCAAGCAGTGGCAACCTCTTAAACACGCGGTACGACACAGCACCCCTTTCCTCATTTTCAAGACGGTATGGGCGGCGTTAATTGCCCAATATTCTCCCGATAAGAAAGCCCATATCAGTTATCCCATCGCCCTGCCAGACAGTGAATCGCTCTCATTGGGCGCGCAAATCAATACCGCCGTCTTCCCTCTTCAACTGGATGACACAGCGACTTTTTCTTCCCTGTATCAACAAACGCTCAATTACACATCATCATTAAAAGCCGCACCTGGCCTGCGCTTCTCATCCTGGCCGATTTTTCAAGTTCTCCGCTCTACGGCTGTGTGTCAATTGAATGTGACGTTATCTCAAGCTAACCTCAAGGATATTTGTCTGGAACTTGAGGGGTGTGAAGTCCATTACAATCACCGTTTCAATCATGATTTAGCAAATTCAGAATTGGTACTGGAATATCAGCAACACGCTGAACAATGGTCCTTTCGCATTCGCTATCTGCCTGACCGTTTTCATCCAACCCAAATCGCCGTCTTGGGAGAACAATTCCAGCAATTGCTGGTTAATGCGCTGACGGCGCCAGACGTACCGCTCCGACAATTTCCTTTTTTACCCCCCAATCAAAGTCAAGCGCTACTGGCCTTCGGGAATCCAGGGAAACCCATCGATATCCCGGCAAAAACGCTGCATGATGTTGTTCAGCAACAGGCAAAACAACATCCACAACGTATTGCCCTGATCGATAACCGGCAGAAGGTGAGTTATACGGAACTGGAACAACGCAGTAATCAGTTGGCTCACCTGATACAAACACGCTATCAACAGGCAACAGGGCAGCCATTATCCCCTGATACCTTATTGCCCATTTGCCTGAACCGCGGGGTCGATATGGTCATTGCCATGCTGGCGATAATGAAGGCAGGCGCGGCCTATCTGCCGCTCGATCCACAAACACCGTCCCAACGATTGGCCTATATCCTGACAGACAGTCAGGCTCGGCTGGCCATTACACAACTGGCACACCAAGCCAGGCTGCGCGACCACGGCCAGGATCTGGCTCTGCTGTCACTGGATAATCCCAACGATGATTATCGCCACCAACCAGACTGTGCGCCCGAATCGGCCGCGAATTCCCGTTCTCTGGCCTATTGTATTTATACCTCTGGAACAACAGGACGTCCCAAAGGAACGCTGTTAGAACATCGTGGTGTCTTGACGATGCTTCAGGGCGAGTATGCGGTTCTCACTAAAAAGGGTGAAATGCCTCAATGCTGGCTGCAATTTGCTTCCGTGGCATTTGATGCGCATGTGTTCGAAACTTTTATTAGCTTATGTTTTGGTCATACCCTGGTGATTGCGTCGGAAGAAGAGCGTCATGACCTCGACCTATTGATAAAATTAATTGAACAATATCAGGTAGACGGCGCCATTTTTCCACCGACGCTACTAAAAACGAAACCCGACTTGCCGGTGAAACTGCAAACGATCCTGGTTGGCGGTGAAGCAACCCCGCAAGCCATTTTGGCTCATTACACCCGGCAAGGACGGCGGGTGTTCAATGCGTATGGGCCAACAGAAGCCAGTGTGTGTGTCTCGATGCACCATTATCAGGGGGATGGAGACAGTGATCGCAACATTGGTCAACCGCTGCCGGGTGTTCATGCTTATGTATTGGATAAACAGCTACAATTGGTGCCAATGGGAATGGGGGGCGAGTTGTATCTTGCTGGGCCGGTGCTGGCCAGGGAGTATCTGGAACAACCTGAGTTAACCGCAAAAGCCTTCATCGCCAATCCTTTTACACAGCATACCGACGATCAACGCCTCTACTACACTGGTGATCAGGCTCGTTGGCTGCCAACCGGCGAACTGGAATACCTGGGACGCACCGATTTTCAGGTAAAAATCCGTGGACATCGGATCGAGTTATCTGGAATTGAACAGGCGTTTATTGCCGCATCAGGGTTAAGTCAATGCGCTGCGCAGGTTCGCGGTCAACAAAATCATCCCCACATCGTCCTCTACTATGTATCAGACATGACGCTGAGCGAGGATCATCTCCGTCGCACATTACAGCTTTCTTTGCCGGATTACATGATGCCATCCGCCTTTGTGCAGTTGGAAGCGCTGCCAATCACCCTCAATGGTAAGCTGGACACCGCCGCATTACCCGAACCTGATTTTAAACAGAGTCATCACTTTTACCGTGCGGCAACCACCGCACTGGAGCATCAACTGCAAGTTATCTGGCAGCAGATCCTGGGCGTGGATAAAGTCGGCGTGGATGATGACTTTTTCCATCTGGGCGGCGATTCGATTTCGGTTATCCGTCTGATTTCAGAAATGCACCGCCAGCAATTACCTTGCAGCACGAAGTTATTGCATCAGTGCCGTACCATTGCCAAACTGGCAACACAGTTAACAGAAACCACTGAAAATCAGATACAGCCCGCCGAACAGGGCGTATTAACGGGCGACTTTCCTCTGCATCCGATTCAGCATTGGTTCTTCGAACAAAAATTTCCTCATCCCAATTATTGGAACCAGGCTTTCCTGATTCGAGTTCCCCCACTGATACCACAGCGATTAGAAACAGCCATTCAAGCGCTGACAGAACGACACGATATGCTGCGCGCCCGCTTTCCCTCTACTGAACAGCAATGTTATCGGGATCTCACGCAGATAACCCCCACGGCATTAGCGATCTGCCACTATGATCAGATTCATCAGGATCCGTTTAACCGTGATCCTTTGAATCAAGGCGAGCTTTATGACGGTCTGGATCGCTGGCAATGTGATTTCGATATCGCCAATGGCCCGTTATGGCGCTTTGCGTATATCGATGGCTATCCCGATGGCTCAGCGCGTATTTATTGCGCCCTACATCACCTGATTGTGGATGCCGTTTCCTGGCGCATTCTGCTGGATGATTTGAAACAGCTTTATCATGGTGAAGCGCTCGGCGCTAAAACAGCCAGTTATCGGCAATGGCAATCTGCACTGGCAGAGCAAACACCCCACTTTGGATCTCAACAGACATTCTGGCAACAACAGTGTGTTGCACAATATGACTACCGTCCGTTGCTGGATACCTGCCACACACGCCAATATCTGTGGCAAACGTTACCTGCCGCAGACAGTCTCCGTCTGCTGAATGCGATCAATGACCGTGTTCAATATCATCCTCAAAACTATCACCCCAATGAGATCTTGCTGACGGCGCTGCTGCATACACTAAGCCATGTCAGTGGTGTCTCAAATCATACCTTGCTACTGGAAGGACATGGCCGCCAGCTTGCATCGATACCGTTGGATGTGGGGCGTACCGTGGGCTGGTTTACGGCACTGTATCCCCTGCATTTTTCTGCCAACGGTGAAAAGGTCATTTCGTTGCAGCAAGTTCAGGCGGTCCTCGCCGATATCCCGGATTCAGGTATCTCATACAGCTTCCTGCGCAGCGCATTACCCTTGCCTTATCCGGCGGTCGTGTTCAACTATTTAGGGCAGTTACAGACTAATGACAGTGATTGGCAAATCACCGCAGAAACGGCCGGTCAAACCATTCATCCCAATAATATGAATGGGGCTGGCAGTGATTTACTGACCCTTAATGTCTGGTTTATCGGGCAAGCATTACATTATCGTTGGGATGGTTTGTTAAGCCAGTCACAGCTTGCACAATGGGATCACCATTTCCAAGCGGCATTAATGCAGTTAGTCAACAAGATCACCGCGCCTTCCGAGACGTTGCTCAATTCAATGCATGATGGCATGGATACCGCTTTACTGGCGCGCTTACCAAGCGGATTAACGCCAGTTTGGGTCTCCACGGCCAATAGCCTGCAACAGGGATTTATCCACCATCATCTGAGCCATCCGCAGAATTCAACCTACCACTTTCAGTTTATATTGGATTACGCCCAGCCTATCGAGCCCCATCATTACCGTCAGGCCTGGCGATGCGCGCAACAAAAATATCCCCTATTGCGCACCGGCTTCGACTGGCAAGATCAGCCTCAACAAATTGTGTTCCAGCAGGTTGAACTGCCCTGGCAATACCACGATTTGAGTGACCACGCGGATCCAGAACACGCATTGATTGCACTTAGTCAACAGCAAAACCGTCAGCCTTTCGACCTGCATCAACCGGCGTTAATACGGATTTGTTTGGTGAAGCTGGCAGCAGATCGATACAGCCTGATCCATACCAGCCACCATATTATTATTGATGGCTGGAGTAACCAGCTCTTGCTGGCATATGTTCATCAGACTTATCAGCAACTTCTGGTAGGTCAGACGCCTGATATCCGCCTTGATACCGCTTATCTAGCTACCCAACGTTACTACATCCAACAGGCAGAAGAGTGTCGCAATCACTGGCAGCAGCTCGCTGTCCAGCATTGGGAAAGTACCGATATTTCGCTATTGTTGAATGCGCCTGATAATGGCATCTCAGAAACTCAGGCTATCACGCATCTGACATTACCTGATTCAGTTGCTTTGTCATTGCAGGAAACCGCCCGCAATCATGGGTTGACACTCAATGTGATGTTGCAGTTCGCCTGGCACAAGTTACTGCATCTGTTTAGCCAACAAACTCAAACCATCATTGGTGTGACGTTATCTGGCCGAAATCACCCGGTCGCAGGCATCGAAAATAGTGTTGGTCTCTTTATCAATACATTGCCTTTAGCCATGGATTGGGAACCACAACTAACTTGTCTGCAACAGCTCCGTACCCTTCACCAACGCATGATTGATTTGGATACTTACAGTTTTCAGCCTCTGGCAGAACTCCCTTTCAGTGGTGAAAAACTGTTTCAGACGCTTTTTGTCTATGAAAACTACCCCACCACCGAACTGGAAACCATGCAGGCCAGTGTCAGAACCGCCAAAGGCGATACAGATTATCCACTGAACCTGATTGCAGAAGGCAATGTCGAACACGGTCTGACACTTTCTCTGGCTTACAAACCCAGTTGCCTGAAGACAGAACGCGCCAATGCTATTTTAGACATGTTAAGCGTATTACTGGCTCGTCTGCCTTCTCACCTCCACTATTCGCATCAACGGTTATCCGCACTGAGTGACAATCAACGCAAACAACTCCTGGAAGAGTGGGTATTTTCTGCTCCCGAACCGGAGACATGGGAACCCTGTACCCTGCATGGTTTACTGGAACGGCAGGCACAACGGACTCCCGATCTTCCCGCCTTAATGGATGATCAACGAGCGCTGAGTTATCAAGCATTAGATGAAATGTCATCGCGTTATGCCGTTCAGCTTCGTACCCTATACCGCCAGCGTTTCCAGCGTGAACTGGCGCCCGGTGAACTGATCGGCCTGTGCTGCAAGCGCAGCATCGACATGGTTGTCGCCTTATTAACCATACTGAAAGCCGGCGCCGCTTATGTTCCAATGGACACCAAATCGCCAGCAGAACGGTTGGATTACATCTTACAGGACAGCAAAGTCCGGTTAGTGTTGACGGAACCGGATCTGGCCTCACTGTTTGAACGTGATAACCTGCAACCGCTGTCCCTGACTGCCCTGGCGGAGACAGAAACGCCCGATGATATCTCGTCGTTTCTGCCGCAGGTTGAACCCGAACAACTGGCTTATGTCATTTACACGTCCGGCACCACCGGGAAACCCAAAGGTACATTAATAGAACACCGTGGCCCTGCACTCATGGCTCGTAGTCTACTCTCCAGACTGGGGTTGGGTTCCGCACAACCGGGGCTTCGCTTCCTGCAATTTGCGTCCATTGTCTTTGATGCGCATTTAATGGAGAGTTTCCCGGCTTTTGCTGGTGGTCATGCGCTGGTCGTGGCGTCGGATACCCAGCGTTATGATTTACAGGAACTGCAAACATTAATGCAAACATGCCAGGTCAATTACGCGATGCTGCCGCCCGCCCTGCTCAAACTCAAACCCCTATTGCCAGCGAGTCTGCAATGGTTGGCAATTGGCGGTGAGGCCGTTTCTCAGGATGTGCTGGATCACTATAGCAATCAGGGACGCAATGTGTTTAATTGCTACGGCCCCACCGAAGCCAGTGTGTTAACGACCGTTAACCCCTATCGTTACAATGGTGCCGCCAATATCGGCAAGCCTTTGACACAGTACGGCGTTTATGTGTTGGATACGGATCTGCAACCGGTGCCGGTCGGCGTACCGGGTGAGTTGTTTATCTCCGGGATTAGCCTGTCACGCGGTTATCTGCATCAACCCGCGCTGAGCCTGGAAAAATTCATTGCCAATCCTTATCAGCAACATATTGACCATTCACGCTTATATCGTACTGGCGATATGGTTCGTTGGCGGGAAGAAGGCACATTGGAGTATCTTGGCCGTAACGACAATCAGGTAAAAATTCGCGGGCATCGGATCGAACTTGGTGAAATAGAGAGTGTCCTGGCGACAATCTCCGGTGTTGATCAAGCGGTGGCCATTATTCATGACAAAGCCTCCCCCCGCATTGTTTGTTACTACACATCAGCCAGTGGCGCAGAACCCGATGAAATCCGAAAATCGCTGGTAGACATATTACCTAACTATATGCAACCCAGTGCGTTGATCCCACTGCCTCTCATTCCGATGACCATCAATGGCAAACTGGATCGCCGTCAGTTCCCTGCCCCCACTTTCGCTGATTTACAGCAAGGATATGCTCCCGCAGAAACCCCTTTGCAGCAGCAATGCTGTGATATTTGGGCAGAGCTGTTGTCAGCTGAACAGATCGGGATAGACGATAACTTTTTCCAACTGGGCGGGAATTCTATCATGGCCATTCAGTTGAGTAACCGTCTCAGTCAGGTATTGCAAAACCAGATACCGTTAACCGTTTTTAACCGGCATCCGACGATCAGATCACTGTGTACTTTCCTGACGGCTCATTCAAACCAGCTGGAACAACTCGACACAATACCCAAACGGGGTCTGTCACGCAGTGTTCTCTCTTTTTCGCAACAGCGGCTTTGGTTTATCGAAACCCTGATGCAAGAAAATAACACCTACCATATCCCGCTATTATTCAGTTTGCGTGCCGATACGCAGTTCACGAGTTTTATCCTTAGCTTGCAAGCGGTTGTTCACCGGCATCAGGTGTTGCGCTGTACGTTTACCCCCAATACCCAAAATAATGTTGAGCAAGATGATACTGAAACCTGTTACCTGCAAACCCATGATGAAGCATTGCCGGTGCCCAGTGTTGACGTGCCAGCCGATGAGTGGCCTAGTTTCTTGCATCAAGAGATTTTCCAACCCTTTGATCTGAGAAAAGAATACCCCATCAGAGCCAAACTGTTGCAACGCATTGACGCGGACGGAAATATCGCGCATTTCTGCCTAATCAACCTTCACCATATCAGTTTTGACGGCTGGTCACTGAATCTATTGTTAAAGGAATTAGCGGCGTTTTATGTTGCAGAATTGAACCAACGTCCACCCGCATTAGCCCCCTTACCCATTCAATATCTGGATTATGCTGCCTGGCAACAGCAATCGCTGTCCGGCGATAAACTGGCGTCGCTAAAACAGTTCTGGCAACAACAGTTGCAACACTGCCCTCAATTAGAACTGCCCTATGACTACCCACGTCCGCCTCTTTTTGATCACCGTGGCCGCACTGTGTCTTTTTCCATCGCCCCCCCATTGAGTCACCAACTGCGACAATTGGCACGTCAATTGGGGGTCACCCTACATGCGGTCTTATTGACCGGAGTTAATTGCCTGCTGGTCAGATATAGTGGTCAGCAAGATATTCTTGTCGGCAATCCGATTGCCAATCGTTCACATCCACAGTTAGAACCGCTGATTGGTATGTTCGTCAATATGCTGGTATTGCGTAACCAGATAGCCCCACACTGGAGTGTGACTGAACAAATCCGGCAGGTATTTGCCAACACCATCACCAGCCAGCAACATCAGGATATGCCTTTCGAAAAACTGGTTGAGATGTTGCATCTCAAACGTGACTTATCGCGCCACCCACTGTTCCAGGTCTCTTTCTCCGTGGAACAAAAAGCAGAGGATCTTGATGCCAGTGTGCCGTTTGTCATGCAGAGTCTGGTGGATGTTTATGATGTTGCTAAGTTTGACCTCGGCTTCTACTTTGAAGAGGGGGATGAGGCTCTGTCTGCCCACATTAACTATGCCACCGCGCTGTTTGCCCCAGACACCATTAATGGCATGATCAAACAGTTGCAGAATATCTTGAGGCAGATGGTGACACATCCTGAGCAATCAGTGAAAACCATCAGCCTCTATTCGCCGGAAGAAAGAATCGCACTGTTGAAGCCGCCTAGGGAAACGCAGGCACCCGCGCTCTATAGCCAGCCACTGTATCAAGGGTTTCTTGATTGGGCAGAGCAACATCCCCATGATATCGCGTTGATTGATGACATCGGTCAATGCAGCTATGCACAATTGCGCCGGTCGGCACAAACATTGGCGACACAAATTCAGCAACATTCGCATCATCAATCTGAACTGATCGCGGTTCAGATCAGCAAAGGCCGGGCACAATTCATTGCTGTTCTGGCCATTTTACTGGCTGGGCGGGCTTATGTCCCGATGGATATCGCCTGGCCGCCCTCACGTTGCCAGAAACTCATTGAACAAACGGGAATACAATTAATACTCAGTACCAAATCATGGGCGGCCGACATCGCTGAAACCCTCCAAATTAGCGCTGACGGATGCGCTTTGCACCTGCCGACACCGGCTTCTCTGTCGCTGCCTGTCCCCATTCGCGGTGACAGCCTGGCCTATGTGATTTTCACATCGGGATCGACAGGCACACCAAAAGGGGTCGCTATCCAGCATGCTGCCGCGAATAATACCCTGGTAGACATCAACCGTAAGCTTAATGTTGTGCCGGGAGATACCTTACTGGCGATCAATGCCTTGTGCTTTGATCTGTCCGTTTATGACCTCTTCGGCATTTTGGGTGTGGGTGGGAGAGTGGTGATTCCCAACGAGGAACAGCGCTATCAGCCTGATGCCTTATTGAGGCTGATCCGTGATCACCATGTCACGATCTGGAATTCGACACCCGCATTATTCGAACTGGTATTACGGGAAGCAGAAACATTACAGGAAGCAAAAACATTACAGGAAACGGAAACATGCAATCAAATTGTCATGGACAGAGTACTGTTATCCGGTGATTGGATCCCGGTTAACCATATACCGCGTTGCCGTCATTGGCTACCTGACTGCCGTATATTCAGCGGTGGCGGCGTAACGGAAGTCTCACTCTGGTCAGCATTATTCGAAGTCCCCCAAGGCGCCAGCTATCACCAAAGCATCCCTTATGGCAAAGCATTAGCCAATCAGGTTCTCCTGCTGCTGGATAATGATCTGGAACCGGTTCCCGCTCAGGCGATCGGGGAAATGTACATTGGGGGCGTCGGATTGGCGACAGGCTACTATCGAGATCCGATCCGCACAGAAGAGCGTTTTATCCAACACCCGATCAGTGGTGAACGCCTGTATCGCACCGGTGATTTAGGCCGTTGGCTGCCGGATGGCAATATTGAATTCTTAGGCCGAATCGATAATCAGGTAAAAATCAATGGCTTTCGGGTTGAGTTAGGAGAAATTGAAAATACTCTGATGGCAGTGGAAGATATCCAGCAATGTGCGCTCGTCAAAGTCCGTGGTTCATCAGATCGCCTGGTCGCCTATTATGTCAGTCGAGTGCCTCTGGATGAAGCGGATTTACGTCAGCATCTTACCCGGACACTACCGCCGTATATGGTGCCAACCGTTCTGGTGCAGATGCCGGAATTGCCACTGAATTCCAGTGGCAAAATTGACCGTAAGCAATTGTCGGCGCTCACTCATTTCGCGCCAACACCGCTTCACTATGACGCCCCACAAACCGAACAAGAGCAGCAACTTTGTCGGCTCTGGCAACAGAAACTGGCGTTGGATCACATCGGTGTGAGCGATGATTTTTTTGAATGTGGCGGGACGTCAATTCTGGCCATATCTGTCTGCCAACAGATGTCCACTTTACTCGGGCAAACTATCCCGGTCATGACACTGTTCAAACAACGCACTATCCGTGGCATTCTGAGCAGTCTGGCATACCGTTTAATCCAGCCATTAAACAAAAAAATGGCTCAGCAAACATTGTGGATGATCCATCCCGCTATGGCCGGGTGCGAAGTTTATCTGGATATCGCCAGGACACTGGAAGAACACTGGCATTGTGTCGGCGTGGATAATTACAACCTGTACCATCGGCCATTGATCACCTCATTGCATGACATTGCCCGCTTCTATCTGGCGCAAATGGAGCAATCGCAACCGTTGGCACAAGGCCCCGTGCATATTTTAGGCTGGTCAATGGGAGGCGTGATCGCGCTGGAGATCGCCGCTCAATTGGAGGCCAGGGGGATCACGGATATCCACCTCTATCTGCTGGACAGTTTCTATCAGGTCAGATTAAGTGCCATGCATCCAAGCTGGCGACAAACGTTATTGCAGGAATTGGGATTGGAAGGCGATGCCGCGGCACGAGCACTGGAAGCAAGCCCGGCAGATGATGCCATTTGCCAGCATGAGATTTCCCAACGCTTACAACATAGTCAGGTCACGCTGTTCAAAGCGACCCGCTTACCGACATTCCATGCTCAGTTAGCGAAGAACGAGATGACATCCGCGGCAAAAGCAATGTATGCCAGTGACAACCATGTCGGGCAGGCTTGCCAGCATCTGTCCGTCATTCCCCTGTGTTGCGATCATCACAATATCATTGAGCAGAAATCAGACATTATGGAGGCCATGTTAACGATGGCAGATTAACGCCATATGTTGTAAAGAAAGACGCCATTTTTGGATAAGGAAATCCGTTAATGGCGTTCCCGGTGACGGGACCTGAAACGGTAACATGTTAATTCAGATAAAAATAGGTATATCCGCGACAATCAGCAAGAAACACCCGAAAGAAATCAACGGAATATGCCCGTCATCATGAAGATTGATGATAGATAACAGGAATAATATCGCGATATCGATAATATACGCAAAAATCATTGGAAATAATGAAGATCATACTTCAATTTTTCTACTAAAAATAATCAATACGCTTAAAATAGTCTCTCCAATTTTTCTTATACTTGTTTAATGACTTTTATTCAAAAAGCAAAAACCGCTGAAAGAGATTATATTTTTTATTTTACGACTAATGTATTGTGGCAGCGGTTTTTATATTCCATTCCATTAATTAATCAGACAATCAATGAATACATTAATAAGCTTTGGTCTATGGCTCAGATTTTTCATCCAAATCTTCTGGAAGGTGAGGTCTGATAGCATTAAATTCATTTAACAACGCCAGAAATTGCGCCATTTTTTCTGACGTAAATGCATTCTCCATGGCCTGATAACCTTCTTCTACCAGCTCTTTTACCTGTTCATAACGCGTTACCCCTTCTGAATCCAAGGTAATATACAGCTTACGCTGATCACTCATCGGTTTCATACGTTTGATCAGTTTCTCACGCTCCATGCGTGTCAAGATCCCCGTCAAACTTGGCCGCAAAATACAGGTGTTACGCGCCAGATCATTAAAATCAATTGAACGTTTATCCGCAAGTACGCGAATAATTCGCCATTGCTGCTCTGTCAATCGATACTGCTTTAAGGCAGGCCGAAAATAAATCATGGCGGTTTCTCTCGCCTGGAGTAATAAAACTGTCAAAGATTGGTGCATAATTAACTCTGTTGGCTACTGGTGACTGTCTATCGTGTTAATGCCTAAGCTTTAATGCATCAGTTTTAACACGTAAATTTTAACACATCGGTTTTAACACATCGGTTTTTACACGTCAGTTTTAACACATGCGCGATATATTATAAAAATAAAATAATAAAGCGTCGAAAATAGCAACATATGACTCATTATCTGCAAGAAAAAATACTTCAATGTTAACAAACAAATATCTTATTCTTTTCCCGATGAAGCCCAAAAAAATCCCTGCCAATTCCAAATCAGGTTGATTAAGCGATAACAGTTTGCACTTGATGCTGGAAAAAATAGTCATCCGTTGAAGTCGATGGCTGACAGCATGTTGCTATTTATTTAAGATGACTTTATGCCCCGGCTAACAGATCAAATGCGCCTGTCTTGCGAATAATGGTGATTTTTGCAGGTGACGATTTGCCCTGCTTCAATTAACATATCGCACCTTAAAATAGCGTAGGCGGCAGTGCTTTTTGCTCTCGTGATCAGAAAACGGCGTTGTGATGTGCTGTTGAAAACGGGGGGCATGCAAAACAAAAGCGATGAAAAACAAGACTTATTAAATGCCAGACCTATTGAAAAACTATCTCTATCGACAGCCAATGATGATCGATATCCAACAAAAGCAGCCACTCTGCAACCGTTAATAATATTGTCTAACAGAAAACTGAGTCGAAATTTATGCCATTTACTCTTGGTCAACGCTGGATAAGCGATACAGAAAGCGAACTTGGATTAGGTACCGTCGTCGCGCTTGATGCGCGTATGGTGACGTTACTTTTCCCTGCCAGCGGAGAAAACCGTCTTTACGCACGCAATGATTCACCCATTACCCGCGTTATGTTTAATGTAGGCGATACGGTGACCAGTCACGATGGCTGGAAGCTCAAGATTGACGATGTTCAGCAAGATAATAACCTGCTGATCTATGTCGGTACTCGTCTGGACACTGAAGAAGAAAATGTCTGCTTACGGGAAGTTTTCCTGGATAGCAAGCTAACGTTTAATAAGCCACAAGATCGCCTGTTCGCGGGGCAAATAGACCGAATGGATCGCTTTGCTTTGCGTTTTCGCGCCCGTAAACACCAAAGTGAGCAGTTCCGTCTGGCAGAAAGCGGCCTGCGTGGTATTCGTGCCAGTTTGATCCCTCACCAATTACACATTGCTAATGAGGTAGGTAAACGTCACGCACCTCGTGTATTGCTGGCAGATGAAGTGGGGTTGGGTAAGACCATTGAGGCGGGGATGATTATCCATCAGCAATTAATGGCCGGACGCGCAGAGCGGGTATTAATCATTGTGCCAGAAAGCCTGCAACATCAATGGCTGGTAGAAATGCTGCGCCGTTTTAATCTGCGTTTTTCGCTGTTTGATGATGGCCGCTACAGCGAAGCGTTGCTTGACAGTGACAATCCATTCGAAACAGAGCAATGGGTGATCTGTTCCCTGGATTTTGTTCGCCGCAATAAACAACGTTTTGAACTGCTGCTGGAAGCCAGTTGGGATTTGATGGTCGTCGATGAGGCTCACCATCTGGCATGGAGCGAAAAATCCCCCAGCCGTGAATATCAGGTGATTGAACAATTGGCAGAACAAATTCCGGCCGTCTTGCTACTGACCGCGACGCCAGAGCAGTTGGGACAGGAAAGCCACTTTGCCCGTCTGCGCCTGCTAGATCCCAACCGTTTCCATGATTATCAGTCGTTTATTGATGAACAGCAACAATATCGCCCGGTGGCAGATTCCGTCACGCTGCTGTTATCCGGTGAAACACTGAATAATGATCAACAAAATGCGATTGTCGAATTGATCAGTGAACAAGATATTGAACCACGGCTGAAAGCGGCAAACAGTCATCAAGGTGAAGAAAGCGAAAATGCCCGCCGTGAATTGATCACTATGCTGATGGATCGCCACGGCACCAGCCGATTGCTTTTCCGCAATACCCGTAGTGGCGTGAAAGGCTTCCCACACCGTGAATTACGTGAGATCAAGTTACCCTTGCCCGCGCAGTATCAAACGGCAATCAAGGTTTCTGAAATCATGGGAGCCAAAAAAACCGTAGAGGCGCGCGCCAAAGATATGCTCTATCCTGAGCGGATCTATCAGGAATTTGAAGGGGAAAACGCGACATGGTGGAATTTCGATCCCCGCGTAGAATGGCTGATGGGTTTCTTGATGGCAAACCGCGATGAGAAAGTGCTGGTGATCTGTGCCAAAGCAGAAACGGCACTGCAACTAGAGCAAGTGTTGCGTGAACGCGAAGGTATCCGCAGTGCAGTGTTCCACGAGGGGCTATCCCTGCTAGAACGTGACCGGGCGGCGGCTTACTTTGCGTCTGAAGAAGAAGGGGCACAGGTACTACTCTGTTCTGAAATTGGTTCAGAAGGGCGTAACTTCCAGTTTGCTAACCAACTGGTCATGTTTGATTTGCCATTCAACCCGGATTTGCTGGAACAGCGTATCGGCCGTCTGGATCGTATCGGTCAGAACCGCGATATCAACATCAGTGTGCCTTATCTGGAAAATACCGCGCAATCCATTCTCCTGCGCTGGTATCACGAAGGGTTGGATGCGTTTGAACATACGTGCCCAACTGGCCGCGCCATCTATGATAAATATTATGAAACCCTGCTGAATTTCCTTGCCAAACCCAATGTGCAAACCGGATTCAATGAATTTATCATCGAGTGTCGCGAGCATCATGAAAAGCTCAAACAGCAATTGGAACAAGGGCGTGACCGCCTGTTGGAAATGAATTCTAACGGGGGTGAACAAGGCCAGAAACTGGCTGAAAAGATTGCGGCACAGGATAATGATACGGATCTGGTGAATTTTTCCCTGAATTTGTTCGATATTATTGGTATCAATCAGGAAGATCGCTGCGACAATATTATTGCCCTGCATCCCTCCGATCATATGCTGGTGCCTGATTTCCCAGGGTTACCCAAAGATGGCTGTTCTATCACATTTGACCGCGAAAAAGCCCTATCCCGCGAAGATACTCAGTTCCTGAGCTGGGAACATCCGATCATCCGTAATGGGCTGGATTTGATACTGTCAGGGGATACCGGCAGTTGTGCCGTTTCTATTCTGAAAAACAAAGCATTACCCGTCGGTACTTTGTTGGTTGAACTGATTTATGTGGTGGAAGCTCAGGCACCGAAGCATCTGCAATTGACCCGTTTCTTACCACCAACGCCAGTGCGGCTGTTGCTGGATTTGAAAGGCACCAACCTGGCTCCGCAGGTCGAGTTTGAAAGTTTCAACCGCCAGCTCAATGCGATTAACCGTCACAATGCCAGCAAGCTGGTCAATGCGGTACAGAAAGAAGTGCATACTATTTTGCAGTTATCGGAATCACTGGTGGAAGAACAAGCAAGAGCGTTGATTGAAAAGGCGAAGAAAGAGGCTGATGATGTGCTGTCAGCTGAATTATCACGTCTGGAAGCGCTGAAAGCGGTTAACCCTAATATCCGTGATGATGAGTTAGCAGCGACTGAAGCCGAGCATAAGCATCTGCTACTTAATCTTGACCAGGCTAACTGGCGTCTGGATGCCATTCGTTTGGTGGTTGTTTCTCATCAATAATTCCCCGTCATAGGGGATCAATTTCCGCGTTATTGTCAGCGCCGGGACGCTTGCATCAGGTGTCCCGGCGTTTTATCTGAAAAACACTCGACGATTTAGGGTCATACACTGATAGAATGCGCCCCGTCATTTTTCTGATTTTATTATTTTCCGAGCCAATTTTTCCGACCCATTGGAGCCGCTATGCTGGAGTCTTATCATCCCCCGACAGATCCTTGGTTATATGTGCTGTATCAGGATGAACACATTATGGTTGTTAATAAACCCAGTGGATTACTTTCTGTGCCGGGTAAAGCAGAAGAACACAAGGACAGTATTATGACACGGATACAAGCTGAGTATCCGACCGCCGAGTCCGTCCATCGATTGGATATGGCGACCAGTGGTATTATGGCCGTTGCTTTGACGAAAGCCGCCGAACGTGAGTTGAAACGCCAGTTCCGTGAACGTGAGCCGAAAAAAGTCTATATCGCGCGGGTATGGGGAAAGATGGCGCAAGAGAAAGGATTGGTGGATCTGCCGCTAATTTGCGATTGGCCAAACCGGCCGAAACAAAAAGTCTGTTTCGAAACGGGAAAATCCGCACAAACTGAGTATCAGGTACTGGAATATGAAGCTCAGTCAACACGTGTCAGATTGTCACCCATCACCGGCCGCTCTCACCAGCTTCGGGTTCACATGCTGGCGCTTGGCCATCCCATTCTGGGCGATAGATTTTATGCTCATGAGCAGGCAAGAGAGTCAGCTCCTCGCCTGCAATTACATGCCCAAGCCTTGTTCATTACCCATCCGGCTTATGGCACGCCAATGCATTTTGAGTGCGAAGCCGAATTTTAAGGTCGGTTCCTTCGGACATTAAATTGGAGTCAGCGTTATTTAAACCCCTTCTCTTTTTTAATCCAATCATAAGCCGCTTGAATGGACTGTGCTTTCTGTTTCGCCAGCTCCATCATTTCTGGTGGTAAACCTTTTGCCACCAGCTTATCGGGATGATGCTCACTCATCAGTTTTCGATACGCCCGCTTAATGGTTATGGCATCATCCTGTTCATTGACGCCCAATACCTTACAAGCATCGGCTAATGTCGCACGCGGCTGTCTATGGCCTTGATAATGCCCATGCTGTTGGTACTGCCCCCCAAAATCATGCGCATCGAAATGGCGGCCGCCTTCCATCATGGCAAGAAATTGTTCAAATTGAATACGGGAAATCCCTAATTCTTCGGCGATGACAAACAGCACCGTTCTTTCATTAGGATGCAGTTCGCCATCCGCAAATGCGGCTTGTAACTGAATTTCCAAAAACATCCGAATCAGATCAAAACGACCGAGGCAAGCACGCCGTAATTGCCGTAATGTTTCACGTAAAGGAAATTCGGGCTGTTTGCCTTCACGAAACGCCTGCTGGGCGGAAAGCCGCGCTTCCCCATGCAATTGCATTCTATTCATCAGCTGAGTAGCGAGCTGAATATCTGTTTCTGTCACCCGACCTTTTGCTTTGGTCAGATGTCCCAATACCTGAAAAGTGCTGCGGAAAAACAGCGTCTGTCGGGTTGGGCCTTGCGGGGTCATCCCCAATTTTTTCGCCCTGACTTTGTCGAGGATATGACCCAGCAACAAGCCAATCACAATTCCCCAAAACCCAGTGCCAGACGCAATCCCAAAGATTAAGCCAAATAATTTTCCCCAATACTGCATATAGTCTTTAATTCCCCAATGCCCTGAGCGCGATTTTGCATTATCATACTATTCATTAAGCTCTGTGCCTAACGGCAAGATTAGCAAAGTTAAACTTTACTCTGGCGTGTATATCCAATAGATTTCAGTTGCAACGCGGCGGCGAGGGGACAAAGCCCCGATCGCATAGCGAGCCGGATGACCAGGCTGTATGGCCTGATTATGTGATCTGACTTCACGATACCACCTGATTATGCAGCCTGACTATGCGACAAGAGTGAGAAAACGCAGCCAACAAAGCAGCAGCTTGAAAGAGAAAAGATATCTATCTCAACTGTGTTAGTCTCTGAACATTTGCCGGCACGATGCCACTGATGACGGAACCGCATAAACATCTATGAATAAATGTTATCCTACCCTGCTGGCCACCATGGTATGGGCAGCGCTTTACAGTCAGCAGGCTCATGCTGACCTTGCAGCACAATGTATGCTGGGTGTCCCTGTCTACGATAAGCCGATTATCACGGGCGATCCCAATAAAATCCCTGTTCACATTACGTCCGACGATACTCACGGTGAATACCCCAATGCCGTTGAATTCACGGGGAATGTGGATATTCAACAGGGCAATAAAACGCTGACGGCCGATAAAGTCTGGCTCGAACAGAATCAGGAGCAGGATAAACGCCCCTTTCGTTCGGTAACCGCAACCGGCAATGTGCATTACAGTGACCCTCAGATCATCTTAAAAGGGCCACGCGCCTGGGCTAATCTGAATAATAAAGATGCCGATGTGGAACAAGGCAATTATCAGATGGTGGGTCGTCAGGGACGTGGTAGCGCAGACAAAATGAGTCTGCGCGAACAAAACCGCTATACCATTTTAGATAATGGAATATTCACGTCCTGCCTGCCCGGTAATGATAGCTGGAGTGTGGTGGGTTCCGAAGTCATTCTTGACCGTCAAGAAGAAGTGGCTGAAATCTGGAATGCCCGTTTCCGCGTGGCGAATGTCCCAGTGTTTTACAGTCCCTATTTGCAGTTGCCGATCGGCGATAAACGTCGTTCTGGTTTCTTAATTCCCAATGCCAGTTTCTCCAATAAAGATGGCTTCCAATTCTTTTTGCCCTATTACTGGAACATTGCGCCTAATTATGATGCCACAATAACCCCCCATCTCATTACCATGCGGGGATTAAAGCTAGATAATGAATTCCGTTATTTAACCCAGGCGGGAACAGGCACTGTTGCGCTGGATTGGATTGGCCGTGATCGTTTATATAAAGAGGATAAAAGCCTCAACATCAGACCTGAACGGGATAGTCATAGCCGCTGGTTATTCTACTGGAATCACAGTGGTGTGATGAATCAGGTTTGGCGTTTCAGTGCCGACTATACCAAAGTCAGTGATCCGAACTATTTCGGTGATTTCAGTTCACAATATGGTTCCAGCACCGATGGTTATGCAACCCAGAAATTCAGTATTGGTTATGCTCAACAGAACTGGAATACCACACTGACAACCAAACAGTTCCAAATATTTACCCCCAGTGAAGGCAGAAAAGCTTACCGGGCTGAGCCACAGTTGGATTTCAATTACTACAAAAATGATCTGGGGCGATTTGATTTTCATACCTATGCTCAGGTGGCGAAATTTACCAGTGTTGGTAATCTGTGGCCAAGTGCCACGCGCTGGCATTTTGAACCGGCCATCAACTTGCCGCTCTCCAATGGCTGGGCAAGTATCAATAATGAATTTAAATTAATGGCCACGCATTATGAGCAGGATCTTTCTGATACCATCAAACAAAACGCCCAAACGGCTTCATTAGAAAGGTCGGTAAACCGTGTTCTGCCGGTGTTTAAGTCAGATGCGAACATGGTGTTTGAACGCGCCATGTATTTTAATCAGAATTACACCCAAACGCTGGAGCCACGCGTTCAATATCTCTATGTCCCCTATAAGAATCAGAGTAACATTAACAACTTCGACTCTTCTCTGCTACAGTCGGACTATACCGGGTTATTCCGTGACCGCTTCTATAGTGGCTTAGATCGCATTTCATCTGCTAATCAATTTACTACCGGTATGACCACCCGCGTCTATGATGAAAATCTAGTTGAACGTTTTAGCTTATCTTTAGGTCAAATTTATTACTTTGAACGTCCGCGAACCGAAGATACCGAACGTGATTCAGGTAGCAAGGATATCATGGGTAATAAAAAGGGAACGGGGGCGACAACATGGGCTGGAGATGCGCACTGGAAAATCAATGATTCCTGGGGTCTCAAAGGCGGACTGCAATATGATAACCGTCTGGGCAGTTTAACGATGAGTAATGCCGTCATGGAATACCGCCGTGACGCAGACAGCATGTTACAGTTGAACTACCGTTTTGTTGATCGGGATTATATTCAAGCTACGCTCGGACAATTACCTGCTTATCAGCAAGGTATTTCTCAGGTGGGGATGGTAGCAAGCTGGCCATTGTCAGATCGCTGGGCGTTTGTCGGGGCTTATTATTACGATACTAAAGAGAAACAGCCAGCAAGCCAGATGGTTGGTCTACAATACAACACTTGCTGCTGGGCCGTGAACGTGGGTTATGAACGCAAGATCGTTAACTGGCGCTTCGGTAGCAGCCAATATGACAACAAATGGTCATTCAATGTTGAACTTCGTGGCTTAAGTAATAATCATAGTTTAGGCAGTCAGAAAATGTTGCAGCAAGGTATTCTTCCATACCAACGCGCATTCTGATACCGATAAACGCAATGTAAACAAAATAACCCCGCCAAGGCGGGATTGACAGGATAGGAAATGTATGAAGAACTGGAGATCGCTCATTCTCGGATTGATGTTTTCAGTGAACTCTATCGCAATGGCGGCGCCACAAGAGCTTAATAAAGTGGCGGCTGTTGTTAACAATGATGTTGTGCTGGAAAGTGATGTCAACGGCCTTTTACAATCCGTTAAACTCAATGCAAAACAAGCAGGCCAGCAGATACCGGATGAGAAAACATTGCGTCACCAGATCCTTGAACGCCTGATTATGGACGATATTATTCTGCAAATGGCTAAGCAGATGCAGATTGCTATCCCGGATCAAGCCTTAGATGCTGCGATCACAAATATTGCGGCTCAGAACCATTTGAGCCTCGCCCAATTGGAACAAAGCCTGACCGCAGAGGGCGTGAACTTTGAGACCTACCGTCATCAAATCCGTAAGGAAATGATGATTGCAGAAGTACGTAACAATGAAGTACGTCGCCGCGTCAATATTCTGCCACAGGAGATTGATTCTCTGGCTAACCAAATCGGCAGCCAAAATAGTCAGGACACGGAGCTGAATATCAGCCATATCCTGATCCCGCTACCGGAAAACCCTAGCCAGGAACAGGTAGAAACAGCAGAAAGCACCGTCAGAAAAATCTTATCTGAACTCAAGAATGGCGTGGATTTCGGTAAGTTAGCGCTTACCTACTCCGGTGATACCCAGGCTCTGAAAGGGGGCAATATGGGCTGGAATAAACAACAAGAATTGCCCTCTTTGTTTGCGGCACAACTCCAGTCCGCACATAAGGGGCAAATTGTTGGCCCCATTCGTTCCGGGGTGGGTTTTCACATTCTGAAAGTGAATGATATCCGTGGGGGTCAGATGCCAATCGCCGTGACGGAAGTCGATGCCCGCCATATTTTGCTGAAAACCTCACCTGTTTTGGACGATGAGCAGGCACGCAATAAATTGATTCAACTCAGAGAAGAGATTTTAAGTGGCAAAGTATCATTTGAAAAAGCGGCAAAAGAGTATTCTGAAGATCCGGGTTCCGCGATGCGCGGGGGAGAGCTAGGTTGGAACTTACCGAGCGCCTATGATCCCGCTTTCCGTGATGCGCTCATCAAGCTGCAAAAAGGTGAAATCAGCCAGCCTATTCACTCTGCTTTCGGTTGGCATCTTATTCAACTGATTGATAGCCGCAAAGTTGATAGAACCGATGCTGCCCAAAAAGATCATGCTTACCGCCTGCTGTTTAACCGTAAATTCAATGAAGAAGCACAAAGCTGGATGCAAGAATTACGCGCCTCCGCTTATGTGAAAATTTTAGATGGTAGCAATGCACAACAATAAACCCATCATCATCACCCCCGGCGAGCCAGCCGGGGTTGGCCCTGATTTAGTCATTTCCCTTGCGCAAAAAACATGGCCCATCCAATTGGTTGTTTGTGCCGATCCAGCGCTGATGCTCTCCCGTGCCAGACAATTAAATTTACCCCTACAGCTACAAACTTATTCCCCTGAACACATCTCTTCATCACAAGCCGCCGGAACACTCACTATCCTGCCCGTTCAACTCCAATCTCCGTCTGTAACGGGAGAGTTAAACCGGCAAAACGGGATATATGTCACGGAAACCTTAGCGAAAGCCTGCGAAGGGTGTTTAAACGGGGAATTTTCAGCGTTAGTGACGGGGCCTGTACACAAAGGGGTCATCAATGATGCCGGGGTGTCTTTTACCGGGCATACGGAGTTTTTTGCTGACCACAGCCAGTGCTCAAGAGTGGTTATGATGTTAGCAACAGAAGAACTGCGAGTGGCACTGGCAACAACACACCTGCCAATTCTGGATGTGCCCAAAGCCATCACATTTGATTCGCTCAGGGAAGTTATCACCATCCTCAATCACGATCTGAAAACGAAATTTGGCATTCCCCGCCCTCATATCTATGTTTGTGGCCTGAATCCTCATGCGGGTGAAGGGGGGCATATGGGGCGTGAAGAAATCGATGTCATTATTCCGGCTTTAGAGAGCCTGAGAGCAGAAGGGATATGGCTGGAAGGCCCATTACCTGCGGATACCTTGTTTCAGCCCAAATATTTGCATCATGCCGATGCCGTGCTTTCGATGTATCACGATCAAGGGCTGCCCGTGTTAAAATACCAGGGTTTTGGCAGAGCGGTGAATATTACACTGGGTCTGCCATTTATCCGAACTTCTGTCGATCATGGTACAGCTCTGGAGCTGGCTGGGACAGGTCAAGCTGATGTGGGTAGTTTTATCACCGCATTAAATCTAGCAATTAAAATGATACAAAACAGTAATGAATAATAAAGTCCATCAAGGGCATCATGCCCGTAAACGTTTCGGGCAGAATTTTTTAACCGACCAATTTATCATTGACAGTATTGTCGATGCGTTCAACCCACAGGCGGGTCAAGCCGTAGTGGAAATCGGCCCGGGGTTGGGCGCACTGACTGAGCCGGTCGGTGAACGGATGGATAAAATGACTGTCGTCGAGCTTGACCGTGATCTGGCGGCTCGTCTGCATGTCCATCCCCGCTTGAAAGAGAAGCTGACCATCATTCAACAAGATGCAATGACCGTCGATTTTGGTCAGATTGCCAGAGATCATGGTCAATCTCTGCGTGTATTTGGTAATTTGCCTTATAACATTTCGACACCGTTAATGTTCCACCTTTTCAGCTATACTGATGCTATCGCTGATATGAACTTTATGTTGCAGAAAGAAGTGGTGAATCGTCTTGTCGCAGGACCGGGTAGTAAAGCCTACGGACGTTTAAGCGTGATGGCACAATACTATTGTCAGGTCATCCCTGTTCTTGAAGTACCGCCGACCGCATTTACGCCAGCGCCGAAAGTAGACTCTGCCATTGTCCGTTTGATCCCACACAAGAATATCCCTTATCCGGTTCAAAACATTCGCGTGCTAGCCCGGATCACAACACAGGCCTTTAACCAGCGGCGCAAAACGATCCGCAATAGCCTTGGAAATCTTTTCTCTGTTGAACAACTGGCTGAGCTGGGTATTGATCCAAGTACACGAGCTGAAAATATCGCTGTCGAGCAATACTGTAAAATGGCAAACTGGTTATCATCTCAACCTGACATTGCCGAAGTGAATAAACAGGCGTTGCAGTAACAGGAGGCACCTATGCTCAATGAACCAAGAGTTTATATTCAAGTACAAAGTACTTATGTAGAAAGTCAATCACAACCGGAACAACAACGTTTTGTGTTTGCTTATACAATATCAATTCACAATCTTGGGCATTTCCCTGTGCAACTGATTAGCCGTTACTGGCGAATTACTAACAGTGATGGCCACCTAACCGAAGTTCAGGGTGAAGGGGTTGTGGGACAACAACCTTTGATCCCACCGGGAACCGAATATTGCTACCGTAGTGGTGCTATTTTGGAAACGCCTCTGGGAACGATGGAGGGCTACTATGAAATGCTTGATCACAATGGTCGTCCATTCCGTGCCCCTATCCCCGTCTTCCGGCTGGCTATTCCAACGCTGATAAATTAATTATGGCTACATACCTTATTGGCGACATTCACGGTTGTTATCGTGAATTTCGCGCTTTGTTAGAACAAGTCGATTTTAATCCCAATGAAGACACATTATGGCTGACAGGCGATCTCGTTGCTCGTGGCCCGGATTCATTGGCGGTACTTCGTTATATCAAACAACTGGGTTCTGCAGTTAAATTGGTATTGGGCAATCATGATCTCCATCTGTTAGCGGTTTACGCTAAAATCAGCCGTAATAAGCCCAAAGATTTACTGGATGAATTACTGGCAGCACCGGATGTCGATGAATTGATTAATTGGCTGAGAAAACAGCCCATATTGCAAATCGATAATAAATTAAAACTCGTCATGGCACATGCCGGGCTGACCCCACAATGGGATTTGGAAACGGCCCAAGTTTGTGCCCGTGAAGTAGAAGCGATTCTGCGTAGTGACAGTTACCCGCTGTATCTCAATGCCATGTATGGCGATATGCCAAATAATTGGACACCAGAGCTAAGCGGCCTGGCCCGATTACGTTACAGTACCAATGCGTTGACCCGGATGCGTTACTGTTTTCCAAATGGTCAATTGGATATGATCTGCAAATCCAAACCCGAAAGTGCCCCTGCCCCGCTGAAACCCTGGTTCGAATTACCACGCAATATTCCTGAAGATTATTCTATTATCTTTGGCCATTGGGCAGCACTGGAAGGCCAGGGAACGCCGGCAGGTATCTATGCGCTGGACACCGGGTGTTGTTGGGGGGGAAAACTGACCCTGCTGCGTTGGGAAGATAAGCACTATTTCAGCCAGGATGCATTCCGCCAAACGCAATAAGTGAAATGCACGCGAGTAGACATCGAATGCGTAATACTGCGCAATAAAATAAAGAGAGTTAACATCACGGTAAAGCGACATGTGAAAGCGGATCATCATCTCATTGAAATGCATGTGGATTTGTCGGGTATGGAAATAGTAAAAGCCCTTTCTCCCTAAGGAGAAAGGGCTTTATTTAACCCATCATGATGATATTTTCAACGCAATGGGTCACGCAAACCCATCAGGCATTCGCTGATGTTTAGGCGTTGCCATTATTTGAACGACGGCGAGGTGCACCACCATTGGCATCATCGTTGCCACGACCACGGAAAGCACCACGCTCACCGCCACCACGACGTTCGTTGTTAAAACGACGACCACCATTATTATTGCCGAAACCCTCACGATCACGACGTGGGCCATTGCCGCCATTACCACCATTGCTACCATTACGGCCACCACGACGCTCACGGCGTTCAAATGGTTGTGCTTCACCCAATAACTGCATATTCAATGGCTTGTTCAGAATACGAGTACGGGTAAAGTGAGACAGTAATTCTCCCGGCATGCCTTTTGGCAGTTCGATCGTAGAATGGGTCGCAAACAGTTTGATATTACCGATATAGCGACTGCTGATATCCCCTTCGTTTGCAATTGCCCCCACGATATGACGAACTTCAACACCATCATCACGGCCAACGTCAATGCGATACAGTTCCATATCACCCACGTCACGACGTTCACGACGAGGACGATCGCCTTTGTCACGTTCACCAACACCATTGTTGCGACGACGGTCATCACGATCATTAAATTCACGGCGAGGACGACGTACAGGATCTGGTGGCAGAATCAGCGGACGCTCACCTTGAGCCATCTTCAGCAGGGCTGCGGCCAATGTATCCATATCCAGTTCATCATTGGTTCCCAGCTTAGACAGCAATGCACGGTATTGCTCCAGGTCACTGCTTTCCAGTTGTTGTTGAACATTTGCCGCAAATTTTTCCAGACGACGCTGGCTCAGCAGTTCTGCATTCGGCAATTCAACTTCCGGGATAGTCAGTTTCATGGTGCGTTCAATATTACGCAGCAAACGACGCTCACGGTTTTCAACAAACAACAGGGCACGGCCGGCACGGCCGGCACGACCGGTACGACCAATACGGTGAACATAAGATTCTGCATCCATTGGGATGTCATAGTTCACAACGAGGCTGATGCGCTCAACATCCAGACCACGAGCGGCAACATCCGTCGCAATCAGAATATCCAAACGACCATTTTTCAGGCGCTCAAGTGTCTGCTCACGCAGTGCCTGATTCATGTCACCATTCAGAGCCGCAGAGTTGTAACCATGACGCTCCAGCGTTTCGGCAACTTCCAGCGTTGCATTTTTGGTGCGCACAAAAATAATCGCAGCATCAAAATCTTCGGCTTCCATGAAACGCACTAACGCTTCATTCTTGCGCATACCGTAAACAGACCAGTAGCTTTGGCTAATGTCAGGACGGTTTGTCACACTGCTCTGGATACGAACTTCCTGTGGCTCATTCATAAAGCGACGAGTAATACGACGAATCGCTTCTGGCATCGTTGCTGAGAACAACGCCGTTTGATGTTCAGCAGGGATCTGGCTCATGATGTTTTCAACATCTTCGATAAAGCCCATACGCAACATTTCGTCAGCTTCATCCAGAACCAAACCTTTCAGGTTGGACAGATCCAATGTGCCACGTTTCAGGTGATCGAGCAGACGACCCGGTGTGCCCACCACGACCTGCGGTCCCTGGCGCAGAGCGCGCAATTGAACGTCATAACGCTGTCCACCGTAAAGTGCAACAACATTCACGTTGCGCATATGCTTGGAAAAATCTGAACATGCTTCAGCAACCTGTACCGCCAGTTCACGGGTTGGCGCTAACACAAGGATCTGTGGAGCTTTAAGTTCAGCATCAATGTTATGCAATAAAGGCAAGCTAAAAGCCGCCGTTTTACCGCTACCAGTCTGTGCCATACCTAGCACATCACGACCGTTCAGCAGGTGGGGAATACATTGTTGTTGAATAGGAGATGGCTTTTCATAGCCCAAGTCTCCCAGTGCAGAAAGAATAGGTGCTGATAAACCTAAATCAGCAAAAGAGATTTCAGTCTCAGTGGTCATGTAATGGTGCCTCATTGATCGTGGCGGCCAGTCTACATAACACAGTGAAAAGAATTTCTGTCATTTTCATTTAAAATGTGAACTGGCTCAAATTATGTTATTAAACGAACAAATAAGCCCCCACCTCTAAAGATGTGGACTTTAAAATCTGTCGTGAATATGTTCGTCAGCTATTGTTGGTTCGATTCCGATAAGTCATCTTGTTTTTGGCCTAATAGCGCCAATTCCAACAATGCGTAGCGGTGCTCAACAAAGTAATGGACGTTGTTAGCCACCGTCAGTTTGAATAACGCAACAGCGCTATCCTCATCCCCCAGACTTAGGTAATGTTTACCTAAATAGAAGTCAGTTTCACTGAGATGCTCAGCGAGCGAAGTGTTATCTGTTGAAGCCTGCTTTAGCCGCGCCATCAATGTTTTTTCACTGATTTTGCTCAAATAGAATTCAACGATATTCCAGCCCCATTGCCCCCGGTTCGCTTTGTCAAAATGGTTCGACAAATTTGTCATTGCAACTTTAGGATCGATTTTCTCTTCCACAAGGTACAGCCACAGCGAACGGAAGGGATCATTTGGATCGTCTTGATAAAACGCCTGCAGATCATCCTGCGCCAATCGATAGCGGCCACCGTAATACAGTGAAATGCCACGATTCATTCGCGCGTACTTGTAAGTTGGATCAAGCTCTAAAACAGAATCAAACGCTTCATAGGCAGAATCAAAATTGCCTGCCTGCGTAAAATAAATACCCAGATAGTTAAAAATATCAGGAATATCAGGACGGATAGACAAAGCCACTGAAAAATCATTCTGCGCCAATGCCTTCAGTCCGAGGCTATCATACAGCACACCTCGTTCATATAAAAGCTGTGCGTACTCATCTTCCGTCAGAGACCGACTCGCCAGTATTTGTTCCATACGAGCCAGAATAACCTCTTGCTGCAATGCAGGCTGTAATGGAATAGCAAGAACTTCGTTTTTACGCCACCCATTGCTGCTACACCCCATAAGGGTAAAAATAGCTGCAATATAGCACCAGCGCAGAAAAGAATTCATTTCCCACTCCCGAAGTCAGACATCAATCAGAATGCCCTATTACTCCACCCACATTGTCTATTTTAGGCTTCCTGCCCAAAATCAATTTTTGCTCAATATTCAGGCAATAGTAAACCACCACCCAAAATATATTGAGATAAACGGCGCCCTTTTTACAGGACGCCGTCCTTTACGTCAAACTTATTCTACGGATAAGTCCTGTTCAGCAGCCGTCGTCACCGCTTCTTTCATGCTCAAGCGGACACGACCTTGACGATCAATTTCCAATACCTTCACCGGAACTTCCTGACCGACTTGCAGATAATCAGTCACTTTCTCTACACGTTTGTCTGCGATCTGAGAAATATGAACCAATCCTTCTTTACCACCACCGATAGCAACAAAAGCGCCAAAATCAACAATACGAGTAACCTTACCCGCATAAATACGGCCAACTTCGACTTCAGCGGTGATTTCTTCGATACGACGGATAGCATGACGTGCTTTATCACCATCCGTTGCCGCAATCTTCACTGTACCATCATCTTCAATTTCAATGGTGGTCCCTGTTTCTTCTGTCAATGCGCGGATCACAGAGCCACCTTTACCAATCACGTCTTTGATCTTGTCCGGGTTGATCTTGATCGTGTGGATACGTGGGGCAAATTCAGAAATGTCATTGCGTGGGCTTTGGATTGCCTGTTCCATCACATTCAGGATGTGTAAACGGGCACCTTTCGCCTGATTCAACGCGATCTGCATGATTTCACGAGTAATACCTTCGATTTTGATGTCCATTTGCAATGCGCTGACACCATCACGGCTACCCGCAACTTTAAAGTCCATATCGCCCAGATGATCTTCATCACCCAGAATGTCGGACAGAACAACAAAGTTCTCCCCTTCTTTGACCAGACCCATGGCAATACCGGCAACAGCCGCCTTAATTGGCACACCTGCATCCATCAGTGCTAGTGAAGCACCACAAACAGAAGCCATGGAAGAAGAACCATTCGACTCAGTGATTTCAGACACAACACGCACAGTATACGGGAATTCGTTGATATTTGGCATCACAGCCAACACACCACGCTTCGCCAAACGACCGTGACCAATTTCACGACGTTTTGGTGAACCGACCATGCCTGTTTCGCCGACAGAGTATGGAGGGAAGTTATAATGGAACAGGAAGCGATCTGTACGCTCACCCATCAGTTCATCAATCACCTGAGCATCACGTTCTGTACCCAGTGTCGCCGCTACCAGCGCCTGAGTTTCACCACGGGTGAACAAAGAGGAGCCGTGAGTACGTGGCAGTACACCGGTACGCACGTCCAGAGCGCGAACCATGTCTTTCTCACGACCGTCAATACGAGGCTCACCACGTAGGACACGACCGCGAACAACATTTTTCTCCAGAGCAGACAGAACGTCAAGAATTTCTGTTTCTTCCAGTTCAACGCCTTTTTCCGCAAACTCAGCCAGGATGATTGCCGTGATTTCTTCTTTGATGATATCAACCTGAGCGTAACGTTCCTGCTTCTCAGTAATGCGGTATGCATCACCCAGACGGCTTTCTGCCAGTTCGGCAACACGATCGTGCAACGGCTGATTAATCGGCTCTGGTGACCAATCCCACTTCTCTTTACCGGCTTCTGCAACCAATGCATTAATACTATCAATCACAATCTGTTGTTGCTCGTGACCAAACACAACGGCACCCAACATTTGTTCTTCAGTCAGCAGCTCCGCTTCAGATTCCACCATCAGTACCGCATTTTCCGTACCTGCAACGACCAGATCCAGGCGGCTGTGTTTCAGTTCATCGCTGGTTGGGTTCAGTACGTACTGATCATTGATATAACCAACACGCGCAGCACCAATTGGGCCATTGAACGGGATACCCGACAACGCCAGTGCAGCAGAAGCGCCAATCATAGCAACGATATCAGGATTGACTTGCGGGTTAACAGAAACGACCGTCGCGATGATTTGAACTTCATTCAGGAAACCTTCCGGGAACAGCGGGCGCAGAGGGCGGTCGATAAGACGAGCAACTAATGTTTCACCTTCTCCCGGACGTCCTTCACGACGGAAGAAACTGCCCGGAATACGGCCCGCAGCGTAAGTACGCTCCTGATAGTTAACGGTCAGCGGGAAGAAATCCTGACCTGATTTGACTTTTTTCTGACCGACAACGGTGACAAATACCGCTGTGTCATCCATATTAACCATAACGGCTGCCGTTGCCTGGCGAGCCATCATGCCAGTTTCGATGGTCACCGTGTGTTGACCATACTGGAATTTACGAACAATCGGATTCAGCAAAATAATTTACCTTTTTGAGTATTGCCGCACTAAAAGAACGGCAACGATGGGTTTTCTCTTCTTGCTACACCCTCACGACTAATGACAATACTCACACCTTTAAGCACTCTCATTAGCCGCGCGAGTCACTGTAGCGGAAGAGGTTTACATTTTAGAAATGGTAGAAATCGCCTTTAAATCTCTCCATTCCGTTTCCTAGAAGAAAAGGGGCCATAGGCCCCTTTCCACTGAAACTCATCGATTAGCGACGCAGTCCCAGGCGCTCAATCAGAGCAGTGTAACGTGCCAAGTCTTTACGCTTCAGGTAGTTTAACTGCTTACGACGTTGTGCAACCTTTCTCAGCAGACCACGACGGCTGTGGTGATCTTTTTTGTGCTCTGAAAAGTGACCTTGCAGATGGTTGATGTCAGCAGTCAGCAGTGCGATCTGAACTTCGCTGGAACCACTGTCGTTAACGCCGCGACCAAATTCAGCAATAATCTGCGCTTTTGCAGCAGTACTTAGAGACATAGTATAACTCCAAATATGTAATTTAAAATGACGAGTGCCGATCTCTAATTCAGCAACTCAGATAGACGCGGTATTCTACGCTGCAAATAGGTGAAGCGCAAGACAGCACAATCGCCGTTATTCTGCCTCTTTTTGCCATTTGCTTGCTTTGAATTCCCGGTCAAGTGCGATGATTATTCGGTTTCAACAACCAGACGGCGTGGTGCCACTAAGCCATCATCATCAATGACCGCAATACCGATGAATTTATTTTCATCGCCTTCGGTGACCCTGACCCATTCATTGGAAGACAAATCATGTTTGCTTCGCACTGGCTGGCCTTGTTTAAAATAAGACGCAACCACCGAGGTTAAATGAATGGCAGGAAAATGAGTCACTGCCGTATCCATAGGCAACAACAGTGGATCAAGCAATTCCCACGCTTCAATCGCTTGATTATCCGCTTGTTGTTTCAATGCATGTAACTGTTCCAACGTGACCATTCTTTGATTGGGGTAATTGGCAACCTGCAAACGACGCAGGTAAATGACATGCGCACCACAACCCAACAGTTCGCCTAAGTCATCAATGATAGTGCGAATGTAAGTTCCCTTGGAACAGTGTATTTCCAATTCCAGCTCATTGCCTTCCCAACGAATGAACTGCAATTCATAAACAGTGATAGGACGTGCTTCACGCTCAACTTCAATCCCCTGACGGGCATATTCATAGAGCGGTTTTCCCTGATGTTTCAAGGCAGAATACATGGAAGGAACCTGCATGGTGTCCCCACGAAATGTATCCAATGCTGCATCAAGCTGAGGGGAGGTGATGTTGACTTCGCGTTCACTTATGATGACTCCATGTGAGTCCGAAGTATCTGTACGCTGCCCCAAACGAGCTATCACACGGTAGCGTTTATCAGAATCCAGCAAAAATTGGGAAAATTTGGTCGCTTCACCAAGACAAATCGGTAACATGCCCGTTGCTAATGGATCTAATGCACCCGTATGACCCGCCTTGCTGGCATTGAAAATCCGCCTGACTTTCTGTAACGCATCATTGGAGGAAATATCCTGAGGCTTATCCAGCAACAGTACACCGTGTATCGCACGGCCTCTACGACGGCGTCCCATTATTTTTCCTCATTGTTATCCGCTGATGCGCGACGTTTCTCATCATTTTTAACAACGTTGCTGACCAGACTTGACATACGCATCCCTTCCACCAAAGAACTGTCATAAGAAAATGTCAGCTCAGGAATAACACGCAGACGCATCGCTTTCCCCAACAAAGAACGGATAAAACCAGAGGCTTCGTTTAGTGCCTTAATACCTTCATTAACCAGACCTGAATCATGCCCTTCGACCAATACATTCAGAAAGGTTACAAATACTTTGGCATAGGCCAGATCGCGGGAAACCTCAACACCAGACACGGTCGCCATCCCGATACGAGGATCTTTGACTTCACGCTGTAAAATAATGGCAATTTCTTTTTGCATTTCCTGTGCAACACGTTGAGTACGACTGAATTCTCTTGCCATGGTTATATCTCCTGACATTTTGGGGGGCATTAAGCCCCCCAAGAATGGAATAAATCGACTGAATAGATAATGGTATTAATCGATAGTACGTTTAATTTCAATGATTTCAAAGACTTCAATCATGTCGCCAACACGAACATCATTATAGTTCTTCACGCCAATACCACATTCCATACCATTACGGACTTCGTTAACGTCATCCTTAAAGCGACGCAGGGATTCCAATTCACCTTCGTAAATCACGACGTTATCACGCAGCACGCGGATCGGATTATTACGCTTGATGGAACCTTCAACCACCATACAACCAGCAACGGCACCAAACTTCGGTGACTTAAAGACGTCACGAACTTCGGCAAGACCCATGATCTGCTGCTTATATTCTGGTGCCAGCATACCGCTCATCGCCTGTTTGATTTCATCAATCAGGTTATAGATAACGGAGTAGTAACGCAGATCCAGGCTTTCATTTTCGATGACGCGACGTGCTGAAGCGTCCGCACGAACGTTGAAGCCCAGAATAATTGCGCTGGATGCCGCTGCCAGTGTGGCATCAGTTTCAGTGATACCACCCACACCAGAACCGATGATTTTCACTTTCACTTCATCAGTCGAGAGTTTCAGTAGTGAGTCACAAATGGCTTCGCAAGTGCCCTGAACATCCGTTTTCAGAACGATGTTCAGTTCAGATACTTTACCTTCTTCCATATTGGCGAAGATATTTTCCAGCTTAGATTTATGCTGACGAGCCAGTTTCACTTCACGGAATTTACCCTGACGATACAAGGCCACTTCACGTGCTTTCTTCTCATCACGTACAACAGTTGCTTCATCACCCGCAGATGGCACATTGGACAGACCCAGAATTTCGACTGGAATCGATGGGCCAGCAGACATCACTTCACGGCCAAGTTCATTACGCATCGCACGGATACGGCCATATTCAAAGCCGCACAGAACGATATCGCCTTTATTCAGTGTACCTGACTGAACCAGAATAGTGGCAACCGGACCGCGACCTTTATCCAGGAAGGATTCGATGACCACGCCGTTTGCCATGCCAGTACGTACAGCTTTCAGCTCAAGCACTTCAGCCTGAAGCAAGATGGCTTCCAATAATTCATCAATCCCGATACCTGCTTTGGCAGACACATTGATGAACTGAGTTTCACCGCCCCAATCTTCTGGAATGATGCCATATTGTGACAATTCATTCTTCACCCGATCTGGATCAGCTTCTGGCTTATCGATCTTGTTCACCGCAACAACAACCGGCACGTTGGCCGCTTTCGCATGCTGAACAGCTTCGATGGTCTGAGGCATCACACCATCATCTGCCGCAACAACCAGAACAACGATATCTGTTGCTTTCGCACCACGAGCACGCATGGAAGTAAACGCAGCATGGCCCGGTGTATCCAGGAAGGTGATCATGCCTTTTTCAGTTTTCACATGATACGCACCAATGTGCTGAGTGATCCCACCCGCTTCACCAGAAGCCACTTTCGTGGAACGGATATAGTCCAGCAGCGAGGTTTTACCGTGGTCAACGTGACCCATAATAGTAACAACCGGCGCACGAGATTCGGCCAGTGTTTCACCGGTATCACGATCACTCATCAGCGCTTCTTCCAGCTCGTTTTCACGACGCAGGATAACTTTATGCCCCATTTCTTCGGCAACCAGTTGCGCCGTTTCTTGGTCGATAACTTGGTTGATTGTTACCATTGCACCCATGTTCATCATGGTCTTGATGACCTGAGCACCTTTAACGGCCATTTTGTTAGCCAGCTCAGCAACAGTAATTGTTTCACCAATCACGACATCACGGTTAACCGCGACGACAGGCTTATTGAAGCTCTGCTGTAGCGTACTTGGCTTATGGCGTTGTTTACCTTTGTTACGACCCACTGCACGCGCTTCTTCGCGATCAGCTTTCGATTCAGAATGTTTGTTATTCTTCTTCTGGCGGGTTGCTTTACCACCACGGGAGCGGGAACGACGATCGCCTTCTACTTTGGCGTCATTTTCATCTTCCGCATCACGAGCATAGCGGGAAGTGGTTACATGATAGTCACTACTTTCAGTGTTATCAGACTCGTTAGACCATTTGTCTTTATTTTCTTCTGCCATTCGACGCGCTTCTTCTGCAACACGCTTCGCTTCCGCTTCCACCTTACGGCGCACTTCTTCTTCAGCTTTACGTTTTAAGTTTGCAGCTTCCGCTTCACGACGCGCTTTCTCACTTTGCGCGGCAGAGTCAGTCTGAACTGATTTTGGTTTATTTTCGGTATGTTGCTTAGTCACTTTTTCTTTTTCCGCCGCCTCACGCTGAGACAGTTTAGCCTCTTCACGTTTGGCTTTTTCTTCTGCTTCACGTCGAGCGCTCTTTTCCGCTTCACGCTTCGCCTTTAATTCAGCGTCACATTTAGCTTGCTCTTCAGCGAGTTTTTTCGCTTCAGTTTCAAGCCGCGACTTCTCTTCTGCCTCGCGCCGAGCCTGCTCTTCCGCTTCACGCTTCGCCTGTTCTTCCGCTTTCGCCTGTTCAACGGCATCACGGTTTACATATGTGCGCTTTTTGCGGACTTCAATCGCTACCGATTTACTTTTGCCACCGGTGCCAGGAACGTTCAGTGTACTGCGCGTTTTACGCTGTAGTGTTAATTTACCCGGCTGACCGCCAGAACCGCCTTGTTCGCGGTTCAGGTGAGCCAGCAAAGCTTCTTTTTCTTTCTGAGAAACAGAGTCAGCTGCGGTTTTCTGAATGCCAGCATCAGCGAATTGCTGAATAAGACGTTCTACCGATGTCTGGATCTCTTCTGCCAGTAATTTTACGGTTACCTCTGTCATTCTGTTCCTTCCTGCTACAGTTTATTTATGCATCATCGCCAAACCAACAGATATTACGGGCTGCCATAATGAGTGTCCCAGCTTGCTCATCATTCAGTTCTTCGATATCAGATAAGTCGTCGATACCCTGCTCGGCAAGATCTTCCAGAGTACAGATGCCACGGGCAGCCAGGTTAAACGCCAAAGTACGCTCCATGCCTGGCAGATTCAATAAATCTTCGGCGGGTTGCTGATCACCAAGACTCTCTTTCTGAGCCAGTTCCAGCGTCGTTAAGGCCGCTTTAGCGCGTTCACGAAGCACTTCAACAGTGTCTTCATCAAGGCCTTCTACTGCCAGAAGCTCCTTAATTGGCACATACGCCAACTCTTCTAACGTAGAGAAGCCTTCCTCAACCAATACAGTGGCGAAATCTTCATCAATGTCGAGATGCTTAGTAAAGGTATCAATAGAAGCATGTGCTTCTGCCTGATGTTTTGCTTGTAGCTCTTCCGCAGTCATGACATTCAGTTCCCACTTATCATCACCACGATGCTTTTTCAACAGCTGCGCCGCCAGACGAACGTTTTGACCATTACGTCCGATCGCCTGAGCAAGATTGCTGTTTTCTACGGCAACATCCATTGTGCAATTGTCTTCGTCAACCACAATAGAGGCAACATCCGCCGGAGCCATTGCATTAATAACAAATTGTGCAGGATTATCATCCCACAGCACGATGTCAATTCGTTCTCCGCCAAGCTCGCTGGAAACGGCTTGTACCCTTGCACCACGCATACCGACACAAGCCCCAACAGGGTCAATACGCTTGTCGTTGGTTTTCACTGCGATCTTTGCGCGGGAACCCGGATCACGGGCAGCCGCTTTGATCTCAATAATCTCTTCACCAATCTCAGGCACTTCGATGCGGAACAGTTCAACCAACATCTCCGGACGGGAGCGAGTAATGAAAAGCTGTGCACCACGCGCTTCAGGACGGACATCATACAGGACACCACGGATGCGGTCACCTGGACGGAAATTTTCCCGTGGCAACATATCTTCACGCAAAATGACCGCTTCAGCATTATTACCTAAATCCAGCGTAATATTTTCGCGGTTCACTTTTTTGACCTGACCGGTCACAATTTCGCCTTGTTGTTCACGGAATTGATCAACAACCATGGCACGCTCAGCTTCACGGACTTTCTGTACAATAACCTGTTTTGCCGTTTGTGTCGTGATGCGATCAAAGGTCACTGATTCAATTTGATCTTCAATATAATGACCCAGTTCAAGCTCTGGATCTTCATATTTTGCCGCTTCCAGTGTGATTTCACGCGTTGGCTGAGTGACTTCATCGACAATTAACCAACGACGGAAGGTATCAAAATCACCTGATTTACGATCGATGCAAACACGAACATCGATCTCCTGCTCATACTTTTTCTTGGTGGCTGTCGCCAGTGCAATCTCTAATGCTTCGAAGATTTTTTCGCGAGGGAGAGATTTTTCATTAGAAACCGCCTCCACAACAGCCAGAATTTCTTTATTCATCCTAGTTGCCTCATCCGAACTTTAAAAGTGGGGTACCAGGTTCGCTTTCTGGATGTTGCTCAGTGCGAACACTTCGTCTTTTCCATCCACCGTAACCGTTATCATTTCACCATCAACAGCCTTGATGATCCCTTGCCATCTGCGACGGTTCTGCATTGCCATACGTAAAACCAAGCTGGCTTCTTCACCGATAAAACGCTGGTAATGTTCAGCCTTAAACAGTGGACGCTCAAGCCCTGGTGAAGATATTTCCAGGTTATAAAGTACTGAAATCGGATCTTCAACATCAAGCACTGCACTGACCTGGTGGCTAACATCAGCACAATTATCAACAGTGATACCCTCTTCACTATCAATATAGACCCGCAGCGTTGATACACGAGCGCGAATAAACTCCAGGCCAACTAATTCAAAACCCAAAGCTTCAACTGGTGCTGAAATCATCTCTGTTAATTTTTGCTCTAATGTGGACAAGCCCACCCCCAAGACATAAAAAAAGGGCTATATTAGCCCAGTAGTTCTGCTGTCAAATAACAAAAAACCCCGATACCCGGGGCTTTATGCAACTGGACCCTGTTTACTGCCAGCGGTCTAAACCAACTTCTTTCTATACCTTTCTAAGCAGCCTGTCAAATCAGGACCGATATCTCAATGGCGGCTAAGTTATGACGGTTGAAAAGGTACATATTCAGAAGTGGTTGCGGGAGCCGGATTTGAACCGACGACCTTCGGGTTATGAGCCCGACGAGCTACCATGCTGCTCCATCCCGCGTTCGAAAACGTGGCAAATCTTACGCTGATAATACTAAAAACGCAAGTTTCTAGATTAATGGTGCCGAGGACGGGACTTGAACCCGTACGCCCGTTGTTTAGGCACTACCACCTCAAGGTAGCGTGTATACCAATTTCACCACCTCGGCACTGATTTTTTGTAGGACTGTTAAACCCAACAACCCTATCTCAATTCTTTTACTGAAACTTACTGAGGGATATCACTATTTGGTTTTGCTGGTACTGCCGGAACGTCTGCACTTTTCTCAACGTTTACAGGTTCGCCAAGATTATCCCATTTACTGCTGGAACCGGTCTTGTTGCTGGTCATGTTACCCAAAATCAGACTGATAACAATAAACAGCGTGGCAAAAATAGCTGTCATGCGGGTCATAAAATTACCGGAGCCCGATGAACCAAACAGCGTGTTAGATGCACCCGCGCCGAAAGAAGCACCCATATCAGCACCTTTACCCTGCTGTAGCAGAACCAGAGCAATTAGCCCGATACCAACCAGCAAGAATATACCTAAAAGAGCTTCATACATATGTTGTACCCGTTTCTTTCCTCGTGGAATTGACCACAATTTCGTAGCGACGTTATCTTGCATCACCCGCTCACAAAATTAAAAAAATTAACTTATTGAGCGGGTGTGAATACTAACCAAAGCGTATCAGACACGCAAGATTAATTTTAAATACTGCATCTGATTGAAGAAAAAAACAACAAATCAACCGATTTTTTTCACCGCATCTGCAATACGATGTGCTAACGCGGTGACCTGATCTTTATCTTCACCTTCCACCATGACACGAATCAATGGCTCTGTCCCCGATTTACGTAGCAAAACACGACCACATCCCTCTAATTCTGATTCAACTGATTTGACAGCTTCCTGCACTGATTCTGCTTGCAGCGGATCGTGATCCCCCGTAAAACGGACGTTAACCAAAATCTGCGGTAAAAGTTTCATGCCACTGCACAGATCATGCAAACTCATCGTATTGCGTACCATTGCACTCAATACTTGCAATCCAGCGACAATGCCATCACCCGTTGTGGTCTTATCCAGCAAAATCACATGGCCTGAGTTTTCTGCCCCCAAACGCCAGCCTTTTTCCTGCAACTTCTCCAACACATAACGATCACCGACTTTCGCGCGTTCAAATGGAATGCCAAGCTGCTTGAGTGCCAATTCCAGCCCCATGTTGCTCATCAATGTTCCCACAGCACCACCACGTAGCTGACCTTGCCTCAATGCTTCACGGGCAATGATATAAAGGATCTGATCACCATCAACTTTTTGCCCCAAATGATCAACCATGATGATGCGATCACCATCACCATCAAATGCCAGACCAACGTGAGCCTGCTCTTCCAGTACACGCCGTTGCAACAGGCTAACATCCGTTGCGCCGCATTCTTCATTGATGTTGATGCCATTCGGTTCACAACCTACGGTAATCACTTCCGCACCCAGCTCTCTGAGTACGTTCGGAGCAATATGATACGTGGCCCCATTGGCGCAATCTAAAACAATTTTCAACCCATTTAAACTTTGTTCACTCGGGAATGTCCCTTTACAAAATTCAATGTAACGACCCGCCGCATCAACGATTCGGTTTGCTCGCCCTAACTCGGCAGATTCCACACAAGTCAGCGGTTTTTCCATTTCGGCTTCAATCGCTTCTTCAACATCATCAGGTAATTTAGTCCCATCAATAGAGAAGAATTTAATACCGTTATCATAGTAAGGGTTATGGGAAGCTGAAATAACAATACCTGCTTCGGCACGGAAAGTTCGTGTCAGATAGGCCACGGCAGGCGTTGGCATAGGGCCAGTAAAGGATGCCGATAATCCCGCAGCGGCGAGTCCCGCTTCCAGGGCAGATTCCAGCATATAGCCTGAAATTCGGGTATCTTTACCAATGATAATCTTGCGAGAACCATGACGTGCCAGCACTTTTCCCGCCGCCCAACCCAGTTTCAAGACAAAATCAGGGGTAATTGGCGTATTGCCCACTTTGCCACGGATACCGTCAGTACCAAAATATTTACGGTTACTCATTAATTTCTTTTTCCTTTGCTGAACGTATTTCTCTGCTCACAGCGAATGTTGCTGACAACCTGTTCTTTTCAATCTTGCCTTCATTGTCAGATATCGTCTTTCTTGCCGACAAGGTTGGCAGATAAAGTTGCCTGAACGATTTGCATTGCCTGAACGGTTTCTTTCACATCATGTACACGGATAATCCGGGCGCCTTTCATAGCTGCAATAACGGCACACGCGACACTGCCAGTCACACGATCGGGTGGCGGGACATTAAGCAATTGACCAATCATCGACTTACGCGACATTCCCGCCAGAATCGGCAAACCAAAATGGTGGAATTCTTGCAAACGAGCCAATAACTGATAATTATGCGATAAGTTCTTACCAAAACCGAAGCCAGGATCAAGAATCAGATTATTTTTTGCGATACCCGCCGCAGTACAACGTTCAATTTGTTGCATCAGGAATGTGCTTACTTCCGCGAGGACATCTTCATAATGGGGGTGGGCTTGCATGGTGCGAGGCTGCCCTTGCATATGCATTAAACAGATCGGCAAACCACTTTGTGCTGCTGCTTCAAGCGTTCCCGGTTCCTGCAAGGCACGTATATCATTGATAATATGCGCACCCGCTCTGGCTGATTCCCGCATAACCACTGCTTTTGACGTATCCACGGAGATCCACGTGTCAAAGCGCTGAGCCAAAGCCTCAATCACCGGAACAACCCGATCCAGCTCTTCCTGCTCACTAACTTCATCCGCGCCGGGTCGAGTTGATTCTCCCCCGATATCAATAATGGCAGCTCCCTCAGCGATCATCTTAGCCGCATGTTGCAATGCCGCATCAAAGGTATGATGCGTTCCACCATCAGAGAAAGAATCGGGGGTAACATTCAAAATTCCCATTACTTGGGGGCAGGAAAGATCGAGGGCTCGGCCTCTGGCTGTCAGTTTCATTACTCGATGCCTTAATATCAAAACCCCAGGACAAGCCTGGGGTTTAATTTAAGAAGTACAATCTTCAAATTCAACAAGGCAATCACGTAAAGTTGCCCTTAGTTTCGTCAGACTACTAACCAGGTTATGCGGTTGGATTATCATCCGCAGGTTTTGGCGTTGGCTGCGGAGATGGTGTGTTATGACGGTTACTGCTATTACCGCCATTCTTATTGTCACCTTCCCAACCTGCTGGCGGACGTACTGTTGTACGATTCATCAGATCATCAATTTGAGGAGCATCAATAGTTTCATACTTCATCAATGCATCTTTCATTGAATGAAGAATATCAAGATTATCCATCAGAATCTGACGAGCACGGAGGTAATTACGATCAACGATAGCCTTCACTTCCTGATCAATCAGGCGCGCAGTGTCTTCAGACATATGTTTTGCCTTAGCCACCGAACGACCGAGGAAAACTTCCCCTTCTTCTTCCGCGTACAGCAATGGCCCCAGTTTTTCTGAAAAGCCCCACTGTGTCACCATGTTACGCGCAATTGAAGTCGCCACTTTAATATCATTGGACGCACCCGTCGAAACACTATCCACACCATAGATAATTTCTTCAGCTAAGCGGCCACCGTATAAAGTTGAAATTTGGCTTTCCAGTTTCTGACGGCTGGCACTGATCTGATCACCCTCAGGCAAGAAGAACGTCACACCTAACGCACGACCACGAGGAATAATCGTCACTTTGTGGACAGGATCGTGTTCTGGCACCAGGCGACCGATAATCGCATGGCCTGCTTCATGGTATGCCGTAGATTCTTTCTGTTCTTCTGTCATCACCATTGAGCGGCGCTCTGCGCCCATCATGATCTTATCTTTGGCTTTTTCGAACTCCACCATGGAAACAACGCGCTTACTACCACGAGCGGCAAACAAAGCGGCTTCATTCACCAGGTTAGCCAAATCTGCCCCTGAAAAACCCGGTGTACCACGAGCAATGATCGATGCATCAATATCAATATCCAGCGGGATACGGCGCATATGCACTTTCAGAATTTGCTCACGGCCACGAACATCCGGCAGACCAACAACAACCTGACGGTCAAAACGACCCGGACGTAACAGTGCAGGATCCAAAACATCAGGGCGGTTAGTTGCTGCGATAACAATAATACCTTCGTTACCTTCAAAACCATCCATCTCAACCAGCATCTGGTTCAGTGTCTGTTCACGTTCATCATGTCCACCGCCCAGACCCGCTCCACGCTGACGACCTACTGCGTCAATTTCGTCAATAAAGATGATGCAAGGCGCTGCTTTTTTCGCCTGTTCAAACATATCACGAACACGGGAAGCACCAACACCAACAAACATTTCAACGAAATCAGAACCTGAAATGGTGAAGAAAGGCACTTTTGCTTCACCCGCGATCGCTTTCGCCAACAACGTCTTACCCGTACCCGGAGGACCCACCATCAGGATACCTTTCGGGATCTTACCTCCCAGTTTCTGGAAACGGCCAGGCTCACGCAGGTATTCAACTAATTCGCCCACTTCTTCTTTCGCTTCGTCACAGCCAGCGACATCAGCAAATGTGGTTTTGATCTGGTCTTCCGTTAACATGCGGGCTTTACTTTTGCCGAAAGACATCGCGCCTTTACCGCCACCCCCTTGCATTTGGCGCATAAAAAAGATCCAGACGCCAATTAGCAACAACATTGGGAACCATGAAATAAAGATGTTCGTCAGTAAGCTTTGTTGCTGCGGTGGTTCACCAATCACTTTTACTTGCTTATTGATCAGGGTATCCAGCAGCTTTTCATCTTGAATCGGCATATAAGTGCTGTACTTTCCACCACCCTCTTTCTTAGTGAAATTAATGTCACGACCCGAAATTTGCACTTCACTGACTTGATTCTGCGATAATTCATTGATGAAATTAGTGTAATCTACCCGACGACCACTAGAATCGCTGGGACCAAAACTCTGGAACAATACCATCAAGACAACTGCGATGACTAACCAGAGAATCAGGTTTTTCGCCATGTCACTCAAGGGATTAACCTCATATTACAACTGTGTTAACAAATAGTAGTCAGGGTACTATACTTTCCGCCCTGTCGCTACAATGTATACTTCACGTGATCGTGCCCGCGAAGCTTCTGGTTTACGAATTTTTACCTTCGTAAAAAGGGAGCGTATTTCCCTCAGGTATTCATCAAAGCCTTCCCCCTGAAACACTTTGACAATAAAACTACCGCCAGGAGCCAGCACATCACGACACATATCCAACGCTAATTCAATCAGATACATGGATCGGGGAATATCGACCGCGGGGGTTCCACTCATATTGGGAGCCATATCCGACATGACGACCTGGACTTTATTACCACCAACTCTCTCAAGTAATGTTTTCAACACCAGTTCATCACGAAAATCTCCTTGAAGGAAATCGACTCCAACTATCGGATCCATCGGCAAAAGATCACAGGCAATCACTCGCCCACTATTACCGATCTGAGTCACTACGTATTGAGACCACCCACCCGGAGCAGCACCTAAATCAACAACGGTCATGCCCGGCTTAAAGATTTTGTCACTTTGCTGTATCTCATCAAGTTTAAACCAAGCGCGAGAGCGAAGCCCTTTTTTCTGCGCCTGAAGAACATATTTATCACTAAAATGTTCCTGTAACCAGCGGCTTGAGCTTGCTGAGCGTTTTTTATTGGCCATTGTTCTTTCCAACTATACTAATAGAGCGTTTTCTTTTTTATTGCTCTCTTATCAAATCACACCACACTTTTATGGTGATAGATATGAGATGGCGGTAGAATATGTTGTTTTCAATCCCAACGTAAGCAAAAAAACAATGACTCTTAACAAGAAACAAGTCCAACACCTGAAAAGTCTCGCTCATTCATTAAAGCCAGTCGTTATGATTGGCAACAATGGGTTAACCGAAGGCGTGTTAGCTGAAATCGAACAAACTCTTTCACATCACGAGCTTATCAAAGTCAAGGTTGCGGGCGAAGACCGCGAAATAAAAACTTTGATCGCTGAAGCGATTGTTCGTGAAACAGGTGCACATAATGTGCAAATCATTGGAAAAATGTTAGTTCTCTACCGTCCGTCAGAAGAACGCAAAATTAGTTTACCTAAATAATTACGGCATATTTATACAAAAGTGCCATCTTGATAATATTAACTACGATAAAAAGGCCAAAACCGGGCCTTTTTCCATCTCAACGAACCTGCCGATTATCATGGATCTTTTAGAGATAATCTACGTTCAAAACTTCATATTCTACCTGGCCGCCCGGCGTGGTGATCACAACAACATCATCCACTTCCTTACCAATCAGGCCACGGGCAATCGGTGAATTGACGGAAAGCAAATTTTCTTTAATATTCGCTTCATCATCCCCGACGATACGGTAAGTCTGTTCTTCATCAGCATCAACATTCAGAACCGTCACCGTTGCACCAAAAATAACCCGGCCATTATTTGTCATTTTCGTGACATCAATCACCTGAGCATTAGAAAGTTTAGCCTCAATCTCCTGAATACGGCCTTCGCAAAAACCCTGCTGCTCACGAGCGGCATGATATTCTGCGTTTTCTTTTAAATCACCGTGCTCACGCGCCTCAGCAATTGCGGCAATAATTTGAGGGCGACGTACATTTTTCAACTGTTCTAATTCTTCGCGCAATTTATCTGCGCCGCGTACTGTCATCGGAATTTGTTTCATTTATCAAACCTCTAAATCGATCCTAAGCCCAAACACATCTTCCTGATTTTTCTAGTAAAAGCACAATAATCTTACCCTATCAGGCGGGTCTCCAGGCAATAAAAGGCGCGTAAACCCAGCATAATCTGAAGTTCACCTGCATATTTACCTGCTAACCTATTATTCTAACGTAGAGTTGATAACGGATCATCGTTTACTTTTCCTTTGTATTGCACCTGAGTATGATGAATTATTCATACCTATATTGTTGAAATACCTTCACCTTACCTATACGAGATCTATGACCCTTTTAAAAATTACTGGCAAAATAGCGTGTATGCTCAGTTTAAGTCTGAGTATTTTTAGTGCAACTGCCTCCACTCTTGAGAAAAGTGCCCAATATTTACCGACGGGAACTCACCTTTCATTTCTCGCCCAACCCGTTGGCGCAAAAGCGCCCTTAATTGATTACCATGGGCAACAAATGGCCTTACCAGCCAGTACGCAGAAAATTGTGACAGCGCTGGCAGCACTATTACAACTTGGCCAGGATTACCGTTTTACAACGACATTGGAAAGTAATGCTAATATCACGCAGGGTATCTTAGACGGTAATCTGACCGCCCGTTTTGTCGGTGATCCAATGCTGACGCGCTCGCAACTGCGCAATATGGTTGAAACCTTAAAACAGTCTGGCATCAAACAGATCGATGGCGATCTCATCATAGATGTGTCAATTTTCTCCAGCCACGATAAAGCGCCGGGTTGGGTATGGAACGATATGACCCAATGTTTCAGTGCGCCTCCGTCAGCCGCCATTGTGGATAAAAATTGCTTTTCGGTTTCACTTTCCAGTGCAGAGCAACCCGGTAAACTGGCGCTTGTCCGTATTCCCTCATTTTATTCTGTCCGTGTTTTCAGCGAAGTCAAAATACTGGCCAAAGGTTCACCAGAGGCAAAGTACTGTGAGTTTGATGTCACATCCGGTGATTTGAATCGATATACTCTCACCGGCTGCCTAACCCAACGTGATGAGCCACTCCCATTAGCATTCGCTATTCAGGATGGCGCCAGTTATGCAGGCAAGATCCTGAAAAATGAACTGAGCAACGCAGGCATTGTGTTGAAAGGCGGTATACGACGTCAGTCACTGCCCCAACCACCGGAAACAACACTCGCACTGAATCGGTCTGTACCGTTAAGTCATATGCTCAAAATCATGTTGAAAAAATCAGATAACATGATCGCAGATACCCTTTTTCGTACCCTCGGTCACCGTTACTACAATGTACCGGGTACATGGCGCTCTGGCGCGAATGCGGTTCGTCAGATCCTAAAACAGAAAGCGGGCATTGACTTGAGCAATACCGTCATGGTGGATGGTTCGGGTCTTTCGCGCCACAATTTAATGGCTCCCGATACAATGATGGCAATATTGCAATTTATTGGCCAGCACAATCATGAGCTGAATTTCATCTCCATGCTGCCGCAAGCAGGACATGATGGCACATTGGCTTATCGCCCTAGTCTGCATGAATCAGGCCTTGATGGTAAGGTTTTTGCCAAAACAGGATCACTACAAGGGGTTTATAATCTGGCCGGATTTATGACGGCGGCCAGTGGACAGCAAATTGCCTTTGTCCAATTTGTTTCTGCATACTCCGTTTTGCCTGAAGATCAGAAAACGCGCCGTGTTCCATTATCTCGCTTCGAACACCATTTATATAAATCGTTATACCAGAACCATTAATCAGTCTGCATTATTCAGAAAATAATGCGAAAAGAGCATCAAAAAGGGCGCTGTACTGAGCGCCCTTTTGTTCTATTCGGTTTCTACGCGAGATCAGCGTTTATAAATAACCTCAATGCCTTCATCATCTTCTTCGTCCCAGTCATCATCCCAATCTTCATCAGATGCTTCCTGTAACTGTTCTTGATGATAGTCATCCCACATAAATTCCACTTTTTCAGGTCGAGATTCTTCTGACGTCTCCAGGCTACGTGGTTGCGTCTTCATGAATTCCATAATATCCCAACAAAGTTCTTTCACGCCCTGACGGTTAACGGCTGAGATCATGTAATAATCGCCTTCCCAACCCAGCGCATCTGCAATTGCTTTTGCTCGCAGCTTAGCCTCTTCGGGATCGGTGAGATCGACTTTATTAAACACTAACCAACGCGGTTTTTCTGCCAGTTTTTCACTGTATTTGTGCAGCTCTTTGATAATGATGCGCGCATTTTCAATCGGATCAGATTCATCAATCGGGCAGAGATCAATCAAGTGCAGCAATACACGGCAACGTTCCAAGTGTTTCAAGAAACGAATACCCAAACCCGCGCCTTCCGATGCGCCTTCAATCAAACCGGGAATATCCGCGACAACAAAGCTTTGCTCATTATCCATACGCACGACGCCAAGGCTCGGCACCAAAGTGGTAAATGGATAATCAGCGACTTTCGGTTTTGCTGCCGATACTGCGCGAATAAACGTGGATTTACCGGCATTTGGCATTCCCAACATACCCACATCTGCCAGCAACATCAGCTCCAGCATCAAATCGCGACTTTCTCCGGGAGTTCCCATCGTTCTTTGGCGAGGCGCACGGTTCACCGACGATTTAAAGCGGGTATTGCCAAGTCCGTGGAATCCCCCTTTTGCGACCATAAAACGTTGCTCATGGCGTACCATATCGCCAACCACTTCGCCGGTGGCAATATCACGCACACGCGTTCCGACCGGGACTTTTATGGTAATGTCCTGACCACGTTTTCCCGTACAATCGCGGCTTTGTCCATTTTGACCACGTTCAGCACGGAAGGACTTTTCAAAACGATAATCAATCAGTGTATTGAGGTTCTCGTCTGCCAACAGGTAGACATCACCACCGTCACCACCGTCACCCCCGTCCGGCCCACCTTTGGGAATATATTTCTCACGACGGAAGCTGACGCAACCATTGCCACCATCTCCCGCTACAACCAGAATCCTGGCTTCATCTACAAATTTCATCATTTTTCTCCGTAGGATAGCCACTATAAAGCTGGATGGCTGATGTACCCAGAGATGGCGTAATCCAAAATATAAAAAGCCCCGCAACACGTATTGCAGGGCTTCCGATTCGACTAAGATTCAAAAAACTTATTCAGCTTCGATGCTGATAAATTTACGGTTTTTTGGGCCTTTAATTTCGAATTTAACTTTTCCGTCAGCTAATGCGAACAGGGTGTGGTCACGGCCACAACCTACGTTGTTGCCGGCGTGGAATTTAGTACCACGTTGACGAACGATGATGCTGCCTGCTAAAACAGACTCACCACCAAAACGTTTTACACCCAGACGTTTACTTTCAGAATCGCGACCGTTACGAGTCGAGCCGCCAGCCTTTTTGTGTGCCATTAATCTGCTCTCCTAAAATCTTAAGCGATGCCAGTGATTTTAACATCAGTAAACCACTGACGGTGGCCCTGCTGCTTGCGGCTGTGTTTACGGCGACGAAACTTAACAATTTTAATTTTCTCGCCACGACCGTGAGCAACAACTTCCGCTTTAACTTTAACGCCTTCAATTACTGGAGCGCCGATTTTGATGTCTTCACCATTAACGACCATCAGCACTTGGTCAAACTCAACAGCTTCACCAGTTGCGATGTCCAGCTTTTCCAAGCGAATTGTTTGTCCTTCGCTTACTCGGTGTTGTTTACCACCACTTTGGAAAACTGCGTACATATAAACTCCGCTTTCCGCGCACCCCCTACAATGCTTCCCAGAGCGCGCTATAAAATATTCACAATAGGGCGCGAATTCTACGCAAAAACCGCCTGGAAGACAAGTGCAGAATTAGAACAGATGAGAAAAAAACAGAGTTTTTCAATTGTCATTTATTTGAACGGTTTTTCAAGTACAATCGATATATCGTGATATCTCTTGATATGCTAATTAATGAGCACAGCTCTAAATCAGAGTCCAAAGCCAAGACATGAATTTAGAATCGATAATTAAACTTACCGCTACGGATATGACCGCGGTTAATGACACCATTCTTCACCAATTAAATTCTGATGTTACGCTGATCAACCAACTGGGTTATTACATTATCAGCGGTGGTGGCAAACGCATTCGGCCAATGATTGCCGTACTCGTGGGCAAAGCACTTCGTTGCGAAGATGAAAAACACATCAAAGTTGCTGCTTTGATTGAATTTATCCACACGGCCACCTTGCTGCATGATGATGTCGTTGATGAATCGGATATGCGGCGTGGCAAGGCGACAGCCAATGCCATTTATGGTAATGCGGCCAGTGTGCTGGTGGGTGATTTCATCTACACGCGTTCATTTCAAATGATGACCGATCTTGATTCCATGCGCGTATTGAAATTGATGTCTGACGCGACCAATGTCATCGCGGAAGGCGAGGTCATGCAGTTGATGAACTGCAATGATCCGAATGTTTCAGAAGATGACTACATGCGGGTGATTTACAGTAAGACGGCGCGTCTGTTTGAAGTCGCAGCCCATTCAGCCGCTATTTTAGCTAACGCCACGCCTGAGCAAGAAATGGCATTGCGTGATTACGGTCGTTATTTGGGAACCGCATTTCAACTGATCGATGATCTGCTGGATTACGACTCAGATAACAACACGCTCGGCAAGAATACCGGGGATGATCTGAATGAAGGCAAACCCACCCTGCCGCTTTTGCATGCAATGCATCATGGCACACCCGCACAATCCGCGGTGATCCGAAATGCGATTGAACAAGGTAATGGCCGCCATTTGCTGGATACCGTACTCGCAACAATGAAACAATGTGGTTCACTTGAATACACCCGCCAACGGGCGGAGGAAGAAGCCGATAAGGCAATTTCAGCATTGCAGGTACTGGAAGACTCTCCATACAAGGCGGCGCTTGAGGGATTAGCTCATGTTGCCGTACAACGACTGTCCTGAGCCGAATAAGCAAACAGCCCCCCGGATAACTCAATCCGAGGGGCTGTTTTTACTATCAATATCTTGGATGCCGACATATTGAACAAGGCTGGCCAACCCGTTTCTTAAAATGAATTTAACCATGCGCTCTCTTTCTGATTTGCTCAACTGATAATACGCTTCCACCCAGATCATAAAGGGATCCTGTCGCTTATTCCGGTAGTACTCAACCGAATTTTCACTGACAGTCAGGATATTCAGAACGTCTTCAGGCAGGCTATGGACGCTATATTCAAGCGCTTTTCCCTGCACGCCACGCTTACGACGTTGTTCCCAGCCCTCGCGTCTTGCCATGAGATTAACGCCTTGGGGAGACGATGGCAGCCCTGCGAGACCCGTCAGTTCCTTTGCAGAATACCATTCTTTTCTCATCTCTTTCTCCTCGCTTTGTACTAGAGCAGTGAAGAGAAAGCCAAATTTTAACCATCTGACTTTTCAAAAGCTGCCTCAAGTAGCTATGATTTTTTCTAAAAAACTTTTTATGCCATCTCGTAATATCACTTCAGTAATTGCCTCCTTTTCCTCCTCGGTGAGTAAATTAAATGCGCTTACCCAAATAGAGAGAGGATCTTGTTTCTGCACCTGATATTCCGTTGACGTTTCATTCAGTTCTAAAGCCGTTAACGTTGACTCTGGAAAACAAGAGTAATGGTATTCAATCGCTCTGCCTTGAACACCGGCCCGTTTTTGTCTTAACCACTCTTCACGCTTTGCCTTAGCATTTACTCCTTGTGGTGATCTAGGTAACTCACCTACACCGGTCAACTCCATTGCCGTATACCACTCTTTTTTCATAAAGTTTCTCTGTGTTTTGTAACCAAGTTCAAAAAAGACGTTATTAAGAAAGAATTAGAAATATTTTTAGAAAAAATGATGTTATTTTATTTTCTTAATAACAGATCCGTGTTCGTTATTAATTTCACATTAACGCTTTAGTTATACCACTAATGTGGCTTCAAATTTAATAGGAAGGGATTAAAAAAATGATCTCGATGAAATCGGATTGGCATCCTGCTGATATTATTGCCGCTTTACGTAAACGTGGAACAACATTAGCAGCCGTTTCTCGTGAGGCAGGGTTAAGCTCATCAACTTTGGCGAATACACTTTCTCGCCCATGGCCCAAGGGAGAATGGATAATAGCAAATTACCTAGAATTACATCCGTCTGAAATATGGCCAAGCCGTTATTTCAATCCACACACAGGAGAGCTATTAGATAGGAAAGTTCGAGATAAAAAAAATAATTAGCTATCAATATAATTATTGAAAAAAACCGCTAGTGCTTTGAACTAGCGGTTTAAGTTAGCTAATATATTTAACTTAATTTCTATATTAATGAATCATTAATAAATTATTCGTTAATAAATTTTTCGCCTAATTCAATATCTTTCTTCAAAACAGCCAACATGTTATCCAGTGATTGTTGTTCAAAGTCACTCAGTTTGCCAATAGCTAAACGTTCTTCAATGCCGTTTTTACCTAAGCGAACAGGTTGAGCAAAGAAGCGAGCATATTGACCATCACCTTCAACATAGCTGCACTCAATCACATTGCTTTCGCCTTGCAGACCCCGGATCAAAGACAGCCCCAAACGTGCGGCAGCCTGCCCCATAGACAGGGTTGCGGAGCCACCACCCGCTTTCGCTTCAACAACTTCAGTACCTGCATTCTGGATACGCTTGGTCAATGCTTCAACTTCTTCCGCCGTGAAGCTAACACCCGGCACTTGGGACAGCAGAGGCAAAATCGTCACACCAGAATGCCCGCCAATAACCGGCACCTCGATTTCTTCCGCTTTTTTGCCTTTCAGTGCCGCAACAAACGTATTGGAGCGGATAATATCCAGGGTTGTCACACCAAACAGGCGGTTTTTATCGTACACGCCCGCTTTTTTCAGCACTTCAGCCGCGATCGCAACCGTCGTATTCACTGGATTGGTAATAATACCAATGAGTGCTTTTGGCGACGTTTTCGCAACCTGCTCAACCAGATTACGAATGATACCCGCATTGATGTTAAACAGATCGGAGCGATCCATACCCGGTTTACGAGCCACACCCGCAGAAATCAAGACGACATCTGCACCGACCAGTGCCGGAGTTGCATCTTCTCCAGCAAAACCAGTGACATTCACTTCCGTTGGAATATGGCTCAGATCGGCAGCCACCCCTGGGGTCACCGGAGCAATGTCATACAAGGAAAGTTCTGAACCTGAAGGAAGTTGGGTCTTAAGTAGAAGGGCAAGTGCCTGACCAATACCACCGGCTGCACCGAGAACTGCAACTTTCATCCTGATACTCCTTAAATAAGTGCGATAAAATAAAAAAACAATCTGTTAACAGTCAGATTATCCACCTAATGGCTCGATGATGGAATAGCAAAGTTGCTCCATTTTAGATAAAAGGCTTATCTGTTAATGAGATAACGGGCACTTTTTGGAGAATAATTTCCGTTGTATTCCCCACCAATGGGTGGATAACTGTCCGCTTCCCTTTCAACCGAAACAATCCCATTTAATTAACAATACATTTACTATGCTTAATCGGGTGAAAAGGAAAGGTGATTGATCAGCAGAGGATATCCCTCTACGGTATACGCTATCTGTTGGTTTTTCTTCTCTTTCTTGAATAAAAATGCACGCTTTTGCATAATGTCGACCTGATAATGGATTCAACGAGGGTGAAATATGCGTATTTCTTCGAAACAGGAAGATTTGGTAAAAGCGTTCAAAGCATTATTGAAGGAAGAAAAATTCAGCTCTCAAGGTGAAATTGTTTCAGCACTGCAAGAAGAAGGGTTTGAAAACATCAACCAATCTAAAGTTTCCAGAATGCTGACAAAATTTGGTGCCGTCCGAACCCGTAACGCCAAAATGGAAATGGCCTATTGTCTACCGGCAGAACTGGGCGTTCCCACCGCGACCAGCCCCTTAAAAAATCTGGTATTGGACGTCGATTATAATCATAGCATTGTCGTCATACGCACCAGCCCCGGCGCGGCGCAATTAATTGCACGCCTGCTAGATTCCTTAGGGAAAGCGGAAGGGATCCTCGGCAGCATTGCGGGTGATGACACTATTTTTTCTACACCAGCACAGAACTTTACAACCAAACAGCTCTACGAAGCGATTCTCAACCTGTTTGAACAGGAACTGTAATCTGTGGCGCAGCCGTATGCTCATCCAATCCAATTGCATACGGCTGCGCATAATCAATAAACCACACGGGTTTTCTTCGTCAATTCAGCCAGCAGCTTCTGATGGATGCCATCAAATCCACCGTTACTCATAACCAGAATGTGATCGCCCGGCTGTGCCGTTTCGACAATCATTTTAACTAATGTATCGATATCCGCACTCCAGCGGGCGGGTTGAATGCACTGCTCCGCAATTTCAATCACTTGCCAGGGAATATTGCTCGGTTGATAGAGGAAAACCTCATCAGCCCTCCCCATTGCAGGCGCAATCTCATTTTTGCCCATTCCCATTTTCATGGTATTAGATCGAGGCTCCAGTACAGCCAGAATACGAGCCATGCCGCCCACTTTACTTCTCAGCGCTTCCATTGTCGCTAAGATGGCCGTTGGATGATGAGCAAAATCATCATACACCGAGATACCATTAACTTCGCCGCATAACTCCAGACGACGACGGGCATTGATAAATTTACCCAGCGCCCGACAAGCCTCCTCAGGCTGAACACCGACATGATGAGCGGCCACAATCGCGATCAAGCCATTATGCATATTGTGTTCACCCACTAATGACCACTTCACTTCACCCTGCAATTCACCACGATAAAAGACTTGATAGTGACTGCTATCGTGACTGACTTTCTTCGCCTGCCAGTGACTACTTTCTCCGACCTGTTCCAGCTCACTCCAACATCCCATCGCGAGTACTTGTTTCAAATTCACATCATTATCAGGAACAATGATCTTACCGATACCTGGCACGACTCTGACGAGATGGTGGAACTGTTTTTGAATAGCCGCTAAATTTTCAAAAATGTCAGCATGATCAAATTCAAGATTGTTCATGATCAGTGTACGAGGACTGTAATGAACAAATTTCGAACGTTTATCAAAAAAAGCACTGTCGTATTCATCGGCTTCAATCACAAAAAACGGGCTTTCACCGATTTTTGCTGAAACCTCGAAGTTACCCGGCACACCGCCGATCAGAAACCCCGGTTGATAGCCACAATGCTCCAGAATCCAGGCCAACATGCCCGCCGTTGTTGTTTTACCGTGTGTGCCTGCAACAGCCAATACCCAACGCTCCGGCAAAACATGATCATGCAGCCATTGTGGGCCTGAGGTATAAGGAATGCCACGATCCAGCACGGCTTCGACACAAGGATTACCGCGCGTCATCGCATTACCAATAATCACCAGATCCACAGCAGGATCGAGTTGTTCCGGGTCGTATCCTTGGATCAACGCAATCCCCTGTTTTTCCAACAACGTGCTCATTGGTGGATATACATTGGCATCAGAGCCCGTCACTTCATGGCCCAGCGCCCGTGCGAGGATCGCCAGTCCGCCCATAAAAGTACCGCAAATGCCGAGAATATGAATACGCATTTATTTCTATCCGATATCATGAACTGTATCACTATTCTAACCATCCAGCCTGAGATTAGAAGCGCAATCACCTATGAATCATCCGATTCTTTAGCTAAACTGCCCGTGCATAAGTGCGACACCAACGTGACGCTCGCTTCCTGAAACCACAATCAAATGCAAGGCCTTTGTCATGAAAACATTAGGCGAATTCATCGTCGAAAAACAGCAAGATTTTCCTCATGCTACCGGTGAACTGACCGCCCTGCTGTCGGCCATCAAGCTGGGTGCCAAAATCATTCATAGAGATATTAATAAAGCTGGCCTGGTCGATATTTTAGGTGCCAGTGGCGTCTCTAATGTCCAGGGCGAAGTTCAGATGAAGCTGGACTTATATGCCAATGAGAAACTCAAAGCTGCCCTGAAAGCGCGTGGCGAAGTCGCCGGCATTGCTTCTGAAGAAGAAGACGACATCGTTATTTTTGATGGTGACCGCGCCGAAAATGCGAATTATGTTGTTTTAATGGACCCACTGGATGGTTCTTCGAATATTGATGTAAACGTTTCCGTCGGGACTATTTTCTCGATTTACCACCGAGTCACCCCGATTGGTCAGCCTGTCACCGAAGAAGATTTTCTGCAACCGGGCAGCCAGCAAGTTGCAGCCGGTTATGTGGTTTATGGTTCCTCCACGATGCTGGTTTACACGACGGGCTGTGGTGTCCATACTTTTACTTATGATCCTTCCCTCGGTGTATTCTGTCTGACCCATGAAAAAGTGCAATTCCCGGAAAAGGGCAATATGTACTCGATCAACGAAGGGAACTACATCAAATTCCCGCTGGGGGTCAAAAAATACATCAAATATTGTCAGGAGCAGGATGAGGCAACCCAACGCCCTTATACCACCCGTTATATCGGCTCGCTGGTTGCAGATTTCCACCGCAATTTACTGAAAGGTGGCATCTATATTTACCCAAGTACCGCCAGCCATCCCACCGGAAAATTGCGTCTATTATACGAGTGCAACCCCATTGCCTTTCTTGCTGAACAGGCGGGGGGCAAGGCCAGTGATGGTGCAAACCGCATTCTGGATATTGTGCCGACGAAATTGCATCAACGTGTCCCTTTCTTCGTAGGCACTCAATCAATGGTAGAAAAAGCCGAAAGTTTTATGGCTGAATTTCCAGATGAGTAAGCCGTTCAATTAAGTATTGCATATAAAGGGGCAAGATCTTGCCTCTTTCACTATTTTCCCTCTTTCAAGCCTTCACATTATTCACTGCCTATCCTTATTCCAACCACACGGTTATTAATATGACGACAAGCCCCTTTTTATGATTAAAAGGAAACCAAGCTCTCGTCCCCATACAGCGATAACTTTTATTCAGCAACTGATAATTATTTTTTATTACGCAGAATTACAAGATCTTTCCTAATGTATATAAGTATTAGAAATATCTCTTTTTTATCTTAATAAATAGCCATGCCCAATGAAATCGGGGCGTTATACATCAAAGTATTCATGATTAAGCACTGGCGACAGATCCTATTTTATGAGGAATTCATCTATGGATTCGAGCATCAGTCATAAAGTTATTCGGCTTTCTGTTCTTATCTATTCGTTTTGTTTACCGTTTACGCCAATGAATGCATTTTCGGCCGCGGAAAAAACCTCGGATAATAAAACAGCAAGCAATGTGTTATCGACATCAGAAAATAACGTTCAGCCCAGTTCGACGGAAAGGGATCAAGCAGGTCTAATTGCGCAGAATGTCCAAAGAGTAGGGCAACTCCTCTCTTCTTCCCCTGCTCAGTTGACGGAACAGGCGAAATCCTATGCGCTGGGGAAAATCAATAACACCTTCTCCAGCGAAGCCCAAAAATGGCTGTCTCAGTTTGGCACCGCCAAAATTCATTTTGCCCTCGACAGAAAAGGGAAACTGGATGACGGCTCGCTGGATCTGTTATTACCCCTCTACGACAATAAAACAGACTGGTTGCTGTTTTCCCAATTAGGTTATCGCAATAAAGATAGCCGCCATACCCTGAACCTGGGGCTAGGCGGACGTTATTTTACGCCCAAGTGGATGTATGGCTTAAACGCCTTCTTTGACCATGACGTTACCGGGCAAAATAAACGCTTAGGGTTGGGCGGTGAAGCCTGGACGGATTACGTTAAACTATCCGCCAACACTTACTGGCGCCTGAGCAATTGGCATCAGTCACCGAAAGAGCGGGACTACGAAGAACGCCCCGCTAATGGGTTTGATCTCAACAGTGAGTTCTTCTTACCGGCTTACCCAAATATTGGCGGTAAAATCAGTTATGAACATTATGTTGGCGATAACGTCGCACTGTTCGATCGTGATACCCGGCAGAAAGATCCGAGCATGGCCCGGTTTGGTCTGAATTATACCCCGATCCCGTTGGTAACGATGGGCGTCGATTATAAGCTCGGCAGTGGCGGACACAGCGAAACCCTCTTTCTGGCGAATCTGAATTACCGTTTTGGCACACCGTTCGGTGCCCAGATTTCACCGGATAACGTTGCGTCTATGCGCACCTTAGCCGGCAGTCGTTATGATATCGTTGAGCGAAACAACAATATCGTCCTGGATTACCAGAAAAAGCCGACAATAAACATTACCCTGCCCAATACCCTCAACGGGTATGACGGTCAGCCTGTTGAGGTCACGGCTCAGATTGCCACTGATAAACCCCTCAAACAGGTGAGCTGGAAAATCGATCAAGCCTTCACAAACAACAAAGGGCTCCTGTTACCTGATGGGGGTAAGGCTGGACTTGTGTTGCCGCAATATGTGCGTGACGGACAAAACAGCTATACCCTGTCTGCCACCGCAGAAGAAGAGGGGGGTAAATCGAAAACAACGCAAATGGAAATCGTTGTTGATCCTTTTGTCGTTAAAGCACAAGGCATTCAACCGGCAGGAAAAGGACCCGTGATTGCTGATGGCAAATCCGCTTATCAACTGGCGGCCACCATCACCCACGGCAATGCAGGCAATACGCCAATCAAGAACAGGGCAATCCGGGGCGTAAAATGGAGCCTTGAGCCCGAGAACCCCAATGCAAAATTGGTTTGGGATGAGTCAGGATCCACCAATGATCAGGGGCAGTTAACCGCCACACTGACCAGTACAGAACCACTTGCCGCGGACTCGAAGGTATTTCTGGAAATGGATGGTATGCCGAAAATGGCGATAACCAGCCAGGGCAACACGCCTCTCACGTTTGCCCCTGTTGACACCGAATACCAGATCGTCTTGCAGCCGGTGGAACCTGCTGGCCCGCTCTCCATCCATAACCCAGAGGATATCTACACCCTGGTCGCCACAATATTGGATAAAGACCAGCACCCACTGCGGAATAAAAAGATTAAAGCCACCTGGACAGCGACCCCCAACGATGGTGTGACATTGACAGCGGAAGACACCACCGACAAGGAAGGGAAATTGACGGCAACCCTGAAAAGTAGCAAAGCTCAGGCCATCACCGTTAAACTGTCTATCGATAAGGGTCCGAATAAATCGTTTAAACCGGTCAGCTTTGTCGATGATGCCAGCGCCGCCGTTCATATCAAAGAATTTACGTTTGATGAAAAGGGGCCTTATGAAGCCACAGTAGATAACAAGGTGACTGTCCATGCGCTATTAGTCAAAAAAGACGGCAGTCCGCTGAAAAATACCGCGGTGAAAGTAAAATGGTTTACCGTCCCAGATTCGAAAGCTCTGCCCGGATTCACACTTGATCCAGACAAAGAAACCGAAGTGACCACCGATAAGGATGGTAAGGTCAAGGCCACGTTCAGCAGTTCCGAAGCGGTGAAAGACGCCAGAATCGGATTATCCCTCAATGGGACAGAAGTGTTATCGGATCCGTTCGATTTTACCCCCGACACAAAACTGGCGGCCTCCCTTGATAAGAAGGAGCAAATCATTGCACCTGACAAGCCATTGAGCGATGAATTGACCATTGACAGTAAGAATAATCGCTTTAAGGTCAAAGTCCTGAATGGAAATGGGCAGCCAATACCAAACCAAACCGTTTCGGGGGTGACCTGGAGTATACAAAACAAAAGAGCGCAGAACGATATTGAGATGGTGATATCTGATCAGAACACGGACGAAGAGGGGTATTTGACGGCTTCTTTGGTGAGAAAGGACAAAAGCAAAGCTGGTTTTGACCATATTGTTGTCACCGCCACCTTAGGTTCATCCAATGTCGAATCTCCTGCGGTGAATATTGAGGCGATAGCACAAAAAGCAGGGATTCGGATGAGCACAAAACACACAAACCCGGTACAGTTTAAGGATATCCACTCTGAAAGAAACCCCTTTAACGTCCATCCTAACCTCATCATTTCCCTACTGACACCAGAAGGCAAAGAGCTGCTCAAAGATAAGGATAACCCGGATCGGGTACGCATCGAGTCTACCAAGCCCGACGTCGCGAAGGTAGATCATATTACCGGTCAGATCTCATTCCCGATTGAGAGTTTTGCCTTAGGCGAGATAACAGCGACAGCCACCGTCACCAATCAGGCCACCGGCGGAAAGATGATCTATAGCTATCTGTTCGACCCCAAAAGATATCTATTTAATCCGCGCAATGATACAGGGGGTCTCTTTTTTACCGTTATTTGTAGCTCGGCGTTAGTTCCGGTCGACACTGGTAACCGCGAAGCAAAACTTGTAAGGGATGATGAGTTTGGAGCAACACCAGAGCTCCGCACAGGTGTTACATTCCTTTATGAATATGACCAAAAGAATTTCCCCGACTTTGTTCTTTTTCCTGTGAAAACAGCGGGTGAAATGCCGAACATTAAGATCTTGGCAGTCGGAAACGAAGAAGGTAAGTCTGAGATATATAATTTTCGGACATGGGAATTCGTACCCTTTGATAGTGATAAAGACTCAGAGATGAAACCTTATATAAAACGACTCTGTCAGCTTAAGTTGTAAAAGAGAAAATCATCGCGGCTTAATCCACAATTAAGCCACCACCAGCACAGACGCCATCATCGGGTCTGTGCTTTTTTACGCCCTCTCCAGACAGCGATAACTTTTGTTCAGCAACTGATAAATATTTCTTATTACGCAGAATAACAAAATCTCTTCTAAGGTTTATAAGTGTTAGAAATAGCTCTTTTTTATCTTAATCAGATAGCTATACCCAATAAAATTGGGGCGTTATACATCAAAGTATTCATGATTAAGCATTGGCCGACAGATCCTATTTTATGAGGAATTCATCTATGGATTCGAGCATCAGTCATAAAGTTATTCGGCTTTCTGTTCTTATCTATTCGTTTTGTTTACCGTTTACGCCAATGAATGCATTTTCGGCAGCGGAAAAAACTTCGGATAATAAAACAGTAAGCAATGTGTTATCGACATCAGAAAATGCCATTCAGCCCGGTATGACGGAGGGAGATCAAGCAAGCCTGATTGCGCAAAATGTCCAAAAGGTAGGTCATCTCCTTGCCTCTTCCCCCGCTCAGTTGACCGAGCAGGCGAAATCTTATGCACTGGGGAAAATCAATAACACCTTCTCCAGCGAAGCCCAAAAATGGTTGTCTCAGTTTGGCACCGCCAAAATTCATTTTGCCCTCGACAGAAAAGGGAAACTGGATGACGGCTCGCTGGATCTGTTATTGCCCCTCTACGACAATAAAACAGACTGGTTGCTGTTTTCCCAATTAGGTTATCGCAATAAAGATAGCCGCCATACCCTGAACTTTGGCCTCGGCGGACGTTATTTCACCCCCGAGTGGATGTATGGCTTAAACACCTTCTTTGACCATGACGTCACCGGGCAAAATAAGCGCTTAGGGTTGGGCGGGGAAGCCTGGACGGATTACGTGAAATTATCCGCCAATACCTACTGGCGTCTGAGCCGTTGGCATCAGTCACCGAAAGAACGGGACTATGAAGAACGCCCTGCCAATGGGTTTGATCTCAACAGTGAGTTCTTCTTACCGGCTTACCCGAATATTGGCGGTAAAATCAGTTATGAGCAGTACTTTGGCGATAACGTCGCGCTGTTCGATCGCGATACCCGGCAAAAAGACCCTAATCTTGCCCGGTTTGGCCTGAATTATACCCCGGTTCCACTGGTAACGATGGGTGTCGATTATAAGCTCGGCAGTGGCGGGCACAGTGAAACGCTCTTTCTGGCGAATCTGAATTACCGTTTTGGCATGCCGTTCGGTGCCCAGATTTCGCCGGATAACGTGGCCACGATGCGTACCTTAGCCGGCAGCCGTTATGATATCGTTGAGCGAAACAACAATATCGTCCTAGATTATCGGAAAAAGCAGACACTCACCATTACATTGCCTAGTACCCTCAGCGGCTACAATGGTCAACCCATTATCGTCAAGGCTCAGATTGCCAGCAATAAATCCCTCAAGCGGGTAACCTGGCAAACCGATCAAGCCTTCATCGACAACAAAGGGAGCCTGTTATCCAATAAGGATCAGGCTGAACTCGTGTTGCCACAATATGTGAATAAAGGCGAAAACCGCTACACCCTGTCTGCCACCGCAGAAGACGAGAGCGGTGAATCCAAAACAACGCAAATGGAAATCGTTGTTGATCCTTTTGTCGTTAAAGACCAAAGCGTTCAGCCAGCAGGAAAAGGGCCGGTGATTGCCGATGGTAAATCCGCTTATCAACTGGCGGCCACCATCACCCACGGCACAGCCAGTAATGCGCCGATCAAGAGCCAAGTGATCCCGGGGGTGAAATGGAGCCTTGCGCCTGAGAACCCCAATGCCAAATTGGTTTGGGATGAACACGGCGCCACCAATGATCAGGGGCAGTTAACCGCCACGCTGACCAGTACAGAACCGCTTGCCGCGGACTCGAAGGTGTTTCTGGAAATGGATGGGATGCCGAAAATGGCGATAACCGGCCAGGGCGACACACCGCTTACTTTTGCCTCTATTGACACCGAATACCATATCGCCTTGCAGCCAGTGGTGCCTGATGGCCCGCTCTCTATCAATAACCCGCAGGATATCTATACCTTTGTCGCTACTCTATTGGATAAAGACAATCAGCCACTGCAGAATAAAAAGATTAAAGCCACCTGGACAGCCACCCCCAATGATGGCGTGGAATTGAAACCGGGCGACAGCACTAACGGCATCACCGATGATCAGGGACAATTGATGGCAACCCTGAAAAGTAACAAAGCTCAGGCCATCACCGTTAAACTGTCTATCGAAGATGGCCCAAGTCAAACGTTTAAGCCGGTCAGTTTTATTAATGATGTCAACGATCCCGTTCAAATCAACTCCTTTACGTTTGAGAAAGACGGGCCTTACCAAGCAACAGCAGATAACAAGGTGACTGTCAAAGCGCTAATCTTCAAGGATAACAAGCCGCTGCCACCAAATACCACCGTGAAAGTGAAATGGTTTGCCGTCACAGAGCCGGAGAATCTGCCCGGATTCATACTCGAGTCGGCAAACGAGACCCAGGCGACCACCGATCAGGCTGGCAAAATTCAGGCCACGTTCAGCAGTACCACAGCGGTGCAAGACGCCAAAATCGGATTGTCCGTCAATGGCGGGGAAGAATCGTTATCGGCCCCATTCGATTTTGATCCGCCCAAAAATCTGAATGCTGTCCTCAAGGGGGAAATCAAACCACCTTATGATAAAACATTGAGCGGTAAGTTGACCGGTAAGGATGGGAAAAATCGCTTTAAGGTTCTCGTCGTTGATGCAACAAGTGGGCAGCCGCTGCCAAACCAAACCGTTCCGGATGTTACCTGGAATATAGAAGGCGATCCAGAGCCGAACCGTTTGAAGATGGTGATGGATGATAATCCACGCACAGACGCAGAAGGTTATTTGGCGGCTTATTTGCAGAAAAATGCCAATTTCGGTGCTGACAATCTAGTTGTCACTGCCACCTTGGGTTCATCCAATGCAAAAGCTTCTTCCCCGGTGACCATCATCCCGATAGAAGTACCCGTGGGGATTACTATCGTCGCAGAGAAAGATAAAGGCCAACCTGGTCTTAATGTGGAGGGTAAATACAGCGTCTTTCCCGAACAACAAGGTCAACCCCTTAACGTCCATAATCAGCTAGGTATCATACTAACAATGGATCTCAATGACCAAATCACAGGGTTGCCAGAGGGTGAGTATAAGGACGACGCTGGGAAAACTTTGTCTATAAAACTCACACATCATACTGACGTCACGGCGACAGATGAGAATGGTTATATCGTCTTCCCTAGGAATAAGTTTAAACCCGGCCCGGCAAAAGTCACCGCCACCGTCACAAGAGACGGCTTAAGGGGGATCTATACTTATACGTTCCATCCTGAAAGGTATCTATTTGCTTCGCCTAAGTTAGACAATCTTAGTGAATACGGGTATAAGTGTGAGAACATGGTCGGAAAAATAGGAGACGTTCCCAGTGGGGCTAAAACTGCCACGAATAAGGATGTCGGACTGTATCAAGAAGATCAAACTGGTAAGACATTAGTGGATGAATATCCAAGAGCGAAGTTCCCGGATTTTCATCTCAGTCCAGGGGATCCGGGTGTTCTATTCTCTTACTTGGACCCGACCCCGAACTCGGAGAAGGTTACACCTATGGGCATTAATCTTGATACATATGAAAGAATTAACGAAAACGAGGTTCAACTCCACTTAATGCTGTGTAAACTTGGGAATTAAAACAGGACTTCAGGCTGAATTAAGCCACAATTAAGACAGCACAAGCACAGACGCCCTCATCGGGTCTGTGCTTTTTTTATGAGGTACTTCTACGCGGTTTTATCGGCATCTTCCTTCGCTTCTCTGTCACTGTCTGCCATCGAAAAATCCGAGGACATGAAGCCGGTTTTGGCTATAATAGCCCGCATTCCATTTTGGTTTGAACTTGAAGGAAACTTTTTATGAGCCTGAACAACGTACCGGCGGGAAAAGCACTGCCAGAAGATATCTATGTCATCATTGAGATCCCGGCAAACGCCGATCCAATCAAATATGAAGTTGATAAAGAATCCGGTGCTCTGTTTGTTGACCGTTTCATGTCAACGGCGATGTTCTACCCATGTAACTACGGTTACATCAATCATACGTTATCCCTTGACGGTGACCCGGTTGACGTATTGGTGCCAACACCTTATCCATTACAGCCGGGTTCTGTGATCCGCTGCCGTCCGGTTGGTGTGCTGAAAATGACTGATGAGTCCGGTGAAGATGCCAAATTGGTCGCTGTTCCGCATACCAAACTGAGCAAAGAATACGATCACATCAACGATGTGAACGATCTGCCGGAACTGCTACGCGCCCAAATCACGCATTTCTTTGAACACTACAAAGATCTGGAAAGCGGTAAGTGGGTTAAAGTCGATGGATGGGATAACGCTGACGCCGCCAAAGCGGAAATCCGCGCCTCTTTCGAACGTGCTGCCCAAAAATAATGGCTGATTTAAAAAACCGCTGCCCTTCTCAGGGCAGCGGTTTTTATTGGCCTTTCGATGACAACATCATGTCACTCGTTTTCTTCTTCTCCGTGACGTTTCAGCCAGTCACCACTGGTTATTCTCTGTAATCCTTCGACAGACAACTGATAGAGATAAATCCATGCCTTGCCATAAGGCGTTTCAATCAATTCCCTTTGGTACTCCTGAGCATTCTTTTTTAATGCATCCAACTCGGTCAGGATGGGGGGCGTAATACGATAGACTTCACATTCGATGGTTCCTTCGCCACGGATAACCGCCGGATAGTGCCCCAGATCATAAATTTCATAACCGTCTAATCTGTGTTCTCCTAACAATTGGGCATCCGTCATCCAGTGGTGATTACCTTGTTTTCGCCTCAGGCTACCATAAACAATAACTCGCATTTTTAAAACTCAAACTCATAGAGCAAATCTAAAGCCTGATCAATACCAGATACTGCTTCCAGATACAATCTTGGCATCACCCGATAGCGTAATGTCAGTGTCGCCAAAGAATCAAAAATACCCACTCCATACTTCACTTGTAAGTCATTGGTTATTCGACCACTGACAACCACTTGAGATTTATCCCCCGCGCCCTGAGTATCCAAAGCCAAATCAGAAACGCCAAATGTCTCGCCGATCTTACCGACTAACTGGCCACTCTGCGCGATCCCCAATCCAATCAGCATGGCTGTCATTTGCGAGTTGTCAGAGTTGCCTTTCTCCAGACCTTCGCCACGTAGCAGATAAGATAAGGCTTCCTGTTGTGATTTGACCGGATCAGAAAAGACTTCTACTTTCGGTTTATCGGCCAGACCGGTGACACGCACGCCTGCAATCACTCTGTTGGCTGTCGATTCAGGATTGCGGATGGCTTCAATATTCAACAATGGCTGATCCGGCGGCCCGGAGAACAAAATGGTTCCCTTACGGACGAGCAAATCTTGCCCATAGGCATGGAAACGCCCTTCCGGGATATCAATCTGACCATTCAGTCCTAATCCCTGTTGATCCTGCAGGACTTTCAAATCGCCTTTAAGCTGAGCTTTCAGGCCAAAGGCGCTCAACTGCACATCATGACCAATATGAATATTTAAGTGACTTTGGATCTGAATCGCGGATTTTTTCTTCGTTATTGGCTGGAAATGGTTATCCAGCATCACTTCATCAGCAGAAACCCCGACCGCCGATTCCGGTAATTCCTGCACCTTAATACGCGCCCACGGAATCGCCACATTCCCCTCAAGATTCAGTCGATCGGGTGTCGCTTCCAACCGTAAATTGGGGCTGACATCCACCTTGACCATTGGCGGCACCGTAACACGTAATTTGTCACCCGCCACCGCAATGCTGGCATACCATTGCGCCAGATTGCGCCAGTCAGCGTAACCATGCAGGTTTAATTGCCCCTGAGGGGTCTTAATCATGCCGCTCAGGTCGGAACTGGTACCGGCAAAATTCACCGCCAGCTGGCTTTGGGTGATTTCGAATGGCAGCCAATAGCTGCTGATTTTCAGGCTATCCGCTTTCAGTAAACCAAATAGCAGCGGGTGCTTAGCATTGCCACCAATGCGTAAATTCGCATTTACCCCGCCCTCCGCCTTTTCGCCTTTCCCCAACATCGGCTTCATCAGTGCTAAGGAGAGCGCCTGAAGATCGATATTTCCCGATAGTTTCCGCTGACCGGTTACATCCGCAACCTGTACATCCCCTTTCAACTGTCCATTGCCAGCCAGTTTAACTAACCATGACACATTCGCCTTGCCATTTGCCAGCCCTGCATTCACGGTGAGTGTTTCAAAATCAATCGGTAAGGTATTCCCTTCGACAATCTGACGCACCGCTACCCCGGTTCCCTGCAGCGCAACGTTTGCCTGTGGCAATCCCTGTTTTTCTGTCCATTTGATATTGGCATGACCACTGAACACCCCACTGAGTTGGGTGTTTTTATCCAAAAATGGCTGGATCATCGCTAAGTTAAAATGTTCAAGTGCCACTTGCGCATGACCGCTGGCGCCCGCTTCAATTGGTTTTGAAATACAAAGACGGGCATTGGGATTTAACCAGCAATGCGGGCCAATCAGGGCTTTTTGTTGCAAATGCCAGTAATCAACAGAGATTGCTCTGCTTAAACGCCATTCACCGACAGGGGTATCAACGTCCGTTTTGTTGATGCTACCTGTCCAGCGCGCTTTCTGACGATCAAAATGACCATGAAGGGCTAACTGGCCGGATACCGGCGTACCCTCGATGTTCAGTTGTAAATCATGTTTGCTTTCTGAACCTTTCGCGTTAAGTGTCAAGTGATTGATGGTTAAATCGGCCTGTTTCAGTTGGCGCACAACAACCGATAATTGGCCTCGGATCTGGTCTGATGAACGAATATCCCCCTTGATCGTCGCACTATCGACCTTGATATCATCCTGCCAGCGCAACCCGCGCGCCTGTAAATCCGCAATAATTTGGGGTGATTTCATATTGCCACGCAGTTTAACCTGACCGGTCATCAAACCCGCCAGACCGGGAAGGACACCATTTAGGTGCTGAGCATTTATTTCCCCATCGAGTTTCCACGCGTGATCCGTCAATCTGCCCTGGACATGAAGGGTATTACGCCCAACGGTCAGATTGAGTTGCGGGATGTCCCATTGCCCCGCCGCGTTGCCTGATGCCTGACCATGGGCTTTAATGATGTTTTGCTTCACATGCCCATCAAGAGCCATTTCAGGCACCTGAAGCTGCCAGCTGCCACCGTACATACTGCCCCGTACCGCTATTTTTCCCGCCAGTTTGGCAGGCCATTCCGGCCACTGTTTGGCGGTATTTATTCCCGCTAACGTGAGATTGGCATGCCAGCTCACGGCCTTACGCCAGTCAAGCACCCCTGACACATCGGCTTTCCCCTGTAAGGCTGCCAGACGTAAACGGGTTAATTTGAGTTGTTCTTCATTGCCTTTCGCATCCAGCAGCAGTGATGCCGGAGGAAGATCATGGCCCTTGATCGCCGAGCGCAGGGAAAGATCGTAACGACTAACTTGACCATTCAAACGCAATCTGACCCCCTCAAGCTGATAGGCAGGCTGACCGCGCAATGGCCACTGCAATTGGCGGCTGGTCAAGGTCATCCGTACCGGCAAGCCGGCTTTTGCCAATTCAGCCTGTGCATCCAGACTGGCGGAGACAGGGCCGGAGAGCTTTACGGCCAGATCAAGTTGCTGCAACAATGCCCCTTTTAGCGCTAACTGCACCTGTTGCCCTTTAAAATCGTCCAGATTGAGATGACTTAAATTATCGATGTGCCCCTTCACCGAAACATTGACCGGCCATTGTTCAGACAGTTTGGCCGTTCCCTGTATGGCCAGCGCCCCTTCCGGCGTCTGTAAATTCAGGGTTGAGATATGCACCTGTTGCCCCTGATTGCTGGCCTGTAGTCGCAACGCATTAATTTTGATGTCAGTATCCCCCGTCAAATGCAGTTGACTACCACGGAGATCTTCCAGCGTGATATCAAGGGGAAGTGGGATCGGGGGCAGCTCCGCTAACAGCGGCCTGGCAAATAACGCTTTCAACGTTTCACTCAGGGGTTGCTCAGTGTCAGCCTGTGGCACTCTGTTTTGTGCTGTCCCGCTTTTTTCGGCGGCGTGTTTGGGTAATGCCACGGACAGGTGCTGAATGTTCGTCGGTTTTACGATCAGTTGCTTATCCTGCCACTGTGCCCCTGTTTTCAATTCATCCAATGCAATGGCGATATCGTCTACCTGTACATGAATATTTTTCAGGGAAAGCAAGCCCAATGAAATGGGGTACAGCGTTTTTAATTCGGTGAGGGGTTCTGATGCCACAACTGGCGCTGATGGGGGAAGTTCTGCCGTCTTCACCGAAACGGTCACCCCTTCCGTCGTCAAGGCATTGACACAAACCTGGCTGTGTTTCAGGCAAGAAAGCCGTACAGAGAGGTGCAGATTATCCGCCTTCACGTTGACTCCCGGCATCTGGTATTTCACGCCCTTTAGCGTTAAATCACGCCAGCCTCCGTTAACGCTGGCTATCTCTAATCCGGGTATCCAACGTGCCGCGTTGTTAACCATAAAATGCAGACCGGTTTGTGTGCCGACCAATCCCACTATAAGCACCAATAACAGGCCGACAATCAGCAGGAAAGCGATACTCCCTCTTTTTACCCACTTCATAGTTCAGCCCCTAACCCGATATAAAATTCGACATTATGGTTATCCCGCTCTCCGATTGGCGTCGCTAAATCAAATTTTATCGGCCCGACCGGTGAAGCCCAGCGCACCCCCATGCCTACGCCTGTTTTTAGGTTACTCTTTCTGATGTCATTCACCGCTTCACCTGAATCGACAAATAAGGCACTCCACCAATTCCCATAAATATTATATTGGTACTCCAACGATCCCACCGCTAACTTTGATGCCCCGGTTAACTGACCACGACGGTCTGTCGGTGAGATTTTCTGGTATTTATACCCACGAATACTGCGATCTCCCCCGGCAAAGAAACGCAGATCCGGTGGCACTTTGTCGAATTCATTCGTTTCTATCCAGCCTAAATCCGCCCGCACGACAAAACGGTGATTCTCCCGATATGTTCTGATCCAAACGTGATGTGCCTGCAAGACAAGAAAATCGACATCGGATTTCCAGTCGGTGTCAGAAATATCCAGCGAGTAACGCTGACTATCTCCCCAAGAGGGCATCGCACCGCCACGTTGACGAATACGGCTGACACTCACACCCGGATACAGCAACATCGTGGTGTTGGTGACGTTGGCCTGTGTAAAGTGGCTCAGGCTCCAGCGCAGATTAAAACTGTATTGCCAACCGGTAAACCGATCCCAGTTACGGGAAAAGTTCAAGGTTGCGGTATCTGAAATCGTGTCGTTAATATCTTTACGTTTATAACCCGTTTGTAGCTGATAATATTCTTCGAGCGGATTGACCTTCAGCGGCATTTTGTAAGCACCGTCAATGAGCTGCTCGCGTGAAGACACGTTAAGGCTGGTACTCAAACTGTGCCCCCGGGAATTGATCCAGGGTTTCTTCCATTTTGCCTGAACACGCGGCCCAACATCGGTCGCATAACCGCCCCCCAATTCGACATAGTTCGCAGAGCGGGGGACTAAGGACGCCTCCAACGGCAATATTTTGTCTTTGCTCGCACGCCCCTGTTTAAAATCAGGCACCACAACCGCAGAGTTAAACCATCCGGTATTGACTAAACGGCGATTAAATTCGGCTAATTGCTCTGAGGTATAGTCTTCCCCCGGTTTGAAAGGGATGAGGTTGTTCAAATAAGTTTCTCTAATTTGCGATCCGTGAAATCTCACCGGGCCAAAGCGATAACGTTGGCCACTATCGAAATCGAAATCCCAAATCGATTCATGCTGTGCGGCTGATACCCCCAACTCACTTTTCTTCATCACGGCATCAAAATAGCCTTTTTTAACCGCCAAATTCGTCAAGGCACTTTTAAAATTTTCATATTCGCCGTGATTGAGTATCGCTCCCGGTTGGGGCATATTTTTTTTGATCAGCGCGGGATAATCTGCATCTGTTTTCGCGCCCCCTTCCAGCTCAACATTGACGCTGACCACTCTGACCGGCTCGCCAAGCGTGACGTTGGCTGTCAGAACAGGGCGGGAAGGCGGGGTATATTCTTGATAGGTAAATGTAATGACAGGATCATAATATCCCAACGGACGAAGCCCCTGACGTATGGCTTTCGCCACCCTGGCCCGAAAACGACCATCAGGCGAGACTTCATCGGTACTGATATTCGAAAGTTGTACTCTGGCATTTTTTTCTAATTCGCCAGAAAGTCCTTCTACTTTCAACCGTAAATTTGCACTATAAGCCGACGGAGTCATACTAGAGACAAAAAGTGCACATATGAGGGGATACCGTGACACTCGAACTCCTAATGTTGATATCTGTACGATAAAATCCAACGATATAAGCATGCTGCAATAAATTAATTCTGGTAAAGTTTTAACGATATACAAGCAGCACATCATTATAAAATTCATGCATAACAGGAGATAATCTTGCCAAATTCAGTTAATGAAAGCCAACATGTTGCTTCACCGACGATCCCATCTGGTCGCCCTACCCCGCTGACCGTATCACCCTACCATGTCATTACAAAGCATGCGATAGATAATATCCCGGAAAATATGGAAGTCGCCTATGTCGGCATGGGCTGTTTCTGGGGGGTTGAACGCCTGTTTTGGCAGCAGGAAGGGATTTACACGACGTCTGCCGGTTACAGTGGTGGCACAACACCAAATCCCACTTATGAAGAGGTTTGTACTGGCTTAACCGGCCATGCAGAGATCGTCAGGATCGTCTTTGATCCAACCCGGATAACGTATGCGCAATTACTGACGTTGTTCTGGGAAAATCACGATCCCGCCCAAGGTATGCGCCAGCACGGGGATATTGGGACACAATATCGTTCAGCGTTGTACACCGTGTCACCACAACAGTATGCGCAGGCCATTACCAGCCGGGATCAATACCAGCAAGCCATGAAGCAAAATAGCGACCAACGCCCTATCACAACAGAAATTAGCGCAGCCGGCGCATTCTATTTTGCCGAAGATTATCACCAGCAATATCTTCACAAAAACCCTGAAGGGTATTGTGGATTAGGTGGTATCGGTGTTTGTTTCCCTCCAACGCACAAAAACTAGCCGCTTTAGTTAGCCCGATGTTATACTCATTGGGCTAAACTTACTGATTTTTCGGCATTAAGCCGTCATTTTTTGTACAATTTTCTTTCTCCTCTCCGGTATTCTTCAAAAAAAACCTACCTTACCGCTGGAGATAAAACACGGATACTTTATGTTAAACAGTTTATTAATCATACTTTTGCTTTGTGCCATCAGTGCATTTTTTTCTTTATCAGAAATTTCCCTGGCTGCTTCAAGAAGAATCAAACTAAAACTGATGGCCGATGAAGGAAACCTCAATGCCGCCCATGTCCTTAAGCTACAAGAAACACCTGGCATGTTTTTTACCGTCGTGCAAATTGGCCTGAATGCCGTCGCAATCCTTGCCGGGGTTGTGGGGGAATCCGCCTTTTCTCCCGCCCTGAAAACGCTGTTTATGAAATTTATGCGCCCGGAATGGGCCGACCAACTGGGATTTATCTGCTCTTTTATTCTCGTCACCAGTGCTTTTATCCTGCTGGCTGATTTGACCCCTAAACGTATTGGCATGATTAAGCCTGAAGCCGTTGCCGTGCGGATTGTCAATCCAATGCGTTTCTGCCTGACCGTTTTCCGTCCTCTGGTCTGGTTATTCAATGGCCTCGCCGATGGCATCTTTAAGATCTTTAAAATCCCGATGGTACGTAACGAAGACATCACATCTGATGATATTTACGCGGTTGTTGAAGCTGGCGCGATTGCCGGTGTATTGCGTAAACAAGAACATGAATTAATTGAAAATGTTTTTGAACTGGAATCCCGTACTGTACCTTCGGCCATGACTTCCCGTGAAAGTGTGGTGTATTTTGACAAGCGCGAAGATGAAAACAGCATCAAAGAAAAAATCTCTACCCAACCTCACTCGAAATTCCTGGTTTGTGATGGGGATATTGATCATGTGCTGGGTTATGTGGACTCGAAGGATCTGCTTAACTGCGTCCTGAGCGGGCAACGCCTTAATCTGGCAGAGGGTATCCAAATCCGCAATGCGCTGATTATCCCTGACACGCTTTCACTCTCTGACACACTGGAAAGCTTCAAAGCCACCGGCGAAGATTTCGCCATTATTCTCAATGAATATGCGTTGGTCATGGGCGTTATCACACTTAATGACGTCATGACGACCTTAATGGGCGATTTAGTGGGTCAAGGTCAGGAAGAGCAAATTGTTATCCGGGACGAAAATTCATGGCTGGTTGAAGGGGGAACGCCGATTGAAGATGTGATGCGGGTACTGGATATCGATGATTTTCCAGATTCCAGTAACTATGAAACGATCGCAGGTTTTATGATGTTCCGCTTGCGCAAAATTCCAAAACGCACGGATTCGGTAAAATTTGGGGGCTATAAGTTTGAAGTCGTCGATATCGATAACTATAAAATCGATCAACTGCTGGTGACAAAAGTTATCGATAATCTCACACCATCCAATCCTCTCAACGCCGAGCAACCGCATGACGCGCAGGCCTAACCGATAAAACCAAAAAACGGCCGTCAGGCCGTTTATGATATCACACATTCATTTTAGGGCATTTTTATCAGACAATGAGAATGACCAATGGTTACCCTAGTTCAGTCTGTAAGCGGAGTACTTGCTGGTTAACTTCACTCATGACATGGAAATGGCGTTTATCTTTTATCTTCGGGGGTAAAATTTTTCCATAATTAAATTCAAAAGCACCCATGTCCTTAATGTATAACCGCCCGCGAAATAGCGTTTTTACGTAGAGAGCAATTTTTAGTGAGTTATAATGGCGAAAGATTTTCATCTCGGTTTTTTCCTCCCATGCTTCTTACGATACTATTTTATTGCATAACGTCATCAGTACCGCAAACGATCGACGATTGCTATGCAGAATGTATAGACTCCATAGAGCGACATTTGTTCCCCAACTCTCAAGATTCAATCACTCTTTTTATATAACATAATGATATTAATGATTATAATGTTACATAAATCACGGTATTAACTAATGACTTATCCTAAATGTTATCAAGTTGTTTTATTTATTGCAGGACAGAACGGTCAACAAACGCTATGCTGAGTAGGATGTTCCCTGATAACATGCAGCACCATGATAAATGAGGAATAAACATGATGAAAAACATTGCGTTATCTGCAATATTGAGTCTAATGTCACTCTGTGCATTCGCCCATAACATCACATTGGAACAACACGTCCCCGCTGTCAGTGTGACCGATAAAGGCGAACTGTTACTGAACGACGGTAAGTTCAGTTACCAAAATTGGAACACCGCTGAGCTGGTGGGTAAGGTGAGAACGATCCAGCATATTGCGGGGCGTAGCAGCGCCAAAGAGATGAACGATCCGTTGATTCAAGCATTGAAAAATGCAAATTTACCCAAGGATCAATATCAGACCACCAGCATCGTGAATACCGATGATGCGATTTTTGGTACTCGTGTTTTTGTCCGCAATAGCCTCGAAGACAGTAAAAAAGCCTTTCCGTGGTCACAATTTATTGTCGACAGCCACGGGCTGGTTAAACAAGCCTGGGGGCTGGAACCCAAAAGCTCAGCAATCATTGTGTTGGATAAAAACGGCAACGTGAAATTTGTCAAAGATGGCAAGTTAAATAACGAAGACATCACACACGTTATGCGCCTCATCGAAGACGAATTGAAAAAATAAATGCGGTCTTCAACCACCGTCACATTTATGATCGTAAGGTGATAATGGCTTCCCACAGTCAGCCATATCACCTTAATATCAGAAAATACTGACTCTGAATCCCGGATTCAAAAAGGATTCACGGGGGCTATAATTGAGCGTTTTCCCTTCCCAATCGGTGACGTGTGCGCCCGCCGCGATGACAATCGCATGACCTGCCGCCGTATCCCAAATATTCGTTGGCCCAAAACGTGGATAAAGCTGAGCTTTTCCCTCTGCAACCATGCAAAATTTGAGTGAAGATCCAACTGACAGCGTGTGGTGCACGCCTAACTGGGAAAGGTAGTCTTTTAATTCCTCATCATCCTTGTGAGAGCGGCTGACAACCACGACAGGAGCTTGCGCAGTGTGTGCTTTGATCGGCAGGGTTTGGCCATGAATCTCTTTCCTCGCCTGCCGCCCCTGTCCTGAATACAAGACATTCTGTGCCGGCACATAGACCACCCCCATCACCGGTACACCGTTTTCTATCAACGCGATATTGACAGTAAACTCGCCATTGCGACGAATAAATTCTTTCGTGCCATCCAGCGGATCAACCAACCAATAACGCTGCCAGTGTTTCCGCACTTCCCAGGCCGGGGGATCTTCTTCTGATATTAATGGGATATCAGGCGCAATACGTAACAATCCCGCCTTAATGATCTGATGAGCGGCAATATCCGCGGCCGTCACTGGTGAATCATCCATTTTATGTTCAACCTGCAACGGTTGCTCAGCCTGATATACCTCCATGATCGCCGCGCCTGCTTCCCGTGCCAATTGGCAGATCTGTCGTAGCATCATACACCTCTACATTCATTGTTCAGCTATCCCTTCATCCTTTCCAATTTCAGCCTTTGATTGTCTGTACATGGAATTAATGTCGGGTATGTTGGGTATATCACTTGATAGCGACATTTTTAGCGCATTTTTCATTGGATTGGCGAATACTTTATTCTTTTATGATCCCCTAACCTGCGTAAAAAATAGCCGGCTAACCGGCTATCCTCACTATCAATACGATCACAGGGCACTAAAATTACAAGATTTCCAGCAATTCGACTTCGAAGATAAGCGTGCTATAAGGAGGAATGGATGCACCTGCACCTCGTTCACCATAAGCCAGATTATGAGGAATATAGAGTTCCCATTTAGAACCTACTGGCATTAAAGTCAATGCTTCAATCCAGCCGGGGATCACACCACTGACCGGAAATTCTGCGGGCGTACCGCGCTGTACTGAGCTATCAAATACCGTACCATCAATCAGACGACCGGTGTAGTGAACACGAACACGGTCAGTACGGGCAGGAATAGTTCCATCACCTTGTGTCAGGACAGAAAATTGCAGACCGGATTCTGTGCTGCTTACCCCTTCACGCTGAAGGTTTTCTGCCAAGAATTTTTTGCCTTCTTCTGCCATCACTTGCTGACGTTCACGACGAACACTATCAGCACGTTCATGTATTTCACGTAACGCACGATGCAGCTCTTCTACAGGAATCGCAGGTGTACGGCTTTCCAGCGCATCACATAATCCAGCCAACAGTGCTTCTGGCTCTAACCCTTGTAAGCCAGATTCCTGTAATTGTTGCCCAACCTGCAAGCCAATACCGTAACTCGCCCGCGCTTCAATCGATTCAAAAGAAGGTTTTGTCATGAAAATACCTGTTATGCAATAAATGAAGCGTCAAGCATAACAGTACTACCCGGATGGGTAAACGTGTGAGAGGGGGCAAATAAAACAAAAAACGCTGGCAATGCCAGCGTTCTTTGTCACATCTTCGTCAACCTAATCAGGGATTAAGCTTCTGGAACGATGTTAACGTTCAACTGTGCGAATACATCGCTATGTACCTGGAAGTGAACTTCGTGCTCACCAACAGTACGCAGAACGCCGTTTGGCAGGCGAACTTCGCTCTTAGATACTTCAACACCAGCCGCAGTGACTGCATCAGCGATGTCACGCGTACCGATAGAGCCGAACAGTTTACCTTCATCACCCGCTTTAGAAGCGATAGTGACAGAGCCCAGTGCAGTGATTTTCTCTGCATGAGCTTGTGCTGCTGCCAGAACGTCAGCCAGTTTAGCTTCCAGTTCAGCACGGCGAGCTTCGAAGAATTCGACGTTTTTCTTAGTAGCAGGAACAGCTTTGCCCTGTGGTACTAAGTAGTTACGAGCATAACCCGCTTTAACGTTAACTTGGTCACCCAGGCCACCCAGGTTCGCTACTTTATCAAGCAGAATAACTTGCATTACCTTATCCTCTCAGAGTCGTTAATGGACTGAGCCTATTACTGATGGCGATCAGTATAAGGCAACAGAGACAGGTAGCGTGCACGCTTGATAGCACGAGCGAGCTGACGCTGGTATTTTGCACGGGTGCCAGTAATACGGCTTGGTACAATTTTACCGCTTTCGGTAATGTAGTTTTTCAGCGTAGCAATATCTTTATAATCGATTTCTTGTACGCCTTCCGCGGTGAAGCGGCAGAACTTGCGACGACGGAAATAACGTGCCATTTGGCTAGTCTCCAGAATCTATCAATTCAATCTGCTCGGCATGAAGAACCAGTTTACTCAGACCATTACGCCCATAATGGGAATTAATGAATCCTGAAACGGTTATTCGACTGCCGACCGTTATACTGTGAGTATGTTCCTGTAACAACTGTCCGCTGGCAATGACGGGCATTCTGCACCATGACTGCCTGCTGAATCCGGCTTCCTGTTGCTGTGAACGATGTTCAAGCACAAACTGACAATGGGGAATACCAGATGGACTGACTTTTCGTATCGGTGCCTTGCACACTGTGCCAGAAAGCACCAAACGATTAGTTGTCACCGTAATTACTCTTCAGAATCCCCAGCTTCATCAGCATCATCAACCAGGTCTTCTTCCAGGATCGGATCACGGCTACGACGTTCGTCTTTAGCCTTAACCATTGGTGATGCTTCAGTTACTGCGTGCTTAACGCGCATAACCATGCTGCGGATAACGGCGTCGTTGAAGCGGAAGTTAGTTTCCAGCTCATCAATCGCTTCTTGTGGCGCTTCAACGTTCATCAGAACGTAGTGAGCCTTGTGCAGTTTGTTAATTGGGTAAGCCAGTTGACGACGACCCCAATCTTCCAAACGGTGAATCTGACCTTGCGCGTTAGTGATAGTCGCACTGTAACGCTCGATCATGCCCGGAACCTGTTCGCTTTGGTCAGGATGGACCATAAAAACGATTTCGTAATGACGCATTAGCATTGCTCCTTACGGATTATTCAGCCTCCTGTCAGGGTCAGCCGTGGCCCATGGAGGCAAGGAACTTGTTTAGTACGGCTGAAAAATCGACGCGTCACTATACCCGCACAACATAAAAAACTCAAGGTACGGGCAGAGAAAAACTCATTTAATCTTATTTCCGATCCGCGTGCCGATCATTCGGGACCAATAACGCATTTTCAGACGTTTCTCTGGCGTACGATTTCAAACAAGCCTATCCCGGTTGCAACCGAGACGTTCAAAGAAGAGACTGAACCCGCCATCGGAATACTGATCAATTCATCACAATGTTCACGGGTCAAGCGACGCATCCCTTCGCCTTCCGCCCCCATGACCAAAGCCGTCGGGCCAACCAACTTGCTTTCGTATAACGAATGAGTCGCTTCGCCCGCCGTACCGACCACCCAAATATTGTGTTCTTGCAATAAACGCAATGTCCGGGCGAGATTGGTCACCCGGATCAGCGGTACACTTTCTGCCGCGCCACAGGCCACTTTTCTGGCCGTCGCATTCAATTGCGCCGAACGATCACGGGGAACAATCACCGCATCAACCCCTGCGGCATCTGCTGTACGCAAGCACGCACCCAAATTGTGCGGATCAGTCACACCATCGAGTACCAGCAGGAGTGGACGCGCCAGACGGGATAACAAGTCCGGCAAATCATTTTCCTGATACTGACGTCCAGGTTTGACCCGTGCAATGATCCCCTGATGAACCGCCCCTTCTGTTTGTGCATCCAACCATTGACGATTGGCGATTTGTACCGCAATACCGATGCTTTCCAATTCCTGCAATACTGGCGTCAAACGACGATCTTCGCGCCCTTTTAAGACATAAACTTCCATGAAACGTTGTGGATCGCGCTCCAACAAAGCGTTAACGGCATGGATACCGTAAATAATTTCACTCATGACTCACTGATACCTTAAACGATACCTAAAAATAGTGGGCGGCAGAATCCGCCCTGATTGACGATAAGATGGATGAAGATTTACGGCTTAACCTTAACTGACAAGGAATCCGCGTTTTGTTTCGTGCGTTTTGCTTTCAGTTTTGCCGTAATTTTTCTCGTCTTGTCTGACGGTTTTTTCTTTTTGTCCTGTTGATGACTCTGTTTAGGATGACCTGACTTCACCGCGCCGGCCTGTTCCGTCCTTTTCTTTTTACGGGGGACGCTATCAGATTCAACATTTGCTAATTTTTTACGATCACGACTTTTTCTCGCCGGTTTACGCGCTGACGTGTCTTTTGTCATCTTATCGCGTTTTTTGGCTTTATCACGCGCCGTTTTTCCCCGATTACGGGCTTTATGCGTTGCTGAAAGCAAAGCGAAATCAATATTACGCTCATCCATGTGAACGGCGACAACACGAATTTCGACTTCATCACCCAGTTGATAAGTTTGCCCGGAAGATTCCCCGATCAAACGCTGGCCAATATTATCATATCGGTAATAATCATTATCCAGCGTCGAAACATGCACCAGGCCATCAATGAACAGATCATGCAAGCGGACGAAGAAACCGAAGCCGGTTACGCTGGTGATCAATCCGGTGAAAACATTACCGACCTGATCTTGCATGAAATCACATTTCAGCCAGTCTGCCACATCCCTTGTCGCTTCGTCAGCACGACGCTCCGTCATAGAACAATGGTTACCCAATTGCAACATCTGTTCCAGATCATTGTGCCAACCGCCTGTTGCCGTCTCACTCGGCTCAACGACATTCGGTGTTTGTGTCAGGGCTTGTTGCGTCGATTCTGCTTGTTGTGCCAATAAATACTTGATTGCCCGGTGCAATGCTAAATCCGGGTAGCGACGGATCGGCGACGTAAAGTGAGAATAGGATCGCAAGGCCAAACCAAAATGCCCCCGGTTTTCCGGTTCATAGATCGCCTGCTTCATGGAGCGCAATAACAGCGTTTGCAGCAATTCATGATCTGGCCTGTCCGCGACTTCTTTCATCAATTGCGCATAGTCTTTCGGTTCTGGTTTCATGCCACCTAACAGACTTAACCCCAACTCATTGAAGACCGAACGCAGGTTCAGAATACTCTCTTCTCTTGGTCGATCATGAATGCGATATAACGCAGGTTCACGGTGTTTCTCAACAAAACGGGCGGCCGCGATATTTGCCAAAATCATGCACTCTTCGATCAGCTTATGCGCATCGTTGCGTAAAACCGGCTCTATACGTTCAATGCGCCGCTCGGCATTAAAGATAAATTTGGCTTCTTCTGACTCAAATGAAATCGCACCACGCTGCTCACGAGCATTATCCAGCGCCTGATAAAGTTCATGCAAATATTCAATATGTTTCACCAGCGGTTTGTAGTGTTCCCGCAATGCGGGATCGCCCTGCAAAATCTTCCACACTTTTGTATAGGTCAAACGCGCATGTGAATTCATCACCGCTTCGTAAAATTTGTAGGAGGAGAGCTTACCCTGCGCGGAGACGGTCATTTCACAAACCATACACAGGCGATCGACTTCCGGGTTGAGAGAGCACAATCCATTGGACAGTACTTCCGGCAGCATCGGGATGACCTGAGACGGGAAATAGACCGAGTTACCACGGCTACGTGCTTCTGCATCCAGCGCCGTTTGCGGACGAACATAATAACTGACATCGGCAATGGCAACCCACAATCGCCAACCGCCGCCCGGTTTTCTTTCACAATACACGGCATCGTCGAAATCACGGGCATCTTCGCCATCAATGGTGACCAGCGGCAAATCACGTAAATCGACACGGCCTTGCTTGGCGGATTCCGGCACATTTTCATTCAGATCAGCGACCTGTTTTTCGACCATTGGCGGCCAGCTATGCGGAATTTCATGGGTACGCAGCGCCATTTCAACCGCGATGTTTGTTCCCATCGTCTCGCCCAAAACTTCAACAATTTTACCGATCGCTTTAGTTCGGCGAGTCGGGCGGTTGGTTAATTCAACCACCACGATATTCCCCATTCTTGCGCCACAAATCTCTTCTTTTGGGATCAAGATATCGAAACACAGGCGGCTGTCATCAGGAACGACAAACCCCATGCCTGCATCAATAAAGTATCGACCAACAATCTGGCTGCATTTGGGTTCCAACACTCGCACAATACGTACTTCAGTACGACCTTTCCTGTCTGGCTGCAAAGGCTGAGCCAGTACCACATCCCCATGAATTGCCATTTTCATCTGATCGGCGGGCAGATAAAAATCGTCTTTGTGGCCTTCCGCACGCAGAAAACCATAGCCATCACGGTGTCCAATCACCGTGCCTTTCAATAAATCCAGCCGCTCCGGTAGCGCATAGCATTGACGGCGGGTGAAAACTAACTGCCCATCTCGTTCCATTGCCCGTAAACGGCGGCGCAATGCTTCTTGGGCATCTGGCGTGATTAACTGAAGTTCTTGTGCTAATTCCTGACGGCTTACCGGGATGGTGTGTTTAGAAATGATATCCAAGATGTATTCACGGCTTGGGATAGGAGATTCGTATTTTTCAGCCTCTCGTTCCTGAAAAGGATCTTTTGACATCGTCATTCCTCTGTTGTCATCAGCAAGCTGTTTATCCCCTTGCTTCACTTAGTCAAAAGCAGTTGATAAAGGGGACGATTGTCTTTGACCAGATCGGCCAAAGTATGTTTATCCAACTCTTCCAAAAAATTTTGTACCGCTTGGTTCAAGACTGATTTTAAACGGCATGCAGGGGTGATGTGGCAGGCACTACAATCGACCAATGAAAGCGGTTCCAGTGAACGAACCACCTCACCAATTCTGATCTCGTCGGCGGGCTGACCTAAACGAATGCCGCCATTTTTTCCTCTGACAGCATTGACCAATCCTAAGTGGCTAAGTTGGTTAATGATTTTTACCATATGGTTACGTGAGACACCATAAACTTCAGTGACTTCTGTAATACTCGTCATTTGGCCTTCAGGTAATGAAGCCATATAAATCAGGGCACGTAATCCATAATCGGTAAAACTGGTTAACTGCACACTTACCTCTGGGAGATTGAAGATAACGGAATTTATTGGGAACCAAAAAATATAGGATGATTGGTTTTCGTTAGTTGGTCATCATTATGTGGTTATTTTAACAATTAATCAAAACAGGCGACTTTCTTCTTTATTGCTGCCCCGTACTTCTGCCTGACTTCGCCGAAGCAAAGAGGCACACGTTTAAAAAGCAAACGTGCTTATAAAAACAAACGCGCTTATAAAAACAAAAACCGGGCATTAAGCCCGGTTATCTGTACTTAAAATCAATTAAGCATCAAATGGATCACGCAGAATCATTGTTTCTGCCCGATCCGGGCCTGTAGAAATAATATCAACAGGCACACCTGTCAGCGCTTCTACCCGTTTGATGTAGTTCAACGCTGCCTGTGGCAATTGGCTGTGCTCTTTTACGCCAAACGTGCTTTCATCCCAGCCCGGCAAGGTTTCGTAAACGGCTTCAAGCCCTTCCCAGTTTTCTGCTGCCAGTGGTGTGGTATCAATGACCGTGCCATCTGCCTGACGGTAGCCAACACAGATTTTCACTTCTTTCAAACCATCCAGTACGTCCAGTTTGGTCATGCAGAAACCAGACAGGGAATTGATTTGGATTGCGCGACGAATGGCAACGATATCCAACCAACCTGTACGGCGGCTACGGCCGGTGGTTGCGCCAAATTCCTGACCTTTCTGACGCAGGTATTCACCCGTTTCATCAAACAGTTCAGTCGGGAATGGGCCTGCGCCTACACGGGTAGAGTAAGCTTTGATGATACCCAGTACATAATCAACATAACGTGGTCCCAGACCGGAACCCGTCGCAACACCCCCTGCGGTTGTGTTGGAAGACGTCACATAAGGATAAGTACCGTGATCGATATCCAGCAAAGTGCCCTGCGCACCTTCAAACATGACCCGATCACCTTGCTGAGTTGCCTTGTAGAGCAGATCAGAAACGTCAACCACCATTCCCGTCAGGATATCGGCAACAGCCAGAATGTCATCCAGCGTTTTCTGGTAATCAACGGCAGGTTCATTGTAGTAGTTAACTAACTGGAAGTTGTGGTAATCGATGATTTCTTTCAGTTTGACAGCAAAAGTGTCTTTATCAAACAGATCACCGACACGCAGTCCACGACGGGCAACTTTATCTTCATATGCCGGGCCAATACCACGGCCAGTTGTACCAATCGCCTTAGCGCCACGCGCTTTTTCGCGAGCGTTATCCAGTGCTACATGGTAAGGCAGGATCAGCGGACAAGCTTCAGAAATAAGCAGGCGCTCACGAACAGGAACCCCACGTGATTCAAGCTCTCTCATCTCTTTCATCAACGCATCTGGTGCTAAAACGACCCCATTTGCGATAATGCTAATGACATTTTCACGTAAGATCCCGGATGGAATTAAGTGGAGAACGGTTTTTTCACCGTTGATGACCAGTGTATGGCCCGCATTGTGGCCCCCCTGATAACGAACTACGTATTTAGCCCGTTCAGTCAGCAAGTCGACGATTTTACCCTTGCCCTCGTCACCCCATTGGGTGCCCAATACGACAACGTTCTTACCCATTTCAAAAGTTCACTCGGTTGCTTAAAAATGGATTCTAACATCTCATTTAGCACCTTTCAGTATTTTTTGTTACTTCTGTTATTTCTATTCGTAATATAAATAGGCTGATAAGTAGACATTAGTAATGAAAATAACAGACAAAAAGCCACTATATGTTTTCTTACAGTGGCTTAGGGTGCGGCCAGACATGCTGGCCGCTATTGGTCTATTTTTTGCAATTGACTTTTTGCAATGGGTCATGAAAGCAGATTGAAGGTGGTCTGCCCGTCAATTCCCTTACTCACTTGCATGATCTTTCTGCTTAGAAGGCGCTTTCATATAACGGAAGAAATCGCTATCCGGGCTGAGCACCATGATGTTGCCATCATTTTTAAAGCTCTTTTCGTAAGCACGCAGGCTACGGATGAATGCGTAGAATTCTGGATCTTGACTGAAGACGTCGGCAAACAATTTCGTTGCTTCCGCATCCCCTTCACCATGTAATACCAATGCCTGACTTTGTGCTTCTGCCCTGATTTCAGTCGCAGTTTTATCAGCCGCTGCACGGATTTTCTCAGCTTCTTCCAGACCTTGTGAACGATGGCGACGTGCGACAGCTTCACGCTCTGCGCGCATACGCTGATAAATGGCATCTGAAACTTCATCCGGCAAGTTAATTTGCTTGATACGAACGTCCACCACCTCAATCCCCAATGCCGCCATACTGTTCGAGTTCAGGGCTAATGGTTTGACTTTTGTCTCTTGCTCTACCCGCGCGGCAGCCGAAGCAATCTCACTGTCTGCGGTATCAGCATCACGTGTGCCAAGGTTTAACGCATCACGCACATCGGTTGTCAAACGTCCGCGGGAATCGGTCACAATACCACGCACATCCAAACGACCAATCTCAGAACGTAGACGGTCACTGAATTTACGTTTCAACAGCAATTCAGCTTGAGCAATTTCTCCGTTACCGGTTGCCAGATAATATCGGCTAAAATCGTTAATCCGCCACTTCAGATAAGAGTCAACGATCAGATCCTTATTTTCACTGGTCAGGAAACGGTCTGCTTTGATATCCGTCGTCTGAATACGCGCATCAAGTGTTTTAACCGTTTCAACAAATGGAATTTTGAAATGCGGGCCCGGTTGATAAACCACCGGTTTATTTTCAGCATCACGCACCACTTTGCCAAAACGCAGCACAATGCCACGCTGACCTTCATAGACAATAAAGATCGACGAATACAGCACAACCAATATGGCGGCAATAGCAAAGACGAACGACTTACGCATGATTATGGTCTCCCTTGTCTTAGCGTCTCACTACGCAGGCCGTTTAAATCCCCGTAGCCTGAATTGCCATAGCCAGAACTGTTATAATTTGAGCGCCCTTGTGTCGAAGCAGGCGGTGTTGTGTTACGCGATTCTGGCGTTACCGTGGTGCCCTGAGGGGATTTTGGCACAGCAGACTGTTTACTCAGGATTTGATCCAAGGGTAATACCAGCATGTTGTTACTCTTTTCGTTTGCAATCACTTTACGGGTATGGCTCAGTACTCGCTCCATGGTTTCAATGTAAAGACGTTCACGCGTAATTTCCGGCGCGGCTTTATACTCAGGGAGAATTTTGGCAAAACTGGCCACTTCACCCTGTGCCGTTAATACCACACTGACTTTATAGGCTTTAGCATCTTCAATGATACGTTGAGCCTCACCCTTAGCGATTGGCAGAACAGAGTTGTTGTAAGCTTCAGCTTCACGAATGGTTTTTTGTTCTTCCTCGCGCGCAGCGATAACATCATCGAATGCGGCTTTCACCTCTTCTGGCGGACGCGCCGTCTGGAAGTTTACGTCCAGCAAAGTGATCCCCATCTTGTACGGACGAATTGTTTCTTCCAGTACTTTTTGGGTATCGTTACGTACAATGGTACGATCTGCTGTCAGAATTTTTTCCATTGTGTATTTGCCAACCACGCCACGTACAGCACTGTCCGTTGCCTGGTGCAAACTATTATCAGGATTGGTGACATTAAAAAGATAAGCCGCGGGATCAGTGACGCGGTACTGAACGTTCATCTCAGCACGAACCACGTTTTCATCTGACGTCAGCATAACACCCGATGTTGCCAGTTCCCGGACAGATTCGACGTTAACAGCACGAACGCGATCGATAAATGTCATTTTCCAGTTCAAGCCAGGCTGAACAACGTGGCTGAATTTACCCAGGCGGGTAACAACACCACGTTCGGTTTCTTTAATGGTATAGAAACCACTGACAACCCAAACAACAACTGCAGCAGCAACGGTAAGACCAATAAAACGCCCACCAAATTTAGGGTTCTGTTCAGAACCATTTCCACCTTTGTTTCCACCGAGACCACCGAGCTTTTGACTCAGTTTACGGAACAGATCGTCGAGATCAGTTGTCCCACGGTTACGACCACCTTTATTGTTGCCGCCGGAGTTGCCGCCATTATTATTGCTGCTTCCCCACGGGTCGCGGTCCTGTCCGTTATTACCGGGCTGATTCCACGCCATGTTTTAGCTCCACTTTTTAGTTTTTACTGGTTTTTCAGAGGTGACTGCTATCCACCCTGATGGGTGAGGCTTCCCACTTCACGGGCTGCTGTCTGTCCCTGACGAGTCTGACAGTGGCCTCCGTGGGCAGAAACGATGGACTTCATCGTTTTGTAAGCAACCAATATTATTGGGTGATATTTTCGACAGTGCACATTCTGTCACTGCAATTCTGGCACAGTCCGTTCATCACCATCACCGCCATTTCATTTCTGCTACGCCATGACTATCAGCACCTTGAAATGGCGGATAAAAATGATACCTTGTTTGTTGTCTTGAGCCAATCAATCAGACAATATAACCGGGCAAGCTTGGGTCTTTTTTGCACAAACGACGCCAATCAACCATTGGCATCCTGACTTCAATACCCACTTGACCATTCTCTTCCATCCATTCACATTCAATGGCCTGAAGCTGATAAAAACGGCTACGCAAGCGCCCCGCTTCAGGGGGAAGATGCAATTTATAGTGTGCAATTTCACCGGATAAGCGCTCAGTTAACGCTTGCAGTAACAGTGGGATACCTTCACCCGTTTGTGCCGATAACCAAACTCTGACCGGCCGATTTTCTTCATCACGATCAATACGGGGAATAAAATCTTCCAGCATATCGATTTTATTCATGACCCGTAACGCAGGGATCTCATGTGACTCAATCTCTTCAAGTACATTGTCAACCGCGATAATGTTTTGATCAAGACGATTATCTGCCGCATCAACCACATGTAACAATAACTTCGCCTGGCGGGTTTCTTGCAAAGTCGCCTTAAATGCGGCCACCAAATCGTGGGGCAAATGGCGAATAAAACCCACCGTATCAGCCAACACAACCGTGCCAACATCCTCCACCGCGATTCGGCGCAATGTTGGGTCCAGTGTGGCAAAGAGCTGGTCAGCCGCATAAACGTCAGAGGAAGTGATGGTATTGAATAGACTGGATTTTCCGGCATTGGTGTAACCGACAAGCGAAACGGTGGGGATATCTGCTTTATTGCGTGCTTGTCGCCCTTGTTCACGCTGTTTTTCAACTTTGTTGAGACGCCCCAGAATCTGTTTGATTTTGTCACGCAGCATACGGCGGTCACTTTCCAACTGGGTTTCTCCAGGCCCACGCAGCCCGATCCCCCCTTTTTGGCGTTCAAGGTGAGTCCATCCCCGAACCAGACGGGTAGACAAGTGGCGCAATTGTGCCAGTTCAACTTGTAACTTACCTTCATGCGTTCTTGCCCGCTGGGCAAAAATATCCAGAATCACGCCGGTGCGATCAACAACACGGCATTGGCACAAACGTTCAAGATTACGTTCCTGAGCCGGGCTAAGAGGATGGTTAAACAACACCACATCTGCACCACTGTTTTTGACAGCGTCAGCAATTTCCTCTGCTTTACCTTCTCCGACAAAATATTTTGGATGAGGTGCCTTCCGGCTTCCCGTGACAATCTGCACAGGAGAAACACCTGCGGAAGTCACCAATGACTCAAATTCACTGAGATTTTCCGTATCTTTTTCCTGCGAGAAGAAAACATGCACCAGAACAGCTAACTCTCCGCCTTCATAACGATCAAACAACGGTGCAACCCCTCAGGTTAAGTAAAAACCCAATATGAAAAAACATAGGTAAAGTCTCCCTACCTATGTTTTTATTTATGTCAGGCACAGCCACTGATTTACTCAGCGCCATCACTTTCCTGTTGTGCTACTGTGCTACTGCCAGCATGATAATTCCCAACACCAGTTGGCACATTCTGGTTGCTACCATGATGAGAGACTGGACGGGAAGGCACAACAGTCGAAATGGCATGTTTATAAACCATCTGGCTGACCGTGTTTTTCAGTAAAATGACAAACTGGTCAAAAGATTCAATCTGACCCTGTAATTTGATGCCATTGACCAAATAAATAGAAACCGGAACCCTTTCACGCCGCAAAGCATTCAGGAATGGATCTTGCAGAGATTGCCCCTTAGCCATTCTATATTTTCCTTCATTTTGTTTGTTGTTGCTTAATTAAGAATCGATTGGTTCGAAAAAATAACTACTCAAAAATGACACTTTTACTGATCAATTCACTGATCAATTGTACACAATCAATAAACTTATGTACTAATAACCTGCATGACTGTATTTAAGGCTTGTTCAGGTTGATCACTATCCAACCAAGTCACATCACCCCAACTCCTGAGCCACGTGATCTGGCGCTTCGCCAATTGACGAGTCGCACAGATACCACGATAAACCATCTCATCATGAGATATTTCGCCCGCAAGGTAAGACCACATCTGACGATAACCAACACAGCGAATGGAGGGTAAATCTGTATGCAAATCCCCACGAGCATAAAGCGCTTTTACTTCATCTTCAAACCCTGATTTGATCATTTGCTCAAAACGGGTCGCAATACGTTGATGTAACATTTCACGACTGGCTGGTGCAATCGCAAATTGATGAACTCGATAAGGTAATCCTTCACCCGCCGTTTCCGTCAATTCTGTTAAAGTTTTACCCGAAATCCGAAAAACTTCCAGTGCGCGAGTCAAACGTTGTGGATCATTCGGGTGGATCCTGGCCGCAGAAACCGGATCAATCGCCCGTAATTGCCGATGCAGCGTATCCCACCCAAGCTCTGCCGCCTGCTGTTCAATCTGCGCTCGAATTTCTGGCCTCGCAGAAGGCAAAGGTGATAATCCTTCCAACAATGCTTTGAAATATAGCATGGTTCCACCAACCAGGAGTGGAATTCTCCCTGCGGCCGTAATTTCCGCCATTTCTTGCAACGCATCACGGCGAAAATCAGCCGCAGAGTAAGCGTCCACAGGGTCAAGGATATCAATCAAACGATGAGGTGCCTGTGCCTGCTCTTGTGCCGACGGTTTTGCTGTCCCAATATCCATTCCACGATAAATCAACGCAGAATCGACACTGATTAATTCAACCGGAAGGTGCTTACGCAAGGCGATCGATAACGCCGTTTTCCCGGAGGCCGTCGGCCCCATGACAAAAATGGCTGTCGGCAGATATTGAGTTTTTAAATCACTCATGATTAAGACGTGCCACCACTGCTTGTAAATCCATTAATTGTAATAATCCCTCCGGCGGTGATCCCACCAGTTGAGGGCAAAGACGTTCGACATCAGCCAAAAGCTGAACAGCCTGTGCGATGTTCCATGTTTCATGCTCGCTACCCACCTGACGGGAAAGCCAAATAGCAACCTGCTCAGCAGAAGCCCCTGACTGCTCCCCAAGATAGCCCAACAGCGCCGGCAGGAGTTTCGGCAGGTTCTGTCGGCGCAAAGGCAACGATACCGCATGAATGGTTACTTTTCCATGTACGATTGTCGATTCGATGCCAAAAGTCCTTAACAGATCACTATTCGACCTCAAAACGTCCATTTCTGATGGAGTAAGGGCAAGCTTTAGCGGAATCAATAAGGGTTGGGGTTTTAGTCCCTGCTCCCCCGGCGTCAGTTGCGCCTGTTTCAGCCAGCGTTCAGCCACTGACAGAGAAAGCAGGCCAATCCCCAATGGGGATTCGGTCAAGGCATACTCCCCCGCATAGATGCACAATACTTTTCCGAAACTGTATTTTCCCTGCCCTGCATTGACCGATGTCACAGGGACAGAAACCGGACTGGAAATCGGCGTATTCAGCCCCGGAGGAAGGCTTTCCGGTTTGATGGAGTCATGACTCAACGGTGTACTTTCCTTCTCCTTCCGCTCTGGAAATAATGGCCGTTTTTCTTCCAGTGAGGACTGCATCAGCGTTTGATACAATGCGCCCTGCTTTTTCTGATACTTTTCTCGATGGGCGTTTTCTCCCTGATGCGTGTATTGTGTACCGCCCAAGTGTTGATGCTGTCCGGTCGTCAGTTTTTCGCCCGTGGTTTTTTGACTGTTATCATGAGGGCGTGAGGAAGAAGCATCATCTGACTGCGCCCGGATAAAGTGATTTTCTCCCGCCGCAGGGCGGTTCTCCGGCACCCAACTCGCGGCACGCTCTTGGCATCCCAATGCCAACTCATCGCCCGCGCCGCGTTGTTTAAGTACCGCCGCCACGCCCTGGTAAATAAAATCATGTACCAGGCGAGCCTGATGAAAACGCACTTCATGTTTGGCCGGATGCACATTGACATCGACTTGACGCGGATCGATGTCGAGATACAAAACATAGGCGGGCTGTCGATCCCCCTGAATTAAGTCCTGATAAGCTTGACGAATCGCATGATTAATCAGGCGATCCCGCATCATGCGCCCATTGACATAACAGTATTGAATCTCACTGACTGCCGCAGTATTCACCGGGTCAACAACCCAGCCCTTAATGGATAAACTATCATGCTGCCATGACAACGCCAGAGCCTGCTGCACAAACGCTGTCCCACAAATAGCGGCCAAACGCCGTTCATATTGTGACGCCTCTTTAGCAGGGCGATACTGACGGACTAACTTTCCATTGTGATTCAGATTAATCGTGACATCTAATCGTGCCAGCGCTATCCGCCGCACCACTTCATCAATATGACCAAATTCCGTTTTTTCTGTTCTCAGGAATTTGCGCCGGGCAGGTGTATTGTAAAACAGATCCAGCACTTCCACCGTTGTCCCGACAGGATGAGCCGCCGGTTTCACCGTGACGGCCATATCACGGCCTTCCGCATAGGATTGCCACGCTTCGGTCTGGTTTTCAGGACGGGAAGTTAATGTTAGCCTTGAAACAGAACTGATACTCGCCAGCGCTTCTCCACGAAACCCCATACTGACAATCGCTTCCAAATCATCTAATGAAGCTATTTTACTGGTTGCATGGCGTGCCAGAGCCAACGTCAGATCCTGCTGACTGATCCCACAGCCATTATCGCGGAGCCGGATCAACTTCGCACCGCCCCGTTCAATATCGATATCAATCCGGGTTGCGCCAGCATCAAGGCTATTTTCCATCAATTCTTTTACGACTGAAGCCGGGCGTTCTACGACTTCACCGGCAGCAATCTGGTTTGCCAACTGTGGGGGGAGTATTTTGATAGCCATCTTTGACCTTATTTACCCTTTAGCGCCTAATCACAATACCGAGCCTATCGTATTTATTCCGATAGCCCTACGCTGATTACTTTTACTTTGGCGCAGCCTGCAACGGATTAGCCAGAAAATAGTGACGTAATCCCAAATGAATGGCCTGAGCCAATTTTTCCTGATATTGATTGGAATTCAATAAGGCTTCTTCAGACGAGTGACTGATAAAACCGGTTTCGACTAAAATAGACGGAATATCTGGCGAGCGTAACACGCCAAGACTTGCATGTTCAGGTGTGCGCTTATGCAGCGAACCCATTTTAGATAACTGATTCAGCACCTGCACGGCGACCGCATAACCCACCCGTTGGGAATGCCCGAATTGCAAATCCAGCACCGCCTGACTCAGATAAGGATCGGCACCATTGGCCAGCGCATTTCCCGCACCACCCAGTAATTCCGATTGTTTCTCATGCTGTTCCAGCCAATTCCCCAGTTCACTGTTTGCCCGACGATTGGAGAGAACCCAGACAGACGCGCCTCTGGCACTGCGATTCGGTGCTGCATCCGCATGAATCGAAACCAACATATTAGCTTGATATTGACGGGCAACTTCAGAACGTCCCGCCACCGAGATAAAATAATCACCCTTTCGCGTCAATACCGGTGTAAACATGGGATCACGCTGCAAAAGGGCTTCCAATTTACGCGCGACACTCAGCGTGACGTTTTTCTCTTTTAACCCCCGCTGCCCAATCGCCCCGGGGTCTTGCCCGCCATGCCCGGCATCAATGGCAATAACAACGGTACGGGCATCCCTGGCTTTCTTTGCCGTTTGAGTCACCGGTTTCGTGATACCTTGTTCACGGTGATTCAATGTGGACGAGGTTTCTTTACTTGCTGCACCTGCTGTTTTTCCCAGCAACGGGGCATTATTTTCTGAAAGTAACCACTTACTTTCATTTTTTGAGGCACGCTGATTGGATGCAGGTGGATTGATTCCCGCCTCCTTCGCTTTCAGCGTCATCACCACTTGCGACTGATTGCCGGCATGTTTCACCGTCGCTGTCGTCGTGGCCTTATGTGACAATTCCAACACCACTCGCTGATGATGTGCATCAGATGCCTGGCTGGCTCGCACTATTTTTATCAGATTCTGACCGGATAAACGCATAGGCAACCCAGCAATTTTACTGGCCTGGCGAATATCCACCACCAATCGTTCAGGAGCGTGCAAAGGAAAGAACCGATAATCAGGAGACCCGCCCGCGAATTCCAACGTGACTACCGACTCAGATGGGCCACTCTTCACATGGATATTTGCCAGTGTAGACGCCGCGGCTATCGTCATCACCAACTGGCTCAACATGAAAAACAAAACACTGGCCATCACCCAATGGGGATGCCATTTTTTTATCACATTCACGAAAAAGGCATTCATCATGGTCGGGTATTCCTTCATAAGGACTGCAAATTATCCAACAGACGCTCACCGTATGCCGATAACGCAACAAAACGTGCCTGTCGCCCTTCACTGTCATAACTCAAGTGCAGCTCAATATCCGCATCAGGCAAAACGCCTTTTCCCTGCTGAGGCCACTCCACCAAACATATGGCGTCTTGATGAAAATAATCACGAATTCCCATAAATTCCAGTTCTTCGGGATCAGCCAGACGGTAAAGATCGAAATGATAGACAGGCCGTGGTTGCAGGGTGTAAGGTTCAACCAGAGTATAAGTTGGGCTTTTCACGTGCCCCTGATGGCCAAGAGCTTGCAGAAAACCACGGCTGAATGTCGTTTTTCCCGCACCAAGATCACCATATAAATAAATAACATAGCCACGATCGCCAACAGCCGCCACAGTATGACCCAATGCGACTGTCGCCTCTTCATTCGGAAGTGATAAAACGAGTTCTTTCATCGAAAAATATCTATTTTGATTGATTAAATTAGAGAATAATCAAGTAGAAATATCAGTTAAGGCGCTTAACTAATAACCATAACATAAATTCAGACCTGACCCCTCAATATCTTCTACATCGTCATAACATCATAACGACCACACGTCGCATTTTTGTATTCAAACCTTGCTGTGTTAAGCTACACGCCTCCTTTCAGCCGTCATTTGATATACCATGACTACCCCTCTCGATCTGAATATTCTGGCTACAAACATCAAGCAATGGGGTTCTGCCCTCGGCTTCCAGCAAGTCGGCATCTGTGACACCGATTTATCAACAGAAGAACCAAGACTACAAGAATGGCTTGATAAGCAATATCACGGCGAAATGGACTGGATGGCGCGCCACGGCATGATGCGTGCCCGCCCTCATGAATTGCTGCCGGGTACCTTGCGGGTTATCAGTGTACGGATGAATTATCTGCCCGCGAAAGCCGCCTTTGCCAGCACACTGAACAATCCGCAAATGGGCTATGTTAGCCGCTATTCGCTCGGCAGAGATTATCATAAACTGCTGCGTCAACGTCTCAAAAAATTGGGCGATCAGATCCAAGAATATTGTCATGCGCATGAATATCAGGGAACGCTGAATTTTCGTCCTTTTGTCGATTCAGCCCCCATCATGGAACGCCCGCTGGCAGAAAAAGCCGGGCTTGGATGGGTTGGTAAACACTCACTTATATTAAATCGTGAATCAGGCTCCTGGTTTTTCCTTGGCGAATTACTGATTAACCTCCCCCTGCCTGTCGATACTCCGCAAGAGGCGCAATGTGGACGCTGTGTTGCCTGTATGACCACATGTCCAACCGGCGCCATTGTTGAGCCTTACACCATTGATGCCCGGCGCTGCATTTCTTATCTGACCATTGAATTAGAAGGCGTTATCCCGGAAGAATTTCGCCCACTGATGGGCAACCGGATTTATGGCTGCGACGATTGCCAGCTTATTTGCCCCTGGAATCGTTTTTCTCAATTAACGGATGAAGCAGACTTTAGTCCACGTGCTGCACTGCATACACCTGACCTCTTAGATCTGTTCAATTGGAGTGAAGAAAAGTTCCTGCGTATCACTGAAGGTTCGGCAATTCGCCGTATCGGGTATATGCGCTGGCTTCGCAACATTTCTGTCGCCCTGGGCAATGCGCCGTATCAAGATGATATTGTTTTGGCGCTGGAAAACAAAGTGGGATTAAGCGCGGTTTTGGATGAACATCTCCATTGGGCGATTGCTCAACAAATGACCCGTCGGAATGCGAATACCATTGAGGTGCAAACGTCAAAACAAAAACGGTTGATACGCGCAATCACTAAGGGTCTGCCCCGGGATGCTTAATATTCAATCAGTCGAATTTCTTGTGAAAAAAACGGATTATTGCCTTGTGAATAAAATAAGAAAGCGTCGCTGAACAACGCATAAACAGAACATAAATACCAATCAAGCAATCGTTAAATCAGGTTAATTATTTTAATTAATCAACAAGTTAAGTTTAAACTGTTGTTTTGGATAGTAAATAAAAAAAACAAACACGAAGAAGCCTCCTGTGGATAACTCTGTGTAATAAGTCGAGCATCATCAGGTAACCTAATCAAGCAGTCATGTTAAATACTGTGGATAAAAAACCAGAATTGAATTCGAGTAAAAAACACCAGAAATCAGCAGCGAAACCATCATCCACTCATCTATTCTAGACGCTGGTGGAGAAATTTTCCTCTGCCCTTTCAAAAATGAGGCGGCATTATGGACCTGTTGGTGCAGGATAGCAAGCGCTTTATTGACAATTTATTTTTAGCTGGCGTTGTATTGCACAGGGGGCTGCGACTCAGGCAGAGATAACGTAAAGGCTCGAATACCGCCTCTTTTAAAAGACAAAACAAGAAAACTGGAGCGGGAAACGAGACTCGAACTCGCGACCCCAACCTTGGCAAGGTTGTGCTCTACCAACTGAGCTATTCCCGCATAACAGAGGATAAGAATGATTAACCAGAGATCACTGAACACGGTTTCTAATCCGGTTAACAATATGATGCAAAAACCGGTGTTTCAGAATGGGCGTCATTATGAACATGTTCAAATAAGATGACAAGCCCTTTACCTCCACGGCCACGCTAAACGTTCAAAAGATATCCGTCCCGGCTTGATGCGAAAAATTCCTGCCATAACCCCAATCGTTATCTGAAATATTAAACCGTCAAAAATTAACACTAAACAAACAAACAGCCAACATCTAATAAGATTTATGCTTGTCGTCACTCTCTTGCAGCAATAGATTAGCATCAGTTTTTTGGTCATTACTGAGATGACTATTCTCCTGAGAGAGGGTCAAAAATATGGCTCAATATTATCAATCTAAATTTGTCACGGGTACGGAAGCGCTGGTCGACCTTCTACTCGCTCAAGCTGAGCTAGATGAAAGCCATAATCTCAACACCGCAGGCTTTGTTTCAGGCTATCGCGGTTCGCCTTTAGCCCGTTTAGATCAAGCATTATGGCAACACAGCAAGGCACTGATTCAAGCCAATGTTCGTTTTCAACCGGCTGTCAATGAGGATCTGGCCGCCGATGCATTAATCGGTACACAAAAAGTCGAAACCGATCCAGACAGGCAAGTTAACGGCGTTTTTGCGATGTGGTATGGCAAAGGGCCTGGGGTTGATCGTTCTGGAGATGCACTCAGACATGGTAATGCCTATGGCTCTTCTCCACACGGTGGTGTTCTTGTTATCGCCGGGGATGATCATGGCTGTGTCTCTTCTTCCATGTCCCATCAATCCGATCTCACCATGATGGCGTGGAACATGCCTATCTTACACCCGGCTTCAATTGCGGATTATCGTGATGTCGGCTTATGGGGTTGGGCGGCATCACGTGTCAGTGGTACATGGTTTGGCTTCAAGGCAATCAGTGAAGTGGTGGAAAGCAGTGCCATCATAGCAAGTCAACCACTTCCCGATTATCATATGCCCCAGGTCGATCCCGGCCCTGACGGGCTACATTGGCGCTGGCCTGATCTTCCCGGCCCGCAGATTGAAAAACGCTTAGCCTATAAACTGAAAGCCGTCGAAGAATTTGCCAAACTTAACCCTATTGATTATCTGCTCGTCCCTTGCCAGCATCCACATGCTTTATTGGTCACTGTCGGCAAAGCGCATAAGGATGTTATGGAAGCGTTGCAGGCCGGAGGGTTAACACCTTCAAACCTGGCTCAACAAGGCATCGCCCTGCTCCATGTCCGTTTAGTGTATCCTTTATCACCGCGCCTCAGTGAACTCGCGACTCAAGTCAGTCATATTTTTGTGATTGAAGAAAAAGCCGCTATCGTTGAAATGCTGCTGGCACACCGATTAGTAAAATTACAAAAAAATATCACGTTGATCGGTAAGCATAACGCCCTTGGTGAAAAATTATTGCCCACTGACGTTGAATTACGCCCTTCACGGGTTGCCATCCCCCTGTTCGGGTGGTTGCAACAATTTAATGTATTTCTTTCCGTACCGCCCGAATGGTCTACAGATCCCACGCCGCATGACACCACATTGCCCAAACGCACCCCTTATTTCTGTGCCGGATGCCCCCATAGCACGTCAACTCGCTTACCGGATGGCAGCCAGGCTCAGATTGGTATCGGCTGTCATGTGATGGCGGCGTGGATGGATCGCAACACCGGAAGCGGACTCTTACCTATGGGGGGAGAAGGTGTCGACTGGATCGGGCATGCCCCGTTTGTCAATCGCTCCCATGTTTTCCAGAATCTGGGTGATGGCACCTATTTCCATTCCGGCCACCTGGCCATTCGCCAGTCTGTTGCCGCAGGCAGTCACATTACCTATAAATTGCTGTTCAATGACGCCGTGGCAATGACCGGCGGGCAGCCATTGGATGGCAATATGACGGTATCGCAAATGGTTTCTCTGATGCTGGCAGAAGGTGTGAAAGAAGTCGTTGTTGTGACGGATGATCTTGATAAGTACAAAGGTAAAAACAGCCTGCCTGCTCACGTGAAAATCTACGCACGGGATTATCTCGAAGCTGTTCAGATACGTCTGAGAGATATCGTTGGCGTCACCGTGATCATCTATGATCAAGCCTGTGCCACCGAACTGCGCCGTAAAAGAAAGAGAGGTCTGGTGCCGAAAGCAACGATCCATACCGTCATCAATGAGTGGGTTTGTGAGGGGTGTGGTGACTGCCAGACACAATCGAACTGCCTTGCCGTTATTCCAGTCAAGACGCCTTTAGGCACGAAACGCACGATAGATCAACACATGTGCAACTCAGACCTTTCCTGTCTGAAAGGATTTTGCCCCAGCTTTATTACCGTCGAAAATGCGAATTTACATACTGATATCAGCAAAATGATCTCACAATCTGAGCTAGATAACCTGATCCGCCAATTACCACAACCAACGCTGACTTCGGCCACAGTTCCTTATGAAATCCTGTTAGTCGGGATTGGCGGTACCGGGATCATTACCGCAGGGCATCTCCTTGCCCATGCCGCACAATTAGATAATGGCTGCGCCAGTTTGTTAAATTTTACGGGTTTTGCTCAAAAGGGAGGAGAAGCCATCGCCCATGTCCGACTCTGCGATGATCGGGACAAACTACATCAAGTCAGGATTGATCGCGGACGTGCTAATCTGATTATCGCGGCTGATTTAGTTGCAGCAACGGGGCCAAATGCGCTGGAAGTGATGTCGAGGGGATCAACAAAATGCATATTGAACACCCATGAAACCCAAATCGGCCCGATGCTCCGCGCACCCATGCTGAATTTGGATCAACACCACATGCTAGACACCCTGAATCAACACACACAGACATTGCTTTCCATTGATGCAGAGGCAATGGCCGATCATCTGGTCGGTGACAGAAACCAAACCAATATCCTATTAATCGGCTATGCCTGGCAACTCGGCAAAATCCCCATCGCATTATCATCTATTAACAAGGCTATTCATCATTTAGGCGCTTCATCAGATAATGCTCAGCGGGCGTTCTGTATAGGTCGCATCGCAGCAGCACAACCCGAGCTTCTGCAAACGTATTTCCATATCACACCACAAGAAAATGCCAAAAGTCTGGATGATATTATTATGCATCGGTATCAATTTTTGGTGGACTATCAAAATGAACGCTATGCGATGCGCTATCTCAGCCGTATAGCCCAAATTCAAATGGCCACTCAGCAGATCGACGCAGAAGACATCACGAAATCAATTGCTGAAAATTTATTTAAATTGATGGCCTATAAAGATGAATATGAAGTCGCTCGTCTCTACGTTAAAACGGATTTTCTCGATAAACTGCGCTCGCAATTCGATAATACCAAAACCCTCCGCTTTCACCTTAGCCTTCCCCTGTTCAATCGTAAAGATCCCCGGACAGGCCAACGCGGAAAAAAAGAATATGGCGCGTGGATCATTCCTGTATTTCATTTCCTGGCGGCATGTAAACCTCTGCGTGGCACCATCTTCGATATTTTCGGCTATCAGGCAGAGCGTAAGCAGGAACGAAACTTGCTGCTTGAGTATGAGCAATTAATCGATATTTTGATCGAAAAAATGGATCGCAATAATCTGGGCATCTGTCAGCAACTTGCAGATCTGCCTAATCACGTGCGTGGTTTTGGTCATGTGAAACAAAAAGCGATAAAAAACATGCTGGAACGTAAGGAAACATGGCTAAAAGCATTGCAAAAAGCCGGCTAAAGCGCAGTATCACTGATTCGTTGGTGAGCGACGTTTGAAAACAAAAAAAGCACCTGAAGGCGCTTTTTTTGTGACTGGCAGACTTTACTAAAAGTCTACCGTCCTGAATTTGGAGCGGGAAACGAGACTCGAACTCGCGACCCCAACCTTGGCAAGGTTGTGCTCTACCAACTGAGCTATTCCCGCATTTATCGTGGTGGCTGTTGCCCACTTTCTTCACACCTAAACAACACTGAATTTGGAGCGGGAAACGAGACTCGAACTCGCGACCCCAACCTTGGCAAGGTTGTGCTCTACCAACTGAGCTATTCCCGCATCTATTTGGTGTGCCGTACTTTTGAAATTCTTCATCGGTACGGGGAGCGCATTATACGAGAAATAATTTCACTGACAAGCCCTTCAACACAAAAAATTGTATTTTTTCGCTGATTGATGATTAAACCAACGATCCGTCGACTTAACCATCAATCCAACGATGCATTTATGTACAAAGCGGGTATCAAACCCCGCACCTGCTTGCGGGAAAAAAATATTATTTCTGGATAAAGTGCTCACGATAGTACACTAATTCAGCAATGGATTCCCGAATATCATCCAATGCCTGGTGAGTATTTTTTTTGCTAAACCCTGACAACATCTCTGGCTTCCAACGACGAGCCAATTCTTTCAGCGTACTGACATCCAAATAACGGTAATGAAAATATTTTTCCAGTTCAGGCATATAACGGAATAAAAAACGACGATCCTGTCCCACACTGTTACCACAAATGGGCGATTTTCCTGCCGGTATCCATTGCTCCAAAAAAGCCAGAGTGGCTTTTTCCGCTTGCGCTTCATCAAACTGGCTCTGCTTGACCCGCGCCACTAATCCACTCGCCGTATGCGTCCGTACATTCCAATCATCCATCAACGCCAATTGTTCATCCGGTTGATGAATCGCCATCACCGGCCCTTCTGCAAGGATATTCAATTCCGAATCGGTAACAATAACCGCAATTTCAATAATGCGATCGCGTTCGGGATCTAACCCGGTCATCTCCAAATCTATCCAGATAAGATTGTTCTCACTTTTTGACATGATATATCCTAGTTTCCTTCAAAAGAGATAGTCTCTGTTCATGGTGTATCATAGCGTTTTTGATCACCTACAGCGATAATCAGCAAGATAGGTGAAATTAAGTGAGGTTAGGTGGCTAAAAATAAACTGTCAAAAGGGCAACAACGCCGTGTGCAAGCCAATCATCAGCGCAGGCTGAATAAGGTAGATTCCAATAAACCAGAAATGGATGACAGCCTGTTTGGTGAACCACAAGAAGGGCGGGTGATCAGCCGATTCGGGCAACATGCCGATATTGAAGCAGCAGATTCGTCCATACAGCGTTGCAACATTCGCAGGACAATACGCTCATTGGTCACGGGCGATCGCGTTGTATGGCGTCCCGCGCTGCAATGTCAGTCTGATGTCAAAGTGAATGGGATCGTCGAAGCCGTCCATGAACGTACTTCCGTACTTACCCGTCCTGATTATTATGATGGTATCAAACCCATCGCATCCAATATCGATCAAATCGTGATTGTTTCCGCTATCTTGCCTGAACTCTCATTAAATATTATCGATCGCTATTTAGTTGCCTGCGAAACGCTCAGTATTGAGCCGGTGATCGTACTGAATAAAATCGATCTGTTGGATGCCGAAAGCCGTGAGTGGGTCAATGATGTGATGGATATCTATCGTCGTATCGGGTATCGCGTACTGGAAGTTTCCAGTTATACCGGGGAAGGAATGCCTGAACTGACTGCTCTGTTGACTGATAAAATCAGCATCTTTGCAGGGCAATCCGGCGTTGGAAAATCCAGTTTGCTCAATACCCTGCTGCCTGACAATCACGATGATATTTTGGTCAATCATGTTTCTGATAACTCCGGGCTCGGTCAGCATACCACGACCGCCGCGCGCCTTTACCATTTCCCCCTGGGGGGCGATGTGATTGACTCGCCGGGTGTTCGTGAATTTGGCTTGTGGCATCTCACGCCAGAACAAGTCACACAAGGTTTTGTCGAATTCCGTGAATATCTGGGGGGATGTAAATTCCGTGATTGCAAACATCAAGATGATCCCGGATGTGCCTTAAAGGAAGCGCTGGAGCAAGGTGCCATTGCAGAAGAACGGTTTGAAAATTATCACCGGATTCTGGAAAGCATGGCACAGGTTAAACCGCGCCGAAATTTCACAGAGGGTCAAAAATAGGGCAATCATTAAGAACCCCTGACATTCAAAATAATGGCAGGTACAATAGTTACCTTTTGTCCAATTTGCCAGAAAAAGCTCCAAGAGGTTCACGTGCTGGATAATTTTAAAATCAGGCTACAATATTTACTTCCAAAACAATGTATTACAAATATGGCGGGCTGGTTTGCCAGTAAAAAAGCAGGCTGGCTGACGCAGCTTGCTATCAAGGCTTTCGCTAAAGTCTATAAAGTGGATATGAATGAAGCGAAAGATCCTTCATTCACGGCTTACTCAACATTCAATGAATTTTTTATCCGTCCTCTGAAAGAGGGCATCCGTCCTGTCGTTAATGAGCCTCATCAATTGGTGCTGCCGGCAGACGGTACAGTCAGCCAGCTTGGTGCGATCCGAGAAGATCAGATTATCCAAGCCAAAGGCCACTATTATACGATAGAGGCTCTGCTGGCTGGACAGCATCAACTGGCTAAACAGTTCTGTCATGGTCAATTTATCACGACTTACTTATCACCGAAGGATTATCACCGAGTGCACATGCCATGTGACGGCGTGCTCAAAGAGATGATCTATGTTCCCGGCGATCTGTTTTCAGTTAATCCACTCACGGCGGCTAATGTTCCTAATCTGTTTGCGCGTAATGAGCGTGTGATTTGTTTATTTGAAACCGCATTCGGGCCAATGGTACAAATTCTGGTAGGTGCTACCATTGTGGGTAGTATCGAAACAGTTTGGAGCGGCTGTGTTACACCACCGCGTGAAGGTATCATCAAGCGCTGGACCTATCCGGCTGAGGGTGAAGAAGGTGCCATTTCCCTCAAAAAAGGCGAGGAGATGGGGCTATTCAAACTCGGATCAACGGTTATCAACCTGTTTGCTGCCAATCAGATTAGTTTTGCCAACACCTTATACAGCGGTTCACAAACCCGTATGGGTGCGCTGATGGCACAAACGCTGATTTCAGAAGAATCGACAGTGAAGACTGACGCATCGATAACCAGAGATATCGTCAGCTAATTTTATCCCCAAGGAGCCCCTGATTGTGCGCCTGATTATCAGTTTACTTTTCAGTCTGTTAATGACGCATTCCGCTTATGCTTTTGTCATGTCGTTGGATGAAAACCAACTGAAACAAGAGCTAAAGCAGATTGAAGATAACAAAAACTTCCAAGATCCTGAAATCGCTAAAGCACTTCAAGGGGCCATCGATTGGATCAACAAAGCAAAATTTGCCAATGCGAATGCGCAAAAATATCAGCAATCCATTGATGAATTTTCTAATATCATCAAAACAATACGTCAGGACATTCTTGCTGAAAGCAATATCACGACATCCATTCCGGTCAATCAAACCATCAGCAAGTTAGACCAGCAAATTACCGAGACAAATAAAGAATTACAGGAGCAAGAACGCCAATTACAGCAGGAACAAGTTGAAATCCAAAAAATCAGTGATTCCATCAGCCTGTTACCGCAACAACAAGCGGAAGAAAAACGCTTGCTGACTGAGGCGACGACCCGGCTTCAGTCTCTTGATCTCCCTTCCACCCCTCTCGCTAAAGCACAATTGATGCAGGCGCAGGCAGAAGTCGATGCCCATAATGCGATCATTAATGAACTGAGTATCGCGCAATTTTCTGCCAATAGCCGTCAGGAAATTGCGCGCATGCGAGCCGAATTATTAAAAAAACGTCAGCAACGACTGGATAATAAACTCCTGCAATTACGCAGCCAGTTAAATATCCAGCATCAGCAGGAAACAGAATTTGCTTTGGAGTATACCGAAGAACTGGCTGCACAAAGTGGGGAAAAAACGCCAAAGTTCTTGCTGGATGAGCTACAAAAAAACCGCCAGTTGTCACAAATACTCAATCAGCAAATAAAGGGCATGGAAGAGCTGGGTTTACAACAACGCAAAGTAACCAGCGATATCCTCCAGGCTCACGAAACACTCAACACCATCCGGGCACAAGCGCAACAGACACAATGGCAAAATTCGCCCACGATCATTAGCGAAAAGTTGCGAGCCAGAATTTCCCATCCCCTGGAAATGCCAAAACCCCAACAAATTGACAGAGATATTGCCGAATTAAGTGCCGATAAACTGAAATATGAAGAAATGCTGGATGTGACACAACGCTCACAAAGTCTTCGTGAGCAAGCATCTTCGCCTTATCTTTCACTGACGCCAAAACAAAAAATAATCTATGACTCACTGATTCGCACAAGAGAAAAGCTATTAACTTCTTTGCTCTCAAGATATAACGATAAAATACTGGAACTGGCAAAATTTAAGGTCACGACCAACCAATTATATGATGTTTTAAAAGAATTAAATGATGCGGCTCACCGCTATCTGTTCTGGGTGGCCGATGTCAAGCCCATCTCACTGGAATACCCGCTGATGGTCGTGCAAGATCTATCACGCTTGCTGTCTCTGAATACCTTCTCGGAGCTGGGTCTTGCCATCCATGAGATGCTGACCACAAAGAATACGCTGCTCTATTTACTCGGCGCGTTGCTACTGGTGATTTTCAGTATTAGCTCACGCCGTCAGTATCACGCGTTTCTTGAACATTCCAGCAACCGTATCGGCAAAGTCACCCAAGATCATTTTTCCCTGACAGTACGAACCGTTTTTTGGTCTACGGTTGCCGCATCACCGTTACCCATGCTCTGGTCAGCCATTGGCTACGGCTTGCAAAGTGCGTGGCCATATCCGATAGCAGCAGCCATAGGCAGTGGTATCAGCGCAACAACGCCGATCCTGTGGGTCTTTATGCTGAGTGCCGCTTTTGCTCATCCAAATGGCTTATTTATCGCCCATTTTCGTTGGCCGGAAGAACGGATAAAACGGGCGATGCGTTTCTACCGTCTTTCTATTTTCCTGATCGTGCCTCTTATGATGGCAGTGATCGCCTGTAATAATTACAATGACACGATATTTCTCCCGACGCTTGGCAGACTCTGTTTCTTCATGCTGTGTATTGCGCTGAGTTTAGTCACCAATAGCTTAAAGCGTGCCGGTATTCCTCTCTATATGGACAAACACGGCTCCGGCGAAAATATCATTAATTCGGTGCTATGGTGGGTTCTGCTCTCTGCCCCAATTCTGGCCGCCCTTGCTTCGCTTCTGGGTTATCTGCAAACGTCTCAGGCGCTATTGGCGCGTCTGGAAACATCCGTGGCGATCTGGCTCTTTCTACTGGTCATTTACCACATTGTGCGGCGGTGGATGCTGATCCAGCGGCGCAAAATCGCTTTTGAACGGGCAAAACAACGCCGGGCAGAGATATTAGCCCAACGTGCCAAAAATGAAGATGATTCTGCCAACATAAATAGCAGTGTAGAAGGTTCAATCGAAGTTGAGGAGCCAATCATCGACTTGGATGCCATCAGTGCTCAATCGTTAGGATTAGTCCGTTCAATCCTGACCATGATTGCGCTCGTTTCTTTGATCCTGTTGTGGTCTGAATTACATTCAGCGTTCTCGTTCCTGGAAACTATCCAGCTCTGGAACGTGAGCACAAACATCAACGGTGTCGATAGCATTCAGCCAATCACACTAGGCTCTGTGCTCATTGCGATCTTAGTGATTATCATTACGACTCAGCTTGTCCGTAATTTACCCGCGTTGTTGGAACTCGCTCTCTTACAGCATCTGGTACTGACCCCGGGAACCGGTTATGCCATCACGGCACTGACCAAATACAGTATTACACTCATTGGCGGCTTGGTTGGCTTTTCCCTGGTGGGGATTGAATGGTCGAAAATACAGTGGCTGGTTGCTGCAATGGGGGTTGGGCTGGGTTTTGGTTTGCAGGAAATTTTCACCAATATCATTTCCGGTCTGATCATTTTATTTGAAAAACCCATCCGCATTGGGGATACCGTGACGATCCGAGGTCTGACAGGTAGCATCTCAAAGATCAATACGCGGGCAACAACATTGACTGACTGGGATAGAAAAGAAATTATCGTTCCCAATAAGGCATTTATTACAGAGCAATTCATTAACTGGTCATTATCTGACACGATCACACGTATCGTCCTGACAATCCCGGTACCGGCTGAGGTTGACTCTGCCCATGCCACCGACATATTACTCTCTGTTGCTAAACGCTCACCATTCATTCTTGATAACCCTGTGCCGGAAGTCTATTTAGTGGATTTACAGCAAGGCATCCAGATTTATGAATTACGCGCCTATGCCGCAGAGATGGGGCACCGTATGCCTGCCCGCCATGAAATACACCAACACATTTTGCAGGAATTCAGCAAACAGAATATCACCTTGCCATTCCCGCCATTCCAGGCGCGAGTTGATATTTTCGGGCAAGAGATCCGCAGCGCGACAACGAACTACACCGGTCGAAATCCCCCACGTAAACCGGGAGAACTGTAACCTTACGGCGACATGAACCAGAAAACCGCATCATATCAGATGCGGTTTTCCAACAATATTCAGATGGTTAGATTCAGACTTAATATTGGATTCAAACTTGATAGAGGTTCCGCAAATAACCCGCAACGGCATCGTCCGCATTGGAACCAATGACTTCCATATCCGGGAGAATATCTTTCAAACGCTGATGTGCGCCCTGCATAATGCAGCCCTTGCCTGCGACACTCAACATTTCCCGATCATTCATACCATCACCAAAAGCAATGCAATCATGCAATGAGTAGCCAATCAATTGGCAAACGTGTTCCAATGCATGGCCTTTAGAAACATGACCCGCCATCACTTCCAAACAATTTCGCAGGGAAAAGCTGACATTGACCTTTCCTCCCCACCGCGCTTTGATTCTCTCTTCCAACGCCACCAGGTAATCATGATCTTCACTGGTGTAATAGACTTTGCACACACCATCAGTAGGAAAGGTATCGCGTTGAAAAAGTTGGTAATGGAAAACGGACTCCTGAAAAAACACTTTCTGTTCAGGGGACTCTCTATTGATGAACCAATCATCATTATTGAAGTAATTCGTCAGGATATTGGGGTTATCAAATTCCAATAAACACAAATCATGGGCAATTTCAGGATCTAAATTATGGCTGAAAACTAATTCATCCTGACTATTGTGAACTCTTGCGCCGTTGGAGGTGATCATATAAGCGTCAATACCTAACCCATCACGGATCTGCCCCACATCAATATGATGACGCCCTGTCGCAAAAATAAAATGAATCCCTTGCTCGGTCAGAAAGTTCAGCGTTTCCTTAGTATACGCGGTTAATTTATGGTCGGGGGACAACAATGTGCCATCTAAATCTGAAGCAACAACATGATACATGGTTATGATTCCTAAACTGATCAGTTCTGGTCAAAAAAATCACAAATGGCATTGAGAGCCTGCGCGCGCAGTACGTCTTTTTCGAACAAAATTTCGTGATAAGCCCCCTGGATAATCAGCGGGTTTTGTTCTTTTTTTCCGGTTTCTGCTTTTTGGTGTAATTCACAAAAAGCCAATAACGCCTGATTACTTACTATCTTATCGGCACTCGCTTGCAAGACAATGAGTGGGGTCTGAATTTTACCTGCATTTTCAATCAGATTATCTCCCATTCGCAGACTTTCACGCATCCAATGGTAAGTTGGCCCGCCAAGACGTAATTCAGGGTAATCGGCATAGTAGCGTAAATAACGCTGGTAACGTGCATAACTGTGCGTTAATAAATTAATAAAATAGGGTAATGGCCGCCATTGCCCTGTTGACAGAGCATAAGCGTTACGCCTTTTGAGAGAGGGTTCGGCCTGATTAACCAGAAAATTAGCCAACCAACGCGGCATCGGTAAATGAATACCAAACATCGGTGCACACAGCGCGACAGCACAAAAAACAGACGTCGGGTAACGCATCAAAAAACGGCTTAAAATCGCACCGCCCATTGAATGAGCCAACGCATAACAACGATGAGATTGGCGAGAGACCACTTCAAGCTCAATCAATGTCGCAAGATCATCCACATAATGATCAAACGCTTCAACGTGGCCTTTTTGCCGATCACTCAACATTCGCCCGGATCGCCCTTGCCCACGATGATCAATAATGAAAATATCGTAGCCCAAGTGGTAAAAATCGTAAGCCACTTCCGGGTATTTCATATAGCTTTCACTTCGGCCGGGCAAAATCACCAGGGTTTTATCATGGAAGGGAGAACAAAAGGAGACATAATGGATGGGAATGTCATCAATGCCCATAAATTGCCTCTCTTCCCTCGTTCGCCAAAAATCCAGTAACAATCCGTTTGTAAAGGCAGAGAACTGAGCTTCACGGTTTAACCAGCTTGCTTTCAATTTCTCAGACACCATTCATCGTCCTCTGCCAGTGATCCTTTGGTTATTCAACCTCGTCAAAATGCTCACGAATTAATGTCATAAACGCCTCCCCAAAGCGTTCTAATTTCCTCTGCCCAACACCGTTAATTAGCAACAGCTCATCCGGTGTTATCGGACACTGTTCTGCCATTTCAATTAATGTCACGTCATTGAAAACGACAAACGGGGGAATGTTATTTTCATCAGCAATGGATTTACGCAATTTGCGCAACTTGGCAAACAATTTACGATCATAGTTCCCACTGTATGATTTGTTTTGCTGATTGCGGCTTTTCAAGTTTTGGATGCGTGGTACAGCCAGTGGTAAAGGGACTTCACCGCGCAAGACTGGCCGCGCCGCTTCTGTCAGTTGCAGGGCTGAATAGTTAGCAATGTTTTGCTGAATCAGCCCCAAATGAATGAGCTGACGCAAGACGCTCATCCAATGTTCCTGGCTCTGTGCTTTACCAATGCCGTAGACAGGCAGCTTGTCATGCCCAAATTCTCTAATGCGTTGATTATTTGCCCCTCGTAGCACGTCGACAATATAACCAACCCCGAAACGCTGTCCAACACGATAGATGCAGGACAGCGCTTTCTGAGCCTCGACCAAACCGTCATACCGTTTGGGGGGATCAAGGCAAATATCACAATTGCCACACGCTGTTTGACGACTTTCACCAAAATAATTCAGCAACACCAAACGCCTGCAAGTCTGCGCTTCAGCAAATGCCCCCATCGCATTCAGTTTATGTCGTTCAATATCCTGCTGTTCACCCGCCGGTTTCTCTTCCAGGCAACGACGCAGCCACGCCATATCCGCAGGATCGTAAAACAATACCGCTTCGGCAGGTAAGCCATCCCGCCCTGCACGGCCGGTTTCTTGATAATAGGATTCGATATTACGGGGAATATCAAAGTGCACGACAAAACGCACGTTAGGTTTGTTTATTCCCATCCCAAAGGCAACGGTTGCTACAACAATCTGCAAATCATCCCGCTGGAAGGCATCTTGTACCCACGCACGTTGATTGTTTTCTAGTCCGGCATGATAAGGGGCAACACTTAACCCCCGTTTTTGCAAACGCTCCGCCGTGTCTTCCACTTTATTGCGGCTATTACAGTAAATAATGCCACTTTTTCCCTGCTGACCACGGACAAATGACCAAAGCTGATCAAGAGGTTTGTATTTCTCGACTAACGTGTAGCGAATGTTAGGACGATCAAAGCTGCTGATATGAATAATCGGCTCACGCAACGCCAATAAACGCACGATATCCTGACGGGTCGTTTTATCTGCCGTCGCGGTTAAGGCAATGACGGGAAGATGGGGGAAATGGTGGCGAAGTTGCCCTAGCGCACGATATTCTGGGCGAAAGTCATGCCCCCATTGAGAAATACAATGCGCTTCATCAACAGCCAGTAAAACAGGCTGCCAGCCGTGAAGTTGCTCCAGAAAATTATCCGTGACCAACCGTTCTGGGGCAATATAAAGCAGTTTAATCATCCCCTGGCGGCAACGTTGCATAATATCAACTTGCTGTTCACGGCGTTGGGTTGAGTTCAGGCACTCCGCTTCAACGCCATTCGCCCGGAGTTGATCAACTTGATCTTTCATCAATGAGATTAATGGAGAGACAACCAGCGTCAGCCCATTTTTAACCAACGCGGGGATCTGGTAGCACAGCGATTTACCGCCTCCCGTTGGCATAACAACCAGGCAATCACGCCCGTCAAGCACGGCGTTAATCACTTGCTGCTGTCCTGGCCGAAATTGCTGGTATCCGAATGTTTTTCGTAATGCTTGTTCAGCCCGCGATGCCGTGCTGATGAGTTCTGCGGTAGACACGCCTTTCCTCAATCGTTAAACGCTAATCCTTAAAAAAGCCTAAAAGCAGGCTGTAAAAATACAGCCGCAATCCGGGCGCCTGCATATATTCTGCTGCTGCACGTTGACATCCTGTTCACCCTGAACATTGTGAATAAGATGTGTCCGGTATCACGATAAATTGCCGATGTCTTAATTTTAGAGCCAGAAGTCTCAATAATGTCATTCGTATTACAGGGATAAAACATAAGGGATCTTTTCCCGCTCTTATTGAGGGTACACGTTCTCTCACTTCATCACACTCTCACTGCATAACATTGTTTTAAATCACCGCTTATTCTACACGCTACATGATTATTTTTTGTATTTTCCGTGAATGGTTTTTTCGAAGCGCTTCGCAGACTGGTAAAGTCGATAACGAAAGCATAAACTTAACAATTGATTAACCCAAGACACCCATTTAATATCATTGATCTTTACGTTTTATTATCAGGAAATCTGCTATGGAAAACAGACTGCGAGCAAACCTCACCTTAACGCCAGAAGAAGCGCGTAAATTTATTGGTGAAATTTTTATTTATCATATGCCATTTAACCAAGTGTTGGGTCTCGAACTGCTCCGCTTCGAACAAGACTATGTCGAATTGCAATTTCGCTATCAAGAAAAATTGGTTGGTAATATAATGCATAAGATTCTGCATGGCGGCGCGATCGCTTCCATATTAGATGTTGCAGGCGGGCTGGTTTGTGCCGGTAATATGCTGACAGCAATGGACGCGCTGACCACCGAAGAACTCCAGAAACGTCTCACCACACTTGGCACAATCGATCTACGTGTAGATTACCTGAGACCCGGACGCGGTGAAGTCTTTACCGCCAGTTGCAACATTATCCGTGCTGGCAATAAAGTGTCTGTCGCCAGAATTGAATTGCATAATGAAAAACAAGTCCATATTGCCAGTGCCGTTGGGACTTATTTGGTTGGTTAATTTTTATTTATTTCAATTTAATCGATTGATCATAGTTCATTGATTTAAATAATTATTTATTTTTTCAATAAATTGTTATTTGAAAAAGTCAGAAGGTGAGTTACGAATCCCCAAAACCAAACAGAACAAGAAATTATGTCAGCTTCCTTGCTGATATAGGAAACTTATGGCAATACTCACTCAATTGTATAATGAATTAAGAAATAATGGTCACCCATACCATTAACTACTTGTAAATTGTTCATCCCAGTGACACATTGTATAACGCTATGGGCTATCATCTAATAGGCTTTTCTCATTTTCTGAACACGCTCTAAACATTCAAGGACATTATGAGTAACCAACAGACTGCCAAAGGTATCTTGTATGCCTTAGGGGCTTATCTTATTTGGGGGTTAGCACCCATCTACTTCAAATCCATACAATATGTGCCACCTGATGAAATCGTGTCACACCGTGTTATCTGGTCAGTTTTCTTTATGGTATTGATGTTGACCATGACTCGTCACTGGCGTCAACTCTGGGCAGTGGTCCGACAACCGAAAATCCTGCTGCTGTTAGGCATCACGGCCTTCACGATTACCAGTAACTGGCTCACTTATATTTGGGCGGTAAATAATAACCATCTGCTTGAAGCGAGTCTGGGGTATTTTATTAATCCCCTGGTGAGTGTGCTGTTCGGCATGACTTTTCTTGGTGAACGCTTCCGACGTATACAGTGGATTGCTGTAGGATTAGCCTTTACTGGCGTACTGATCCAGGTATGGCAATTTGGCTCTGTCCCCGTGATTGGCTTGTACTTAGCAACGACATTTGCTGTTTATGGATTGATCCGCAAAAAGCTGGGCGTGGACGCACAAACAGGGATGTTGATTGAAACAGTCTGGGTGTTCCCTGTCGCACTCATTTACCTGCTGTTCTTCGCCCATAGCCCGACAAGCAATATGCTGGATAATACGTTCTCTTTGAATCTCATGCTGATTGCGGCGGGTATCATCACCACGGTTCCGTTGTTGTTCTTCACCGCCGCTGCCGCACATCTGCGTTTATCCACCCTGGGCTTTTTCCAGTACCTTGGCCCAACACTGATGTTCTTGCTGGCAACTCTGGTTTATGGAGAAGAAATCGGTCCCGATCGCTTGATTACTTTTGGCTTTATCTGGGCTGCGTTGATTTTGTTTACGTTGGATGCGCTTTATACGCAGCACCGTTTACGACATCAGTAACCAAACGCTGGCAAACCGCCTATGCCTGAACTGACCCTGCATATGATGCATAAATGGGTCAGTTTTTCCGTGAGTTCATCGGTGATTTGATTTATCACAAGTATATAACAAAGATGACCCAACGGGTGAGACCAGGACGACACTATCCACGAAAATCGATGAACCCCCGAACACGGTGGAACCCTTTTGATGCGCCGGCAAGATCTTAACCGAATGCCATTGATGAGCACAATCCCCAATTAAAGATCAATATTGAATGACTGGGAAAATCGACATCTAGGGAACATATATGAGGATTTCGAATGACGGATTTTGAACACGCTGTAGAAAGCAACCGGCGCGCCTGGGACGCGTCCGCCGACAGCCACCTGCGTACCCACAGCTGGAAGGGGCTGCTGCAGGCCGTGCAAGGCGAAGACTTCAGTTGCCTAGACGAGACGCTAGGTGGCGTGCTACGCGAGCTGGATCTGGTCGGCAAGGCGGTGGTTCAGGTCGGCTGCAACAACGGCCGGGAAGTGCTGTCGCTGTACGCCTTCGGCGTCGAGCGAGCGGTGGGGATCGACCAGTCCGCCGCTTTCCTCGCCCAGGCACGGCAACTGGCCGAGAATTCACCGCATCAGCCCCGTTTCGTCGAGGCCAACGCCTATGACTTGCCGGCCGAGCTGAATGGACAGTTCGACCTGCTTCTGATTACCATCGGCGTGCTGAACTGGATGCCTGACATTGAGCGCTTCTTCGCCTCGGTGAGCGGGCTGTTGAAGCCGGCCGGACACCTGGTGATCTATGAAACCCACCCCTTCCTAGAAATGCTCGAACCCGAGTCGGAGCGACCGTTCGAACTGCGCAACGACTATTTTACCGCTAAGCCTTATGTGTCCCGAGAAGCCATCATCTACGAGGGCTGCGGTAGCGATACCGGCGTCGCCAGCTATTGGTACGTCCACGAACTCGGCAGCATCCTTGGCGGGCTGCTCAGCGCGGGTTTGCGGCTGAGCCACTTCAAGGAATACCGTCACTCGAACCGCGAAGAACTCTACGACCTCTACGAGAGCGGCCCGCTGACGCTCCCGATGTGCTACACGCTGGTCTCGGTCAAGGTTTGACATCCTTCTCGTCTTTTAGTGCGGGGAGGATGTCAATGGCTTGAACTAACGTTAAATTTAATATATTAATGATATAAATTTCTCCCTAGAGGACGAAGCTCTCTATTGAATTTTTTATGATAAAGGTTGTAGTTACTTCTTTGATGCTTGGAATAAAAACCCCTATGCATATTCAAACCTACTGGAATTTTAATTTTTCCTTTATCATATATCCATGTCCAGAAAAATATAAAACAAGTTAGTAATATCGGGTATGTTTTCCCGATTAAATGACTCCAAATATAAAAGATATAATTAGAAACTTTTTAAATGAAAATCCCCATTGTTTCAAATGGGGTTTCAGCAATTTAACGTTACTCAGAGTAATGTTTTTTCCTGTTAATAACAATAAATACAAATGAAATTAAAGCAATCACTCCTGCTATAAATGTATTATTTAACAAACCATATTTATCGACCAAGTAACCGCCAAGGAAAGAACCTAATGCAATTGCAATATTGAAAACTGAAATATATAAAGATGTAGAAATTTCTATAGCTTTAGGCGATGATTTCATCATCCAAGTCATTAATGATACGGACACACCTCCATAAGATAATCCCCATAATAATATAACTATTGAACTCCCAATGTAAGAAGAACCTAATATAGGAAATAATATAATAGAAGTAGTTAAAAAAATTGATATTAAAATCATTGTTAAAATAATATTTCGAGCAGAAATAATACCAGCAATAAAGTTTCCGATGATTCCCAAAATCCCATACATAAATAAGATTGGACCAATCCAATAACTTGGAAATTCAGAAACAAATTGAAGTAATGGTCGAACAAAAGTATATGCCATAAAATGACCACTTACTATAAAAAGTGTAATAGTAAGTCCTATTAAAACTTTTTTATCAACTATTACTTTCATATATTGCTTAAACGTGATTGAACCTGATACAGGTAGAGAAGGCAGTGAACTATAAAGGAGAAGTAACACTATAGATGCAAAAATGGCCATACAGAAAAATGATGTTCGCCATCCAAATGCATCGCCAAGAAGCGCGCCTATTGGTACACCAAAAACGGATGCTGCCGCAACGCCACCAAAAATAATGGATGTTGCAAATCCTATAGAAGAAGGAGTTACTAGACGTGGAGCCAAACCACCTGCTATCGCCCAAATCCCTCCCATACAGAATCCTACAGCAATCCGTGCAACTAAAAGCCAAGCTAGGCTCGTTGATATTGCCGATACAATATTTGCAATAACAAGAAGCAACATCAATAAGCATAAAATACTACGGCGATCTATTCTACCTGATACGAGAACAACTAAAGGAGCAAATAAGGCGGCAAACAATGCGGGTAGTGAAATCATTAATCCAGCTGTACCCACAGATGTTCCAAGTGAGTCTGCAATAGGATTTAAAAGACCCACGGGTAACATTTCTGTGGTCACAACGGAAAATGTTGACAATCCTATGGATGTAACAGCAAACCAAGGTCGTGTAGTAATATGATTATTATCTTTATTAGATACCATTTGATTTCCTCTATAGACTATTACCATTTTTCGTAAAAACAACATATTGTGTTTAGTATTATTAATATATCTTATGAGGTGCTTGTGATAAACTATATCTTTGTAGCAATACTGGGGACAAATAGTGTCAAATAGAACGCTTATTAATAATATCTCTGACATTTTGGTGTTTGTGAAAGTTGCCAATGTTCGTAGTTTTACTACAGCAGCACAGTTACTAGGAATTTCACGTTCTGCAGTAGGAAAGAGTATCAATAGATTAGAAGAGCAACTTTCTAGTCGTCTTATGTATAGAACTACTCGCAGTATAAATTTAAGTGAAGAGGGAGTCATATTTTATGAACATGCATTAAAAATCATTAACGAAGTGGAAGAAATAGAAAGTACTTTAAATAAGAGAAATAAAACCCCAGAGGGGCGTTTTCGAGTTGATCTTCCAGTCTCTTTTGGACGTATGCATGTAATACCTATTCTATTCGATTTTTTATCAAAATGGCCAGAAGTGGAGGCTGAAGTCACTTTTTCTGATTATTACAGCGATCTTGTACGTGATGGTATTGATCTAGCAATACGTATTGGAGGAAATGATGACAGTCGTCTTATTCGTAAAGTTCTTGCTCCACATAGATTAATTACCTGTGCATCACCAAACTATCTAAAAAATAGAGGGGTCCCGGAAACTCCAGATGATTTATTCGATCATGAAACGTTAGTATTTTTACATCAAGGTATGCCTGTTTCATGGCACTACCAAATTAATAATCAATGTCATGACTATCGATTGAAAAGTAGAATGCTTTTTCATAATTCTGAGGCTTTAAGAGATGCAGCATTAGCTGGATTTGGGTTAATTCAGGTAGGCGCATTTTTAGTAGGAGAGCAAATAAGAAAGGGAGAGTTAATACCTGTTCTGGAATCATTTTGCCGAGAAGAAAAACCTATTTGCGCGGTGTATCCTACGAGACATCATCTTTCTCAAAAGGTAAGAAAATTCATAGAGTTAATTGATGACAAATGGAAAGGAAAAGCCATTTGGGAATGATTTTACACATGTTCTATCTTGCGTGTAACGAGAAACCGCACCGCAACTTTGCGACTGTAAGCTTGGGCTTCTAGTACAGAACACGACCAGCGGCAGAGAAATCTAACGGACTTGGTGTTACTGGAGTAATCACGAGGTCACTGACCATAACAGCCGAAGATGTGATGACTGACAGTGATCCAGCGCCGTCGACGATAACAAAATCATATTCAGCTAAATCTTTTCTGATTCCGTACACATCTTTTTCTGAAACTGCTGTGAATACGTCAAAAGTGGCTTTACCTAATTTGCTCCAGTTCGTCAGGCTCATTTGAGGATCTGTATCGACAACAGCAATATTGAATCCTGAGCGAGATAGTGAAGTACAAATGTTAATCACGGTGGTTGTTTTACCTGAACCGCCTTTTGGATTTAGAAAAGAAATAACCTTCATACTCAAATACTCATTTACTCCAATCAGTGATGTTTTATTATCCTTTAAATAAAAGAGTAAAAAAGTATTGATGCGGGCGAATTATACTGATGCAAATCAGGATACTTTCATTGTTTATGATGGTTTGTGATTTGACTGCTTGACTGGTGGTAGTTAACACAGGTAGATCAAATTGAGATGAAAGGTAAAAATTCTATGGTAACTGTTTTTTTGACATCCTCCCACCCTAAAGAGGATGTCAATCGCCAGATCGCTCAGACAGATCACTACAGCCAGTTTTTCCGCTTAAAGTAGAGGTAAGGGGCTAGACCCGCTGCAATCATTAAGCCAATGGCCGCAGGGTAGCCGAATGTCCAGCTCAGTTCCGGCATAAATTGGAAATTCATCCCATAACTGGACGCCACCAGCGTCGGTGGCAGGAATACCACGGAAACAACGGAGAAAATTTTGATAATGCGGCTCTGTTCGATATTGATAAAACCCATTGCTGCCTGCATTAAAAAGTTAACTTTCTGAAACAGTGATTCATTGTGCGGCAACAAGGATTCAATATCCCGCAGAATTTCACGCGCCTGTTCCAATTGATTGGTCGGTAAGCGGGCACGGCGCACAAGAAAATTCAGCGCACGCTGGCTATCCATCAAACACAAACGCACTTTCCAGCCAATGTCTTCCTGCTCGGCCAGATTAGACAACGCAGAATCAAATTCATCACCCTGCTTCCCCTTCATAATGACCCGGCTCAGGGACTCCAGCGCACTGTAGATATTTTCAATCACATCAGCCAATTGTTCGATTTTGGTTTCGAACAAATCCATCAGCAGTTCATAGGCGTTCCCGTCAACCATCGTCTGATTACGGGCACGCATCCGGTATAATCGAAATGCAGGGAGTTCACGCTCTCGCAATGTGTAGAGACGACCGTCACGGATAGTAAATGCGACAGTCGAGTTGCCAGCATGGTCTTCGGCATCTTCAAAATAGAAGAATGAATGGACATGCATACCATCTTCATCTTCAAAAAAACGCGCGGATGCCTCAATATCATCCAATTCCGTGCGGGTTGCCAGGACTTGTCCCAGCTCATTTTGGACACGGAGGCGATCATGATCCCCCAGACCCACTAAGTCAACCCACATGGCGTCAGATAACTGATCACCTTCTTCAACTTCAAGACGGAGCAGGCGATGATTCTCTAATTTAAATGCGTTCAGCATGTACCATAAGTCTCCTTATACCCCCTACGTTTATCGTAAGGCGCGAATGTTACGCTTAGAAGAAAAATCCTGTCAACTCTCAACCGGATTATTGGCTCGTTTCCAGCCTGGCATAAGCGGCTACCAGCCATTTAATCCCTTCACCCTGAAACGCAATTTGCAACCGGCAATGTTCCCCGCTGCCTTCTATATTGATAATCGTCCCTTCACCAAATTTAGGATGACGTACACGCTGCCCAAGCGCGTAACCACTGTCACTGGCGCTGATTGGCGTACCAAGCCGTTTGTGACTAACCGGGCGGGAGACGGTTGCCCGCAGGCGAACTTCTGCCACGCATTCCACCGGAAGTTCACCGATAAAACGCGAGGGACGGTGATGCACTTCCTTACCATATAACCGACGACTTTCCGCATAAGTCAGTGTCAGTTTTTCCATCGCTCTGGTCACACCGACATAGGCCAGACGGCGCTCTTCTTCCAACCGGCCGCCCTCGTCAATGGACATCTGGCTCGGAAACATGCCTTCTTCCATACCGACAATAAAGACTTGTGGGAATTCCAAACCTTTCGCTGAATGCAAAGTCATCAGTTGCACCGCATCCTGACTGGCATCTGCCTGACTTTCACCCGATTCAAGTGCGGCATGGGACAGGAAGGCCTGCAATGGCAGCAGATTTTCATCTTCGTCCTGATAGCTGAATTGGCGGGTTGCGGTGACGAGTTCTTCAAGGTTTTCAATACGCGCCTGCGCCTTTTCGCCTTTTTCCTGTTGATACATCGCCCATAAGCCAGAATCACGGATAATACGATCGGTCTGTACATGCAATGGCATTTCCTGAGTCTCTGTTTCCAGCGCTTCAATTAACTCAATAAAACGCTGCAAAGCAGAGGCCGCCCGACCCGCCAGCACTTTTTCCTGTATCAATAATAAGCAACTTTCCCACAAGGTTTTTTGCTGATCACGCGACACCTGACGCACAACATCGAGTGTTCTGTCACCAATGCCACGGGTTGGCGTATTGACCACGCGTTCAAAAGCCGCATCATCGTGACGGTTTGCGACCAAGCGCAAGTAAGACAAAGCATCTTTGATTTCCTGACGCTCGAAGAAGCGCTGACCACCGTAAATGCGGTAAGGCATGGCAGCCTGCAACAGTGCTTCTTCCAAGACACGGGATTGCGCATTGCTTCGATACAGGATCGCACACTCTTTCAGTGCCCCGCCGTTATCCAACCAATGCTTAATACGGCTGACAACATAACGGGATTCATCCAGCTCATTGAAGGCGCTATAAAGGGCAATCGGTTCCCCTTCACGCCCTTCTGTCCATAAATTTTTACCCAAACGATCATGATTATGGGCAATCAGGGCATTAGCCGCCTTGAGGATATTGCTGGTCGAACGATAATTCTGTTCCAGACGGATTGTTGCCGTTGCCGGAAAATCGGTGAGGAAGCGCTGAATATTTTCGACCTGAGCCCCACGCCAACCATAGATGGACTGATCATCATCCCCGACAATCATGACCTTGCCACTCTCACCAGCCAGAAGACGGATCCAGGCGTATTGAATACTGTTCGTATCCTGAAATTCGTCCACCAGAATATTGGTGAAACGTGTACGATAATGTTGCAGGATCGGCGGCTTGTTCAACCAGAGTTCATGCGCTCGCAGCAGTAATTCCGCAAAATCCACCAATCCAGCGCGATCACACGCTTCCTGATAGGCCTGGTAGATTTTCAGCCAGGTCGCCTCGACCGGATTGCCATAATTTTCAATGTGCTGTGGGCGTAAGCCTTCATCTTTTTTGCCATTGATGTACCACATTCCCTGACGGGCCGGCCACTGTTTGTCATCCAGATTCATCGCTTTGATGATGCGTTTGATGAGACGATGCTGATCTTCGCTATCGAGGATCTGAAAATCCTGCGGCAAATTAGCATCCAGATGATGAGCGCGTAACAAGCGGTGAGCAAGACTATGGAATGTGCCAATCCACATGCCTCCCTGACTGGTGCCAATCAGGTTTTCAATGCGATGCCGCATCTCAGCCGCCGCTTTATTGGTAAACGTAACCGCCATGATAGAAAATGGCGCCGCATTTTCAACTGAGAGTAACCATGCGATCCGGTGAACCAATACACGCGTTTTACCACTGCCAGCACCGGCCAGAACCAGCATGTTACTGCGAGATGCTGCGACCGCTTCGCGTTGTTTGTCATTGAGACTTTCGAGCAGATAAGAAACGTCCATAATTACCATCAGTTGTCAGCGGTGACTGGTTTAACATCATAAGATCAACAAGTCAGGCTGTTTTTTATAGAGATTACAGCCTGAAATTATATCAGTGCTATTAAAGAAGCTAAATCAGAAATCTCAACATGTGGGATCAGACGCCCTTCCGGTTCTTGCATCAAATTTTTATTCCCCATGTTGATCCAGCAAGACTGCATACCACAATAAAGCGCCCCTTTGACATCGGTATTCAGATTATCCCCCACATGCAGAATCTGATGTACAGGTAGGTTCAGGCGCTCTGCCGCCACATGGTACATATCAGGGTAAGGTTTAGCACGCCCATCAACGCCCGCTTTCAGAACAAACGCAAAATAAGGTGCCAGCCCACAGGCGGCCGGTTCCGCATTCCCATTGGTAATTGCCACCAACGGGATTTTTTCCGCCAATACCGCCAACGTCTGATGAGTCGATTGTGGAACAGGAATTTGATTACGCCAGTAGGTAAAGCAAGACATGATTTCATCTGTACCACGGACGGCTTCCTCATGATTGAAACCATAATGGGTAAACATGAGTTCTGCGGACTGGCGACGCCATAATGTCATATTGTGGTAAATATCCGGTTCCCGTTCAAGAATGGCCTGACGGTACACATGCAGATCTTCATGCTCAAAATGACCGAACCGAGCATCGTACTGCCTGATAAAACATAACACTTCTTTTTCGGTTTTCTCGATGACAGGATGATTATCGTAAAGGGTATCATCCAGATCGAAAGTCATCGCAGCAAACGGCGCGAGCGGCCGATAAAAACGCATTATGATTTCCCTCGTTTGGCTCTGGGGTGCGCCACATCATAAACTTTTGTCAGGTGTTGAAAATCCAAATGGGTATAGATCTGGGTGGTCGACAGGTTCGCATGACCCAATAATTCTTGTACTGCCCGCAGATCACCACTGGATTCCAGAATATGTGTGGCAAAAGAGTGACGTAATTTATGGGGGTTGATGTGACTGCTAACACCTTGCCGAATCCCCCACTGTTCAAAGCGTTTCTGTACGTTACGGGCCGAGATGCGTTTCCCGCTCTGGCTGGAAATAAAAACCGCATCATCTTCCGGTTTAAATAATTCCCGCATTTCCAGCCAACGCTGGAGCCATGCCTGCGCCATACGGCCAAACGGCACTTTTCGCTCTTTGCTACCCTTGCCATGAACCCAGACTTCCCCACTTTCCAAATCCAGATGACGACAATCAAGCCCGACCAGCTCAGACAAACGCAATCCCGCACCATACATGACTTCCAACATCGTTCTGTCACGCACTGACAGCGGATCATTCAAATTAATGTTGAGCAGTTGATTCACTTCGTCCACATCCATATTTTTAGGCAAGTGGCGTTTTTTGCGCGGGGTACTGACTGTTTTAGCGGGATTTGCCTCCAGTTTATTTTGCATGACCATCCAGTCAAGAAAACAACGCAGAGAAGAAAGACGCAGGGCAAGGCTGGCAGACTGTAATCCCGCTCGACGACTGCGGGTCGTCAACATTCTGACTTTAGCCGGGTCCAGATCCGGCCACTGATCGATGCCCATCTCCAGTGACATTTGCGCCAAAACCACCAAATGACGTCGGTAGTTAGTAATGGTGACGGGGCTTAAGCGTCGTTCAACCCGCAAATAGAGCAGAAAGTCTTCCACAGGAGCTAACAGTAAATCAATCGGTTGGCTCATGCGCGTTCAATCCAACGGGACAATAACCCCGGTAGCAGCTTCGCCAAATGGTCGAGCATGTCAGTCCCCATGTCTTCGTGATAATGCTGTTTATTGTGGCTATTGAAAATCACCATGCCTAAATCCCCGTGTGATCCCAGCAGGGAAATTGCCACAGAACCCACATGGCGCGCCTGTGGCATTAACAGGAGGATCTCCGGGCCATGTAAGCGACCAAGATAATGATTTTTTTCACCAAATCGTTTAATACGGACAGTTTCAAAGGCGTAACGGGAAATCGCCAACTCAGGGGCGTTTTGTGGTGCCCCCAGATGCCATTTATCACTGAATAACCGAATATAACTGTTACTCAATCCAAGTGCTTTTGACCATGAACTCAGACAGGAGAGAAACGCCTGCAAGCTCTGAACGCCAGAGAGATCAGACAGAAGTTGCAATAAACGGCTAAACAGTATTTCATTCTGCTTCGCCTGCTCGACCAAGTGGTTCAGGTCGTCTTCCAGATAACAGATGCGTTTCCTCTGGCGATTCATATGCCATTCCATCAAAGAGATACATTCCCGTACCGGATGGGGAATCTTGATCTTATCGACCATACTCGCATTACGGATAAAAAATTCCGGATTATTCACCAAATAATCCACTACAGCTTGATCATTCAGTCTTTTTTCGATGTGCAATGGATCGTTTTTTTCACTCATTTTCCAGTGCCCCATATTTCAGGAATGACTCAGTCAACACAGAATCAATCACAAATGAATCGTACCATCATAGATGTGGGTTGCTGGCCCGGTCATAAAAAGGGGGTTACCCGGCCCATCCCAACGAATTTGCAATATCCCCCCTGGAAGATCAACTCGAACTTGCTTATCCAGCAGATCCTGTTGAATACCGACTGCGACAGCAGCACAGGCTCCGCTACCACATGCCTGCGTCTCACCAACACCACGCTCAAAGACACGCAAGCGGATATGCCCCCGGTTCATTATCTGCATGAAACCAATATTAGCCCGTTCAGGAAAACGTTCATGGCTTTCTAATACAGGCCCCAAGATTGCCACTTCGGCCGTGTCTACATCATCAACCGCTATAACGCAGTGAGGATTCCCCATTGACACAACCCCACAGAGCACGGTGCGTTCGACAGCGCGAATAATATAGGTTTTCTCCGCTTTATGCGCGCGGAAAGGAACACGCTGCGGTTCAAAAACCGGTTCTCCCATGTTGACACAGACTTGATCATCATGTGTGATGCTCAACACCATCCGCCCTGCTTGCGTACTGACCTTGATGTCACGTTTATTGGTCAGCCCCTTCAGACGAACAAAACGAGCGAAGCAACGTGCACCATTACCACACTGAGAAACTTCACTACCATCAGCGTTAAAAATGCGATAGTGAAAATCTAAGTCAGGATCATAGGGGGCTTCAACAATCAAGAGCTGATCAAAGCCGACCCCCGTATGTCGATCAGCCAGACGACAAATTAACTCTGGAGAAAAATAAACATTTTGGGTCACTGCATCAACGACCATAAAGTCGTTGCCAAGACCATGCATTTTGGCGAACTGCATATATGACTCCAAGATAGCTCACTGGCGCGAGCCACTCTCACTAAGCACCCATTGATATATTGTCTTTTGATCCCCGGTTTTCTGATGCCAGGTTTTTTGACCATTTTTCTGGCTGTGCCTTATCCATGTTGTGCATAGAAACCGATGCCGCAGGGGGAAAATAGAGCGGACCTTTCAAGCCACAACCTGTCAGAGAAAGTAATGTTATGATAGTCAGTGACCAACGAAGTTGTTTTTTCATCATATTAATGCCTGTGATTCATATGCTAATACTCTCTATAATCGCAGCTAGGCCCTGAAAAGCAAATAGGAAATAAACATGAACGATAGTGAATTTCATCAATTGGCCGACCAATTGATGCTTCATCTTGAAGAGCAACTGGATAATTACGATGGCGATTCAGATATTGACTACGAAACAAACGGGGGGGTGATGACGCTGAGTTTTGAAAACGGCAGTAAAATCATCATTAATCGTCAGGAGCCTTTCCATCAGGTATGGCTGGCAACCAAAAGCGGCGGCTACCATTTTAATTATCGGGATAACCAATGGATCTGCGATCGCAGCGGCAATGATTTTCTTGCCATGCTGGCACACGCCATCACTGAACAGAGCGGTGAGTCCTTTCAATTTTCATGAGCCTCTTTCACTGGCAGCGATAAAACAGTGATCCCATAAAAACAATCGTTTAATAGCAACAGGCGCCTAATGTACTGTGGGCGCTTGTGTTAACAGGATGAATATCTTCATTTTTATCAATAATGATACAGTGAACGATAAGGTTCATTCGCACATGTTTCATCACGTTGCCCATCAACATGAGTCCTTTCATTATCCACGTCAATACCATCCACCGGGAACACGCCATCGATAAATGGTGCAACATGGGTACGTTCACCTTTTTGCGCAATTTGATAGAACTGCGGCAAGTTGAAGTTGATAAAACTGGAACCATAAGTAAAACGATCATGCGATGATGAATAAAAACGGCTGATATCCTGCACTAACTCTTCTTTGCTGCCTTCACAATGAGAATAAATTTCTACCCGATTGGATTCATCAAGAATATAAATATTGAACCCCTGTTCTTTTTCAATATCCTCGAAAAAGAACTGAATAATCCCCTCACAGGCAAAACCATCAATGACTGACGGTAAATGTTTTTCTTTAGTATCAATTTTAACAGGTAAACCATGCAGTTTCGTATTGGAAATCGCGCCGTAGAACTCTATTGCGTTTTCCAATTTTTGCACCGATACGTTTAACCGTTCGAAAAACAGCCCCCATGTTTGCCCTGAAATCCGTAACGCCTTAAAGCGATTTGGATCTTGTCGATTACTGGACAAACGTAGCTCTATACATTCGGAAATTAATTGCTGGATACGTGTACGGATCAAACCACGTAAGTGTGCGCTATAACAGAAAACTTCAACATCAGCAGGTGGTGCTGCATCTCGATGCATTTTACCCAATATGGTTTTTAAGGCTTCCAGTACTGATTGTTCCCCACTGAAATGTAAGGTTCTCACTTCGTTCCACGAATTGCGATACAGTAAATCAATGCTCCCGACCAGACATTGTTGCGATTCGCCAAAACTGAAAACATTCAGATTTCTTAAATCAAAGCGGACAATGTGCTCGGAAAAAGCAGCCGTTGGATCTTGCTCTAAATTAACAATAATCGCCAAGTGACGAATTTCACAAGGGCTGTATAACGCTTTTGGTGTGGGAGCGGGTAAGCGGATCGGGAAATGCGTCGCAATATCATCCACCAAATCACCCAGTTTTTTCCTGTCACACTGGGATTGCCCATGATGCATATAGAGTCGGGTTTCTTTGGTCAGCAGGCCATTGAAATAAGTCCAGGCAACCAATTTATTCAGGTAACGGTTATATTCCAATGGCTGATGACCCACGATTGATTCAATCGTGGGAGCATGATTGTAAAGATACCAGCCACTGCGGTTTGCCCGCCCCGGCGGCACATAAATGAAGGTCAAATCTTTTTCTGACAGATCCGGTGATATCTGAGGATTCACCAACGTCACTTTACCGGGCAAGGCTTCAAAAGCCGCATACAATTTACGGGTCAATACACCAATATCTTGCGGGCTGGCACTGATACTCAAATTATTACGGCGGGCAAAACGGATAAGGTTGCGATAACTCTGCATCATGGTATCAAGCAATTCATTATGGGCGTCACGCACCTGCTCAATTTTCCATGCGTTACGATTATCCAGCATCGTCAATTTACTTTCATCCCAACCCCACTCACGCACTAACTGGGATATCACCTGCCGACGCCATCCAGTACAACCTTGATCATCCCGGCTTTCCAGCACTTTCTCGCATACCTTCAGATAGAAACAACGACGCGCCAAATCAAGGCGCGTAAGGTCGTTCGTAGCAACAAGATAACGGGTTACACGCTCCAGCATCATGCTATAGGCATCAAGCCCAAAGGAAACTATTGCGCCATCATGAAAATGTTGCTTCATTTCCATCGCCAACAGTTTTCCATTGGGGTATTCCCATGAATACGCTTCCAGCAATAGGCTTTTCAATACGGCTTTATACGGCGAATCCACACTTTTATAAAGCTGCCAGAGACTCGCGCCAAAATATTCTTCTGCAGATAACTCGCTCAAGCCGCCCAGATCTAACCACTCATTGGGAGTCAATACGCCCTGAGCATAGAGCGAAAGCACATATTCATCGTAATGTGCTTCCTCTTCCACCGGCACCATGGCCCAAAGCAAACGTTTACCCGCCATGCAAACCGCCGTGCGATAAAATTCATCAAGCAGAAGAATATGTTGGGTAGAGCCGCAGTCTTCACCATTCAGACTGCCGCTGGCGTTATGCCGAAAACGGTTTTCATCAATCAGAAAAAAGGTCACTTCAATACCCTGTGAAGCGGCCCACTGCGTTATCAAGGTGCATTTTTGTTCCAGCAAGGCTTTCTCATCATTGTCCAACCAGGATTGATGACAAACCCAAATATCGACGTCAGAAGAACAACTTTGCCCGATCGAAGAGGTGCTGCCCATAGAGTAAATGCCCGTAATCGGTAATTCACCATTGGATTTATGCGATGAAACCGCTGGCAAAGCAGCAATAAGTTGGCTGTCCAAAAACGGTTGTGATTCATCAGGCATAAAAAAGCAAACGCCATGAGGAATATCGCCTTTGATATAACCGGGCATCATTGGATGATGGTAATGTAATAATACTGGAATTAAATTATAAACTTGCTTAAACACATCGCCCATTAAGCTGGTGGCGCGTTCTAATCTAAGTTGGTTAATTGCATCCAGTCGCTGCTTTAGCGTTTCAATATAGAGATACAAGAGTTTCGCCTGATATCAGTTCCAGTGCCTAAAGTAGTCCCCTGTTTCCGATCATGCGTGGTCTTAAAAGAGCATCTAGAATTATTTTTACAAACTTATTGTCGGAAACGTGATCAATTTAACACCTTGCAGTCAAAGCGTAAAGCCTGCCCTACCATCTTTTCCTGTTCACTGCAATAAGCAAAATAGAATTAACTCGTTGTAAAATATTAAGTTAATCACGAAATAAACATAATAATCTATTTTTTAACCTCACAATTTAAACACGTTCTTATCATTCGATAATTTTTCCTATCGCGGAAGTAACGCATTGTCAGTACATCACGTCTTCCATCCTTTATTTAATCTCATCTTTTTTTATTGTTAAATATCTTCACTGTATTTTTATTATCAAGTTGAACATAAATGTCAATCTGCTTTTAAATCAAGCTGTTTGTTTATTTTCTCCATCCAAAAAAAATATTATTTTAATCTTTAAAATTCTTTTTATCTTATAACCTGTCTATCCATAGACTCTTTCAATCTTTCCTGGCTTCTTCGTCACTGGAAAAAAAATCATTGAAATGTTAAAACTGACACTATTTTCTCACTAACTGGTGGTTAAAAACGACGATTCCCAAACAACGCCAGCTTGTTCAGCGATCAATAAAACAACAAGTGGGCAGGGAAATAATTAGAAACCATGAGTTAATACGATTATTCAATATATTTATCCATGACAATGAAAACCATTCGCATCGCTACCCGCCAAAGCCCGCTGGCTATGTGGCAAGCACAATATGTTCAAAAACAATTAGAACACTTTCATCCAGATCTGCACGTTGAGCTGGTTCCGATGGTAACTCGTGGTGATGTGATCCTCGATACGCCATTGGCAAAGGTAGGCGGTAAGGGGCTGTTTGTAAAAGAGCTGGAACTGGCACTACTTGAAAAGCGCGCTGATATTGCCGTCCACTCAATGAAAGATGTCCCTGTCGAATTTCCCGATGGTTTAGGGTTGGTCACCATCTGCGAACGGGAAGATCCACGCGATGCTTTTGTTTCAAGCGCCTATGCTTCCCTCGACGACTTACCCGCAGGCAGTGTTGTTGGTACATCCAGTTTACGTCGCCAATGTCAAATCCGTCAGCGACGGCCTGATCTTGTGGTTCGTGACTTACGCGGTAATGTCGGCACTCGGCTGAATAAGCTCGATAACGGCGATTATGATGCCATTATTCTGGCCGCTGCCGGCCTGAAACGTCTCGGCCTGGAAGCACGAATCCGTATGCCGTTAGAGCCAGAGTTCTTGCTGCCCGCTGTCGGTCAAGGTGCGGTAGGTATTGAGTGTCGGCTCAATGATCATCAGACTCGTGCGCTGTTATCCCCTTTGAACCATGCAAGAACAGAAGTTTGTGTTCTCGCTGAAAGAGCGATGAATACCCGTCTTGAAGGTGGCTGTCAGGTGCCAATTGGCAGTTACGCCATCTGGCAGGAAGACGCTATTTGGCTACGCGCGCTGGTCGGTCATCCTGATGGATCAGTGATCGTGCGGGGTGAACGGGTGATATCACCCAAAGAGGCTCGTCAGGCGGGTGTCGCATTGGCGGAAGAATTGTTGGAGAAAGGCGCACGCCAGATCCTGGACTGCGTATATCAGAGGAATTCACCCGAATGAGTATTCTGATCACCCGCCCTGCTCCCACTGGAGAGGCATTGGTCAGGCGGCTGCGTGGTCTTGGCAAATCCGCCTTCAGCGCCCCTCTCATCGAAATTTATCCGGGAGCTGATTTGCCGTTACTGTCGCAAAAACTGCAATGGCTATCCGCGGGGGATCTGGTTTTTCTATTATCAAAAAATGCTGTCCATTATGCGAATGAACAGCTTATTCAAGAAGGCCAGTTATGGCCTAATCAGCTATCCTATTATGGTATTGGTAAATCCACTTCCCTGATGTTTCATCAATGCACGGGGTTGGAAATAGCCTACCCTGAGCAAGGTGAAACCAGTGAAGATCTGTTACAGCTTCCTGCCCTACAGAGCATGAGCAATAAAAAGATATTATTGCTCCGAGGCAATGGTGGCCGCGAAGTCATTGCTTCAACACTCCGGTTTCGGGGAGGTGAAGTCGATTACTGTGAATGTTATTCTCGTCAGCCAGTCAAATACGATGTATCTGGTTTCAGTCGTCATTGGCAGCGATGTGGTATACAAACCATCGTTGTCACAAGTGGCGAAATGCTGCAACTGTTATATAACTTAGTCACTGATAGCGATAGAAAAGCGTGGTTATTGCGTTGTGACCTGATTGTGGTCAGCGAACGCCTTGCAAATATTGCCCAAACATTGGGCTGGCAAACAATAAAAGTCGCTAAGAGTGCAGACAATGATGCCTTAATCCAGGCGCTGGAATAAATTAATATGGGATGTCCATAATGACGGAACAAAAGCAATCCACAGATGCTGCTGAAACCAAACTCCCTCAGCAGGATGCAACACCGCCCCGAAAACCGAAACAGCGTGGATGGGTCAGCAGTACGCTCTCAATCGCCATTTCGCTGGCGATAGGTATCGGTGGTCTTTATCTTTATTATCATCATCAACAGCAGAACGCGGAATTAAGTGCTGACAGCCTCACTCTCCGACAAGAAGTTGCCTCGCTGGTACAACAGCAGTCTGCCAATGAGCAACGTTTTGCTAGCGAACTCCAGGAACTAACAACGGCCTTACAACAAGCCAGTTCGCAGAACCAGCAGCTCAATAGCCATGTGGCTGAACTGCAAAACCGTATTTCAGCACTTTCAAATACAGACATCGAAAACTGGCGACTGGCACAAGCAAGCTCTCTCATTAAAATGGCTGGCAGGAAGATATGGAGCGAACAGAATATCACCACGGCCATCGCCTTGCTGAAAGATGCCGATCAAAACCTTGCTGAAATGGGTGATCCTAGTTTGCACTCTGCCCGTAAAGCGATCATGGTAGATATCGATTCTCTGACCAAAATAAAACAGATTGATTTGGATGGCATTATCCTGATGCTAAATCAGCTAGCAAACCAAGTCGGGAATTTGCACCTTGCCAACAAAATCGAACAAGCGGCATCGGAGAAAGCCAACCAACATGATATTACGACCTCACTGGCTGATTGGCGTCAGAACCTGAGCAATAGCTGGCACAGCTTTATGGATAATTTTATTACTATTACCCCGCGTGATGACAGCAAAGCACCGTTGTTAGCCCCCAATCAGGGCGTTTATCTTCGTGAGAATATTCGTGCCAAACTGCTGATCGCCGCACAAGCCGTGCCACGCCAGCAGGTTACAATTTATCAGGATGCATTGACGGATGTTCAATCCTGGGTGAAGGCTTATTTTGATCTCTCTAATCCGGAAGCAGAACACTTTTTGAACAGTGTTGATTCACTGCAAAAAAGACCGCTCTCTATTGATGTTCCTGAACAGCTAAGCAGCCAACCCATATTGGCAGAGCTGGTACGTAAGCGGATCTACCATTTACCGCCTGCCGAAGTGTCACCTAAGACCAAACCATTACCTCATTCCACCCAATACCAAACAGGTGACCCATCAGAAACTCAGCCTGAAGCGCAATCACTGTCAACGACAAGCGAAACCACCGATCCCGCAGCAGAGGAGATCTGAACATGCTAAAAGTGTTATCACTGTTCATTGTCCTTATTGCCGGGATTGTACTCGGCCCGTTAATGGCGGGTCATCAAGGGTATGTTTTAATTCAGACGGATAAAAATAATATCACCACCAGTATCACCGGGCTGGTGATCATCTTCCTGCTGTTGCAGTTTCTGCTGATTTTTATCGGTTGGTGTTATCGTCGATTAAAACGTACCAGCACGTTCACCCATCGCTGGATCTTTGGTGGATATAAACGTCATCGTGCTCGTTCTCAGACGAAACAGGCATTGCTGAAATTCGCGGAAGGCGATTTCAAACAAGTTGAGCGTCTGATGACACGCAATGCCAACCATGCAGACGAGCCTGTCGTCAACTACTTACTGGCAGCGGAAGCCGCGCTGCGACGTGGTGATTATTTCAATACCCATCAATATATTGAACAGGCGGCAGACGTGGCAGGTAAAGACCAACTTCCCGTTGATATTACCCGTGTCCGTATCCAACTGACACAAGGCGACATTCATGCCGCACACACGGGGGTAGATAAACTGTTAGAACATGCCCCTCGTCACCCTGAAGTACTGCGATTAGCAGAAAAAGCTTATTCTCTTTCAGGGGATTACCAATCTTTGATTGATCTTTTGCCCGCTATGCGAAAAGTTAATCTGCACACTGAAGAAGAGATCCAGAAACTGCACCAACAAGCCTATATTGGGTTAATGAATCAGATTATCGCGGAGAAAGGCAGTACTGGACTGAAACGATGGTGGAAGGATCAAAGCCGAAAAATTCGCCATGACATTATGCTACAAACCGCCATCGCCGAACATTTCATTGAGTGTGATGATCACGAAGCTGCTCAGGAAATTATTTTAAATGGATTAAAACAGCAGTATGACGAACGTTTCTTGCTCTTAATTCCCCACCTTAAGACAAATGACCCTAGCGCCATACAAAAAACACTCTCTCACCTGTTAAAGCAGCACGGCGCAACCCCGCTGCTCAATAGCACCGTGGGACAAATTGCTTTACGTCATGGTGAGTGGGCGAAGGCTGAATCAGCATTTAAAGCAGCGCTGACACAACGACCAGATGCTCATGATTACGCGTGGCTTGCCGATGCGTTGGACAAATCGCACAAGCGAGAAGAAGCCATCCAAACCCGCAGCAAAGGCTTTATGTTGATCTTAAAGCGTGATGATGACACCGCAGCATAAAAGCACCTCACGGCACACCTCGGTTAACAATCATCTGCACCTGGAAGCAATTGAGTGGTTAACCCAGGTGTCTCTAGATAAAAAAAACACCTGTCGAAAAAGACAGGTGCATAAATACAATCAGGTCTACAGACGGAGAGTGCCTCACTCAACGTTGTGTCCGGTTTGCGATGAAAAGACATGATGCTTACTCATCTATAACATGGACGATAGGCACTGAAAATCAGCTCTACATCATCTCGGGGTTTATGAAGCGGTAAGCTGTCATAACAAGTGAGATGAGTATCTACAATCTTATATCTTGCATTTTACATGCCAACTTTTCCTATCAGGATCAATAGCCCTGAGCTCAGGGTTAACTGACTTTCCATAATTGATAGTCTGACTTTCACCAAATATCGTTAAAATACCGTCTCTCATTTGCGACGCACATCGGGCCGTTTACATATAGATGATATAAATCATTCAGTTAAATGTCTCCTATTTGAGACATTTCGGTGTCTGGTTTGTCGTTGAAATACAACAAAAACACAAATAAATATTAAAAACAAAAAGTTGCAATCTCACTCACAACAAAAACAGGGAATGTTGTGCTAAAAAAATTAAACAGAAATTAAAAGAAATAAAGAGGAAATTTTTCATTAACCGAAAAAATAGAGAAAAGACCAAAACGGGAGGCAAGCAGAAAAAACGTATGCAAATAAATCCGTTAATCATAAAAGAAAAACCCCGCTATATGCGGGGTTTTTCAGAATCTGGTCGGCGAGAGAGGATTCGAACCTCCGACCCACTGGTCCCAAACCAGTTGCGCTACCAAGCTGCGCTACTCGCCGAAATCTATCTTTTTATCTCTTTTATGGTGCGAAGGGGGGGACTTGAACCCCCACGTCCGTAAGAACACTAACACCTGAAGCTAGCGCGTCTACCAATTCCGCCACCCTCGCGTTTCATAAAAAAGATGGGGTGGCTAACGAGACTCGAACTCGCGACGACTGGAATCACAATCCAGGGCTCTACCAACTGAGCTATAGCCACCATAACAGTTATCTTTTTACATACTGCTATCTTTCACAACAACGCCATTAACCACGATAACCCATTACCACTGCTCTTGCACGCTTTAAATGGCGCGCCCGACAGGATTCGAACCTGAGACCTCTGCCTCCGGAGGGCAGCGCTCTATCCAGCTGAGCTACGGGCGCTTAACGCCGTTGCGGTGGAGGATAGTACGGATTTAATGTCGTACTGTCCAGTGCTTTTTTAAAAGAAATGATGCGTTTGATTGCTCTTTGCTCATTTAGTTGATAAAGACAGCACATCGCCACCGCAATATCATCATAAACAGTTTTACTGTGCAAAATTAAATCAGGAAAACGACATTGATTTTTTTTGTGAATACCATTTATGCAGCCAATAAATTAATGACACGATCAACAAAAATACGCCCCCGACTATCAGTGAAAAACGGGTATCAGGGTTAACGGCCATTCCCACCAAGACACAGAAAAGGAAAACCAATGTCAGATAATTGACATAGGGGAATAGGATCGATTTGAACTGATGCTGCTTCATCGCTTCCTCATGATGCTGACGGAAACGTAATTGACTGACCAGAATCACAAACCACGGCACCATACCCGGTAATACACTGGCACTATAAACGTAAACAAATACGGATTTCGGGTTTGGGATCAGATAATTCAGGCTGGAGCCGGCAATCAGACAACCAATCGTGATAGCAACACACCTGACCGGCACACCATTTTTCGACAACTTCAGCAATGAAGCTGGCAATTGACGATTCTGCGCCAAGGCATACAGCATTCTGCCGCCGCTGTACATGCCACTATTACAACCTGAAAGCGCTGCGGTCAGCACAACAAAGTTAATCACCGCCGCCGCAGAAACAATACCGACTTTCGCAAAAGTCATCACAAACGGGCTGCTATGTGAGCCGACTTCTGTCCACGGGAACAACGTCACAACAATAAAAATGGCACCGACATAAAAAATCAGAATACGCCACAAAATATTGTTGATCGCTTTTTTCAGGGTAACCTGTGGTTTTTTCGCTTCACCGGCAGTAATACCAACCAGCTCTACCCCCTGATAGGAAGCAACAACAATACAAAGCGCAAACAAAAAGCCTTTCCAGCCCCCGGAGAAGAAACCACCATGTGAAGTCAGGTTATCCAAACCCATAGGTTGCCAGTCATTGCCCAGGCCAAAGAAAATCAAACCAATACCAATCAAAATCATCACAATAATCGTTGTGACTTTGATCATGGCAAACCAAAACTCTAACTCACCATACAACCTGACCGCCGCCATATTAGCTAAAGCAACCAATCCAACCGCGAGCAGTGCCGACACCCATTGAGGCAAGTCAGGGAACCAAAATTCAGCATAGACGCCCACGGCAGTGATTTCCGAGATCCCCACAGAAACCCACATAAACCAGTAGCCCCACGCTGTCAGGTATCCCCAGTAAGGGCTGATGTACTTATGCCCAAAAGCGGCAAAAGACCCTGTTACGGGTTCAAGAAACAACATTTCTCCCATCGAACGCATGATGAAAAAAACAAAAAGTCCAGCAATAATGTAAGCCAGTAAAACTGAGGGACCGGCCCATTTCAACGTACTGGCTGACCCCATGAACAACCCTACGCCGATTGTGCCGCCTAGCGCAATCAGCTCAATATGACGTGCCTCAAGTCCCCTTTGCAGGCTCTGTTTTGAATCACTCATAAAACTCCCTATCCACTTTTATGATGTCTATATTTGCAAACAGAAAAAATACAGGAATTGATAATCAATCGTTGTAAAGAATGCCGGGATCAAAGCACGTTTTGCCAATCAGTGGAATAAAAAATTATAAAAATGGGGCAATGTCTGTTTTATGTAACATCGCAGTTGAGAAGAGCCATCCACTGTGACGGCTTTTTGAACACACAACAAGATGACTTTTTCATGTTTTTAGAAACATAAAAAACGCTGTTTAATACCGCGGGTATCAAATCAAGATTACAGCTTGCCGCTGTAATAATAACCAAGAAATTTCAACAACTTGAACTGTCTACGAATACGACTTGGCTGAGAAAGCAGACGATATAACCACTCCAGACCTAAATTTTGCCAGATTTTCGGTGCACGTTTGACCAGCCCGGTGAAGACATCATATGTTCCACCAACCCCCATATACAAAGCATCAGGATGAACTTTGCGGCAATCGCGCATAAAAATTTCCTGTTTAGGTGATCCCATGGCGACAGTAATAATTTCAGCACCACTGGCTTGAATCCGCTTAAACACCTCATCACGCGTTTCTGGCGTAAAGTACCCGTCTTGACTGCCCACGATATTGACATTCCATTGACGGCGTAATTTGTTCTCTGTCTGTGCCAATACATCCGGTTTACCGCCAACCAGGAAAACCGGAATACCGGCACGCCCGGCTCGTTCCATCAGAGCTTCCCATAAATCAGCACCTGCAATGCGCGATACCTCCGTATCAGGGTATTTACGGCGTATGGCGCGTACAATACTAATCCCATCTGCGTATAAATATTCCGCCTCGTCCAATAACCTATTCAGTGCATTATCTTTTTCCGCTGTAAGCACTTTTTCTGCATTAATCGCAACCAAAGTCCCTGTTTTTACTTGCTCATTCTGAAAAAGATGGTCAAGGAAATGTGACATGCTACGGAATCCCCAGATACTGAGACCCCGAATGCGGTATTTGGGAATGTTATTCAACGCCATTTTCTTTCCTTACATCCAAAAGAACAGATGTTTTTCGCGACACAGCCAAATTATTGACCACTAATTTTCGAATCAGCCCCGCACTTTCAAACAGCCAATACAGCAATTTCGCCGCCACCAGACACAGGCCGAAGATAATACAAAAGAACACAACCCGCGAAACGAAAGAATCGACACCTTCACGGGCGAGCACAATCATGTTAAATATTGCACCAAAACAGAAAGCCTGCAAAATGGCCGCTTTATAGCGGTTGCTTTCTTGTTTCCCTGCTTCATAAATCCAATCAAACCATTTGATCAGAAAGCCGACGACGATGGCTCCCAGTGGGATAAAAAATACCCCCCCCATCACCACCAGAGAACCAATCAATGTGGGTGAAATCGCCAGACCAGAGTGGTTATTCAATACATCCCACGTGAAATAGTTAGCCGTATTCCAGACCAGATTGGGTCTGTCCGGCCATACCCAATTGGGAATAAAAACATAAAAATCGCGGATAATCGGAGCCAGTCCCTGAAAATCTATTTTGCTGTAATTATCCAGTAACAGCGCCAGGTTTTCCCACGGAGAAAACGTATCTCGCGTCAGATACAAAAACGTATAAAATGCTTCCGCTCCGCTCACCTCCAGGCCATAGCGCTTCAATGCCAGCCAGAACATGCCGACAACACCCATCATCCCGGCAGCAAACAGCATCCACAGTGTGATCCAGCCGCGAACAATCCCGATAAACAGAAACAATGCAAACGCAATAATAATGTTAGCCCGTGTTCCCCCGACGATCACATAAGTCAGGATACCAAACCCGACTGTTCCCACTAAAAAACACAGCCATCGGGCTTTAGTCGGTTTCAGGAAAAAGACCACCAGCATGGCAGGAATAAAGAAATAGAAGAACCGTTTGAGCGCGACACCAGAAACTTTACTGGAAAATATCTGGTTATAAGACTGTAACTTAAACAACAAAAAACCATTCTGCATAAAGAACAAACCGACCGTCACGATAGCAATACCAGCAAGCAGCAGCCACGCCAGATTCGTTTCCACCCGGTTCATCGTAAATAAAGGCTTACGCGGTGAAGTCATCATTAAAGTTCCAGGCTTTAAAGGATCACGATGAGCACAATGGCCAATGTGTGCCTCATTATCAGACCGAGTTTTATAAGTCAGTCGTGTTTTATAAGCCACATAGTAAATCGCGTAAAAACAGCCAGATGCCAGCATCGCATGTAATAGTGAATCGACAGGGACTATCTCTACATCAAACTGAAAGACCAATACGCTGGTCAGTGGAAAGCCAAAATAGAATGTCAGCAAATACAATAATGAGAAAAAGATATTAAAGTTAAAACGGACACGTCGAAACTCTTGATAGATTAAGATGAGGATAAAGGCCAGTGAGATCCCGTACACAACGAAAAGCCCACCGAATTGTGTCAAGGTCATTGAGACTCTCCAGATGCATCCGACAGGGCCGTTTTCCACCCTTCAATGAAGTTGGGATCAAAAAAAGCAATCATTTTTTTGTCGAGGGACAGCATCTGGCGCTGTGCTTCCTGCACCCAGTGTTTATTGAGTTCATCACCATCAAACAGAACAGGTATTTTCTGCTCGGTTAAATCATACCAGAAGGGATTTTGACGACTCAGTACAAACGGAATACCCAATTGAATCAACAAGCAAAGTGTTCCAATACCCTGTTGACGCTTGAAAATGAAATACCCCAAATCACATTGGCGCAACAGTGACACGTATTCATCAAACGCTAATTTATCTTTTACGATATGAACGTGTTGCGCTGGAAACAAAGATAATGCCGCCTGCTCCACACGTTGGATATAAGCCTGGTTATGATCAGGATACCCCATCGGTATCATCACTCTCGCCTCATCACCAAACTGGCGATGGATCTTGTGCAAGGCATCAATATGGCGATTAGATTGATCGCCTGAATTCCCCAATAAGATGGTCATGCCTGCCGGCGATGATGTTTTTTCCTGCAGCGTCAACGCAGGTTCCATCCGGGTCGGAAAATAGAGCAACGAGGATGGCACAGTCGGTTTGTTCTGATTCGAACGAACAGCCTGTTGAGAACCATGCTGGAAGAAATAGTATAGATCACCACGTGTGGCAAAAATATGCCCCACTCGCTTCTGTGCCAAGCGACGAAATAAGTAGAACAAACGAAACTTTAGTTGACGGGATTCTTCATATAAATCAGCACCCCAAACATGCCAAAAAAATTGGTGTCGCTTGATCTTTCCCACCAGTAAAGCCAACCATAAAGCCGCATTAAACTGCCCGTGGAAAAAGAATCGGGCAGTTCTATTCATCTTGGCTTGCTTTATTACCGCCTGTGATAAGGCGGATTTGTCGTTATAAAGTGCAATGCTCAGATTGGGGTAATGCCATTGCCATGTATGGTCCTTGGACACCACCATAAAACACGGTTTGGCAGAAAAATGGATTTCCTGCGCCAGAACGTCATTAAAGAAACGCAGTAACGTTTGATTGTGATGTGGGATATCCGATCCCAAAACGTGAGTTAGGGTTGTCATGCTCGCCTGCGGTAAATAGTAAATACGCTACAACAAAGAATGAAATAAACAATGTAAGTTGCCATATATGACTGAGCAGCGCCCAAAGCGCCATTTACAGGGATCAGCCAATGAGAAAAACCCGTTAGTAAAAGAAATTGGCTGACTTCAGTCAAGACATAAAAACGCAGTGCAGCTTTCGCTATAACCAGATAACCAAAAACATAAGCGCCAACTTTCAACACGTCGCCCACGAATTGCCACGCGAACAGATCCCGCATAGCCATAAATTTATCTGAAAATAGCAGCCAAATAACGAAATCACGCAACAACCAGACCACAAAACTGACCGCAGCCACCGCAGGCAACACAAATTTCAGTGCCTTGATAATTTCACGGGTAATTTCTTGTTTACTTTCCAAACGAGAAAGTGTCGGCAATAAATAGACCGTGAAAGACGCGGTAATAAATTGTAAATACGCATCCGAAATACTGCTCATTCCCTGCCAAATACCCACTTCTTCCCAGCTATAACGCGCTGCCAGCAAGTTTCGCATCATGATATAAGCAACAGGTAATGTTATCGACGTCAGCAACGCCATCAGGGTAAATTTACCCAGATTACTAGCCACCGCACGATCCCACATCGGTTTCAAAACCGAGAACGTTATCACGTTATGATGCAGTATCATCAACCCGGCAGGTAAAACCACTAATGCCGGTATCAATGCCAAACCTGCCAGTGCTCCTTCGTACCCCCCCAGCCAATAACAGAGACCATAGGCTATCACCCCTGTCAAGCTGCCTAAAATCATTGCCAGCGCATTTCCCTTAGCATCCCTGAACCCTTTCAGGATAGCCAGAAAATAATTGGCATAAGCGATCCCCATTTGAATAAATGCGAGCGCCTGCACAACGGTTCGGTAATGCTTGTGGCCGAACAGACCAATACTTATCACCTCACTGAATAAGAGAAAGACCAATGCCAGTAAGGTTGAAAATCCCAAGATCATGGAGGATGAGGTACCCAATATTGTCCTGAGTCTTTCCGGTTGCTGATGATGTTCTGCCACGTATTTGGTGACGCCATTAAAAATTCCGGCACCAGAGAGCACGCCTAGTACGGTAATGAGTTGGCGAAAATTACCCGCTTGCCCAACCCCCGTTGGGCCAAAAGAGACCGCCAGTAGTTTAATGACCAACAACCCCACACCAATCTTGATCAGTGTGGAGCCAGCCGTCCAGACAGAAGATTTAGCCAGTGACATATCAGGCAAAAAATTCTTTGATACGTTGGATAACGATTTGCTGTTCTGCACCAGTGATATTGTAGAACATCGGCAAACGCACTAAACGGTCACTTTCTCGGGTGGTAAAACGATCCTGGTCGTGGAAACGGCCGAATTCCTTACCCGCAGGGCTGGTATGCAATGCCACATAGTGAAATACACTGAGGATACCATGCGCTTTCATGTAGCTGTTGAATGCACTGCGTTCTTCTACCTCTTTGAGCTTGATATAGAACATGTGAGCATTGTGTTCCAAATCTCCCGGGATAATGGGCAAAGACAAATGCCCGGCATCAGCTAACGGTTTCAGCGCTCGATAATAGGTATTCCATAACGCCAGCCGACGCTGGTTAATTTCGTCGGCACGTTCCAGTTGTCCCCACAGGTATGCCGCTTGCAGATCAGATAACAGATAACTGGAGCCGATATCACGCCAGGTGTATTTATCCACTTGCCCACGGAAAAACTGACTGCGGTTCGTTCCCTTTTCCCGAATAATTTCAGCACGGGAAATCATTGACTTATCATTGAGTAATGTCGCCCCACCTTCCCCACCTGCCGAATAGTTTTTCGTTTCATGGAAGCTGAAACAACCAATATGTCCAATTGTACCTAATGCGCGCCCCTTATAGGTGGACATCACCCCCTGTGCCGCATCTTCCACGACATACAGGTTATATTTTTTCGCCAATGCCATGATAGTGTCCATTTCACAAGCCACACCGGCATAATGCACTGGTACGATAACGCGGGTTTTCTCTGTTATGGCCGCTTCAATTTTATTCTCATCAATGTTCATGGTATCAGGACGGATATCCACAAAAACAATGGTGGCACCACGCAAAACAAAAGCATTGGCGGTCGAAACAAAGGTATAACTTGGCATGATGACTTCGTCACCCGGCTGGATATCCAGCAATATGGCTGCCATTTCCAGTGAAGCGGTACAAGAGGGGGTCAACAAGACTTTCGGGCAGTGAAAACGCTGCGCCATCCATGTTTCACACCGTTGGGTAAATTCGCCATCACCACACAGTTTACCGCTAGCCATTGCCTGTTGCATGTATTCAAGTTCAGTGCCGACTACGGGTGGTTTGTTAAATGGAATCATTTCGTCCTCTATATAACCAATATGCGGTGCTTTCAATGAGGGCACCACGACGTGTATAAAGACGCAAGGCAGTGGTATTGCTGATTTGCGTAGCCACTCTCAACCGTTGTATCTGGTGATTCTGACACCACTGTTGCGCCGCCGACATTAATTTTGTCCCAATCCCTTGATGATGATTGCCCGGTACAGCAGCCAATAAACCAATGCGGGCTTCACGATTACCCAAGTCTCTTAGCGTGACAAAGCCCACTATTTGATCATGTTCATCATTGAGAAGTAGGCATTCATGATCAAACGTACCCAAAACGGCTTTTTCAACCCAAACGGCATAGAATCGGCCACTGTCATCCGGTTGATACCAGGGAATGCGAAAACGGCTGGCCGTAAATACACGGGCAGCCACTGCCTTCAATACGGGGATATCTTCTTTTTTGGCAGAAAGGAGTGCTTGTTCAGGATGAATATCCTCCGATCCAATCGATAACAGTAAATCGATCTCACCTTCAACGAAAGAAAATCCCAACGCAGACAACCCATCAATTATGGCCGTTTGTTGGCTCGCCACCTTGGCTTGCACCAAGGCATATTTATCCAAATCGGCCACCGTCAATGCGGTTGATCCCGATGAAAAATTCAGGCGTGCCGTAGACAAACCAAAAAACTGACTCTCCCAGGCGAGTGATTCAAGGTTGGCGTGAATAGACATCGAGCAAATCCATAAGATATTTGCCATAACCCGTTTTCGCCAGATCCGCAGTTGCCGCTTTTAACTGCTCAGCACTGAGCCAATTATTGCGCCATGCGATCTCTTCCAAACAGGCAATTTTGAAGCCTTGTCGTTTTTCCACGGTCTGAACAAAAGTACTGGCTTCAATCAGGCTGTCGTGGGTACCTGTATCTAACCAGGCAAAACCACGCCCTAATAATTCAACATTCAATTCACCGCACGCCAGATACATTTGATTGATGCTGGTGATTTCCAGTTCCCCACGGGCAGAAGGTGTGACTTGTTTAGCAAAATCCACGACTTTGTTATCGTAGAAATAGAGGCCCGTTACCGCCCAATTGGATTTAGGCTGTGCCGGCTTTTCTGCAATGGACAGTACCCGATATTGTTCATCAAATTCCACGACACCAAACCGTTCCGGATCCATCACTTGGTAACCGAAGACTGTCGCACCGGTTTTTCGGGCAGAGACGGCTTGCAGTTTCGGGCTAAATGCCTGACCAAAAAAGATATTATCGCCCAATACCAAACAACAATCATCATGACCAATGAACGCTTCCCCAATCAGAAAGGCTTGTGCCAGACCATCAGGTGAGGGCTGTGCTGCATAGCTAAGATGAATACCAAATTGTTCACCAGTGCCGAGCAATCGCTTAAAAGCAGGCAAATCCTCCGGCGTGGAGATAATCAAGATATCGCGGATGCCTGACAGCATTAAAACTGACAGCGGATAGTAAATCATCGGCTTGTCATAAATCGGCAATAATTGCTTTGATACACCACGCGTTATCGGGTACAAGCGCGTACCAGAACCACCAGCCAGTACAATGCCTTTCATCTGCTCCTCCTGTCGGGCTTATTCATTGCCGAGCCCAAGACGCTCCCCGGCATAAGACCCATCTTGCACTCTGCGCCACCAATGTTCATTTTCCAGATACCATTGAACGGTTTTACGAATACCGGATTCAAATGTTTCCTGAGGTGTCCAACCCAGTTCGCGTTCAATTTTTGTCGCATCAATGGCATAACGCATATCGTGCCCTGGTCGATCAGTGACATAAGTGATCAAGTCTCGGTAATGTGAGATCCCCGCTGGCTTTTCAGGACACCATTTTTCCGCACAAAACGCTTCCAGCAATTCACAAATCGTTTCCACAACCTCAATATTTCGGCGTTCATTATGACCACCGATATTGTAGGTTTTACCCGGCTCTGCCTGGGTAACCACTAAATATAACGCCCGGGCATGATCTTCCACATACAACCAGTCACGAATTTGTTCGCCCTTGCCATAAACTGGCAAGGGTTTACCCGCCAGTGCGTTAAGGATCATCAACGGGATCAATTTTTCCGGAAAATGATAAGGCCCATAGTTATTCGAACAATTCGTTATCACTGTCGGCAAACCATAGGTACGCTGCCATGCTCTGACCAGATGATCACTGGATGCTTTCGAGGCGGAATACGGGCTGCTTGGTGCATAAGGTGTGGTTTCAGTAAAGAGGCTCTCTGTTCCGTGTAAATCACCATACACTTCATCGGTTGAAATATGGTGGAAACGGAATGTGGCCTGTTGTTCCTGAGCCAACTGTGACCAAAAGGCACGGGCTGCTTCCAACAAAGTATAAGTTCCCATGATATTGGTTTCGATAAATGCCGCCGGGCCGTCAATCGAACGGTCAACATGGCTTTCTGCCGCCAAATGCATCACGGCATCCGGCTGATATTGCTGGAATACGCGATCCAGGGCATCACGTTGGCAGATATCCACCTGCTCAAATGCATAGCGGGGATGGTTAGCCACTGAAGCCAGTGATTCTAGATTTCCGGCATAAGTCAGGCTATCAACAACAACAACACGGTCTTCAGTCTGGTTAATAATATGACGAACAACCGCAGAACCGATAAAACCGGCGCCGCCTGTAATCAGAATACGCTTCAACGCCAAACTCCTTTTGTATCCACAATCCACTTTTGTTTTATGGTAGAACCATTAATGGCTTTAAACTGGCGATGATCCACCAACATCAAGACAATGTCAGCCTCTTCTAATGCCTGGTTCGTCTCCATCAATTGCACCTTATTTTTCAATGAATCAGGTAACTCATGCACATTTGGCTCCACCGCGATGGTTTGCCCCGTATGCCATTGTGCAATCAGGTTGGTAATATGCACCGCAGGGCTTTCACGTAAGTCATCAATATCCGGTTTGAAAGCCAGGCCAAAACAAGCAATGGTAATCTCATACGCACGTTTGCCACTCGCTACCAGGCAATCAGCAACGGCAGCTTTCACTTGATCCACAACCCACAACGGCTTGCCATCATTCACCAAACGCGCAGTATGAATTAAACGAGACTGCTCAGGATTCTGAGAGACGATGAACCACGGATCAACGGCAATACAGTGTCCCCCGACACCAGGGCCTGGCTGCAAAATGTTTACACGTGGATGGCGGTTTGCCAGACTAATCAGTTCCCACACATTGATCCCCTGCTCGGCACAAATCAAGGAAAGCTCATTAGCAAAAGCGATATTGACATCACGGAAACTATTTTCTGTCAGCTTGCACATTTCCGCCGTTTTGGCGTTGGTGGTCACACATTCCCCTTCAAGGAAAATCTTATACAGTTCACTTGCCCGGCGGGAAGATTGCGCTGTCATTCCCCCCACGACGCGATCATTTTTGATCAGCTCTACCATCACCCGTCCCGGTAAAACACGCTCAGGGCAATAGGCGATATCGATATCTGCGTTTTCCCCTGATTGTTGGGGGAATGTGAGGTCAGGGCGGGCGGCAGCTAACCATTCTGCCATCTGCTCCGTCGTCCCGACGGGAGAGGTCGATTCCAAAATAACTAAATCACCTTTTTTTAAGACAGGAGCGATTGATTCCGCCGCAGAACGCACATAAGCCATATCGGGCTCATGTTCTCCTTTAAAAGGTGTTGGCACAGCAATCAAAAAAGCATCTGCAGTTTGAGGAACCGTCACGGCTCGCAAAAAACCAGCGTCTACCGCAACTTTCACAACCTCATCTAAATCCGGTTCAACGATATGAATCGAACCACGGTTAATCGTTTCTACCGCGTGTTGATTCACATCCACACCAATAACCGTCTTTTGGCGGGAAGCAAATGCCGCTGCAGTGGGTAAGCCAATATAACCCAAACCAATAACAGAAATGGTTTCAAAACTCATAATATCACCCGATTTTTTTTCAGTGCATCCAGAATTCGCTGGCAAGCCTGCCCATCGCCATAAGGGTTATGGGCATGACTCATTTGCTGATAGGCGTTAACGTCCGTCAATAACCGCGTTACTTCCGCAACAATAGTCTGTGTTTCTGTTCCCACCAAGCGCACTGTCCCTGCATCAACAGCTTCCGGTCGTTCAGTGGTATTTCGCATGACCAGAACCGGTTTTCCCAGTGAAGGCGCCTCTTCCTGAACGCCCCCGGAATCCGTCAGGATCAAATAAGCGTGATTCATCAAATAGACAAATGGCAGATAATCTTGGGGTTTGATCAGGATAACGTTATCAATATCATGCAAAATACGCTTAGCCGGCTCACTGACATTTGGGTTCAAATGAACAGGATAAACCACCTGAACATCAGGATGTGCCTTGGCAATCTGTGCTAACGCTTCACAAATGCGCTCAAACCCTTTACCAAAACTTTCCCGGCGATGACCCGTCACCAAAATCATTTTTTTACTCGGGTCAAGAAAAGGGTAAAGCTTGGCAAACTGCTCACACATGGCTTTATCATTTACAATGCGATCACGTACCGATAGTAGCGTATCAATCACCGTATTCCCCGTGACAAAAATACGCCCTTCTGCCATGGATTCTTTTAAGAGGTTGTTTCGGGCGTTTTCCGTCGGTGCAAAATGGTACATGGCCAAATGTCCCGCAATCTTACGGTTGGCCTCTTCCGGCCACGGAGAATAAAGATCGCCGGTTCTCAATCCCGCTTCAACATGCCCCACCGGAATATGTTGATAGAACGCCGCCAGACTCGTTGCCATGGTCGTTGTCGTGTCACCATGCACGAGCACCACATCGGGTTTGAATTCTTCTAATACCGGCTTGATGCCTTGCAGGATACGGCATGTGATATCCGTCAGATCCTGCCCTTTTTGCATGATATTAAGATCAAAATCCGGCGTTATCCCAAACAGATGCAGTACCTGATCCAGCATTTCCCTATGCTGAGCGGTGACACACACTTTTGCTTCAAAGGCAGTATCCATCGCCAACGCATGTACCAACGGCGCCATCTTAATAGCTTCCGGTCGAGTACCAAACACAGTCAACACTTTCACAGTGACTCTCTTATTTTGTCAATCATTGCAGTGAATTCCAGGAAAGGAAGATAGTTAATGAGAGATTATTCACATACTGTCATTTACACGGACTACCGGCGCGCGGATACCTTACCAAAGCAACACCAGCCCCCACTAACAAACCAACCGCGCCCCATAAAATCATCATGAAAGCACGACGGGGACTATCTCGGGTGACCGGTTCCTCCGGCGTTCTGAGATAACGGTAAGTCAGGAAAGAATCTTGCAAAGTCGGGCCAACATTCAATGTCGTCAACATTGCAATATTTTGATCATAATCCGTGCTGTAATCCGGGCCTATCGCTTTCAATGTTTCGATTTGAGCTTGCAACAATGACGTGCCTAGCATAAACATTCTGAATTCAGGGAGTTCTTTGATAGGGGTATCGGTTTGATTGCGATGAATACCCTGTTTCTCCGCTACTTTCAGCGATTGTTGCAGGACATTCAGTTCACGATGGTACATCGCCTGTGCCACGATCTCCTGACGTTTAACCAGCGCTTTCATCGACTGGGTACGTGTTGCCCATGCACCCTTAATTTCATTGTTCAGGTGACTGCCCGCGCGTTGGTTAGCAAACGCAATATATTGACGCAGAAGCCGATTTGCATCGGCCGCAGTTTCTGCCATCAATTTAATACTGCCATTTGACGACGTTTGATCCTCATGACGCGTGATTTTAATATCGTTAATCAATTCTTCCAACAAGACGGCATCCGCCTTGCCATTCCCTTCTTTGCGCTGCGTGTAGTAATCAGACTGCAGCCAAAACTCACGGCGGGTATCATACGCTGAGGCTTGTGTCATGAATTCGTTGTATGCTCCGTCTGGAATGGTCGGTAATTGCCCCTCCGGCGAAGCATTGATATGGGTATCTAAATTACGCAAAAATTGTTGTTGCGAATAATAACTCCCCAAGTTATTAGTTGTTGGTAAATCTACTGTAGCGGTTGCGCTCCATTTCTGCTGCATCAGATAAGAGGCGCCTAAAGCGGCGGCAGCGAAAATGATTGTCAGTGCGATAATCCATATCTTTCCATACCACAAAGCATAACATAGTGCCCGAATATCCAGTTCATGCTCTACGGCAGGTTGATCCTGTTTAGATTTCGTTTCTGAATTTATCACTGCACAAAACCCCTTTGATAGTCGATATTTTTAATGATGACTTGATGCCCGACGCAGACGGCGCTTACATCGTTTGATAAAACGGGCGACCCGCCATGCGCGTTTGATACAATAGCCATACAATATAAATGCAAGCAAAAATAATGCCAACATCATCCATTCAGGAATGATAATTAACCGTTCAGCAATGATTCCAACCGATGCCAATAAAGCCGCTGCCAAAGTAATTAAGATAAATGCCTGACGGGAGGTAAATCCAGCACGCATAATCAAATGATGAAGGTGCTGACGATCCGGGGAAAATGGACTCATTCCCTTACGCAACCGACGATACATAATGGCGACCATATCCATCAGTGGGATAGCAATGATCCATAACGCTGTCACAGGACTAATTGCCGGATGTTGCCCCTGCGTCGCTTCAGTCAATAACCAAATAATCGTAAAGCCGATTAAGGTACTCCCCGCATCCCCCATAAATACCTTGAAACGTTTTCCTAATATGCCAAGATTAAGGAAGATGTAAGGCAAAATCCCTGCGATAAAGGCAAAACACCAAAATGCCAGTGCCAGATTGCCACTTGCATATAACAAGATGCCCAATGCACCGAAAGAGACACAAGATAAGCCGCCCAACAAACCATCAATACCATCCATCATATTGAAGGCATTGATAGCGGCCCAGACAGCAAATAGGGTCACAACATAGCTAAACGGCCCCAATGACATTTCCCACGGGCCGAATGTATGCCCCAAGCTATTAAGCTTCAAGCCAGCAAAATACATCATGCTAATCCCAACCAAAGCCTGGACAACTGCCCTAATCTTCACACTAACATCAAAACGATCATCCAGCACACCAACAGAAACCAATACACTAGCACAAGCTAAATATGGCCATTTATGTGGGATAAACACTTTTGTGAGTGTAAATGCAAAACAAATGCTAAAAAACAAGGAGATACCACCGACCAACGGAATTAATCCTTGGTGATACTTGCGATAATTTGGCTTATCAACCAAGCCGATATTTTTTGCGACCTTACGCGCGATAAACAAAAACGCGAATGAAAATACAAATACGTAAAAAATTTCGGCGCTCATCCTGGAAATATTCACAATAACAACTCTCTGCAAAAATAACGATGGGCCATCTATTATTGATAAACTTATAGATACTGATGACTCTATAAGTTGGTATTTACAAAATAATGAGCACTACCACACATAAAAACCCAACACATGGAAGATATTGGCCAGAGTCCATGCGGAATGTTCGTAATAAATTGACTTAGCAATGCATCCATCCAATTACACATAATTTATGCAAAATATGTGCCACCTATCAACTAAACACGTTAACTTTCATAAAATGCATACCTATAAAAAACGCCACAAAAATGTGGCGTTTCAGCAAAATAGATATGGTTTTATTATGGATTATCAATCTAAAGAAAACTATGAACGTTTCATAAAGTCGAAAAATTCTTCGTTTGTCTTCGTCATAGCCAGTTTGTTGATAAGGAACTCCATCGCATCAATTTCACCCATCGGATGAATGATCTTACGTAAGATCCACATTTTCTGTAGCTCATCCTGTGTCGTGAGCAGCTCTTCTTTACGTGTCCCTGAGCGGTTGTAATCAATCGCTGGGAAGACACGTTTTTCAGCAATCTTACGGGACAGGTGTAATTCCATGTTACCTGTACCTTTAAATTCTTCGTAAATAACTTCATCCATCTTGGAGCCAGTATCAACCAACGCAGTCGCGATAATGGTCAAACTCCCGCCTTCTTCAACGTTACGGGCAGCACCAAAGAAACGTTTCGGACGATGCAGCGCATTCGCATCTACCCCCCCCGTCAACACTTTGCCGGAAGCTGGAACCACGGTGTTATAGGCACGAGCCAGGCGGGTGATAGAATCCAGCAGGATAATAACGTCTTTCTTATGTTCAACCAAACGCTTCGCTTTTTCGATAACCATTTCGGCTACCTGAACGTGGCGGGAAGCCGGTTCATCAAAGGTTGAAGCAATAACCTCACCTTTGACCAAACGCTGCATTTCGGTGACTTCTTCTGGACGCTCATCAATCAGCAACACCATCAGAACGCAATCAGGGTAGTTATGGGCAATGTTAGCTGCAATATTCTGTAGTAACATCGTCTTACCCGCTTTGGGTGGTGCAACAATCAGGCCACGCTGACCACGACCAATTGGCGCAGCCAGATCCAGAACGCGAGCCGTCAAATCTTCAGTCGATCCATTACCGCGTTCCATGCGCAAGCGGTTGTTGGCATGAAGTGGAGTTAAGTTTTCAAACAGGATCTTACTGCGAGCATTTTCAGGCTTATCGAAGTTAACTTCATTAACTTTCAGCAGAGCAAAATAGCGTTCACCCTCTTTGGGTGGGCGGATTTTACCTGAAATGGTGTCACCGGTACGGAGGTTAAAACGGCGGATTTGGCTAGGAGAAACGTAGATATCATCGGGGCCTGCAAGGTAAGAACTGTCTGCGGAACGGAGGAAACCAAATCCATCCTGCAATATCTCCAGCACACCATCGCCGAAAATATCCTCTCCACTTTTCGCATGCTGTTTGAGAATAGAGAAAATGATGTCCTGCTTACGCATACGAGCCAGGTTTTCCAGCCCCATATTTTCGCCGAGAGTAATCAACTCAGATACCGGCGTATTCTTTAATTCGGTAAGATTCATAATGGTGGGTTCTTTAACTCGGGGTATATCTCGAACTATGAACGTGAATGGTATGGCAGCATTATCGATGCCTGTTTATTTGTACCAGAAACGAATAAGACCTTCTAACTTAAATTACAAGGCAATAGTTTGAAGTACTCAGATTAATTGCAAAATAGGGCTGACAATCCGTCAAAACGTCACTGAGATAATAGAGAAACAAGGTTAATTTCAATCAAAGAACTATCTCGACGTAAACTTTATCTCGGTATGGGTACTGTTGATAACTACCTTCTGGCTATTCACGTGCCATATGTTATCACCCTTTATAATGTCAATACCATTTGATAATGTAACCACAGTATAGGGCTATAGAATTGATGCCATCTTAGCATTCACGTTTAGCGCCAATCCGTTTAACATAAACGATATTTAGCATAAGCATGTTTTAAGCAAACATTTTTTTAACAAAAAACTGTTGGCAAAGACCACACTAAGCACTTAACTGCAGGGGGTTCAACATAAAAAACGTCTCGGATGAAAACACGCTGCTTTAACGGTATTTAACACCAGGATGCCACGAGTATACTAAGCTATATACCGGATGACTCGTATATAGTCTCAGAAATTTTACCAAATGCGATATATCATCAGATACTTCAGGTGACACAGAGATAACAGATTTATCAGACACTACAGATTGTTTAGTATGCAACATGCTTAATGTCAACTCTTTATCCTCATTGTATCAATAAATATCAATACCCCTTTAGAATAAAAATTCGCTCAAGCAAAGCTTCATACAAGCACGTAGCCGCTAACTTACCATGCTTCGTAGCGGACGTCTAGCGGTCAATGGGATAAATCACTTTATACGCTAAACGCCCGTAATTACTGTGATCCAATTCTAAATTAGAGATGTGGTTCCAAAAACTCTTTCAGTTGAGTTTTTGACAAAGCCCCCACTTTTACCGCAACCTTTTCACCACCTTTAAACAGAATCAAGGTTGGAATACCACGAATACCGTACTCTGGGGCGGTCGCAGGGTTATCATCAACGTTCAGCTTGGCAATTGTCAGTTTTCCTTCGTATTCTGTGGCAATTTCATTCAGAATAGGGGCAATCATTTTACAAGGACCACACCATTCAGCCCAAAACTCAACGAGAACCATACTTTCCGCTTTCAGAACATCATTCTCAAAACCAGCATCAGTTAGATGGATAATATTTTCACTCATTTTTTTGCTCCAAAAGTAAAATCATTTACAGTGTCAGTGTACATTAACCAACATCAAGGTGTCTTTATTTCAGCGGATACACTTTCTTAAAGCAATAGTTAACTGATATTCTACCATGACTATGAGCAAAACACATTTGACAGAAAAGAAGTTTTCCGACTTCACATTGCACCCCAAAGTATTAGAAGCCCTGGATAAAAATGGGTTTTCAAACTGCACGCCGATACAGGCGCTAACATTGCCTTTTACTGTCGAAGGCCGAGATGTTGCGGGGCAAGCACAAACCGGAACGGGCAAAACGCTGGCATTTCTGGCGTCTACTTTTAATTATTTGTTAACTTATCCTGCTGCAAAAGAACGTAAAATCAATCAGCCAAGAGCGCTGATTATGGCCCCGACCCGTGAATTGGCGGTTCAAATATATTCTGATGCAGAAGAGTTAGCAGAAATCACCGGCTTGAAAATGGGCCTTGCCTATGGCGGTGATGGTTATGATAAACAGCTTAAAGTATTAGAAGCCGGCGTCGATATCGTGGTTGGTACGACAGGACGTCTCATCGATTATACAAAACAGGGTCATGTCCATCTTGGCGCCATTCAAGTTGTCGTGCTTGATGAGGCTGACCGCATGTATGACCTGGGCTTTATCAAAGATATTCGCTGGTTATTTCGCCGACTACCGGCTGCCACAGAGAGAATGAATTTACTGTTTTCCGCAACGCTGTCTTATCGGGTGCGTGAGCTGGCTTTTGAACAGATGAATAATCCTGAGTATGTGGAAGTAGAACCCCTGCAAAAAACAGGACACCGAATCCAGGAAGAGCTGTTTTATCCTTCAAATGAAGAGAAAATGCGTCTGCTACAGACCCTGCTGGAAGAAGAGTGGCCGGATCGCTGTATCATTTTTGCCAATACCAAACACCGCTGCGAAGATATCTGGGCTCATTTGGCGGCTGATGGTCACCGCGTTGGCTTACTCACGGGTGATGTTGCCCAGAAAAAACGCCTGCGTATTCTTGAAGAATTCAGCCAGGGGAATCTGGACATTCTGGTTGCCACCGATGTTGCTGCTCGTGGGCTACATATCCCCTTAGTGACACATGTATTTAACTATGATCTACCGGATGACTGTGAAGATTATGTTCACCGAATTGGCCGGACAGGTCGTGCCGGAGAAAGCGGCCATTCTATCAGTCTGGCGTGTGAAGAGTATGCGCTGAACTTACCGGCCATTGAAGAATATATCCAGCATCAGATACCGGTCAGCAAGTATGACAGTGATGCATTGCTAAATGACCTGCCAGTGCCTAAGCGCCATAATCGCACTCGCTCTGGCGCTCATCCTCGGCGTACCAGCATGCCGCGCCGTGGCAATGCCACGCGCAACCGTAAGCGCACCAACTAACATGATGTAACACTGAAAATAGTTCAATATTGAAATAACGTCATGTTGAAATAAAACACGACGCTGAAACACCACAAGCTGGAATAAATACTATGCTGAGTGCTTCTTCGCTTTATGCGGCCATCGATTTAGGCTCAAACAGTTTTCATATGCTGGTTGTCCGTGAAATATCCGGCAGCGTTCAAGTCGTCACCCGCATCAAACGCAAAGTCAGGCTGGCGGCTGGGTTGGATAACAATAACCGCTTATCACAACAAGCAATGGAACGAGGGTGGCAGTGTTTGCACCTATTCTCCGAATACTTGCAGGGTATTCCTGCTACGCAGATCCGCGTTGTTGCTACAGCAACATTGAGACTCGCAGAAAACTCAGGAGAATTTGTCAGAAGCGCCTCAGAGATATTAAACGCCCCTGTCAATGTGATCTGCGGCGAAGAAGAAGCTCAGCTCATTTATCAAGGTGTTGCTCACACGACAGGCGGGTCAGACAATCGACTTGTCGTCGATATTGGTGGCGCCAGTACCGAATTGGTCACCGGTATCGGTGCCAAGGCAAATCAGCTATTCAGCCTTGAAATGGGCTGTGTTACCTGGCTGGAACGTTATTTCAATGATCGCAGCTTGACAGAGGAAAACTTTGCCCACGCAGAGGCGGCCGCACATGATATTCTCCGCACTGTCACTCCTAAGCTGCTTGAACAAGGCTGGGAAATTTGTGTGGGTGCTTCCGGCACAGTACAAGCCTTACAAGAAATTATGATTGCCCAAGGTATGGATGAGCTAATCACCCTCCCTAAGCTCCAGCAGCTCAAACTTCAGGCGATGGAATGCAGCAAGTTGGAAGAGCTAGAAATCGATGGGCTGACGTTGGAGCGCGCATTGGTTTTTCCAAGTGGATTAGCCATCTTAATTGCCATTTTTCAAGCCCTGAATATCGAAAGCATGATATTGGCAGGGGGTGCACTACGTGAAGGTTTGATTTACGGAATGCTGGATTTACCGATTGAACAAGATATCCGTGCAAGCACCCTGCGCAGCATTCAGCAACGATTTCAACTGGATATGGAACAGGCACAACATGTCAAACAGTTAGCAGAAAATTTTTTCCAGCAAGTGGCCAGACCATGGAAACTGGACGAACGCTGTCGTGAGTTACTGGCGGGTGCATGTTTACTCCATGAAATAGGCCTGTTTATTGATTTTCGTCAGGGGCCAGCACATTCTGCTTATTTAATCAGCCACTTAGATCTACCGGGTTATACTCCTGCCCAAAAACGACTGCTGGCGACCTTGTTGAAAAACCAAAGCGGTCCCGTGGATTTAGCTTCACTCAACCAGCAAAATGCCGTGCAGCCATTGCAAGCACAACGGTTATGCCGCTTATTACGCCTGGCAATTGTTTTCGCCAGCTGCCGACGGGATACTACTTTACCCGTTTTGCGATTACAGGTGGAAAATGAAACGCTTTTTATCACTCTTCCCCATCAATGGCAGATAAAGCATCCGCTCAGGGCGGAAGCATTACAGCAAGAAATGAAGTGGCAAAGCTACGTCCAATGGCTGTTGTTCTTTAAAGAACAACATAATCGTTGATGGAGAGGGGCTTATCGTACTATTTATTGCCAATTTTCTGCCCAATGCCTAAACGGGATTTAATGTCGGCAAGGCGCGATTGCCCCTGTATCATCCTTTCTTCCGCACTGATCACTCGCTTACCTTGCGGCCAATGCAAATCATCTTGCGGCAGTTCAAGCAAAAATCGGCTCGGTTGTGGACGAATCAATTCACCAAACTGACGACGTTCTTTGCTGAGAGTGAAAAAAAGTGCTCTTTGCGCACGAGTAATTCCTACATAAGCCAAACGGCGCTCTTCCTCAATATTGTTTTCATCAATACTGCTCTGATGTGGTAACAAACCTTCTTCCATACCCACCAGGAAAACATAAGGAAATTCCAGTCCTTTGGACGCGTGTAGCGTCATCAATTGAACCTGATCTAACTGCTCATCTTCCTCGCCTCTTTCCAGCATATCCCGCAACGTAAAACGCGCCACAATCTGGGAAAGCGTCATTGGCTCATTCAAATCATTCCCCTCAAGCATTTCACTCATCCAAGTGAAGAGCTGATTAACATTCTTCATTCTCATTTCAGCCGCTTTTGGGCTAGGGGACGTTTCATATAACCAACTTTCGTAATCTATACCCCGCAGTAAGTCTCGCACTGCCAGTAAGGGTTCTCGTTGCGCCTGACGAAAGATTCCATCCATCCAATGAGTAAAGCGTTGCAATGCGGCCAGACCTCGCCCGGTTAAATATTGTTCTAACCCGAGATCAAAACTGGCCTGATACAAGCTCTTGTTACGCTGACTCGCCCACTCGCCCAATTTTTGGATTGTGACGGCACCAATCTCTCGCCGGGGGGTATTAACGATACGCAAAAAAGCACTGTCATCCTCAGGGTTGGTCAAAACACGCAAATACGCGAGTAGATCTTTGATCTCCGGCCGGGAAAAGAAGGAGGTTCCTCCCGTCACCCGGTAAGGAATACGGTTTTGTATCAACATTTTTTCGAAGATACGAGATTGGTGATTACCACGATATAAAATAGCGTAATCTTTATATTCCGTTTTATTGATAAAATGGTGAGCAATCAACTCCCCCACAACGCGCTCCGCTTCGTGATCTTCGTTATTTGCTTCAATCACGTTGAGCAATTCACCATATCCCAACGCTGAAAAGAGTTTTTTCTCAAAAACATGAGGATTGTTGGCTATCAGAATATTCGCCGCTTTCAAGATCCGCCCTGATGAACGGTAATTCTGTTCCAGCTTAATGACATTCAATTGCGGGAAATCGTCTTTCAATAGGATCAAGTTCTGTGGCCGAGCACCACGCCATGAATAAATCGACTGATCATCGTCGCCAACCACCGTGAAACGTGCGCGATTACCCACTAACAATTTCACCAGTTGGTACTGACTGGTATTGGTATCCTGATACTCATCCACCAGCAAGTAACGAATTTTATTCTGCCAACGTTCCCTGACTTCTTCATCGCGCATTAACAGCAATGTTGGTTTAGTAATCAGATCATCAAAATCAAGGACATTACAACTGGTTAGATGCAGGTCATAGCGGCGGTAGCACTCCGCAAACTGGTGTTCCTGCGCTGAACGAGCCATCCCCATCACCTGCGCAGGTGACATTAAGTCATTCTTCCAGTTAGAAATGCTCGAAATTAATTTTTGGAGCAAATCCTTGTCTTCTTCCAACAAATCTTCTGTCAGATCTTTTAACAAAGTCAGCTGGTCTTGATCATCAAACAGTGAAAAATTACTTTTCATTCCCAGTGCCTGATATTCACGTTTGACGATCTCCAGCCCCAGAGTATGGAAAGTCGAAATCATTAATCCGCGAGTTTCCTTGCGACCCAAGGTCTGTGCAACACGCTCTTTCATCTCACGTGCGGCCTTATTGGTAAAGGTCACGGCGGCAATATGGCGTGCCTGATAACCACAAGTACGGATCAGATGAGCGATTTTATTCGTTATCACACGGGTTTTGCCGGAGCCAGCACCTGCCAGTACCAGACAAGGCCCTGTTACAAATTCAACCGCGTGTTGTTGGCTTGGATTTAAACGCATACTGTTTCGAAAGCTATATCAGGATGAAAGATCGGGGGATTAGAATTGTAGCAGAAAGTCAGGCTGACCAAGCGCTTTTCTTTGTCTCAGTGAACCATGACAAGATACGATTAAGAAGAACTTCAAGGTAGCTAACTGACTCAACTCAGTATTGACGCTAAGGAGTAAACGTGTTCCTGCCCGACAAAATAATCTCGGGCAGGATAAGCATGATATTAGCCACCGACAGCAATGCGTTTCATATCCATCATATAGCCACGCAGAGTACGACCGATTATTTCAATCGGATGGTTACGGATTGCTTCATTGACATCACGTAACTGCGCATTATCGACACAACGATCTGCAACGGCTTTGCCTAAATCTCCAGCCTGGAGCGTCGCCATAAACGTCTCTTGCAACAGCGGGACGGCAACATAAGAGAACAGGTAGTTACCATATTCCGCCGTATCAGAAATGACCACGTTCATCTCATACAGACGCTTGCGAGCAATGGTATTCGCAATCAGAGGCAGCTCATGCAACGATTCATAATAAGCTGATTCTTCAATAATGCCGGTATCTATCATTGTTTCGAATGCTAGCTCAACCCCTGCCTTGACCATTGCAACCATTAATACACCATGATCGAAATATTCCTGCTCACTGATGTGCCCCGTATAGTTTGGATAATTCTCAAAGGGGGTATTGCCAGTTTCTGCACGCCAGGTCAGCAGATTTTTATCGTTATTCGCCCAATCCGCCATCATTGTGGAGGAGAATTCACCCGAAATGATGTCATCCATATGTTTCTGGAACAACGGAGTCAGCAGGGTTTTCAGTTGTTCAGATAAGGCATACGCCCGCAATTTTGCTGGATTAGAAAGGCGATCCATCATTAAGGTAATCCCGCCCTGCTTCAGTGCCTCAGTGATCGTTTCCCAACCAAACTGGATGAGTTTTCCGGCATACCCCGGTTCAGTGCCATCAGCCACCAATTGATCATAGCACAACAGAGAGCCCGCCTGTAACATGCCACATAAAATCGTCTGTTCTCCCATCAGGTCAGATTTAACTTCTGCCACGAAAGAAGATTCCAGCACGCCAGCCCGATGCCCTCCTGTGGCGGCCGCCCATGCTTTCGCAATCGCCATCCCTTCACCTTTTACATCATTTTCTGGATGTACAGCAATCAGGGTAGGCACACCGAATCCACGCTTATACTCTTCACGAACTTCCGTCCCCGGACACTTAGGCGCAACCATTACAACGGTAATGTCTTTACGTATCTGTTCACCCACTTCGACAATATTGAAACCGTGGGAATAGCCTAGCGCAGCGCCTTCTTTCATCAACGGTTGAACGGCCTTAACCACCGCTGAATGCTGTTTGTCTGGTGTCAGGTTGATAACCAAATCGGCTTGTGGAATAAGCTCTTCATAAGTACCGACCTTGAAACCATTTTCGGTCGCCTTGCGCCATGACGGCCGTTTTTCATCAATGGCTTCTTTGCGTAGCGCATAGGTAATCTCTAAACCGGAGTCGCGCATATTGAGGCCCTGGTTTAGCCCTTGCGCACCACAACCAATAATCACCACCTTTTTGCCTTTTAAATACCCTGCTTCGTCAGCAAATTCTTCCCGTGCCATAAAACGACATTTGCCCAACTGCGCCAACTGCTGACGCAAGTTCAACGTATCAAAATAATTAGCCATGGTGACTCCGATATAATGAGATGTGAGGTTGTTTGCATAGAGACAATATAGGCCATGCAAGCCATTGCTTAAATTGATATATTAACAAGACTATCTTGCAGTTTATGCAACACACGTTCTCCCGGCGCAATTCCGCCAGTGAAAAGGCTATAAACGATGGATCTACGTGATTTAAAACTGTTTTTACACCTTGCTGAAAGTTGTCACTTTGGGCGTTCAGCCAAAGCCATGCACGTCAGCCCATCCACGCTTTCACGCCAAATTCAGCGTCTGGAAGCATCGTTGGGGCAAGCACTTTTTCTGCGAGATAACCGAACCGTAAAATTGACTTCTGCCGGTGAACAACTCAAACAATTTGCGCAACAAACGCTGCTGCAATATAAGCAGCTACAGCATTCATTAAACCACCAAAGCCCATCATTGACGGGAGAGTTGCGGCTATTCTGCTCGGTCACGGCGGCGTATAGCCATCTACCACAAGTTTTGGATAAATTTCGGGCAGAGCACCCTTTGGTGGAAATCAAACTGACAACCGGCGATGCTGCCGATGCGGTTGATAAAGTTCAGTCTGATGCAGCAGATTTGGGCATTGCCGGCAAACCAGAGAAACTACCTGATAATATTCGCTTTACCAAAATAGGCGAAGTGCCGTTAGTACTCATTGCGCCCTCACTGCCTTGCACGGTGAGAACCCTCGCTATCCAGAACTCCCCCGACTGGAATAACATCCCTTTTATTCTGCCTGAGCACGGCCCCTCCCGCAAACGCATTGAATGTTGGTTTCGACGCCATAAGATCTTGCATCCCATGATCTATGCAACCGTTTCTGGTCATGAAGCGATTGTTTCAATGGTAGCATTAGGTTGTGGAATTGCCTTAATCCCTGCGGTTGTGGTCGAAAATAGCCCTGAACCTGTACGTAACCGCATTTCACTGCTAGACAATGTTTCACTGGTCGAGCCATTTGAATTAGGTGTCTGTGCATTGAGTAAGCGCTTAAATGAACCATTAATTAAAGCATTTTGGGCGCTTTTATAAGCGGGTCATCACTATCTTCTGAAATAGATCATGCTAAAAACCAACTCAGAATATTTTTAGGCATCGACACAAAGCATAAAGCCAGCAAAATACCCCCATAAAGGGGGCTATTGATTATGTCAAAAATAATTTAAATGAAGGATTATTGGTTTCATCATGATATTCATAGCCCAACGCATCTAAATGACGATCAAAACGCACTTCCGGCTCTGACAGTTCAAAAGCAGCCAATACACGTCCATAATCCATGCCATGACTACGATAATGAAACAGCGTGATATTCCAATACGCCCCCAATGTTTGCAAAAATTTCAGTAAAGCGCCCGGCGATTCAGGAAACGCAAAGCTAAACAACCGCTCCTGCAATGGCTTAGATGGCCTGCCCCCAATCATGTAACGCACATGTAGTTTAGCCATTTCATCATCAGTAAAATCGGTGACTTGATAACCCGATACCTTTAATTCTTCAATGATTTCTCGACGTTCGGCATTTCCCCGATTCAATCTGATACCAACAAAAATACAGGCTTGGTTTGGATCTGTCGCATCTGAATAACGATAGCTGAATTCAGTGACGACACGCGAACCCAATGTCTGGCAAAACTGCAAGAAACTCCCTTTTTGTTCAGGAATCGTTACCGCCAATAAAGCTTCACGTTGTTCCCCTAGCTCACAGCGCTCTGAAACGTAACGCAAACCGTGAAAATTCACATTGGCACCAGAAAGAATATGCGCTAATCGTTCTCCTTGGATCTGATGCTGCTGGATATATTTCTTCAACCCAGCCAGAGCCAGGGCGCCGGAAGGTTCTGCAATCGCCCTGACATCTTCAAAGATATCTTTCACGGCAGCACAAATAGCATCACTGTCTACCGTAATGACATCATCGACATATTGTTGACATAATCGAAATGTTTCATCGCCAATGCGTTTAACTGCCACACCTTCCGCAAATAATCCCACTCTTGGTAAATCGACCGGATGACCCGCCTTCAACGCAGCGTTCAAACACGCAGAATCTTCAGCTTCCACCCCGATGACTTTCATTTCAGGGACAAGCTGTTTAATGAGTACGGCAACCCCCGCAATCAATCCACCGCCGCCCACCGGGACAAAGATGCGATCAAGATGGACATCTTGCTGTAACAGTTCCATCGCTAATGTAGCCTGACCGGCAATCACCACAGGATGATCAAAGGGTGGCACAAAGGTATAAGCGTGCTCTTTTGCCATCTCGATAGCTTTTGCTTTCGCTTCATCGAAATTCGCACCATGCAATAGCACTTCGCCACCAAAATTGCGAACGGCATCGACTTTAATATCCGCTGTCGCTGTCGGCATCACAATCGTCGATTTGACACCCACTTTACTGGCCGATAATGCAACCCCTTGCGCATGATTACCTGCAGAAGCCGTGATCACGCCTCTCTTTTTCTGCTCGTCTGTCAAACCCGCAATCATCGCGTACGCACCACGCAATTTAAAACTATGCACTAACTGGCGATCTTCCCGTTTAACCAAAATCGTATTGCCTAAACGAGCAGAAATTTTTTTCATTTCCTGTAAAGGGGTCACTTGGGCAACATCATAAACCGGTGCACTTAATGCAGCCTTAAGATATTCCGCCCCGTTGGGTTCAGTATTAAGAGAATAAACCGCCACAATCAGCTCCCCAGTTTGGTTTTATCACGCACCGCGCCTTTATCAGCGCTCGTTGCTAATGACGCATAAGCTCGCAATGCAAAAGAAACCTGGCGTTCACGAGAATGAGGCGTCCACGCTTTATCACCGCGAGATAATTCAGCCTGTGTTCGCTTGGCAAGCTCGGTGTCAGGCACATTTAACTGAATGTTACGGTTTGGAATATCAATATCGATGATATCACCGTCCTGAATCAGCCCAATCAAACCGCCATTTGCCGCTTCTGGTGAGACATGACCAATAGATAACCCCGATGTTCCTCCAGAGAAACGCCCATCAGTAATCAATGCGCAACGTTTGCCCAATCCCATGGATTTTAAATACGTTGTGGGATAGAGCATTTCCTGCATACCCGGTCCCCCTTTCGGCCCTTCATAGCGAATAACAACGATGTCACCTGCCACAACATTTCCACCGAGAATCGCGTTGACGGCATCTTCCTGACTCTCATAAACTTTGGCCGGACCGCGAAAAGTCAGAATTTCTGCATCAACACCGGCTGTCTTCACGATGCAACCATCCATTGCAATATTGCCAAACAAAACGGCCAACCCACCATCCTGACTGTAAGCATAAGCACGCTCACGAATACACCCGGTTTCACGATCAGTATCCAATGATGGCCAACGACATTCCTGTGAGAAAGCCTGTGTCGTGCGAATTCCGGCTGGTCCCGCTGAATACATGCGCTTAACTCGTTTATCTTCTGTCAGCATGATGTCGTATTGAGCCAATGTTTGGGGCAAATCCAAGCCCAAAACATTTTTCACATCACGGTGCAAAAGCCCGGCGCGATCAAGTTCACCCAGGATCCCCATCACGCCACCAGCACGGTGTACATCTTCCATATGGTATTTCTGAGTACTCGGTGCAACTTTACATAAATGAGGTACCTGACGGGACAGGCGATCAATATCTGCCATAGTAAAGTTAATTTCACCTTCTTGCGCAGCAGCCAGCAAATGCAGAACGGTATTAGTTGAACCACCCATCGCAATATCCAGTGTCATGGCATTTTCAAAGGCCGCTTTGGACGCAATATTACGTGGGAGAGCACTGTCATCATTTTGCTCATAGTAACGTTTCGTCAGTGCAACAATGTGTTTTCCCGCGTTGATAAACAAGGATTTACGATCGGCGTGTGTCGCAAGCAGAGAACCATTACCCGGTTGTGAAAGCCCAAGGGCTTCCGTCAGGCAATTCATCGAATTCGCTGTAAACATCCCCGAACATGAACCACACGTCGGACATGCCGAGCGTTCAATTTGATCACTTTGTTCATCGCTGACATTGGGGTTCGCCCCCTGAATCATGGCATCGACCAAATCCAGTTTGATCAATTGCTCGGATAATCGGGTTTTCCCCGCTTCCATTGGGCCACCAGAAACAAAAATAACCGGAATATTTAAGCGTAACGATGCCATCAACATGCCGGGCGTGATTTTGTCACAGTTGGAAATACACACCATCGCATCAGCACAGTGAGCATTGACCATGTATTCCACCGAGTCAGCGATCAACTCACGCGAAGGTAATGAATAGAGCATTCCGCCATGCCCCATCGCAATACCATCATCAACAGCAATGGTATTGAATTCTTTCGCAACCCCCCCTGACGCCTCAATTTGTTCTGCCACCAATTTACCGAGATCACGCAAATGTACATGCCCCGGTACGAACTGCGTAAACGAGTTAACAACCGCAATGATCGGTTTTCCAAAATCTGCATCAGTCATTCCTGTGGCTCGCCATAAAGCACGAGCTCCCGCCATATTACGGCCATGTGTCGTCGTGGCAGAACGATATTTAGGCATTATCTCTACTCCCGTGTCTGTCTTATTAATTAGCTTCGACCATCAAAAACAGGCGGGGAACGACCGCCTGCTGAGTTTTGTATTTTTTATTCAGGATTAATGGGATCCAACCAGCCCCATTTGTCTTCTGTCGTACCATTAAATAGGCCAAAGAACGCACTTTGAATTTTTTTCGTGACCGGACCACATTTCCCAATGCCGACCTGAATGCCATCGACACTACGTACCGGGGTGATCTCCGCCGCCGTTCCTGTCATGAAGACTTCATCCGCTAAATAAAGTGATTCACGCGAAAGCGTCTGTTCGCGTACTTCCAGACCAAGATCCTGCGCCAATTTGATGATGGCATCACGGGTGATCCCCGGCAGGGCAGATGATGTAAATGGCGGGGTGAATAAAATTCCATCCTTCACTTCAAAGAGGTTTTCACCTGCACCTTCAGAAATATAACCATGCACATCCAGTGCAATACCTTCCTGATAACCATGACGTCTTGCTTCACTTCCCACCAGCAAAGAAGAGAGATAATTTCCACCTGCTTTGGCACCTGTAGGGATCGTATTTGCAGCCATGCGATTCCATGAAGAAACCATGGCATCAATGCCCTGTTCCAGCGCTTCCTCACCGAGATAAGCTCCCCACGGGAAAGCAGCAATAATAACGTCTGTTTTATAACCCGCTGGCGGGTTAACGCCCATGCCAACATTCCCTACAAATACCAATGGTCGAATGTAAGCACTGACTAATTTGTTTTTACGGAGTGTTTCACGGCAAGCTTCCATCAATTCATCAATACCTTGACTCACTGGAAAACGGTAAATTTTGGCTGAGTCACGCAAGCGCTGCATATGTTCACGATGGCGAAAAATCACCGGCCCTTTGTGGGAATCATAGCAACGAATACCTTCAAATACCGAGGTACCATAGTGTAAGGCATGGGACATAACGTGAACTTTAGCATCTGCCCAAGGCACCATTTCTCCATTGAACCAAATATAATCCGCTTGCTTTGTCATTCTCAGTTTTCCTTCAATGGCGCATTATGCGCTTATTAATCGTGATTCTTTGTGTTTGATCTCGACACCAGCAACATCCACCAATTTCATCAATTGAGAAAAAAGTAAATTGACTGAACGCTGACTTGTCACAGTGAGCTCAATACTTACATTATCACTATCTGTTATATGATCCATATTCAATGCATATATCTGGAATCCGCGGTGACGAGTAACCCGCAGAATCCGTTCTAAAATTTCAGGACAGAACCGTGCCTTAATGGCGAGCTGATGCTGTATCATAATGACCCCTCCAACATGTTTCCATTGCTTGCGCCTGGTGGAACTAGTGGCCAGACATTCTCTAATTCATCAATAGACACGTGTAATAAATACGCGCCTTCGCTGTTGAACAAAGCATCTAATGCTTCATCCACTTGTGCTTTATCAGTAATTTTCTGCCCCGGAATACCAAAGGCCTGTGCCAACGTAAGAAAATCGGGATTATCCGTTAAGAGAGTTTCGCTATAACGCTTGTCAAAAAACAGTTCTTGCCACTGACGAACCATACCCAACCTTTGGTTGTCCAATAAGATCAATTTAACAGGCAGTTGTTTACGTTTAATGGTGCCCAACTCCTGAACATTCATCATGAAAGAGCCATCACCCGATATACAAATAACACTATCTTTCGGGCGAGCCATCTGAGCACCAATCGCGGCGGGAATGCCGAATCCCATCGTGCCTAACCCACTGGATGTAATGAAATTTTCTGGCTGACTAAAAGTCATGTGCTGAGCAACCCACATCTGATGCTGCCCGACATCGGTTGTGATAACGGTACTCGGTGAGGCGCGTTCAGAAATTTGTTTTAACAGCAACGGTGCATAAATACGCTTGCTTTGAGAGTCATAATGACACGCATGTTCATGCTTCAACTGTTTAATTTCTTGCTGCCAGGCGTGGATCGATAAGGGTTGCTGTAAGTGAGGCAAGAGGACTTTTAAATCCCCCAATAACGACACATGAGTTTGGCGTAATTTGTTAAATTCAGCGGGATCAATGTCCAAGTGAATCACTTTGGCATGAGGTGCAAAGGTATTCAGCTTCCCGGTAACACGATCATCAAAACGCGCCCCAACCGCAATTAATAAATCACAGGCTTGAACAGCAAGATTCGCCGCTTTCGTCCCATGCATCCCTAACATTCCCAAATAACATTCATGTTCGAAATCTGCGGCACCCAAACCTTTCAATGTGCAAACGACAGGGATACCTGTTTCTGCAACAATGTTGCGCAATTCAGGAACAGCACCAGACATGCCAACGCCACCACCCACGTACAAAATAGGTTTTCGAGATGAAGCTAACAAATGACGCGCTAATGCCAGCTCTTGCTCCGGGAGAGAATATTCAGGCGATGCCGGTATCAAGTATGGTACAAACTCGCCCTGAGCCAGTTGAATATCTTTGGGTAAATCAATCAGAACAGGACCGGGGCGACCGCTCATGGCAATGATAAAAGCATCGGCGATGATTTGAGGTAATTTTTCTAGTGAATCAACAAGAAAACTATGCTTGGTACAAGAAAGGGACATGCCCAGTATATCAATCTCCTGGAAGGCATCTGTCCCTATAAATTCGGAGCTGACCTGACCAGTGATGGCGACAACAGGCACAGAATCCAATAATGCGTCAGCCAATCCCGTGATTAAATTTGTCGCCCCCGGGCCTGATGTCGCAATACAAACACCCGGTTTACCACTTGCTCTTGCATAGCCGATTGCCGCCATAACAGCGCCTTGTTCATGGCGGCATAAAATATGTTCAATGCCACCATCATACAATGCATCATAAACTGGCATGATGGCGCCACCAGGATAGCCAAAAATTTTTTCAACACCCTGCGTTCGTAACGCCTCTACAACCGACTGTGCCCCGTTCATTGTCATCCTCCCCGTATAGTATTTACTTATGATTGTCTGTTGTGATGTTTTTTATATTCGCTTCTACGTATCAAGCCTAAAAAAAACCCCGCGCCTTTCGGTGCGGGGTTCTTGGAATCTGGCTGTTTTTCTGTCTAAGCCGTTCTTCGTCCAAGTGCAGCCCCGCACGGTGGAATAATCACCACCACGCTTTCAATAATTAGGCTAATCACTAGGACAAATGCGTTCATAATTTTATGTGTTTTTAACTCGTATGCTTGATGTATATTTAAGAGTTATCACTTTCTATGCATGTTTACAACGATTATTTTTATTTTTTCATCACAAAATTATTTTTTCCATATTTTTCATTTAGATAAAACAACAAACAGATAAATTCACTAAAACTCACGCACTTTTCGCTCAGAAAAAGAGGCTATTTATTTGTTTAGCAAAATAATTAAGAAATAAAAGAACAAAAAAACAAGTTAATTGTCTGAATTTTTTCACATGACGAAGATCGATGCCAAACGACACTTTGTAGGTTAATCACTATCATGATTAACAATATATACCATCAAAATATATCAAGTTAAATTTATATATTTTCTTAGTTATATTTACTGCATGATTTCATTTATTATCGTCTGAAATTTCTTTGGCACAAAAGTTCCAGTCAATCAAATTATTCATATATAACATAATGTTACTATTAAGATTAAAACAAACTAATGATTTTCAGTACAGCCATAACGATAAATATATTTACGAGTTTCATCGCAAAATAACGAAAGATGACTTTTTATTATTTTTAATCGATCCATGATAGTCACTTTCTTGCTAAGGAGAGCAGCAATGACACTTGCCGTTATTCATACACGGGCAACAATCGGCATTGATTCCCCCATTGTCACGATAGAGGCACATATCAGTAATGGCTTACCCGGTCTCACCCTTGTGGGCTTACCTGAAACCACCGTTAAGGAAGCCAGAGATCGTGTCCGAAGTGCGCTTATCAATAGTGGTTTTACCTATCCACCCAAAAGGATTACCGTCAATTTAGCTCCCGCCGATCTTCCCAAAGAAGGGGGAAGATATGACTTACCCATTGCGATCGCGATCTTAGCCGCATCGGAGCAAATCACGACAGATAAGCTGCATCATTATGAATTTTTAGGTGAATTAGCACTCTCAGGCGAAATACGGCGGATCATGGGAGCCATTCCGGCAGCATTGAGTGCCAAAAAAGCAGGAAGGCAACTTATTCTTTCCTCAGAAAATGAAGCTGAACTGGCAATTTTGTCCCAAAAAGAAACGTTGATGGCTCATCATTTAATTCAAGTTTGTCACTTCTTACAAGGAGAAAAAACGCTTTTATCTCCGCCTTCCCCTGTCGAGCCGCAAACTGAATCATTTGTTTTAGACATCCAGGATATTATTGGACAGGAACAAGCTAAACGGGCATTAGAGATTACCGCCGCAGGTAGTCATAATCTTCTGCTACTCGGCCCGCCAGGTACAGGTAAAACCATGCTTGCCAGCCGATTATGCAGCCTGTTACCACCATTAACGCACCAGGAGGCTTTAGAGGTCGCTGCAATCAGTAGCTTAAGCGGATACCCGCTAAATGCCCAAAAATGGCACACACGTCCATTTAGAGCGCCTCACCACAGTTCTTCAATGGCAGCACTTGTTGGAGGTGGTTCAATACCTAAGCCGGGAGAAATTTCCCTTGCCCATCATGGCGTATTATTCCTGGACGAATTACCCGAATTTAACCGTAGTGTTCTTGATGCCTTACGTGAACCATTGGAATCTGGTGAAATAGTAATATCGCGTGCCAGGGCAAAGGTCTGTTTTCCTGCCCAAGTTCAACTCATCGCAGCCATGAACCCTAGCCCAACCGGTTATCATCAGGGAATGCACAACCGAAGTAGCCCACAACAAGTATTACGCTATCTTTCCAAACTTTCAGGTCCTTTTTTAGATCGCTTTGATCTCTCCATTGAAGTGCCCCTTCTCCCCCCAGGTATTTTAAGTCAATCATCAATAAAACAGGGTGAAAGTAGCCAGGACATCAAAAAACGTGTAGTAAGAGCGCGAAAAATACAAATTGAGCGATGCGGACATATCAACGCCCGCCTTAATAGCAAACAAACAGAGACTTTTTGCAAAATTAGCACAGAAGATGCCGTTTTTCTGGAAAATACTTTATTGAAATTAGGGCTATCGATACGTGCCTGGCATCGTATTCTCCGAGTTTCTCGCACAATTGCGGACTTAAAAGAACAAAACCGAATAGAAAAACCAGATATTATGGAAGCACTCAGTTATCGAAGTATGGATAGGCTACTTATTCAACTACAAAAGTAGACTGGATAAACTATAAATTAAAAGAGGGGCAAAAATTGCCCCTCTTGCGTAGATCATTAATAACAATGATGGTATTAATCATCAGTATCGGTATAGTCCTCTGCAACATCAACCTGCGGTTTTCCGCCGGAAAGAGTATGAAAACGTTTTGGACGGCTGATTTTTGCCAAATACTTAGTCCATACCTTTTCCTCTATCGTTGCGGGTGCACGTTCACCACGGCAAACTGAAACAAACAGCTTTTCTTCTTCTGTTTGAGGTTCACGTTTACCAAGATCCAATTCATTGAACGCATGACCGTGGCGTTCTAGCAATTGGGCCTCTTTGATGGTGAAATCACCATGACGGGAAAATCCACGTGGATAATTTTTATTATCAAAAAAACGATTAGTCGTGATGAAGCTTTCAGCCATCTGACACACTCCTAACTCTCATGTCATACCAATTATGGCGCGGAGTATTAGGGAGGCTTGACATTCTGTAAAACAAAATATTTAAATCTTAACGACAAAAACTATTGGAGATGCATGTGGACACTGAATTACTGAAAACCTTTTTGGAAGTCAGTAAGACTCGTCACTTTGGTCGGGCAGCTGAATCGCTCTATTTAACACAATCCGCTGTTAGCTTTCGGATCCGCCAACTAGAAAATCAGTTGGGTACCAATTTATTCACACGGCATCGCAATAATATCCGTCTAACCGCTGCCGGAGAACGCCTGGTTCCTTATGCAGAATCACTAATGAATACTTGGCAATTGGCAAAGAAAGAAATTAATTATGTTGCCCAGCATACAAAACTTTCTATCGGCGCTACAGCATCTCTATGGGAAAGTTACCTGACATCCTGGCTAAATGCATTTTACCAATACCACCAAGAAACCAGAATAGAATCTCTCATTTCGACACGCCAATCACTCGTTAAGCAATTGCATTCTCGTGAATTAGATCTACTCATTACGACAGAACTGCCCAAAATGGATGAGTTTCAAAGCCAGTTAATCGGTAATATCCAGCTTGTTTTATTAACGACTCAGCATAATCTTGATAAGGGCGTAGAAAATTATATTAAACTGGAATGGGGTGCGGATTTTCATCAGCAAGAACAACAAATTTTAAAGAGCGATCACCCGCCTATTATCACAACCACATCAGCGCATATTGCCAGAGAATTACTGGACAGTGTGAATGCGACTACCTTTCTTCCTATACACTGGCAAAAGGAATATCCCAAACTCGTTGCCTTACCTAATAATGAGTTAATAGAACGACCCTTGTACGCGGTATGGCTACAAAACAGTGATCAACAAACCCTCATCCAGCGCTTATTAAAAATTCCTGTTGAGAAAGCACCTATCACTGCCTAAGGGTAGTGTTGATAGTAAAGAACGGCTGAGTGTTCAGAGAAAAAGTGGCATGTCGAATAGTTTGGAATTACAAAAGATTTAAGTTGAAAAACGCTGTCTCAGAATCACCTAGAAAATGGCAGAAAAGAAAAAACCCAGCTAAATTTAGCTGGGCTATTAATCTGAAAGCTATATAAATTATTACTTAGTTGTTAACTGGCAGGGGCGGAGAGGCTCGAACTCCCAACACCCGGTTTTGGAGACCGGTGCTCTACCAATTGAACTACGCCCCTAAATACGGTGGCGGTGCGGACGGGACTCGAACCCGCGACCCCCGGCGTGACAGGCCGGTATTCTAACCAACTGAACTACCGCACCACCGAATTTCTTTCGCCTGGCTGCCTTTTGTGCCAGCAACCGGCCTTCTAATTTAAAATGTCTGGCAGTGTCCTACTCTCGCATGGGGAGACCCCACACTACCATCGGCGCTACGGCGTTTCACTGCTGAGTTCGGCATGGGGTCAGGTGGGACCACCGCGCTATTGCCGCCAGACAAATCCGGTTTTCAATCTCGAACAAGCTATTTCTCTCTGAAACTCTCTCTCTGCCCACTAAAACACCTTCGGTGTTGTCAGGTTAAGCCTCTCGGTTCATTAGTACTGGTTAGCTCAACGTATCGCTACGCTTACACACCCAGCCTATCCACGTCTTCGTCTTAAACGTTCCTTCAGGACCCTCTAAGGGTCAGGGAAGACTCATCTTAAGGCAAGTTTCCCGCTTAGATGCTTTCAGCGGTTATCTCTTCCGCACTTAGCTACCGGGCAATGCCATTGGCATGACAACCCGAACACCAGTGGTGCGTCCACTCCGGTCCTCTCGTACTAGGAGCAGCCCCTTGCAATCTTCCAACGCCCACGGCAGATAGGGACCGAACTGTCTCACGACGTTCTAAACCCAGCTCGCGTACCACTTTAAATGGCGAACAGCCATACCCTTGGGACCTACTTCAGCCCCAGGATGTGATGAGCCGACATCGAGGTGCCAAACACCGCCGTCGATATGAACTCTTGGGCGGTATCAGCCTGTTATCCCCGGAGTACCTTTTATCCGTTGAGCGATGGCCCTTCCATGCAGAACCACCGGATCACTAAGACCTACTTTCGTACCTGCTCGCGCCGTCACGCTCGCAGTCAAGCTAGCTTATGCCTTTGCACTAACCTCACGATGTCCGACCGTGATTAGCTAACCTTCGTGCTCCTCCGTTACGCTTTGGGAGGAGACCGCCCCAGTCAAACTACCCACCAGACACTGTCCGCAACCCGGATGACGGGTCCACGTTAGAACATCAAACATTCAAGGGTGGTATTTCAAGGATGGCTCCATGCAGACTGGCGTCCACACTTCCAGGCCTCCCACCTATCCTACACATCAAGGCTCCATGTTCAGTGTCAAGCTATAGTAAAGGTTCACGGGGTCTTTCCGTCTTGCCGCGGGTACACTGCATCTTCACAGCGAGTTCAATTTCACTGAGTCTCGGGTGGAGACAGCCTGGCCATCATTACGCCATTCGTGCAGGTCGGAACTTACCCGACAAGGAATTTCGCTACCTTAGGACCGTTATAGTTACGGCCGCCGTTTACTGGGGCTTCGATCAAGAGCTTCGCCTTGCGGCTAACCCCATCAATTAACCTTCCAGCACCGGGCAGGCGTCACACCGTATACGTCCACTTACGTGTTTGCACAGTGCTGTGTTTTTATTAAACAGTTGCAGCCAGCTGGTCTCTGCGACTGGCCTCGGCTCCGGACGCGCGGTCCTTCACCTAACGCCAGCGTGCCTTCTCCCGAAGTTACGGCACCATTTTGCCTAGTTCCTTCACCCGAGTTCTCTCAAGCGCCTGAGTATTCTCTACCTGACCACCTGTGTCGGTTTGGGGTACGATTAATGATAATCTGGAGCTTAGAGGCTTTTCCTGGAAGCAGGGCATCAGCAACTTCGCCACCGTAGTGACTCGTCATCAGACCTCAGTGTGATGGTCAGCCGGATTTACCTGGCTCACCCACCTACATCCTTAAACCGGGACAACCGTCGCCCGGCCTGCCTAGCCTTCTCCGTCCCCCCATCGCAATTATCACCAGTACAGGAATATTAACCTGTTGCCCATCGACTACGCTTTTCAGCCTCGCCTTAGGGGTCGACTCACCCTGCCCCGATTAACGTTGGACAGGAACCCTTGGTCTTCCGGCGAGCGGGTTTTTCACCCGCTTTATCGTTACTTATGTCAGCATTCGCACTTCTGATACCTCCAGCAGACCTCACAGTCCCCCTTCAACGGCTTACAGAACGCTCCCCTACCCAACAACACCTTAAGTGTCGCTGCCGCAGCTTCGGTGCATGGTTTAGCCCCGTTACATCTTCCGCGCAGGCCGACTCGACCAGTGAGCTATTACGCTTTCTTTAAATGATGGCTGCTTCTAAGCCAACATCCTGGCTGTCTGAGCCTTCCCACTTCGTTTCCCACTTAACCATGACTTCGGGACCTTAGCTGGCGGTCTGGGTTGTTTCCCTCTTCACGACGGACGTTAGCACCCGCCGTGTGTCTCCCGTGATAACATTCTTCGGTATTCGCAGTTTGCATCGGGTTGGTAAGTCGGGATGACCCCCTAGCCGAAACAGTGCTCTACCCCCGAAGATGAATTCACGAGGCGCTACCTAAATAGCTTTCGGGGAGAACCAGCTATCTCCCGGTTTGATTGGCCTTTCACCCCCAGCCACAAGTCATCCGCTAATTTTTCAACATTAGTCGGTTCGGTCCTCCAGTTAGTGTTACCCAACCTTCAACCTGCCCATGGCTAGATCACCGGGTTTCGGGTCTATACCCTGCAACTTAACGCCCAGTTAAGACTCGGTTTCCCTGCGGCTCCCCTATACGGTTAACCTTGCTACAGAATATAAGTCGCTGACCCATTATACAAAAGGTACGCAGTCACACCCTAAAGGGTGCTCCCACTGCTTGTACGTACACGGTTTCAGGTTCTCTTTCACTCCCCTCGCCGGGGTTCTTTTCGCCTTTCCCTCACGGTACTGGTTCACTATCGGTCAGTCAGGAGTATTTAGCCTTGGAGGATGGTCCCCCCACATTCAGACAGGATACCACGTGTCCCGTCCTACTCATCGAGCTCACACTGCCAACGCCTTCGGATACGGGGCTATCACCCTTTACTGCCGGCCTTTCCAGACCGTTCTCCTGACGCTGACACTGCTGATGGCTCTGGGCTGCTCCCCGTTCGCTCGCCGCTACTGGGGGAATCTCGGTTGATTTCTTTTCCTCGGGGTACTGAGATGTTTCAGTTCCCCCGGTTCGCCTCATTAACCTATGAATTCAGTTAATGATAGTGTGACAAGTCACACTGGGTTTCCCCATTCGGACATCGCCGGCTATCACGGTTCATATCACCTTACCGGCGCTTATCGCAGATTAGCACGTCCTTCATCGCCTCTGACTGCCTAGGCATCCACCGTGTACGCTTATTCGCTTAACCTCACAACCCGAAGGTGTCTTCGGAGATGCGGGTTGAGAGACGCCTCAATACTGTCTTAACAGCACTGAGTGTTTCAAATTTTCAGCTTGTTCCAGATTGTTAAAGAGCATGATTTGTAAATCGGCTGTCACCAGCCCACTTAAAAATACAGTTGGTTACGCCTCTCACCCGTTCCCCGCAGCGTGGCGTCCCCTAGGGGATTCGAACCCCTGTTACCGCCGTGAAAGGGCGGTGTCCTAGGCCTCTAGACGAAGGGGACATCTGTCTTCTTCGCAGACGCGCTGCTTCTTCTTCATTTTCATCAGACAATCTGTGTGAGCACTGCAACAATAACCTATCGTCGGTTTAAGGAGGTGATCCAACCGCAGGTTCCCCTACGGTTACCTTGTTACGACTTCACCCCAGTCATGAATCACAAAGTGGTAAGCGCCCCCCCGAAGGTTAAGCTACCTACTTCTTTTGCAACCCACTCCCATGGTGTGACGGGCGGTGTGTACAAGGCCCGGGAACGTATTCACCGTAGCATTCTGATCTACGATTACTAGCGATTCCGACTTCATGGAGTCGAGTTGCAGACTCCAATCCGGACTACGACAGACTTTATGAGGTCCGCTTGCTCTCGCGAGGTCGCTTCTCTTTGTATCTGCCATTGTAGCACGTGTGTAGCCCTACTCGTAAGGGCCATGATGACTTGACGTCATCCCCACCTTCCTCCGGTTTATCACCGGCAGTCTCCCTTGAGTTCCCACCATTACGCGCTGGCAACAAAGGATAAGGGTTGCGCTCGTTGCGGGACTTAACCCAACATTTCACAACACGAGCTGACGACAGCCATGCAGCACCTGTCTCACGGTTCCCGAAGGCACTTTCGCATCTCTGCAAAATTCAGTGGATGTCAAGAGTAGGTAAGGTTCTTCGCGTTGCATCGAATTAAACCACATGCTCCACCGCTTGTGCGGGCCCCCGTCAATTCATTTGAGTTTTAACCTTGCGGCCGTACTCCCCAGGCGGTCGATTTAACGCGTTAGCTCCGGAAGCCACAGCTCTAGGCCACAACCTCCAAATCGACATCGTTTACAGCGTGGACTACCAGGGTATCTAATCCTGTTTGCTCCCCACGCTTTCGCACCTGAGCGTCAGTGTTCGTCCAGGAGGCCGCCTTCGCCACCGGTATTCCTCCACATCTCTACGCATTTCACCGCTACACGTGGAATTCTACCCCCCTCTACGAGACTCTAGCCAACCAGTCTTAGATGCCGTTCCCAGGTTAAGCCCGGGGATTTCACATCTAACTTAATTGACCGCCTGCGTGCGCTTTACGCCCAGTAATTCCGATTAACGCTTGCACCCTCCGTATTACCGCGGCTGCTGGCACGGAGTTAGCCGGTGCTTCTTCTGCGGGTAACGTCAAACGCCAACCTTATTCAGGCTGCCGCCTTCCTCCCCGCTGAAAGTACTTTACAACCCGAAGGCCTTCTTCATACACGCGGCATGGCTGCATCAGGCTTGCGCCCATTGTGCAATATTCCCCACTGCTGCCTCCCGTAGGAGTCTGGGCCGTGTCTCAGTCCCAGTGTGGCTGGTCATCCTCTCAGACCAGCTAGGGATCGTCGCCTAGGTGAGCCTTTACCCCACCTACTAGCTAATCCCATCTGGGTTCATCCGATGGCGTGAGGCCCGAAGGTCCCCCACTTTGCTCCACAGAGATTATGCGGTATTAGCCACCGTTTCCAGTGGTTATCCCCCGCCATCGGGCAGATCCCCAGACATTACTCACCCGTCCGCCGCTCGCCGGCAAGAAAGCACGCTTTCTCCCGCTGCCGCTCGACTTGCATGTGTTAGGCCTGCCGCCAGCGTTCAATCTGAGCCATGATCAAACTCTTCAATTAAAAGTCTGATGCTCAAAGAATTAAACGGTTTATTCATAATGAATTCACTGTTAGTCACTCTTTAAGACTTGATTCTTTCTTTCGCCTTTCGGCGTTGAGATAGGGTCTTGCGAGTGCCCACACAGATTGTCTGATTAATTTGTTAAAGAGCGTGTCAACCGGGCATTGCTGCCGGGTTGCGAGGCTGCGTATCTTACGCTTTTCGCCCCGAGAGTCAAGCGTTTATTTTCGCTTTCTTCTCCCTGCCCGGCGCGGCCTGTATCAGCGTGGCGTCGGTCAGTGGTGGCGCATTATAGGGACTTTTACGGCGCTGGCAATCGTTTTTTTGAATTTTATTTTCATGTGCGTGTTTTTTGTTCTTTTTGGTGTAAAAATCATTCAAATAGACCAAAATTCATGTAATCCTCTCCGTTATATGACAATTTTTCCCTCAACAATATTTCTATACAATTGTTATTCACCCTTACTATTGAGGTTTTTATGTCCACTGTTCTGCGTCAATATCTAAATTTCTATCCCCAAGTTGGCCAAAAAGTTTTTTTAGACTCGTCTTCTATTGTAATTGGAGATGTCAAATTAGCAGATGATGTCAGTATCTGGCCTCTTGTCGTTATCAGGGGTGATGTGAATTATGTTTTAATTGGCTCGCGTACAAATATTCAAGATGGTTCTGTTTTACATGTGACTCATAAATCTTCAGATAATCCTAATGGTTTCCCGCTGATAATTGGCGAAGATGTCACGGTAGGTCATAACGCAGTACTACATGGATGCAAAATTGGAGATCGCGTCTTAGTTGGTATGGGTTCTATCTTACTTGATGGCGTCATTGTTGAAGACGATGTCGTAATTGGAGCCGGCAGCCTAGTTCCCCCAGGGAAAAAATTAGAAAGCGGCTATCTGTACATCGGTAGCCCCGTCAAACAAGTAAGAAAACTCAAATCTGAAGAGTTGAAAGGGCTACTCTATTCCTCCAATAATTACGTTCGCTGGAAAGATAACTATTTGTCAGCACAATCTGAAAGCAGAGAGTAACGTCCCAATTGATCATCATCCCCACTCAAAATGACCGTTTCAAACTCTTCTTCCAAATCCCAACGATGTTGGCGAAATAGATCGAGTGGGTGATGATCTTTACCATAACGTCCTATTATTTCATCAGAACTGATCATACACTCCACTAGCATACCATTCACCATTGCTGGAAATATCACCTTATTTTCTATTTCATCCCATTCTTCACGATCGGGAAATTGTATTGATTGATTCACGCGTGTCATTCCCGTCTCAGGGCATTTAAAACAGGTTCCATTTCAGGAAATACTCCATGCCATAATTCAAAAGAGTATGCGGCTTGTCCCACCAACATTCCTAAGCCATCAGCCAAACGTGAAACACCATGCTGATGAGCAAACTTCAGGAAAGGGGTTAATCCATGCTGGTAATACATGTCGTAACACACACTATTATTTTGGAAAATCAATGGTGATATGGCTGGAATTTGTCCATCAAGACCAGAAGCCGTTGCATTAATGATAATGTCAAAATCGGGATTAATAAGGTCAATGGTGCTCATTTCAATGGCTCGTATATCACCTAGCAGAGAAAATTTATTTGCAATTATTTGTGCTCGCTCAAATGTCCGGTTAGTGATAACTATGGAGCAACCAATTGATAACAAAGGATATAGCACGCCTTTTGCAGCTCCACCAGCGCCTATGATTAGAATCTTTTGTCCTTGAGTGATGAACTTGAGTCGCTGCAAATCCACTAATAGCCCCATACCATCTGTATTATCACCGAGTAATCGGTTTCCATCTATCCGTTTTAATGTGTTAACTGCACCACAGATACTGGCCCGTTCAGTCAATTCATCTGAGTACTTGTAAGCTCTTTCTTTAAAAGGAACAGTAATATTCGCCCCTAACCCCCCTCGCGAAAAAAAATGCGTTAAGGTTTGTTCAAAATTGTCTACTGGAGCAAGTACTTTCCCATATTGATGTTCAATACCTGTCTGTTCAGCAAATAATTGATGAATATAAGGGGATTTACTATGTGCAATTGGATTACCAAAAACTGCAAATTTATCCATTAGTTATCTAGCCTTGCCGGTATAGTTTGCCAGTTAACGCATCCCTGATTTCTGACGGGTTCTTACGCTCTCCAACCTTTCCTTCTAAGATTGGGATACGATCTCCAAATTGCTGCCTGACCTCTTCTACACTACGACAAGGTTCTAATCCACTGAGATTCGCACTGGTAGAAACAAGCGGTTTTTCATATATAGAGCAGAGTTGCTTAACCAAAGGGTGATCCGTAACTCGAACAGCTAATGTTGAAAACCTACCAGTCAGCCATTTTGGTGTAGTTATTTTCGCAGGTATTACCCATGTAACAGGACCAGGCCAAAATGAGAATATGGTTGCCTTCTGGAGCTCACTTAGCTGTTTATCATCAATATAAGGACATAGCCTTTCATAATTATCAGAAATAAGAATTAATCCTTTCTCCCAAGGCCTATTTTTCAATGCCAACAACTTTTGCACTGCTTTTTCACTATCAGGATCACATCCTAATCCAAAAACAGCTTCAGTCGGATAGGCAATAACTTTTTCTTCTTTTAAGGCTGTGATAACAACATTAAATGCTGGAAAGATTTTATGGCTCATTTGATGTCTCAATTTCATTAACTTGTTGCTTACTACACAACTTATTGGCACAGAATAATTTTGTGCCTCGGGAAGTGCGCTTTTCTACTAACAATGGATAGTGGCAAAACGTACATTCACCTGAGATAGGCTTATTGTTGAGTGCAAACTGACACGCGGGATAGCGGCTACAGGAATGAAATGTTTTACCAAAGCGGGACTTGCGCTGAAGTAATTTTCCTTTCTGACATTGAGGGCAATGAATTGACGTATCGTCAGGTTTATCAATTAATTCTGTATGCCCACATTCAGGGTAATGGCTACAGCCAATAAACATGCCATAACGTCCTTGGCGTAAGACTAGAGTAAAGCCACATTTTGGACAGATTTGCCCATCCAACTCTTTAACAATATGTCCTTCTGCCTGCGCTTTCAAGGGGCGAAGATAATGGCAAGATGGATAACTGGAACACGCATAAAATGGCCCATGAACTCCATTACGGATCACTAAATCAGCACCACACTCAGGGCAATGCTCTGTTTCTTTTATAGCAAAAGGAACTCTCTTCGACATATCTTACTCGCTGAATATCGGCAACCGCTATAACATAGGAAAAAGCACAAATTGAATAGGTTAACCGGTTCGAACATACCCACCAGCAACAACAGCAACTTTTCCCATCAGTTCTAACTCCAATAATTTGGTCATGACTTCCGTAACAGGCAGGGAAGAACGCTGAGCGATCACATCAATCGGTGTCACTTCACTACTTACGTTAACCAGCACATCTAAAAATGGCAACTCTGCTTGTTCAAATTGCCTATTTTCTTTCTCCTGGTCTTTTTCTTCGAGATTAGCCCATTGAAAGGCAACACTAATATGTTCCATGATATCCATTACATTCGTTACCAAATAAGCTCCCTGTTTGATCAACCAATGGTTGCCTTCGTTTGCGGGAGTCCCCAATGGTCCTGGTAATACAAAAATATCCCGGCCCTGTTCAAGGGCACAGCGAGCTGTAATCAATGATCCACTGCTTTTGTGCGCTTCTACAATGAGAAGAGCTAAACTTAACCCACTAATGATCCGATTTCTTCTTGGAAAATGTTTGGCTTTAGGAGGAGTATCAGGAAAAAACTCAGAAACTAATGCGCCATGTTCTTTAATATTCGCGGCCAAGGTTTTATGCCTAGTGGGGTAGATATTTGCAAGTCCACTACCAAGTACTGCAATTGTTTTCCCCCCTGAATCTAACGCTGCTTGATGACAGATACCATCAATACCAATCGCTAATCCACTCGTCACTACCAGATTATTTTTAGCTAAATCGCTTGCGAACATCTTCCCCCATTTATCACCATAAAAGGTCGCAGCTCTGCTACCAACCATTGAGATCTGTCTTTGAGATAAGACAGATACGTCACCTGCAACAAAAAGCACAAGAGGTGGAGAATGTATTTGCTTTAATAAAAGCGGATAGGTGGGATGAGAGAAAGTCAGCAAATGATGATCAGGTTGCTCTAACCACTTGAGAGCTGAAATCAATACGGAAGAGTTAGCTTTTGTAAATTGCAGACATTGTGCAGATGACAAGCCACACGCTTTAAGCAAAGATGTGCTACAACTCTTCGCTTGCAACAAGTGCTCCATCACAATCATGGCCTTCTCTACTGAGAGATGAGAAACCATTTTCATTCTTAACCACATTTCCATCGCTTCCATAACGTCATCCTGACTTAAAATTGAGAACAACACACCCATGATTAATTTATGCTCAATACTGTCAATCTAAATAGGAAATGTCTAGAATAGGCGTTAATTCTCACTCATTTTTTGGATGCAGTTCTAAACCTATATGTCAGTTTTACAAGTATTACATTATCCAGACGAGCGACTTCGCATAGTTGCCAAGCCAGTAAAAAAAGTCGATGCAGAAATCCAGCGTATCATTGATGATATGTTCGAAACAATGTATGCAGAGGAAGGAATAGGCTTAGCAGCAACGCAAGTTGATATACATCAGAGAATTATTGTCATTGATGTCTCTGAAAATCGAGATCAACGACTTGTTCTTATTAATCCTGAGGTCGTTAATGAAACGGGAGAAACAGGAATAGAAGAAGGTTGCTTATCTGTTCCTGAACAACGTGGATTTGTGTCACGTTTTGAACAAGTAAAGATTAAAGCTTTAGATTATCACGGTCTGCCATTGGAATTGGAAGCCGACGGGTTACTGGCAATTTGTATCCAGCATGAAATGGATCATTTGATCGGTAAACTTTTTGTTGATTATCTATCACTGTTAAAACGCCAACGTATCCGTCAGAAAGTTGAAAAAATTGATCGATTAAGAGCCAAAAACAAATAATTCTTATTATCACAGGAAATAACAGTGTCTGATTCTTTACGTATTATTTTTGCCGGAACCCCTGATTTCGCGGCTCGCCATCTGGCTGCTTTATTAAACTCTCAACATCAAATTGTTGGAGTACTCACTCCACCAGACAAACCGGCAGGAAGAGGTAAAAAACTGACACCAAGTCCTGTAAAGGCATTGGCTGAAGAGCATGATATTCCCGTTTTTCAGCCAAAGACCTTACGTACTGAAGAAAGCCAGCAATGGATCATGGAACAGCAGGCTGATATTATGGTTGTTGTTGCATATGGCTTAATTCTTCCTCAAGCAGTTTTAGATATACCTCGCTTGGGATGCCTGAATGTTCATGGTTCCTTGCTACCGCGCTGGCGCGGCGCGGCACCAATTCAGCGTTCCATTTGGGCTGGCGACCAGGAAACTGGCGTAACTATCATGCAGATGGACAAAGGGCTTGATACTGGCGATATGTTGCTAAAAGCAACTTGCCCTATTACAAATGAGGATACCAGTGCCAGCTTATATGAAAAACTTGCTAATATTGGCCCAGAAGCCTTACTCGACACTTTAAGTTTAATCACATCAGGAAAATGTCAGCCTGAAAGTCAGGATGACACTTTTGTGACTTACGCTGAAAAACTGAGTAAAGATGAAGCAAAAGTAGATTGGAATTTACCTGCAACCCAAATTGAGCGTTGTGTTCGTGCTTTCAATCCTTGGCCTATGAGTTTCTTCTTAATTAATGACCAACCAGTTAAAATCTGGCGAACAGAAGTCATTGCAGAGCAAACAACCCAAGTTCCCGGAACAATTATCAACGCGGATAAACAAGGTATCCAAATTGCAACTGCAAATGGAATATTAAATATTACCCACTTGCAACCCCCAGGTAAGAAAGCCATGTCAGCCGCCGACTTCTTAAACTCTAAACATGAGTGGTTTTCACCTGGCAACAAAATCAACTGATACTAACTTTGCCTAAATATTTCTAGCATTCAGGCTTCTTCTTATTTTTAGTTATGCTGACAAAGGTCAGCTTTTTTGACCATACCATGAAAAATATATATAACCTGAGAAGCATCGCTGCGAAAGCAATTACTCAAGTGCTTGAGCAAGGGCAATCCCTCAGCACCGTACTACCTGAGTTCCAACAAAAAGTTTCTGATAAAGATAAAGCGCTGCTGCAAGAGATCTGTTTCGGTGTGATGAGGGTATTACCTCAGCTTGAGTGGTTTATCAATCAGCTCATGGCAAAGCCATTGAAGGGAAAACAACGTATTTTCCACTACTTAATCATGGTTGGTATATATCAGCTCATGCATACGCGTATACCTGCACATGCTATACTTGCCGAAACTGTCAATGGTGCAACTGACTTAAAACGACCACAGCTGAAAGGCGTAATCAATGGTGTCCTTCGCCAGTTTCAGCGCCAACAGCAATTATTAATAGAACAATCAAATAATAACATTGGTCAATACCTACATCCTAAATGGCTGCTAGAGCGAATTCAAAAAGCATATCCCCAAAATTGGCAAGCTATAGTAGATACCAACAACCAAAAACCACCTATGTGGTTGCGAGTTAATCAACTTTATCATACGGCCAACGAGTATTTTGCACTATTAAAAGAAGCCAATATAGAAGCAGAATTAGATATCAGACAGGCTAGTGCTATTCGTCTTCTTAGCCCTTGTCCAGTCAGTGCACTACCAGGATTCCAGCAAGGATGGGTAACCATTCAGGATCGCTCCGCTCAAGGATGTGCTGAACTATTAACTCCACGGGACGGGGAATCTATACTGGATCTCTGTGCTGCACCGGGTGGAAAAACCACACATATCCTTGAAATTGCACCAAAATCTAAGGTTCTCGCGATCGATATTGATGAACAACGAATTAAGCGAGTGAAAGAAAACTTACAACGACTTAATTTAAATGCAGTCGTCAAAACAGGTGATGGCCGCCTTCCCCATGAATGGGCTTCCGGTGAACAATTTGATCGTATCCTTCTTGATGCACCATGTTCTGCTACAGGCGTCATTCGCCGTCATCCTGACATCAAATGGTTACGCAGAAATGAAGATATTGAGCAATTAGTGATATTACAAGCAGAAATCCTTAATGCTATCTGGCCATACTTAAAACAAAATGGCACGCTAGTTTATGCTACCTGTTCAATTCTGCCTCAAGAAAATAGTGAGCAAATAAAAGCATTTTTGGCCCGTCACACCGATGCCGTATTATCAGAAACAGGCAATTCAGGCACTCTCGGAACTCAAATTATTCCAGAAATTGCAGGGGGTGATGGCTTCTTTTATGCCCGACTAACTAAGCAATGATAATATGCTCTTGTTCCGATAGAACGAGAGAAATTTATGGTTTTGCTAAAAGCCTAATAATAGAAGACGGCTTTCAATCGAAAAGAGAATGCTATGAAGATAATCATTTTGGGTGCAGGCCAGGTTGGTGGAACATTAGCTGAAAATTTGGTTGATGAAAACAATGATATTACTGTCGTTGATACCGATACCGATCGTTTACGTCAATTGCAGGATAAATTCGATCTCCGAGTTGTAAATGGGCATGGCTCCCACCCAAGAGTATTAAGAGAAGCTGGAGCTGAAGATGCTGATATGTTGGTCGCTGTTACAAACTCAGATGAAACCAATATGATTGCATGCCAAATAGCTTACTCTCTATTTAACACACCGAATAAGGTCGCCCGGATACGTTCATCAGAATATATCCGAGAATCAGAGAAACTATTCCAACCTGATCATATTCCTATTGATTATTTAATATCTCCTGAACAATTAGTTATTGATTACATCTATAAATTGATTCAATACCCTGGAGCATTACAAGTTGTGAATTTTGCGGAGGGGCGTGTCAGTATTGTTGCGGTGAAGGCCTATTATGGTGGTTCATTAGTTGGCAATGCCTTGTCTTCACTCCGGGAGCATATGCCACATATTGATAGCAAAGTTGCTGCTATATTTCGTCATGATCGTCCCATTAGGCCACAAGGTTCAACAATTATTGAAGCCGGAGATGAAGTGTTCTTCGTGGCTGCCTCACAGCATATCAGAGCTGTCATGAGTGAACTACAACGTCTTGAAAAGCCATATAAACGTATCATGATTGTTGGTGGTGGCAATGTTGGTGCAGGGTTAGCTTTGCGCCTTGAAAAAGATTACAGCGTCAAACTAATTGAACATAACCAAAAAAGAGCCACGGAATTAGCCGAATTATTACATGATACCATTGTGTTCTATGGCGATGCTTCAGACCAGGAATTGCTAACAGAAGAACACATTGAACAGGTTGACGTTTTTATAGCATTAACAAATGATGATGAAGCCAATATTATGTCAGCTATGCTTGCAAAACGCATGGGCGCTAAAAAAGCCATGGTTCTTATTCAACGCAGTGCATATGTTGATTTAGTACAAGGCGGAGTCATTGATATTGCAATCTCTCCTCAACAGGCAACAGTATCAGCACTACTTGGTCATGTTCGCAAGGCAGATATTGTCAGTGTATTCTCATTAAGAAGGGGAGTGGCTGAAGCCATCGAAGCCATAGCTCATGGTGATGAGCATACTTCAAAAGTGGTTGGGCGTAAGATAGGTGATATCAAATTACCACCAGGCACAACAATCGGTGCCATTGTCCGTAGTGAAGAAGTCATCATTGCTAATGATTATAGTATTATTCAACAAGGTGATCATGTAATCATGTTTATTACTGACAAAAAATTTGTCCCGGAAGTAGAAAAGCTTTTCCAACCCAGCCCTTTCTTCCTGTAAAAGCACCAATTAAGTGATTTATTATATTAACCCGAATTCTGGATAAAAAATTGGCGAAGTGCCTGTTCCAAGAGCAAAGTTTTGGTGCACACCAAAAACCGCTCTAAGAAGGAACAGGCAATGAACAAACTAGTTGAAATTTTCTGCGATGTCGATGACTTTTGTCGTTTTTTCATTCCTCAATGGGAACAGTTTTGTCTTAATAAGGGGCATCGTCTACGCCGCAGGCAAGGTCACATGTATCCCAGTGAAATGATGACCATCCTGATCCGCTTTCACATGTCGCATTACCGTGATTTTAAACATTTTTATCTGGAGCATATTTGGAAATATCATCATCACGATTTTCCAACTTTGCTCAGTTATACCCGTTTTGTCAGTGTTTCCCCTTCCGTTTTAGTGCCGCTGTGCAGTTATCTGACTCAGTTAAAAGGAAAGCCCACGGGGATCGCTTTTATTGATTCCACGAGTTTACGCGTGTGCCATAACATTCGTATTCCCCGCCATAAGGTGTTTGAGGGGGTGGCACAGCGAGGAAAAACCTCGATAGGGTGGTTTTACGGTTTCAAATTACACTTGATTGTTAACCATCAGGGCGAAATTCTGGCACTCAAAATCACCGCCGGTAATGTGGATGATCGGGAACCGGTTCGCGAATTAGCAAAAGCATTAACGGGTTCTCTTTATGGTGACAAAGGCTATCTTAGTCAAGAACTGGCAGGTGCTTTAGCGCAAGCGGGTGTAACGTTCATGACAAAAAAGCGCCGTCACATGAAAGCGCAAGTGCTGGCTGAATGGGATAATATAATGTTATCAAAGCGTTTTATTATTGAAACAATTAATGGGCAATTAAAAACCATTTCTCAAATAGAGCATTCCCGGCACCGAAGTATAAAAGGATTTCTATTGACCGTTTTAGGTGGTGTCATTGCTTACTGCCTAAAATGGAAGAAACCGTCACTGAAAGTTTTCTACTCAGAAGAAGATTTTCCAATGACGGCTTAAACGGAATTCGGGTTATATTAATATCATCCAGTTAAAAAATTAGAAGGTCAATAATAACAACTTTAAAAAATTATTATTATTGGCCTCCCAACCACCCTTTTTACCATATTTTTCTTTACGATTATAACTGCCTTTACCTTTCTTATTTTTTTCAACTCGCTGTCTGAACAAAGGATCGTGTAATAAAGCTTCTATCGCATTGTCTTTAATAACGCCTTTTTTATGGCAATATCTTGTCATTATAACCTCTAAGTATAATTAATGAATAAGGCAATTTTTTGATTAAAAACACTGAAATTTTACTCTTAACATTCAGAATAATAAAGAAAAATTATCTATTTATTACATGCCCCTTCTTCCAAAATTTCTAATATAGAACAATATGTACTGACATGCGCACTACCACAACAGGCATCACTCAACATTTTCAAGGAATCGCGCATCTTTTGCATTTCTAATAACTTTTCTTCAACTTCTCGCAGCCTAGAATCAACAATATACTTCGACTCCTGGCATGTATGATGTTCAGGATCAACCCGAATAGAGAGTAACTCTACGATTGCATCCAGTGTAAAACCTAGTTGTTTGGCATAACGGATAAAGCGTAATCGCTGTAAATCCTGTTTAGTATAAAGTCTATAACCCCCATCAGTTCTTTCTCCATGAAGCATCAATCCTTGTTTTTCATAAAAGCGGATGGTATCCGGCGTTACACCTGCTAATTTAGCTAACTGACCAATGCGATACATAGAGAATTTTCCTATTAAGTCGTGAATAAGCACAATACTAACAGAATAGGTTAAAAGATCATCCAGGCGGGAAGATTTGCGGGTTAACGAATAAAGATAAGAGAGTGACTAAAGAAGAAAAATTATCAGAAGGCAATAAAAAACCGGGATAATACCCGGTTTTTTACGCCTCTACAGATTACTCTGCAGATGCTGCTTCTGTCTGAGACTCTGCTGCGCGGTCAACAAGCTCGATGTATGCCATCGGTGCATTGTCACCAGCACGGAAGCCACACTTCAGAATACGAGTGTAACCACCTGCGCGGCTCGCAAAACGCGGGCCCAGTTCATTAAACAGTTTTGCCACGATCTCATTATCACGAGTACGGGCGAATGCCAGACGACGATTAGCTACGCTGTCGGTCTTGGCAAGAGTAATCAGCGGCTCAACGACGCGACGCAGTTCTTTCGCTTTAGGCAGAGTCGTCTTGATGATTTCATGACGAACCAAAGAACCTGCCATGTTGCGGAACATAGCTTGGCGATGGCTGCTGTTGCGGTTCAATTGACGACCACTCTTACGATGGCGCATGACCTTATCCTTCTCAGTAAAACCTTAACCTGTGATCTAGTTATTCATCAGCAATACTTGCTGGCGGCCAATTTTCCAGGCGCATGCCCAGAGAGAGTCCACGCGAAGCCAGTACGTCTTTAATCTCAGTAAGAGATTTTTTACCCAAGTTAGGCGTTTTAAGTAACTCAACTTCAGTACGCTGTACCAGATCACCGATGTAGTGGATAGCTTCTGCTTTAAGGCAGTTAGCAGAGCGGACAGTCAATTCCAGATCGTCAACAGGGCGCAGCAGGATCGGATCAAACTCTGGCTTCTCTTCTTTAACTTCTGGTTGACGTACATCACGTAAATCAACAAAAGCTTCTAGTTGTTCAGCCAGAATGGTAGCTGCCCGGCGAATCGCCTCTTCAGGATCGATTGTACCGTTAGTCTCCATCTCGATAACCAGCTTGTCCAGGTCAGTACGTTGTTCTACACGAGCTGCTTCAACATTGTAGGCAATACGCTCTACTGGGCTATAGCAAGCATCTACTAACAAACGACCGATAGGGCGCTCATCTTCTTCCGAATGAATTCGGGCAGAAGCCGGCACATATCCACGACCGCGCTGAACTTTAATACGCATGCCAATGGAAGCGCTTTCGTCAGTCAGATGGCAGATTACGTGCTGCGGCTTGACGATTTCGACATCACCATCATGGATGATATCGGCTGCAGTCACAGGGCCAATGCCAGATTTATTCAAAGTAAGGACAACTTCATCTTTACCCTGAACTTTCACCGCCAGCCCTTTCAGATTGAGGAGAATCTCCAGGATATCTTCCTGTACACCTTCTTTGGTGCTGTACTCATGCAGTACACCATCAATCTCAACCTCAGTCACCGCACAACCCGGCATAGACGAAAGCAGAATACGGCGCAGTGCGTTGCCAAGAGTATGGCCAAAGCCACGCTCTAATGGCTCAAGGGTCACCTTGGCGTGCGTCGAACTGACTTGCTCGATATCTACCAGGCGCGGTTTTAGAAACTCTGTCACAGAACCCTGCATTGTGTCCTCTCTTTGGTGCTAAGCTTTACTTAGAGTAAAGCTCGACGATCAGGTGTTCGTTAATGTCAGCGGATAGATCAGTACGTTCAGGAATACGCTTGAACACACCTTCCATCTTCGCAGCATCAACTTCCAACCAAGTTGGTTTCTCACGCTGCTCAGCCAGCTCTAAGGCTGCTTTAATGCGAGCCTGCTTCTTCGCTTTTTCACGAACGCTGACTACGTCATTCGGGGATACCTGATAAGAAGCGATGTTAACAACGCGACCATTTACCATGATAGCCTTATGGCTTACCATCTGACGTGATTCAGCACGAGTCGCGCCGAAGCCCATACGATAGACGACGTTATCCAAGCGACTTTCCAGCAAGTTCAGCAGGTTTTCACCTGTATTGCCTTTCAGACGAGTTGCTTCTTTATAGTAGTTACGGAATTGACGCTCTAGAACACCGTAAATACGACGAACTTTTTGTTTTTCACGTAACTGTACACCATAGTCAGACAGACGCGGTTTACGTGCGCCGTGCTGGCCTGGTGCTTGTTCTAACTTACACTTGGTGTCAATCGCGCGAACGCCAGACTTCAGGAAAAGGTCTGTACCCTCGCGACGGCTCAGCTTGAGCTTAGGACCCAAATATCTTGCCATTTTCTTTCTCCAACAATCCTAAAAACGAAGACGTATTAAACGCGACGTTTCTTCGGTGGGCGACAACCGTTATGAGGGATCGGAGTCACATCAGTAATATTAGTGATGCGGAAACCAGCCGCATTTAATGCGCGGATAGTTGACTCACGGCCCGGACCAGGTCCTTTAACCATAACTTCCAGGTTCTTAATTCCGTATTCTTTCACTGCTTCAGCGCAGCGCTCTGCTGCAACCTGAGCTGCAAACGGAGTAGATTTACGAGAACCACGAAAACCGGAACCACCGGCAGTTGCCCAACCCAGTGCGTTACCTTGACGATCAGTAATAGTAACGATGGTGTTGTTGAAAGAAGCATGGATATGAGCCACACCGTCAGAGACTTGTTTTCTTACACGCTTACGTGCACGAATAGGTGCTTTTGCCATTATTCAATACCCCGATTATTTCTTGATCGGCTTACGCGGACCCTTACGGGTACGTGCATTGGTCTTAGTACGCTGACCGCGAACTGGTAGACCACGACGATGACGCAAACCACGATAGCAACCAAGGTCCATCAGACGTTTGATACTCAGGGTTACTTCACGACGCAGATCGCCTTCTACAACGTATTTGGCAACTTCGTCACGCAGCTTGTCAATTTGCTCTTCAGACAGCTCACTGATCTTAACATTTTCAGCAATGCCCGCTGCTACACAAATTGCTTGTGAGCGGGTTTTACCGATACCGTAGATCGAAGTCAATGCGATTACAGTATGTTTTTGATCAGGAATGTTAATGCCTGCTATACGGGCCACTATGCACTCCTACAATATTTATTCACTGCAACATCATTCTGAAAAGCCCGTTTTCAGGATACTCAAATAATGTTGCTGTCAGATAAAAAAGATTGGCTGGCTAATTTAGCCAGCTCAACCCAACTTTGCAAGAAAAATATGCGATTAATTAGCCTTGGCGCTGTTTGTGCTTAGGCTCTGCACTGCAAATCACGCGAACGATACCGTTACGCTTAACAATTTTACAGTTGCGGCATAATTTCTTGACGGAAGCACGAACTTTCATTTTTACTCTCCGTAACTTCTCAAGCAAACCAATTAGCGGTTATATCCTTTCAGGTTTGCCTTCTTCAATGCAGACTCATATTGACTCGACATCATCAAAGTTTGCACTTGAGCCATAAAGTCCATGATGACGACAACTACAATCAGTAGGGAAGTACCACCAAAATAGAATGGAACTTTCATTGCATCACGCATGAACTCCGGGATTAAGCAGATAAAAGTAATATATAACGCACCAACTAAGGTTAGACGAGTCATTACTTTATCGATGTACTTAGCCGTTTGCTCTCCCGGACGAATTCCTGGTACGAATGCACCGGACTTCTTCAGGTTATCTGCTGTTTCTCTTGGATTGAAAACCAAAGCCGTATAGAAGAAACAGAAGAAGATGATTGCAGATGCGTATAATAACACATAGAGCGGTTGACCTGGTTGCAAATACATAGAAATAGTTGTCAACCAATTCCAGCCTGTTCCACCACCAAACCAAGAAGCTATGGTACCAGGGAACAAAATAATACTGGAAGCAAAAATTGCAGGGATAACCCCAGCCATATTCACTTTCAACGGTAAATGTGTACTTTGTGCCGCGAAAACTTTACGACCTTGCTGACGTTTTGCATAGTTAACGACAATACGGCGTTGACCACGCTCAATGAAAACAACGAAGAAAGTCACGGCAAACACTAATACTGCAACCAACAGCAACAGGAGGAAGTGCAGGTCGCCTTGCCGAGCTTGCTCGATGGTGTGACCAATCGCAGGTGGTAACCCCGCAACGATACCAGCAAAGATTATGATCGAAATACCGTTACCGATACCCCGTTCAGTAATCTGCTCACCCAGCCACATCAAGAACATCGTCCCCGTGACCAGACTTACAACAGCCGTGAAATAGAACGCAAGACCAGGATTAATGACTAGCCCTTGCATTCCAGGCATATTCGGCAACCCAGTAGCAATACCTATTGACTGGAATATTGCCAGCACTAATGTGCCATAGCGGGTATACTGACTAATCTTACGACGACCAGCTTCCCCTTCCTTCTTGATCTCTGCTAAACGAGGATTAACCACCGTTAGCAACTGGATAATAATAGATGCAGAAATATACGGCATTATCCCCAGTGCAAAGATAGAAGCACGGCTTAAAGCACCACCAGAGAACATGTTAAACATTTCAATGATGGTGCCTCTTTGCTGCTCGAGCAATTTGGCAAGCACAGCGGCATCAATACCAGGGATTGGAATAAAAGAGCCAATACGGAAAACAATTAGAGCTCCAATGACAAACAAAAGTCTGCGTTTTAACTCGCCTAATCCGCCTTTGGCACTTTGAAAATCTAATCCTGGTTGTTTAGCCATCTGTTACTTATTCCTCAATTTTACCGCCAGCAGCTTCAATTGCAGCACGGGCGCCTTTAGTAACACGCAAGCCACGCACAGTTACTGCGCGATTGACTTCGCCAGAAAGCATTACTTTAGCGAATTCAATTTGAGGGCCAATAATGTTAGCAGCTTTCAGTGCATTCAGATCAATAACATCGCCTTCAACACGGGCAAAGTCAGACAGACGAATTTCTGCGGTAACCATTGCTTTACGTGAAGTGAAGCCAAATTTTGGCAAACGACGATATAAAGGCATTTGGCCGCCTTCAAAACCACGACGAACGCCACCGCCAGAACGAGATTTCTGACCTTTGTGACCACGGCCGCCAGTTTTACCCAGGCCAGAACCAATACCACGACCTACACGTTTAGGTGCGTGCTTGGCACCTTCAGCCGGAGACAGAGTATTTAAGCGCATCTGTTACTCCTCAACCTTAACCATATAGGAAACCAAGTTGACCATACCGCGAACCGCTGGTGTATCTTCACGCTCAACAGTATGACCAATACGACGCAGACCTAAACCAGTCAAAGTTGCCTTATGTTTAGGCAAGCGACCAATTGAACTGCGAACTTGAGTAATTTTAATAGTCTTAGCCATGGTCATTACCCCAGAATTTCTTCGACGGATTTGCCACGCTTAGCTGCGACCATTTCCGGAGATTTCATGCTGTCTAAAGCATCCAAAGTTGCACGAACCACGTTAATCGGGTTAGTGGAACCGTAGGTTTTAGCCAGTACGTTACGAACTCCAGACACTTCCAGAACAGCACGCATCGCACCACCGGCGATAATACCTGTACCTTCGTGAGCAGGTTGCATGAACACACGAGAACCTGTGTGTGAACCTTTCACTGGGTGGTACAGAGTGCCGCTGTTTAGTGCGACGGTTTTCATATTGCGACGTGCTTTTTCCATCGCTTTCTGGATCGCTGCCGGAACTTCGCGTGCTTTGCCGTAGCCAAAACCAACGCGACCGTTACCATCACCAACTACAGTCAGTGCTGTAAAGCTGAAAATACGGCCACCTTTAACGGTTTTAGATACGCGATTTACCGCGATCAGCTTTTCCTGCAGTTCGCCAGCTTGTTTTTCGATGTGAGCCATCTTACACCTCTACCTTAGAACTGAAGGCCAGCTTCACGGGCAGCATCTGCCAGTGCCTGGACTCTACCATGATATTGGAAACCAGAACGGTCAAAGGATACATTTTTGATACCTTTTTCCAGAGCACGTTCAGCAACAATTTTACCAACTACTGCTGCGGCTTCTTTGTTTCCAGTAAATTTCAGTTGTTCACTGATAGCTTTTTCTGTTGTAGAAGCGGCCACCAGAGTTTCAGAACCATTTGGTGCGATAACCTGCGCATAAATATGGCGAGGGGTACGGTGTACCACCAGGCGAGTTGCACCCAGTTCCTGGAGCTTGCGGCGTGCGCGGGTCGCACGACGGATACGAGCTGCTTTCTTATCCATAGTGTTACCTTACTTCTTCTTAGCCTCTTTGGTACGCACGACTTCATCGGCGTAACGAACACCCTTGCCTTTATATGGCTCAGGACGACGATAGGCACGCAGATCTGCCGCAACCTGACCAATCACCTGCTTATCAGCACCTTTCAGTACGATTTCAGTTTGTGATGGGCATTCCGCAGTAATGCCTGCTGGCAGCTGATGCTCGACCGGATGCGAAAAACCTAAAGACAAGCTAACTGCATTGCCTTTAACTGCCGCACGGTAACCGACACCTACCAGTTGAAGTTTCTTAGTGAAACCTTCGTTAACACCGATAACCATTGCATTCAACAGAGAACGAGTTGTACCTGCCTGAGCCCAAGCATCTGCAAAACCTTCGCGTGGTGCGAAAGTCAGTTGGTTATCCGCATGTGTAACTTCAACTGCGTTGTGGATTTTACGACTTAATTCGCCGTTTTTACCCTTAATCGAAATAACCTGACCGTTGAGTTTAACCTCTACGCCGGCAGGAATGACGACGGGTGCTTTTGCAACACGAGACATTCTTTCCTCCCGATTAAGCTACGTAGCAGAGAATCTCGCCACCCAGACCAGCCTGGCGAGCTGCACGATCAGTCATTACACCTTTAGAGGTAGAAACAACAGCAATACCCAGGCCAGCCATAACTTGTGGCAGCGCATCTTTTTTCTTATAGATGCGCAGACTTGGGCGGCTTACACGCTGAATGCTTTCTACAACAGCCTTACCTTGGAAATATTTCAGAGTAATTTCCAGTTCTGGCTTGGTGTCGCCTTCGATTTTAAAATCTTCAATATAACCTTCTTCCTTCAGCACGTTGGCAATTGCCACTTTCAGCTTGGAGGAAGGCATGGTGACCGCAACTTTATTCGCGGCCTGACCGTTACGGATACGGGTCAGCATATCCGCGATCGGATCTTGCATGCTCATCTGTCTTTACTCCCGTGATTCAAATGGTGACAATTACCAGCTAGCCTTTTTAAGGCCCGGAATTTCACCGCGCATAGCGGCTTCGCGGACTTTAATACGGCTCAACCCAAACTTCCGCAAAAATGCATGCGGACGCCCAGTCTGACGGCAGCGGTTACGCTGGCGGCAAGGGCTGGAATCACGTGGCAGTGTTTGCAGCTTGAGAACAGCATCCCAACGGTCTTCATCAGATGCGTTTACATCAGAGATGATCGCTTTCAGTTCGACGCGTTTTGCGAAGAATTTCTCAGCTAATTTTGCACGTTTTACATCACGTGCTTTCATCGATTGCTTAGCCATGAATACCCTGCCTTACTTGCGAAACGGGAAGTTAAACGCAGCCAATAGTGCGCGACCTTCATCATCAGATTTCGCAGTAGTGGTAATGGTAATATCCAAACCACGTACGCGATCCACTTTATCATAATCGATTTCAGGGAAGATGATTTGCTCACGAACACCCATGCTGTAGTTACCACGACCATCAAATGATTTAGCCGACAAACCGCGGAAGTCACGGATACGTGGTACAGCAATAGAAACCAGGCGCTCAAAGAACTCCCACATGCGTTTGCCACGCAGGGTTACTTTACAGCCGATTGGATAGCCCTGACGGATTTTGAAGCCTGCAACTGATTTGCGTGCTTTGGTGATCAATGGCTTCTGACCAGTGATTGCTGCCAAGTCAGCTGCTGCATTATCCAGCAGTTTTTTGTCAGCGATCGCTTCACCAACACCCATGTTCAGGGTGATCTTCTCGACCCGAGGGACTTGCATGACAGAATGGTAACCAAACTGAGTCATCAGTTTCTGGACTACCTCGTCTTTGTAGTAATCATGCAGTTTCGCCATCGTATACTCCAAATTACTTGATAGTTTCGTTGTTAGATTTGAAGAAACGAACTTTTTTGCCGTCTTCGAATCTAAAACCTACACGGTCAGCCTTGCCGGTTACTGCGTTAAAGATTGCAACGTTAGAAACATTAATAGCTGCTTCTTTTTCAACGATGCCACCTGGTTGATTCAGAGCCGGGACTGGCTTCTGATGTTTTTTAACCAGATTAATACCTTCAACAATGACTTTACCAGAAGAAAGAACCTGTTTTACTTTACCGCGCTTACCTTTGTCTTTACCAGTCAGCACAATAATTTCGTCATCACGACGGATTTTCGCTGCCATTGCCTGCTCCTTAGAGTACTTCAGGTGCCAGAGAGATAATTTTCATGAATTTCTCATTACGAAGTTCACGAGTTACCGGCCCAAAAATACGCGTACCAATAACCTGCTCACTATTGTTGTTTAACAATACGCAAGCGTTGCTATCGAAGCGAATGACAGAACCGTCCGGGCGACGAACACCCTTCTTGGTGCGCACCACTACCGCTTTCAGGACATCACCTTTTTTTACTTTACCACGAGGAATTGCTTCCTTAATGGTAATTTTGATGATGTCACCGACATGTGCGTAGCGACGGTGCGAGCCACCTAGAACCTTGATACACATTACGCGACGTGCACCGGAGTTGTCGGCCACGTTCAGCATAGTCTGTTCTTGGATCATTTTAGTGCTCCGCTAAATGTCAACTACTACTGAGCCACTTTATTTTTAAAGAGGCCGTTTCAATATCCCATACTACGAGGGCGCGGCATTATAACACCACATCTTCGCGATGGACAGAAAAATAAACGGCTCGGTTATTTTTGAGCCGTTTATTTCGTACGAGATAACGTCCTATTATAGAACCGCTTTCTCTACAACGCGAACTAAGGTCCAAGATTTCGTCTTAGACAGTGGACGGGTTTCGCGGATTTCCACGACATCACCAATTCCACATTCATTGTTCTCGTCATGTACATGCAGTTTGGTCGTACGTTTGATGAACTTACCATACAGAGGATGTTTCACCTTACGCTCAATAGCAACAACAATGGATTTTTCCATTTTGTCGCTAATAACACGACCTTGCAGAGTACGGATTTTATCGGTCATTACGCACCCGCCTTCTCAGTCAGTAAAGTCTTAACGCGTGCAATATTACGACGCACTTGTTTCAACAGGTGAGACTGTTGCAGCTGGCCACTTGCCGCCTGCATACGCAGATTGAATTGTTCACGCAACAGGTTCAGCAGCTCAGTGTTCAGCTCTTCAACGCTTTTTTCGCGCAGCTCTTGTGCTTTCATTACATCACCGTCTTAGTTACAAAGGTGGTTTTGATAGGCAGTTTCGCTGCTGCCAGCTTGAATGCTTCACGAGCCAGCTCTTCAGGCACACCGTCCATTTCATACAGGACCTTACCGGGTTGGATCAAGGCAACCCAATACTCTACGTTACCTTTACCTTTACCCATACGCACTTCGAGTGGCTTTTCGGTGATAGGTTTGTCTGGGAACACACGGATCCAGATTTTACCTTGACGCTTAATTGCACGGGTCATAGCACGACGTGCCGCTTCGATCTGACGAGCAGTCAGACGACCACGGCCCACAGCTTTTAGACCGAAAGTGCCGAAGCTAACATCCGCACCTGCAGCCAGACCACGGTTGCGGCCTTTGTGCACTTTGCGGAATTTCGTACGCTTTGGTTGTAACATCAGCGACTCTCCTTACTTGCGGCCTTTACGCTGCTGCTTTTTAGGTTGCGCAGCCGGTTTTTCCGCCTGTTCAACTGCAGCCATACCACCCAGGATCTCACCTTTGAAGATCCATACCTTAACGCCGATTACACCATAAGTGGTGTGCGCTTCAGAAGTATTGTAGTCGATGTCCGCACGCAGAGTGTGCAGAGGTACACGACCTTCACGATACCATTCAGTACGCGCGATTTCAGCACCGCCCAGACGGCCACTGACTTCCACTTTGATACCTTTAGCGCCCAAACGCATAGCGTTCTGTACAGCACGTTTCATAGCACGGCGGAACATAACACGACGTTCCAACTGTGAGCTGATGCTGTCAGCAACCAGTTTTGCGTCCAGTTCAGGTTTACGCACTTCGGCAATATTAATCTGCGCAGGAACACCAGCGATTTCCGCTACAGCCTTACGCAGTTTTTCAACGTCTTCACCTTTTTTACCGATTACAATACCTGGGCGAGCAGTATGAATAGTCACACGAATGCTTTTCGCAGGACGTTCGATAACAATACGTGAAATAGATGCTTTAACCAGTTCTTTATTCAAGTACTGGCGCACTTTAAAGTCGCTGTCTAGGTTGTCAGCGAATTCTTTGGTATTCGCATACCAGGTAGAGTTCCAAGGTTTGACAATACCCAGACGAATACCATTAGGATGTACTTTCTGACCCATTGCTAGTCTCCAGAGTCTCAGCGATCGGACACAACCACAGTAATGTGGCTGGTGCGCTTCAGGATACGATCTGCACGGCCTTTGGCACGAGGCATAATGCGCTTCATAGTTGGGCCTTCGTCTACGAAAATCTTCGTAACTTTCAGATCATCGATGTCAGCGCCATCGTTGTGTTCTGCGTTAGCAATAGCAGACTCAAGTACTTTCTTCACTAGACCAGCAGCTTTCTTGTTGGTATAGGTCAGAGTTTCCAGAGCTTGCGACACTTTCTTACCGCGGATCAGGTCAGCCACAAGGCGAACCTTCTGAGCAGAAGAACGAGCGTGGCGATGTTTAGCGATAGTTTCCATCTCTTCCTCCTACCTTAGCGCTTTTTAGCCTTTTTATCGGCCGCATGGCCGCGATAAGTACGGGTCGGCGCGAATTCACCCAGTTTGTGACCAACCATTTCGTCGGAAACAAAAACTGGAACATGCTGACGACCATTATGGACAGCGATGGTCAAACCGATCATGTTAGGAAAGATCGTTGAACGACGGGACCAAGTCTTAATAGGCTTTTTGTCTCCGCTTTCCACCGCTTTCTCTACCTTCTTCAGCAAGTGCAGGTCAATAAATGGACCTTTCTTGAGAGAACGTGGCATGGCTTATCCTCTAATTATTTTTTAGAACGGCGACGTACGATATATTGATCAGTACGTTTGTTGCTACGGGTCTTCTTACCTTTGGTCTGAATACCCCATGGTGTTACAGGGTGTTTACCAAAGTTACGACCTTCACCACCACCATGTGGATGGTCTACTGGGTTCATCGCCGTACCGCGAACGGTAGGACGGATACCACGCCAGCGGCTTGCACCAGCTTTACCCAGAACGCGCAGCATATGTTCTGCGTTACCAACTTCACCTAAAGTAGCACGGCAGTCAGACAGTACTTTACGCATTTCACCAGAACGCAGACGCAGGGTTACATAAGAACCATCACGTGCAACGATTTGAGCATAAGCACCGGCTGAGCGAGCCAGCTGTCCGCCTTTACCTGGTTTCATTTCTATGTTATGAACAGTAGAACCAACCGGGATATTGCGCATTGGCAGGGTGTTACCCGTCTTAATTGCTGAATCAGCACCAGACTGGATTTGATCACCTGCTTTCAGGCCTTTAGGGGCAAGGATGTAACGACGCTCACCGTCTTTATACAAAACCAGCGCGATGTTTGCTGAACGGTTTGGATCATATTCCAGACGCTCAACTACAGCAGGGATACCGTCTTTGTTACGTTTGAAGTCAACCAGACGATAATGCTGTTTATGGCCACCACCAATGTGACGAGTGGTAATACGACCATTGTTGTTACGACCACCAGTTTTGCTGTTTTTTTCCAACAACGGAGCATAAGGTTTACCCTTATGCAGCTCTGGGTTAACCACTTTAACAACGTGGCGACGGCCCGGAGACGTAGGTTTACATTTAACAATTGCCATTGTTCTTTACTCCTCCGACTTACTCAGCGCCGCCAACGAAGTCCAGGTTCTGGCCTTCTTTCAAGGTGACGTAAGCTTTTTTCCAGTCGCTACGACGACCAATACGCTGACCGTGGCGTTTAACTTTACCTTTCATCAGCAAAGTGTTTACACCTTCCACTTCAACTTCAAACAGTTTCTGTACGGCAGCTTTGATCTCTGCTTTAGTCGCGTCTTTCGCAACTTTGAGAACGATGGTATTGCTTTTTTCCATCGCTGTAGAAGCTTTTTCAGATACATGCGGCGCGCGCAGTACTTTCAGCAGACGTTCTTCACGGATCATGCCAGCATCTCCTCAACTTGCTTCACAGCTTCAGCAGTCATAACCACTTTATCGAAGGCGATCAGGCTTACAGGATCGATACCAGCTGCATCACGAACGTCAACCTTATACAGGTTACGAGCAGCTAAGAACAGATTCTCATCGACTTCGCTAGTGATGATTAGTACGTCTTCCAGAGCCATTTCTTTCAGTTTCTGTACCAGCAGCTTAGTTTTAGGTGCTTCAACAGAAAACTTCTCGACAACGATCAGACGATCTTGACGTACCAATTCAGACAGGATGCTTTTCAGAGCACCACGGTACATCTTTTTATTAACTTTTTGACTGTGGTCCTGTGGTTTCGCTGCGAAAGTTACACCACCAGAGCGCCAAATTGGACTCTTAATAGAACCAGAACGTGCACGACCAGTGCCTTTCTGACGCCATGGTTTTTTACCTGAACCAGAAACTTCAGCACGAGTTTTCTGAGCACGAGTACCTTGACGAGCACCAGCTGCATACGCAACAACTACTTGATGAACAAGCGCTTCATTGAAATCACGCCCGAAGGTAGTTTCGGAAACAGTCAGCGCGCTTTGCGCGTCTTTCATTACCAATTCCATTCCTATCTCCTCGACGTTACGCCTTGACAGCCGGTTTTACGATCAGGTTACTGTTCGTTGCACCTGGAACAGCACCTTTGACCAGCAGCAGGTTACGCTCAGCGTCAACACGTACTACATCTAAGCTCTGAACGGTTACACGCTCATTACCCAGTTGGCCTGCCATTTTCTTGCCTTTAAATACCTTGCCCGGAGTCTGGTTCTGACCGATAGAACCCGGAACACGGTGAGACAAGGAGTTACCATGGGTAGCATCTTGAGTACGGAAGTTCCAGCGTTTAACAGTACCCGCGAAACCTTTACCTTTAGATGTACCAGTAACGTCAACTTTTTTAACGTCAGCGAAAATTTCAACGCTAATGCTTTGACCTACAGTGAATTCTGCATCGTCTGCTGACAGACGAAATTCACGCAAGATGCGGCCGGCTTCAACACCAGCTTTAGCGAAATGACCTGCTTCAGATTTATTAACGCGGTTAGCTTTTTTGCTACCAGTCGTTACCTGAATTGCGCGATAACCGTCAGTCTCGTTGCTTTTAACTTGAGTTACACGATTATCTTCGATTTCGATAACAGTTACAGGAATTGAAACGCCCTCTTCAGTGAAGATGCGAGTCATACCCACTTTTTTACCGACTAAACCAATCATTGTTTCAACCTCTCAATCGTTCAATGACCTGATTAACCCAGGCTGATCTGCACGTCTACACCGGCAGCCAGATCCAGACGCATCAGAGCATCAACGGTTTTCTCGGTTGGCTCAACGATGTCAACCAGACGTTTGTGAGTGCGAATTTCGTACTGATCACGAGCATCTTTGTTAACATGCGGAGAAATCAGAACGGTAAAACGCTCTTTACGAGTCGGCAGCGGGATCGGACCACGAACCTGCGCACCAGTGCGCTTCGCAGTCTCTACGATTTCCGCAGTTGATTGATCGATCAAACGATGATCAAATGCTTTCAGGCGGATACGGATTCTTTGGTTCTGCATGAGACCAGAGCTCCAACTATTTTATAAACGTAAATGACTACTTCTCGCACCCATTTCGATTGATGGGGGAGTGTAATCGTTCTATGCATAACCCCCATATCGGAGGTATTTTAATGGCGGCAATTCACCGCTCATTGCTGATTATAAATCAGCCCTACTTTACGTAGGTAAGCCCGCGTATTATACGTGAATTTACTCACAAAGCAAGATTAAGGATGAAATCTATTCAAAAAAGTACACTCAAGAAGAAACAGAAAATGGAAAACAGAAGGAAAACGCCCTATATACATAATGTTATAGGGCGACTGAATGTTAATTATTCTTCTTCATTGAGTTGATATTGAATGTAGTTTTGTATGCCAATTCGAGTTATCAGTTCCAGTTGAGTTTCCAACCAATCTATGTGATTTTCTTCATCAGCAAGTACTTCTATCATTAAGTCTCTGCTCACATAGTCATGCACTGAATCAGCATATGCGATAGCTTCTCTGAGATCCTTAGTACCACGTAATTCTAATTCCAGATCAGATTGCAGCATTTCTTCCACATCTTCTCCGATATTGAGTTTTCCTAAATCTTGTAGATTTGGCACTCCTTCAAGGAAAAGAATACGCTCAATCAGCTTATCTGCATGCTTCATCTCATCAATAGACTCTCGGTATTCGACGTCATTTAAACGTATCAATCCCCAATTTTTAAACATTCGGGCATGCAAAAAATATTGATTAATCGCGACAAGTTCATTACCAAGAAGTTTATTCAAATGTGCAATTATTTTTTTATCACCTTTCATAACAAGTCCCTCCGCTTCCAGTCACTAAAGTGTAGTACTAATTTAGCAGAGTAATTGCAAGAAAATTGTGTTTATTTTAAGCAACATTATTTATTGAGAGCAGTAGAGATATCTCCTCATTCAGTATCTCACGTGCTTGACGTATGCATTTTCCGCAGTCACTTCCTACAGGAACAAAGTTTCGCAATTCTCTGATTGAGCGGACATGTCGCTGATGGACAGCGTTACGTATGGTTTTATCACTTACTGCATTACAGAGACAGACATACATGGAAGCACTCTTCTAACTATCTACATTCTTGATGGATTTTTAGAGCAGATAACCTATCTACACCTAAAATTTCTCACGCTTATAAAACAAGCAACACACCAGAATAGTAAATAGAAATGAATCTCATTTCAATTATTGTTTTTATTTTATTGTTATACAATAAAGCCACCGTTTATGGTGGCTTAAAATAAAAAAAGAGGAGCCACTAGGCTCCCCTTTTATCATAACATTCTGATTATAAAAAATTAGGCAATGACTTTAGCAACAACACCAGCACCGACAGTACGGCCACCTTCACGGATGGCGAAACGCAGACCGTCGTCCATGGCGATTGGTGCAATCAGGGTCACTTTCATGTTGATGTTGTCACCTGGCATTACCATCTCTACGCCTTCTGGCAGTTCGATAGTACCGGTTACGTCCGTTGTACGGAAGTAGAACTGTGGACGGTAACCTTTGAAGAATGGGGTATGACGACCACCTTCATCTTTGCTCAGGATGTACACTTCAGATTCGAACTGAGTGTGTGGGTGGATAGACGCTGGCTTCGCCAGAACCTGACCACGCTCAACATCATCACGCTTAGTACCACGCAGCAGAACACCAACGTTCTCACCAGCACGGCCTTCGTCCAGCAATTTGCGGAACATTTCAACACCTGTACAGGTCGTTTTCGTGGTTTCTTTGATACCGACGATTTCAACTTCGTCGCCCACTTTAACGATACCGCGCTCTACACGACCGGTGACTACGGTACCACGACCGGAGATAGAGAAAACGTCTTCGATTGGCAGCAGGAATGGCTTATCAATGTCACGCTCTGGCTCTGGGATGTAAGTATCCAGGGCTTCTGCCAGTTCGATGATTTTTGCTTCCCACTCGGCTTCGCCTTCCAGCGCTTTCAGCGCAGAACCACGGATGATTGGCGTGTCGTCGCCTGGGAAATCGTATTGAGACAGCAGCTCACGAACTTCCATTTCAACCAGTTCCAGCAGCTCTTCATCATCAACCATGTCACATTTGTTCAGGAACACGATGATGTATGGAACGCCTACCTGACGACCCAGCAGGATGTGCTCACGCGTCTGTGGCATTGGGCCATCAGTCGCCGCAACAACCAGGATCGCGCCGTCCATCTGAGCAGCACCGGTGATCATGTTTTTCACATAGTCGGCGTGGCCTGGGCAGTCAACGTGTGCATAGTGACGAGTTGGGGTATCGTATTCTACGTGAGAAGTAGAGATGGTGATACCACGCGCTTTTTCTTCTGGTGCGTTATCGATCTGATCGAATGCACGAGCGCTACCGCCGTAGGTTTTTGCCAAAACGGTGGTGATTGCAGCAGTCAAGGTAGTTTTACCGTGGTCAACGTGGCCGATAGTACCAACGTTAACGTGCGGTTTTGAACGTTCAAACTTTTCTTTAGACATTAGGTTGTCCCTCTAAGACACGGAATCGGTGGTTTCACCACATCAACCAAGCAATTTGCTTGTGAGATATTTACAGGAAGAAAATCAGGGGCAAGAACATGGAGAAGTGGTGCTGATAGGCAGATTCGAACTGCCGACCTCACCCTTACCAAGGGTGTGCTCTACCAACTGAGCTATATCAGCACATCTTGGAGCGGGCAGCGGGAATCGAACCCGCATCATCAGCTTGGAAGGCTGAGGTAATAGCCATTATACGATGCCCGCGTGAACTCGGCTACCTGACTTAAATCAGCTGTATACTGTATCTCAAGTGCTTTTCTGGAGTATAAACTCGAGCAGAACACTCAAGATTAAAACTGGTTAATGGTGGTGGGGGAAGGATTCGAACCTTCGAAGTCTGTGACGGCAGATTTACAGTCTGCTCCCTTTGGCCGCTCGGGAACCCCACCTTTTCCAAATTTTTAATGGTGCCGGCACCAAGAATCGAACTCGGGACCTACTGATTACAAGTCAGTTGCTCTACCATCTGAGCTATGCCGGCATCAAGTGCTGCGCATTCTAGGAAGAGTTGACTCACGATGCAACAAAAAAATTGTTTTTTTTGTTCTTTTGCTCATAAAACAGTCATTTTTAATATTACTGATGTTTTTTTCAATACTTTTAGATCAAATAACCAACAGAGACATCTTATCCAGGAAGAACCAATAAACGAATTTACCTATTATTTTTTTGAAAATTATTTGGTTAATCTTATCCCTACCTTTCTAAAAGGAAGAAAAATGGCTAGCCAATCCCTCCAGAGAGAGCAATTTTTTTAATTTTTTGTATTTCTCATCAAAAAAATCACTAAAATCATAAAAAAATCTACGCCTACAATAACGCAACCGATATGATGATATTTATTTTTGTCGGATACGGGTGTTTTCAACAACCTGTCCAACCTGCATAGATAGGCAGACGTTGGCTTATGAATAAGAAAGAATCTTTTTTGACGACTCCATATTTACAATTTGATCGTGAACATTGGGCAACATTGCGTGACTCGATACCTTTAACGTTAACAGAAGAAGAAGTTGCCGCTTTAAAAGGGATTAATGAAGAAATCTCAATAGATGAGGTGATTGAAATTTATCTTCCATTGTCACGCCTCCTCAATTTTTATATTAGCTCTAATTTACGACGACAAGCAGTACTTGAGCAGTTTTTAGGAACAGACGAACAAAAAATACCTTATGTTATAGGTATCGCGGGCAGTGTTGCAGTCGGAAAAAGCACAACTGCGCGCTTATTACAGGCATTACTAAGCCGTTGGCCAGAACATCGTCGTGTTGAGTTAGTAACAACAGACGGTTTTCTGCATTCTAACGATGTATTAAATGAACGTGGTTTAATGAAAAAAAAGGGATTTCCTGAATCCTATGATATGCACAATTTGGTCAAATTCGTCGCCGACATAAAATCAGGCACGGAAAAAGTCGCAGCACCGGTCTATTCTCACCTAAGCTATGATATTGTTCCGGATGAGCAACTGATTATTGAAAAACCGGACATCCTTATTCTTGAAGGTTTAAACGTATTACAAAGTGGCATGGATTACCCACATGAGCCACATCATGTATTTGTTTCTGATTTTGTTGATTTTTCTATTTATGTTGATGCACCAGAAAAATTACTCGAGCAATGGTACATCAGTCGTTTTCTTAAGTTTCGACAAGGGGCTTTTTCCGATCCTGATTCTTATTTCCACAACTATTCTAAGCTGACAACAAAAGAAGCCATCACAGTAGCATCGAATATTTGGCGAGAAATTAATGGATTAAACTTACAGCAAAATATCTTACCAACCCGAGAACGGGCTAGCTTGATTATGACGAAAGGAACTAATCATACCATTGAAAGCGTCAGATTAAGAAAATGAAACAAAAGCCGGAAATAGTTGAACTGACCCCAGAAGGTTGGACATTTTAGTTAAACGGCGTGTAAGGCCTGATTTCGATATGCTATCGGAGTTAGGCCTTTTAATTTCACCTTGATCCGTTTTGTATTGTAATATTCAATGTATTCTTCTATTTTTTCAATCAGTTCATCCGCACTTTTAAAGTGCTGCTGGTGATACATTTCTGTTTTGAGTAAGGCAAAAAAGTTTTCTGCCATCGCATTATCCAAACAGTTCCCTTTCCTCGACATACTTTGTTTAATATCTTTATCAGCAAGTTGCTTTTGATAAGCCTTATGCCGATATTGCCAACCTTGATCACTGTGAATGAGTGGCTTAGCGTGAGCATCTAGCCCATCTAATGCCTCTTTTAGCATCTCTGTCACTAAAGGCAGACTCGCCTTTTTCGCCACGTTGTAAGCGATAACCTCTTGATTAAATAAGTCAATAATAGGTGATAGATAGACTTTTTGTTCATTCACTTTAAATTCCGTCACATCCGTTACCCATTTCTCATTAGGTTTTGTCGCGCGAAAATCTCTTGCCAACCAATTCGGTGCTGTTTTTCCAACTTCCCCACGATAAGAACGATATTTCTTCGGCCTTACCGTGGATTTTAGGTTTAATTGCCCCATTAATCGTTGTACTGTTTTATGATTGATTTTAAAGCCATTTTTTCTCAATGCTAAATGAATGCGGCGATAACCATAACGACCTTTATGCTCATGATAGATAGTTTTAATCATCTCTATTTCTTGTTCATAAGCACGCGTTTTTTTAAGCGCCTGGCATTGATAGTAAAACACGCTTCTTGCAAGATTAATGGCACAAAGTAAGTGCTTTAATGGATATTTCTTTTTAAGAGCTAAAACAATTAACGCTTTTTCTTTGCTCGTGGGCGTTTCTTCTGTTCCAGCTCTGCTAACTTTTTTAGGACCGCATTTTCTGCCCGCAAATAAGCTAATTCTTCTTTAAGTTCCTCAACTGTCATTTCGTCATCAGATTTCGGCGGGGTTTTAGGTCGGGATTTCATTGGGGGTCTTCCTCGCTGAGGACTTTCGAGTCCTTTGATACCGGTTTCATTATACTTATCAAGCCAGACTGATAAGGTACCTGGAGTCGTTAAATTGAGAACTGCACTAGTGTGAGTGAGGGACCAATCATGTGTCCACATTAATTTTAAAGCTTGGAGTTTTGTGACAGTACAAAGAGAGTGAGACGTTGGCAAAAAGGCGTTATCGCCATGAATGGCAACAACTTGAGCCCAGTATCGAATTTGTCGAGAAGAGATTGAATATTCCGCTGATAGCTTATCCGATGTGTTACCTGCCAGACATCGTTTAGCAATAATGATTTTTAGTTCACGACTATATTTAGACATAAAAAACCCCCAGTAATTAGTTGTCCAACTATTGGGGGTCACTTCATAGTTCCGGCTTTATTATTAACAACCTCTTAAGGATATTTCCCCGCCAATATAGGGCGTAATAACACCATTGATATCAAGTAACAGAGCACCTTGTGGATCAATCCCACGAGCTACGCCATAGACTTCCCGATCACCAATAATTAGCTTTACATTACGATTGATAAAATTATCTAATTTAAACCAGCGAGACATAAAAGGCGTTAACCCTTCTTTTTCAAACTGAGTTAATGCTTTTTTAAGTTCCACGATGATTTCAGCGACCAACTTATTCCGCTCAACAACTGTTCCTGATTGTTGTAAATTAGTCCAATGCTGATTAATTGATCTCTGTTGATCGCTACTCATCGAGATATTGATACCTATTCCGATTACAACATGAGCCGCATCCCCTGTTTTTCCCGTCAGCTCAACCAATATTCCTGCCAATTTTTTATCATCCAAATATAAATCATTTGGCCATTTTACTTTTACTCTTTCCGCCCCCTGTCGGTTAAGGACTTCTGCAATGATAATACCTACCACTAAACTTAAACCTATCGCTGCCGCTGGCCCCTGTTCCAAACGCCAATACATAGATAGGTATAAGTTTCTACCAAAAGCAGAAATCCATTTCCTACCACGGCGTCCTCGACCGGCATACTGGTATTCTGCAACACAAGCATCACCTGAATTGAGTTCCGCAAACTTTTCCAGAATATACTGATTTGTGGAATCAATAACAGGTATCACTTCAATGTGGTTATTGGGGAGAAAATTTTCAATAACTTCTTTATCTAGCAGATTCATTGGGGCTGGGAAACGATAACCTTTACCCGGGAGAGTTAGAATTTCGACACCCCATTCACGGATAGTCTGAATATGTTTATTGATCCCTGCACGACTCATTCCCAATTTTTGGCCAAGTTGCTGACCTGAATGAACCTGACCATCAGATAATACTTTAATTAATTTTAATGGAGTACCGATATCTTTCATGAAATACATTCCACTGCGTCTATCTCACCTTCACTACCAATGAAACGCACTTCAGGTTCTAAGAAGATATTAAATTTTTCTGCAACCTTGCTATACACATAAGCCGCCAAGTCAATGACATCTTGTCCGGTTGCATGACCTTTATTAATTAATACCAGTGCTTGTTTAGTATGTATCGCAGCGCCGCCAATAGAATATCCCTTCAATTGACACTGTTCGATAAGCCAACCCGCTGCAATCTTTATGCTTTTCTCATTATGAGGGTATTGAGGACAGTTTGGATATTCAGACTTAATTTTGCATGCTAACTCAATTGATACTATAGGATTTTTAAAGAAGCTTCCCGCATTTCCCATCAACACTGGATCTGGCAGTTTATTCCGACGCATTTCACATACAGTATCGAATATTTGTTTGGGGGTGATATTTTCTTGTGAAAGCTGCGCTAACGCACCGTACGTTAAAATAGGCTTCCATTGCTTACTCAGACGTAATCCAACAGCAGTGATAGCATAGCCGTTTTTATATTGATGCTTAAATATGCTGTCTCTATACGCAAATTGACACTCCTTTGCCGTTAGACGAATTAGATTACCTGATTTCAGCTCGACAAAATCCACATATTCACAAACATCTTTAAACTCAACACCATAAGCCCCAATATTTTGGATTGGAGCAGATCCAACATTGCCAGGGATCAAAGCGAGATTTTCTAAACCATAGATCTGTTGCTTAAATAAATAAGTAATCAGCTCATGCCAATTTTCACCTGCCCCAACATGAATGTACCATTCAATATCAGTCTGTTGGATATTAACACCAAGAATACGGTTTAGAATCACTGTGCCTTTAAAATTTTCAGTAAAGAGGACGTTACTTCCTCCTCCCAACAATAAAATAGGATGATGCTTTTTGATTGCTCTTTGCCATAAAGCTAGGAGAGATTCAACAGAATTGGCGATATCGATATGCTCGGCACAGGCTGAAATGCCAAATGTGTTAAACGTTTTTAGTTGAGTAAATTGACAGACAGACATTCATTTCAAGCCCAATAGATAATTTAAATGTAGTCTATCAGACTCTACATTTGAAAGATAAGTACGTAATAAGCCGTACTTATCTCCTATTAAATATATTCAAAAGTTAGAAATGCAAAAGGCCACTCGTATGAGTGGCCTTTTGACTGGGTATTAAAGCTTGGCAGTTCCCTACTCTCACATGGGGAGACCCCACACTACCATCGGCGCTACGGTGTTTCACTACTGAGTTCGGCATGGGGTCAGGTGGGACCACCGCGCTATTGCCGCCAAGCAAATTCTGTTTTATTTGCCGAACACATTATTTATGGTGCTGATACCCAGATTCGAACTGGGGACCTCACCCTTACCAAGGGTGTGCTCTACCAACTGAGCCATATCAGCAAAGGCTAAAAATAAAAAGTGCTGCCAATCGGGCAACACTTATTAATTTAATGTCTGGCAGTGTCCTACTCTCGCATGGGGAGACCCCACACTACCATCGGCGCTACGGTGTTTCACTGCTGAGTTCGGCATGGGGTCAGGTGGGACCACCGCGCTATTGCCGCCAAACAAATTCTGTTTTCTTTGTCGAACACATTATTTATGGCGGTGACTCTCTCTCTGCCCACTAAAACACCTTCGGTGTTGTCAGGTTAAGCCTCTCGGTTCATTAGTACTGGTTAGCTCAACGTATCGCTACGCTTACACACCCAGCCTATCCACGTCTTCGTCTTAAACGTTCCTTCAGGACCCTCTAAGGGTCAGGGAAGACTCATCTTAAGGCAAGTTTCCCGCTTAGATGCTTTCAGCGGTTATCTCTTCCGCACTTAGCTACCGGGCAATGCCATTGGCATGACAACCCGAACACCAGTGGTGCGTCCACTCCGGTCCTCTCGTACTAGGAGCAGCCCCTTGCAATCTTCCAACGCCCACGGCAGATAGGGACCGAACTGTCTCACGACGTTCTAAACCCAGCTCGCGTACCACTTTAAATGGCGAACAGCCATACCCTTGGGACCTACTTCAGCCCCAGGATGTGATGAGCCGACATCGAGGTGCCAAACACCGCCGTCGATATGAACTCTTGGGCGGTATCAGCCTGTTATCCCCGGAGTACCTTTTATCCGTTGAGCGATGGCCCTTCCATGCAGAACCACCGGATCACTAAGACCTACTTTCGTACCTGCTCGCGCCGTCACGCTCGCAGTCAAGCTAGCTTATGCCTTTGCACTAACCTCACGATGTCCGACCGTGATTAGCTAACCTTCGTGCTCCTCCGTTACACTTTGGGAGGAGACCGCCCCAGTCAAACTACCCACCAGACACTGTCCGCAACCCGGATGACGGGTCCACGTTAGAACATCAAACATTCAAGGGTGGTATTTCAAGGATGGCTCCATGCAGACTGGCGTCCACACTTCCAGGCCTCCCACCTATCCTACACATCAAGGCTCCATGTTTTTTTTTTAGCTATAGTAAAGGTTCACGGGGTCTTTCCGTCTTGCCGCGGGTACACTGCATCTTCACAGCGAGTTCAATTTCACTGAGTCTCGGGTGGAGACAGCCTGGCCATCATTACGCCATTCGTGCAGGTCGGAACTTACCCGACAAGGAATTTCGCTACCTTAGGACCGTTATAGTTACGGCCGCCGTTTACTGGGGCTTCGATCAAGAGCTTCGCCTTGCGGCTAACCCCATCAATTAACCTTCCAGCACCGGGCAGGCGTCACACCGTATACGTCCACTTACGTGTTTGCACAGTGCTGTGTTTTTATTAAACAGTTGCAGCCAGCTGGTCTCTGCGACTGGCCTCGGCTCCGGACGCGCGGTCCTTCACCTAACGCCAGCGTGCCTTCTCCCGAAGTTACGGCACCATTTTGCCTAGTTCCTTCACCCGAGTTCTCTCAAGCGCCTGAGTATTCTCTACCTGACCACCTGTGTCGGTTTGGGGTACGATTAATGATAATCTGGAGCTTTTTTGCTTTTCCTGGCAGCAGGGCATCAGCAACTTCGCCACCGTAGTGACTCGTCATCAGACCTCAGTGTGATGGTCAGCCGGATTTACCTGGCTCACCCACCTACATCCTTAAACCGGGACAACCGTCGCCCGGCCTGCCTAGCCTTCTCCGTCCCCCCATCGCAATTATCACCAGTACAGGAATATTAACCTGTTGCCCATCGACTACGCTTTTCAGCCTCGCCTTAGGGGTCGACTCACCCTGCCCCGATTAACGTTGGACAGGAACCCTTGGTCTTCCGGCGAGCGGGTTTTTCACCCGCTTTATCGTTACTTATGTCAGCATTCGCACTTCTGATACCTCCAGCAGACCTCACAGTCCCCCTTCAACGGCTTACAGAACGCTCCCCTACCCAACAACACCTTAAGTGTCGCTGCCGCAGCTTCGGTGCATGGTTTAGCCCCGTTACATCTTCCGCGCAGGCCGACTCGACCAGTGAGCTATTACGCTTTCTTTAAATGATGGCTGCTTCTAAGCCAACATCCTGGCTGTCTGAGCCTTCCCACTTCGTTTCCCACTTAACCATGACTTCGGGACCTTAGCTGGCGGTCTGGGTTGTTTCCCTCTTCACGACGGACGTTAGCACCCGCCGTGTGTCTCCCGTGATAACATTCTTCGGTATTCGCAGTTTGCATCGGGTTGGTAAGTCGGGATGACCCCCTAGCCGAAACAGTGCTCTACCCCCGAAGATGAATTCACGAGGCGCTACCTAAATAGCTTTCGGGGAGAACCAGCTATCTCCCGGTTTGATTGGCCTTTCACCCCCAGCCACAAGTCATCCGCTAATTTTTCAACATTAGTCGGTTCGGTCCTCCAGTTAGTGTTACCCAACCTTCAACCTGCCCATGGCTAGATCACCGGGTTTCGGGTCTATACCCTGCAACTTAACGCCCAGTTAAGACTCGGTTTCCCTGCGGCTCCCCTATACGGTTAACCTTGCTACAGAATATAAGTCGCTGACCCATTATACAAAAGGTACGCAGTCACACCCTAAAGGGTGCTCCCACTGCTTGTACGTACACGGTTTCAGGTTCTCTTTCACTCCCCTCGCCGGGGTTCTTTTCGCCTTTCCCTCACGGTACTGGTTCACTATCGGTCAGTCAGGAGTATTTAGCCTTGGAGGATGGTCCCCCCACATTCAGACAGGATACCACGTGTCCCGTCCTACTCATCGAGCTCACACTGCCAACGCCTTCGGATACGGGGCTATCACCCTTTACTGCCGGCCTTTCCAGACCGTTCTCCTGACGCTGACACTGCTGATGGCTCTGGGCTGCTCCCCGTTCGCTCGCCGCTACTGGGGGAATCTCGGTTGATTTCTTTTCCTCGGGGTACTGAGATGTTTCAGTTCCCCCGGTTCGCCTCATTAACCTATGAATTCAGTTAATGATAGTGTGACAAGTCACACTGGGTTTCCCCATTCGGACATCGCCGGCTATCACGGTTCATATCACCTTACCGGCGCTTATCGCAGATTAGCACGTCCTTCATCGCCTCTGACTGCCTAGGCATCCACCGTGTACGCTTATTCGCTTAACCTCACAACCCGAAGGTGTCTTCGGAGATGCGGGTTGAGAGACTCGCTCAATACTGTCTTAACAGTACTGAGTGTTTCAAATTTTCAGCTTGTTCCAGATTGTTAAAGAGCAAAAATTTCACAACACACGCCGTGCCTGTGTTCTGAAATGGTTTTATTCATCGAAGAGGATGGTGGAGCTAAGCGGGATCGAACCGCTGACCTCCTGCGTGCAAGGCAGGCGCTCTCCCAGCTGAGCTATAGCCCCATTAAGATACCGTGCGCCTTTCACCGTCTGCCGGGTCTGGACTTGGTAGGCCTGAGTGGACTTGAACCACCGACCTCACCCTTATCAGGGGTGCGCTCTAACCACCTGAGCTACAAGCCTATGCCGATACCGTCTCTTCATTTTCATCAGACAATCTGTGTGAGCACTGCAACAATAACCTATCTTCGGTTTAAGGAGGTGATCCAACCGCAGGTTCCCCTACGGTTACCTTGTTACGACTTCACCCCAGTCATGAATCACAAAGTGGTAAGCGCCCCCCCGAAGGTTAAGCTACCTACTTCTTTTGCAACCCACTCCCATGGTGTGACGGGCGGTGTGTACAAGGCCCGGGAACGTATTCACCGTAGCATTCTGATCTACGATTACTAGCGATTCCGACTTCATGGAGTCGAGTTGCAGACTCCAATCCGGACTACGACAGACTTTATGAGGTCCGCTTGCTCTCGCGAGGTCGCTTCTCTTTGTATCTGCCATTGTAGCACGTGTGTAGCCCTACTCGTAAGGGCCATGATGACTTGACGTCATCCCCACCTTCCTCCGGTTTATCACCGGCAGTCTCCCTTGAGTTCCCACCATTACGTGCTGGCAACAAAGGATAAGGGTTGCGCTCGTTGCGGGACTTAACCCAACATTTCACAACACGAGCTGACGACAGCCATGCAGCACCTGTCTCACGGTTCCCGAAGGCACTTTCGCATCTCTGCAAAATTCCGTGGATGTCAAGAGTAGGTAAGGTTCTTCGCGTTGCATCGAATTAAACCACATGCTCCACCGCTTGTGCGGGCCCCCGTCAATTCATTTGAGTTTTAACCTTGCGGCCGTACTCCCCAGGCGGTCGATTTAACGCGTTAGCTCCGGAAGCCACAGCTCTAGGCCACAACCTCCAAATCGACATCGTTTACAGCGTGGACTACCAGGGTATCTAATCCTGTTTGCTCCCCACGCTTTCGCACCTGAGCGTCAGTCTTCGTCCAGGGGGCCGCCTTCGCCACCGGTATTCCTCCACATCTCTACGCATTTCACCGCTACACGTGGAATTCTACCCCCCTCTACGAGACTCTAGCCAACCAGTCTTAGATGCCGTTCCCAGGTTAAGCCCGGGGATTTCACATCTAACTTAATTGACCGCCTGCGTGCGCTTTACGCCCAGTAATTCCGATTAACGCTTGCACCCTCCGTATTACCGCGGCTGCTGGCACGGAGTTAGCCGGTGCTTCTTCTGCGGGTAACGTCAAACGCCAACCTTATTCAGGCTGCCGCCTTCCTCCCCGCTGAAAGTACTTTACAACCCGAAGGCCTTCTTCATACACGCGGCATGGCTGCATCAGGCTTGCGCCCATTGTGCAATATTCCCCACTGCTGCCTCCCGTAGGAGTCTGGGCCGTGTCTCAGTCCCAGTGTGGCTGGTCATCCTCTCAGACCAGCTAGGGATCGTCGCCTAGGTGAGCCTTTACCTCACCTACTAGCTAATCCCATCTGGGTTCATCCGATGGCGTGAGGCCCGAAGGTCCCCCACTTTGCTCCACAGAGATTATGCGGTATTAGCCACCGTTTCCAGTGGTTATCCCCCGCCATCGGGCAGATCCCCAGACATTACTCACCCGTCCGCCGCTCGCCGGCAAGAAAGCACGCTTTCTCCCGCTGCCGCTCGACTTGCATGTGTTAGGCCTGCCGCCAGCGTTCAATCTGAGCCATGATCAAACTCTTCAATTAAAAGTCTGATGCTCAAAGAATTAAACGGTTTATTCATAATGAATTCACTGTTAGTCACTCTTTAAGACTTTAATCTTTTTTCGCCTTTCGGCGTTGCGATAGTGTCTTGCGAGTGCCCACACAGATTGTCTGATTAATTTGTTAAAGAGCGTGTCAACCGGGCATTGCTGCCGGGTTGCGAGGCTGCGTATTTTACGCTTTTCGCCTCGAGAGTCAAGCGTTTATTTTCGCTTTCTTCTCCCTGCCCGGCGCGGCCTGTATCAGCGTGGCGTCGGTCAGTGGTGGCGCATTATAGGGACTTTTACGGCGCTGGCAATCGTTTTTTTGAAAAAAACCACCAACCGTTGATTATTTCGGCAAATTTAACTTAAAGTGATAGTTTTTCCAGCGTAAGGAAGCCAAATTCGCGTAAAACAGGACGCAGCGCTTCACTTGATGGTTCTATTTTTGTGCAATATGCCAAGCTATCCGCTGTTGTCAAAAATAAACCTTCCCGATTTTCCCGATGCCTAACTAACCATGCCGTTCTGCGGGCAATAGCACTGCCCGAATCAATTAATCTTGTTCCGCTTGGTAAAACTTGTGAAAGCTCCTCGGCTATCAGAGGAAAGTGGGTACAACCTAAAATCACAGTGTCCGGTGGTTCTTCCATTTTCAGCCACGGTTTTAATATTTTCTCCAGCTCTTTTAATGGAACATCCTTGCCATGTAATTTTCCCTCGGCTAATTCGACTAACTCGGCAGAGCCAATTGAATGCATCTGACAATCCGACGCAAATCTTGCAATCAATTCTTTAGTATAGTGACGATTCACTGTGGCTCGCGTCGCCAATAATCCAACCACACGATTACAAGTTAGCTTCGCAGCAGGTTTAATCGCCGGAACAACGCCAACAACAGGAAAAGGAAAATGCTCACGTAAAACGGGCAAGCTGACTGTACTGGCGGTATTGCAAGCAATAACGACAATCGCCAAAGGGTGTTTCTTCTGAATTGTATCAACGACCTGAACAACCCTTTCTATAATGACTTCTGCCGTTTTCTCACCATAAGGAAATGCTTCATTATCGAAAGCATATATATAGTGGAGATCCGGCAAAAGTTGCCGAATCTCTTGATAGACAGATAGCCCCCCCACTCCGGAATCAAAAACCAGAATCGTTGGGCGGGCAGTATTGTTTAAATCAGAAGTGTCAGAAGCTGTAGCTGCCAGTGAGGTAATATTCTCGTCCTGAAGTGCGATAACCATAGGCTGTCTCATAATTTTTATCAAACAGATTAGCTATTCTAGCACGGATCGTGAAATGGTCGGTGATTGGATATGAGGCATTCACATACCATATACTGACACCACCTAACTTGACTGTCTGCGGAGGATATGTTCTATAGTCATGATCATAACGCCGACCAATATATTGATAGGTGATTCCCCAATCGACATTAAAGGCCTCCCAATCTAATTGATATTTAACTTGCTGCTTAGCTCTGCGAGTGAGTGGCTTATTATCACCGTCTCGTGGATCAACATACTGCAATGTTAGCTGGTGCTGGAATACACCGGTATCCATTGTTCCCGTCCACTCAGCGCCTGCGATTCTTGCCTTTCCAATATTTTCATAACGGTTATTGGCGAAATCTATCAATTGATCGATATCGTTACGATAAGCCGATAAACGCCAACTAAGTGCCCCGGTCAATCCTTCAATGCCAACTTCCCATTGTTGACTTTTTTCCGGCGTCAGATTTTCATTTCCCCATTGGCTATAAAGTTGACTCAGCGTCGGCGCCTTAAACGCTGTCCCATAGGCACTAATAAAACGATAGCCATCCATAAACGTCCAGCCGATACCCATTTGTCCCGTTGTATTCCAATCATATTCAGAATGGCGATCTGAACGCACAGCACCTTCTACAATGACATCCTGAATCTTTTGCTGTGCCGTTAAATAGAATCCCGTATTATCAACATATTTTTGCGTGGGGATATGATTAGAACCAGCGGCCACCGATTCCCTTTTCCAATCAATCCCACTACTGATTGCACCATAACCAACCTGCCAGCGATTTCCCCATTGAACATTATATTGTTTCGAATCACTCAGACTGGAATTTTGGCCATAACGACCGTATTTAGGGAAATAGTTGTTATCTTTGACATGACTGTAACTGGCAATGAATTGAGAAGAATAAATACCTTGATTAAAGTGAATACCAGTATCATAGGTACGGTTGGACAGTTCACGCGTATCCGCCTCACCAAGACTCTGTGCGTCATAAGCCGTCCGGTTATTAAAACCATAGGTTCGGGCAAATCCACTGAGGTGCGCATTGATTTTATGATCCAATTCCAACCACCCCATTTTGCTCATAAAGCCATCACGATCTGGCTGGTGGTATCCGCCTGTTTTACCATCAACAACGACATCAAACCCTTTGGTATAAGTATAACCTGCGGCTGTCGTTAATAAGGTATTCTCACCAATTTGTTGCTGTGTCGAACCATCATAGTTTTGATATCCGTTCGATCCTAGTCCGGCATTTAACGTTGTGCCCCGTTGTGCTCGCTTTGTGATGATATTGATCACGCCACCAATCGCATCAGAACCATACACCGCAGACCGTGCACCATGGACATATTCTATTCGTTGTACCATTGAAAGCGGGATCTGACTAAAATCGGCCGCGCCGGTAATACCTGCCTGATTCAAACGAATGCCATCCACCAGCACCAGCGTATGATTTGAATTTGTGCCTCGCACAAATAAAGAGGAATGTTGGCCAATTCCGCCATTCTGCGCAATATCAACACTGGGTAAGCGCCGTAAAACGTCAACTAAGTTATTCGATTGCCAACGATCAATATCCTCACGCGTCACTACCGTTACAGGGGCTAAAACAGAAGAAACCGGCTGATTAAATCGATTAGCGGTAACCACTAACGAGTCTTGATCATCAGCAACCGCAAAATGACCCCAACTAGAAAATACCGCCACAGACGCAGCAGACAAAAAAAGCTGTTTTTTATTTATCATAAGACTTGTAATGAGAATGTATATGTTTTCTGACGATGGCGTATTTTCTGACTATATAGCATAGATAAGCATCTAACGACCCTGTTGCTCACCATGATTATGCCACTATTGCTAAAGCGCCATGCTACGATGAAGACCTTAACGTGTCCAGAATGCCTCTCCATCAAAAAAAGAAGCGAATAAATCAGAAAACTGGACATCCTTTGTACTTTCCCTACAATGCCGCTCGGAAATTTTTCTTAACGTGACCATACGAGAACCAGATAATGCAGAATGCCTTGCCAACGGAAAATTATGAAAATCAATTGATGGAGAAGATCCATCGCCTGAAAGGGATGATGACCCCCTTTAGTGCACCTGAGCCTGACGTTTTCCGTTCCCCTGCATCACATTACAGAATGCGAGCAGAATTCCGTATCTGGCATGAGGAAGATGACCTCTACCACATCATGTTTGATCAGCAGACCAAACAACGTATTCGTATTGATCAATTTCCGGTAGCCAACCCGTTAATCAACAACATGATGCAAGCCATCATTAGCGGCATAAAAGACAACCCGGTATTACGCCATAAACTCTTTCAGGTGGATTATCTCTCCACTCGTAGTAACAAAATCATTGTCTCATTGCTGTACCACAAAAAACTGGATGATGAATGGCGTGAACATGCAACTGCTCTGCGTACTCAACTTATCGCCGCAGGATTTGATGTTCAGCTTATTGGACGCGCATCAAAAACTAAAATCATGCTTGACCATGACTATATAGATGAAGAGTTACCTGTTGCCGGTAAGACCATGATTTATCGTCAGGTTGAAAATAGCTTCACTCAGCCAAATGCCAGCATCAATATTCATATGTTGGAATGGGCGATCGACAGCACCAAAGATGCTAAAGGTGACTTACTTGAGCTATATTGCGGCAACGGTAATTTTTCTCTGGCGCTGGCACAGAATTTTGATCGAGTATTGGCAACAGAAATTGCCAAACCCTCCGTTGCGGCCGCACAATTCAACATTGCCGCAAACCACATTGAAAATGTACAGATTATCCGCATGTCAGCGGAAGAATTTACACAGGCAATGAATGGAGAAAGGACATTTAATCGACTACAAGGGATTGATTTAAACAGTTATCAATGCGAAACCATCTTTGTCGACCCGCCACGCAGTGGGTTGGATGAAGAAACGGTCAAAATGGTTCAAGCGTATCCCCGTATCCTGTATATCTCCTGCAATCCAGAAACGCTCTGCAAAAATCTGGAAACACTGATACAAACCCACACGGTCAGAAAACTGGCACTCTTTGATCAATTTCCTTATACCCATCACATGGAATGTGGTGTGCTATTGGAAAAAAGAACATCATCGCCAATAAACCAACATTAAAAACGAAAACGCCACAACACTAAAGGGTGGCGTTTTTAACTGAATTGTTCTCAATAAAAACAATCAACACCGATTTTCTGAAGTGAATATCGCTTGCTGCTTGCGTTTTTTCATTTTTAGGTAGATCCAAAACACTAAGGCCATGCTAATGATAACCGGCAGGAAATTAGACCCCATTTTTGGATATTCCATCCGAATAAAAGCGCTATACATGAACAAACCTAAGAAGAAGCACCCGACAGCGAGCCTTGGCAACCCTTGTGCCATTGGATAATTCAAATAACGTTGATGGAGACAATATAAAGAAAGAACCAATGCAATAATAGGGAAAATAGAAAAAGGGACAAATGAACTGAAAAAGGCTGAGAAAGTTCCGTTCGTTGCCACTCCGACTATAAGAGCCAGCAACATTGTGCTTTTATCTTGGCGGTATTGTTCCATCGTATTGTTCTCCTTTCATGATTATTCAGAGGATTTAGGACTCGCGTTAGGGACAGTATTTTTTTCTTGCTCACGACGATACCAATAATAAGCGCCTTTGGAAATCATACGGAGTTGTAAAACCAAACGTTCTTCGAGACGATGCCTTTTTTCTTCATCAATATCCAATGCTTCTGCACCTGCACTGAATACGATTGTTACCATCGCCTCAGCTTGTATTTCACTAAAGTGACGAGGCATATGCCTGGCTTGCTCAAGATAGTCGGCCAATTCGGCAATAAAATGCTGGATTTCTCGTGCTACAGCCGCACGGAATTCAGCCGATGTCCCGGAGCGTTCACGCAGCAACAGCCGGAACGCATTGGGATTGTTGCCAATAAACTCCATAAACGTTGAAACCGAAGTACGGATGACGCTGCCTCCTTTTGCAATGCGCTGACGCGCCTGACGCATTAGCTGACGCAACATTAAACCACTTTCATCCACCATCGTCAGCCCCAACTCATCAACATCCCGAAAATGTCGATAAAAAGAAGTCGGCGCAATACCAGCTTCCCGAGCCACTTCTCGTAGGCTCAGACTTGTAAAGCTGCGTTCAGCACTGAGTTGGCTGAATGCCGCTTCAATCAGGGAGCGACGGGTTTTTTCTTTCTGTTTTGCTCTGACGCCGGTTACGTTACTCACAACAATCCTGATCTATCTCGATTTTGTAATCAGGCAAATATAACAGATTCTGTCAGGTTTGCTGTGATTGTTCTCTTAAACATATTATTCTCTGTTTCCCTGTTTTATGTCTAAACAATGGGATAAAAACCGTGCAATCATTGGGTTATTACAATAAATAATGTTAAGATAGCGTTGTTATTTTGTGTAAAAACAGGTCATCCCTCTATGCAACATACTCATTTTGATGCCATTGTGATTGGCTCTGGTCCCGGAGGGGAAGGAGCCGCAATGGGGTTGGTGAAACAAGGTAAAAACGTTGCTGTTATAGAACGTTACAATAATGTCGGTGGTGGATGTACTCATTGGGGCACCATACCATCGAAAGCGCTCCGCCATGCCGTTAGTCGTATTATTGAATTTAATCAAAACCCCCTCTACAGTGATAACTCCCGCATCCTCCGCTCTTCATTTTCAGAAATTCTGCGTCATGCTGAAGTGGTGATTAACCAACAAACTAAAATGCGCCAAGGATTTTATGAGCGTAACCGCTGCAAAATGTTTGCCGGGGAAGCAACGTTCATTGATGAACACCAGATCAAAGTCCGTTATGCCGATGATAGTTTTGATATCTTGAGTGCAGACAAAATTATCATTGCCACTGGCTCCCGTCCTTACTGCCCACCTGATGTCGATTTTACCCATTCCCGTATTTATAACAGCGATACCATTTTGCAACTGACCCACGAACCACACCATGTGATTATTTATGGTGCCGGCGTGATTGGCTGTGAATATGCCTCAATTTTCCGGGGATTAGGTGTTAAGGTGGATTTGATCAATACCCGTGATCACCTGCTATCCTTTCTTGATCAAGAAATGTCTGATGCCCTCTCCTACCATTTCTGGAATAGTGGCACTGTCATCCGCCACAATGAAGAATATGAAAAGATTGAAGGTGTCGAAGATGGTGTCATTGTTCACTTGAAATCCGGTAAGAAAGTCAAAGCGGATTGCCTATTGTATGCCAATGGCAGAACAGGCAATACCGATACGTTAGATTTAGACAATGTTGGGCTGGAAACCGATAGCCGGGGCTTACTGAAAGTTAATCGCGTCTACCAAACCAGCAATGAAAATATCTACGCAGTGGGTGATGTTATCGGCTATCCAAGTCTGGCTTCGGCGGCTTACGATCAGGGGCGTATTGCTGCAAAAGCCATCACGACAGGTAATGCTGGTCTGCAATTGGTAGAAGATATCCCAACGGGGATTTACACCATTCCTGAAATCAGTTCAATTGGCAAAACTGAGCAACAATTGACCTCAATGAAGATCCCTTATGAGGTAGGCCGCGCGCAATTCAAGCATCTGGCAAGAGCGCAAATTGCAGGGATGAATGTTGGCAGTATCAAAATCCTTTTCCATCGTGAAACAAAACAGATTTTAGGTATCCACTGTTTTGGCGAACGAGCTGCCGAGATCATTCACATTGGTCAGGCTATCATGGAGCAAAAAGGAGAAGGCAATAATATCGAATATTTCGTTAATACGACCTTCAATTATCCGACAATGGCGGAAGCCTACCGAGTTGCAGCACTCAATGGGCTAAACCGATTATTTTGATATTTTGCCAGGCACATCGAAATAACGCCCCATTTTCGTCCGAATCGCCTCTGCCAACTGCTCATAGCGACCACGCAGAGGTGAACCGGGACGATAGACCAAGATGACGGATCGCTTAGGTTCCGGCCCATCACATTCCAAGTAACAAACACCATCACGATTTCCCTCTCTCGGAACCGACAAATCAGGTAATAATGTGATACCGCTGCCCGCAGCAACCATGTTACGCAACGTTTCCAGGCTAGTTCCCCTAAAATGGGTATCTTCCTTGGCCCCCGCCTGAAAACAGAATCCCATGGCTTGATCGCGCAAACAGTGCCCATCTTCCAGCATTAATAATTTCTCACCGGAAAGCTCATCCATCTTAATTTTCGCTCGTCCGGCCCATTTGTGATCTTCATACACCGCCAGTTTCATCGACTCTTCAAACAACGGCACTTCAATAAATGCTTCCGTTTCTTTCACCAACGCCAGGATGGCACAATCCAGCTTCCCACTATCGAGTTGCGCCAACAAATTTTGGGTCTGAGCCTCATGCAGATACATTTCCAATTTGGGGAACAACTTATGCAGTTCAGGAATGATCCGTGGCAGGAGATAAGGGCCAATGGTTGGAATCAGGCCAATATGCAACGGCCCGGACATACTTTCACCTTGGAGAGAGGCCATTTCTTGCAAGACTTTCACTTCTCTCAAGACAGTTTTAGCCTGTTCCACCAGTAGCAGACCCTGTTGGGTAAATAAGACCTTGCGACTCGTGCGTTCCAACAACATCACACCAAGTTCATCTTCTAACTTGCGAATTTGCCCACTCAGTGTCGGTTGGCTGACATGACAAGCATCAGCGGCTCGGCGAAAATGCCGATATTCAGCCAGTGCTACCAGGTACTCCAGATCGCGGATATTCATTTCCAACCCCATTGTTGACGGTCAATATTTGACGAGAAAGCACGATATTTTTAGATATGGTCGTTATTATACACATATTAAGTCATTAACTTAACAGATGATAACATTAAGTAATTAATTGATTTCACTGTAAAAAACTTGAAATATTTTATCCGTATTGTATCTTCATTTAGTAAACCATCTTAAACGATATCTATTATATAAAAAACACAGTAGGGTATATATGAGACTGACACTATTAATTACCTTAATTATCTTTGTAGGATTGGAATTAAGAGTCCCAATATCATACTTACCCACAATGGCTGAAGAAGTCATTAATAGCCTGCATATAAGCACGTATTTATTCTCATTTTTAACCTCCATTTACCCATTATGTTTCTTCTTTATCTCCCCTTTAGTTCCCTGGCTGGAGAAAAAGATATCGCTGAATAAAATCATTACGTTATCAATGACAGTGAGTATTGTTGCTTACATGCTGAGATTAGAACAAAGCGTCCCCATACTTATCGCTTCAACGTTTTTATTTGGCTTTTCCATCTCATTGGGCAATATATCACTCCCTTCTTTTATAAAAAGACAGAGTGAAAATAAAATATCTTTATTATCATCTCTTTATACCGCATCACTCTATCTTGGCCCTGCATTGGCGACTTCACTGACTATTCCAATTAAAAATCATCTGAACTTATCATGGAATACCGTTCCTCTATTCTGGATGTGCATCCCTATTATTGCGCTAATCGTGATAGGGATATTCACCATGAAAGAAGACAAAAAAGAAAAAATTAAAGATGTGCTATCAATAAGGGAAATTCAGAATGATTCATCTAACCCAAAAAACATAACGCCTGTAAAAAACATTTTTTGTTATTCGATGGCGCTCTATTTTGGCATTTTATCCGGCATATTTTTTATTGTCACCGCGTGGATGCCAACCATTATTATTTCTTTTGGATTTAATCACGAAACCGCTGCCCTATACTCATCTTTATTTACTTACTCGGCCATCCCTTTCTCCATACTGACATCATATATTATCTATAAAACCAAGAAACAATGGATCTACTTTGTTTTCAGTCCTCTCATTGTCCTATTTGGTGTTGCCAACATGATCTACTGGAAAGATCATCTGCCGCTATTTTTAATTATCATGGGGATTGGCTCAGGCATTTGCACAGGTGTTGCTTTTATCACCCCACTATTAAGATTTAAGAACCCATTTAATGTGACAAAAACCAATGCAATGATGCAATCCATTGGTTATCTCATTGCATTTATATCACCCATTTTGTCATCCTTTATTTTCGAGAAGACAGCCCAATGGGATGATGTACTTTGGCTGATTTTAGCGGCCTTAGCGGTGCAAACATTAATCGGAATCCCGCTTGGGAAAAAACAGTATTTAGACAATGAATAAGGATGTAGCATGGATAAAAGAAATGTCATATATATGAAACAATTTTCATGTTACCGCTTACAAACAGAAAATTCATTCACGCCTCGCGCTGTGAGGCGTGAATAAATGCATCGTAAAAAATAACGACCATAAAATACAACTCTTCTTTTTTTACAGGAGAGTTTCATATTAATGATCTTTTCCGATTAACTGTTTCGCTTCTGCAATCGCTTGCTTCACTTGTTTTTGCGCTACGCCTCCTTTTGCCAGACGTTTGTCCAGACAAGATTGCAGAGATAAGACATCGTAAACGTCCTCAGAAATAACATGACTGAATTTTTGCAATTCAGGCAGAGAAAGTGCTTCCAATGCCCTACCTTTGTCAATGGCCATAACGACGACTTCGCCAACGATATGATGTGCTTCACGGAATGGAACCCCTTTGGCGACCAAATAATCCGCTAATTCGGTCGCATTGGCATACCCCCGTTTTGCCGCCTCTTCACAACGGGAACGTTTGACTTGAAGGCCATCCAGCACCAGTATCGCCATATGCAGACAATCCAACCAAGTATCCAGCGCATCAAACAAGCCTTCCTTATCTTCCTGCATGTCTTTATTGTAAGCGAGAGGAAGCCCTTTCAACGTCATCATCATCCCGGTTAATGCGCCCTGAACTCGCCCACATTTTCCACGGATAAGCTCCAATGCATCAGGGTTTTTCTTTTGTGGCATCAAAGAGGAGCCGGATGTTACCCGATCCGACAACTCAACAAACCCGGCTTCACCACTATTAAAGAAAATCAGATCTTCAGAAAAACGCGAAAGATGGATCATACTCATGCTCGCATCTGACAACAATTCCAGGACGTGATCACGATCAGACACACTGTCCAGACTATTCCGTGTCGCGGATGCAAAACCCAACCATGACGCGAGTTGCTCACGATCAATGTCATAAGCTGTTCCTGCCAACGCGCCACTCCCTAACGGGCTGACATTCAACCGCTTTAAGGCATCGTGTAAACGATCTTCATCACGGCTAAACATTTCCCGATAAGCCAAACACCAATGTGCAAAAGTGACAGGCTGCGCTCGCTGCAAATGGGTATAACCCGGCATGACGGCATCTTGATTATTTTCGGCGGTGAACACGAATGCTTGTTGCAACTCAACCAATGCCTTCAGGATATGGGCAACCTGATCTTTGCACCATAACTTCAAATCAGTCGCAACCTGATCATTACGGCTGCGCCCGGTATGAAGCTTCTTAGCTAAATCACCCACTTTCGTGATAAGTTGCCCTTCGACCCAACTGTGAATATCTTCTGCATCGCTTTGCAGGATAGCCTGAGGGTTGATTTGCACTTCATTCAGCAACGCATTTAACGCCAGCTCCAGCTTTTGCTGCTCTTCGGAAGTTAATACCGCCACCGTGACCAATGCTTTTGACCACGCGATTGAGCCAATAATATCCTGCTCTGCCAAGCGATAATCAAAACGCAGTGAATCATTAAATTGCCTGAACCGCTGATCGGCTGCCTGACTGAAACGCCCGCCCCAAAGTGCCATAATCTCGTTCCTATTCTCGCGATAAGTCTTGGCAATACATTTATTGCCAATCATAAATGGATACCAAAAAATTAATTTTTGTTATTCAATGCCCGGATACGTGAGGAAAGCGAATAAAGGCGAATAAACCCTTCTGCATGACGATGATCGTAAACCGCATCCTCGCCAAAAGTAGCGAATTCCTCAGAATAGAGACTATTGTCTGATTTTTTCTGCACTGCCGTCACTTGCCCTTTATAAAGTTTAAGCACGACTTCACCACTGACCCCTGCGGCTAAACTTTCGGCCGCCGCCTGGATTGATTGACGCAATGGCGCAAACCAACGCCCATCATAAACAACATAAGACATTTCCAGCCCCAGTTGTTGACGCCATTTGAAACTATCGCGATCCAGAACCAATTGTTCAATGCCACGTAATGCTTCCATCATGATGGTTCCCCCCGGCGTTTCATAACAACCACGGGATTTCATACCTACCAGCCGGTTTTCCACAATATCGATCCGGCCAATACCGTGCCGGGCGCCCAACTGATTTAATTCATACAGGCATTGGTACGGTGAAAGCGTCTGACCATTCACAGCAACTACCTCGCCACGTTCAACTGTGACCGTGACATATTCTGCTTCATTGGGCGCGGCTTCTGGCGCAACTGTCCATGCCCAACAATCTTTATTGGCGGCATTCCACGTACTTTCCAGCACGCCACCTTCGGTTGAAATGTGCCATGCATTTTCATCCCGGCTATAGATTTTTTCTCGTGTTGCCGTTGTTGGGATATGACGAACTTTCAAATAATCCAGCAACGCTTCACGGGAACGGAGATCCCATTCCCGCCAGGGCGCGACCACCTTCAAATGCGGTGCCAACGCGGTATAAGTACTTTCAAACCGTACCTGATCATTCCCCTTTCCTGTTGCCCCATGAGCGACGGCATCAGCGCCCACTTTCAGAGCCAGTTCAACTTGTGCTTTGGCAATGATTGGACGAGCCATTGACGTTCCGAGCAAATAACTGCCCTCATACAGCGCACCGGTTTTCAGTACCGGATAAACATACTCTTTGATAAACGCTTCACGCAGATCGACAACATGGCATTCAGACGCACCAGAAAGCAACGCCTTCTGCTCCACACCGTCCAGATCTTCACGGCTTTGACCAACATCAGCCACAAACGCAATCACGTCACAATTGCCATAATTTTCTTTCAACCAGGGAATAATGGCCGATGTATCCAAACCACCTGAATAGGCCAAAACGATTTTTTTGATGTTTTTTGTCATAGGGGTAACCTTTTTAATTTTATTTATCTCAGCCACAGGGCCGTTCTCTCAATCAAACCAAAATTCGGGTGCCGATCGGTATACCATTAAATAACGCAATCAACTGATCCGCCTGTCGCCAACTTGCGATATCCACGGGTTGCCCAAGTGTTTTGGCTGCCGCCAGCGCGGCATTCACTTTAACAATCATGCCATCGGTGATAATGCCTTGATCAATAAGCTGTGCTATCTTTTCTGCTGAAATTTCCGGGATTTTTTGGCCTTGCCCATCCAGAATACCGCTGACATCAGACAGCAAGATCAAATCGCCATTCAGCACTTGTGCGATAGCCGTCGCCGCATGATCCGCATTCACATTCATCAGTTCACCTTGTTCAGTAATACCAATTGAACTGATAATCGGCACATAGCCCACATCCAGCAAAATTTTCAGCAAATCAGGCTGGCCGGGTCGGGTTTTACCCGTGTGACCAAATTCTTCATCGAGTTGAGAAACCTTCACCGTTCCGCCATCCGCCAGACATAAGCCGATAACAGGCAAACGGTACTTGATTGCCCACGCCAACAATTTCTTATTGGCCGTTCCAGCTAACGTTCCGGTAATAATGTCGATTTGCTCTTTTGGCGTGATCCGCAGACCTTGTTTCTTCACAATCGGCATCTGCAATTGCTGCATCAGCTCGTCAACCAGGCAGCCCCCACCGTGTACAATCACCAGTGGACGTCTGTGTGTTTTTCGGTATAGCTGTAATAAGGTAAATAACCGTTCCAGCGCTTCTTCATTGTCTAATAACACACCACCCAATTTGATCACTAACGGCTTCATCGGATTTATCCTCTGTCAGTATTCACATCGATAGGAGTCTTCATTTATTCGGGATCCAGCCATCAGAAACTAAAGCAACGCCTGAGTTTCTTCATACCCAAAACGAATATTCATGCACTGCACTGCTTGTGCGGCGGCACCTTTCAATAAATTATCCTCAGCACCGACGACGATCAGGTGCTGCCCCTGAACGGCAAAGCCGATATCACAGAATGGCAAACCAACAACCGCTTTCAGCGAGGGAAAGCCATGACGGTATAAACGCACCAATGGCTTATCATGATACGCCTGCTGATAAACCTCTCTGATTTGTGCTTCTGTCACATCTGCTTTCAATTTACAGGTCATGGTGGCAAGAATACCGCGCGAGAAATTGCCCAAATGAGGGGTAAAAATCACCTCCGTCCCTAAATGCGTGGCGATTTCTGGTTGATGACGATGGTTAAACACCCCATAAGGCTGCAAACTCACTTCACAAAAGCTATTGGTGGTAGCGGCTTTCCGACCGACACCGCTGACACCACTGACTGCATTAATCACCGGCCAATGTTCTGTATCTAATAAATTTTGCTCAAGCAATGGCTTCAAAGAAAGTTGAGAAACCGTGGGATAACAACCGGGCACTGCAATTAATTGTGCTTGCTTGATTTTTTCTGCCTGCCACTCTGCTAATCCATAGACTGCTCGCGCCAGCCACTCCGCATTTTTATGTTTAAACCCGTAGTATTTTTCATAAAACTGTGTATTTTGTATGCGATAAGCACCCGATAAATCAAACACAATACAGCCCGCATCCAGAAAGACTGGCGCAATATCATGGCTGACTTCATGAGCCGTCGCGAGGAAGACCACATCAATTTCCTTCGCGGCCTCACTCACGTCGGTCAGTGGCTGTAAGGGCAGATCAAGAATCCCCTTATATTGTGGATGAAGTTCGGAAAAACATTTCCCCCTATCTAAGCTTTGAGAAGACACCATCAAGCTGGAAAGATAGACATGGGGATGACGTTGTAGATAGGCTGCTAACTCAGCTCCGGTATAACCACTGGCACCCACAATCAGTGCATTCAACATGGAATTTATTCACCTTATAGTATTAACCCAATAGTATTAATTTAGCCACTTTATTGAATTTATATGCAGTTAATTTGCATTAATATTGATACTATTCTGAATAAAGGCTGTCAACAGTGAAAATGAAATTACCTTCTTTTATTAAATTATATGACCAACTCATTGCTGCCCCTTCTATCAGTGCAACGGATGCTGAGCGGGATCAAAGCAATGAAATTGTTATCAACCTGCTGGCAGAATGGCTAAAGGCAATTGGCTTTGCGATTGAAATTCAGCCTGTTCCTGACACCCGGGGAAAATTCAATCTACTGGCAACATTGGGTAAGGGGTCAGGCGGTTTACTGCTATGCGGTCATACCGATACCGTGCCTTTTGATGCCGGCCGCTGGACACAAGATCCCTTCACACTGACCGAACGTGATGGTAAGTTGTATGGGCTTGGCACGGCGGACATGAAAGGCTTCTTTGCCTTTATTATTGATGCCCTGCGGGATATGGATGCCAGCAAGCTATCTCATCCCCTTTATATTCTGGCCACCGCCGATGAAGAAACATCTATGGCAGGCGCGCGTTACTTTGCTGCCAATACCCATATTCGGCCTGATTTTGCCATCATCGGCGAACCTACATCGTTACAACCTATCCGCGCCCATAAAGGGCATATCGCTCCAGCGATCCGCATTGACGGAAAATCAGGACATTCCAGCGATCCTGACCGGGGAGTCAACGCGATTGATTTGATGCACGAATCCATCACCCAACTGATAAAACTACGCCACACCTTACAAGAACGCTATCACAATCCCGCTTTTGTTATTCCTTATCCCACCATGAATTTTGGTCATATTCACGGTGGTGACGCGGCGAACCGCATTTGCGCCTGCTGCGAACTACATATGGATATTCGCCCACTTCCCGGATTGACCTTACAAGATTTGAACGGATTACTGAACGACGCACTGGCTCCCGTCAAACAGCGCTGGCCAGGTCGTCTCAACGTGACAGAACTTCATGCCCCGATACCAGGTTATGAGTGTCCCACCGACCACAAGCTAGTTGGCGTCATCGAAAAATTGTTGGGAACAAAGGCAGATACCGTCAATTACTGTACGGAAGCACCGTTTATTCAGGAATTATGTCCCACACTGGTTTTAGGGCCAGGATCGATTGAACAGGCACATCAGCCCGACGAATTTTTGGATATGGCATTTATTGAACCAACAAGAAAGCTGCTTTCACAACTTGTTGAACATTTTTGTTTAAGTGCAGACTAAACGTTATCTCCCAACACCACTCTTCTTGCAGTCGGCATTATCACCTCGGTGAGTACACCGGGGTTTTTCGCGATAAAAATTAAAATCAATGTGACCCGCATTTGAATAAAAATAATGCACCATCGATATTAAAAATTATGTTTTTCATCGCCGTATGGTCACTGAACCCAATCAGGTTTGGTGTGGTGATGTTACGTCTGTGTGGCAGTCTTTGATAATAGCTTCTTCATCTAAACCGTTTCTAAATGCAAACCATGCTCCAACATGAATTTCTTTCCTAATCACTTTGAATATTCCTCACCAAGAATAAGCCATTTCTTGATTGACTAAAAATCCGACTTCACCCATTCTGTTTTGGACATCTAAATGGATAGACATATAAACATTTAAACATCTAAAAAAACGGATAAAAATGCCGTTTGTTCATGGGGGCACAGGGTATGAGTTTTTTTCACGCTAATCAGCGAGAGGCACTGAATCAGAATTTGGCTGAACTTGAAGGACAAATTCGTGTTTCCTTTGAATTCTTTCCGCCCAGTACTGCTGAGATGGAACAAACCCTGTGGAAATCCATTGATCGTTTAAGCAAACTGAAACCTAAATTTGTTTCCGTCACCTATGGCGCTAACTCTGGCGAACGTAATCGCACACATAGCATCATCAAAGACATTAAAGAAAAAACGGGTCTTGATGCAGCGCCACACTTGACCTGCATTGATGCCAACCGTGAAGAGCTGCGCAACATTGCCCATGATTATTGGCAAAACGGCATCCGTCATATTGTGGCCTTACGGGGTGATTTACCGGTTCATTGCGGTAAACCAGAAATGTATGGTGCTGATTTAGTCGCACTTTTAAAAGCAGAAGCCGATTTTGATATTTCTGTCGCGGCTTACCCTGAAGTGCATCCTGAAGCCAAAAGTGCGCAGGCAGATCTGATTAACCTGAAACGCAAAATTGATGCCGGCGCTAATCGCGCCATTACCCAATTCTTTTTTGATGTAGAGAGTTATCTGCGCTTTCGCGATCGTTGCGTTGCAACAGGCATTGATGTGGAAATCGTGCCGGGAATTTTACCTGTCTCAAACTTCCGTCAGTTACAACGATTTGCCACCCTCACGAATGTTCGTATTCCAAATTGGATGACCAGAATGTTTGAAGGGTTGGATGATGATCCAGAAAGCCGAAACTTAGTCGGTGCGTCTATTGCAATGGACATGGTAAAAATCCTCAGCCGTGAAGGCGTGAAAGATTTTCATTTTTATACCCTGAATCGGGCAGAATTGAGTTATGCCATCTGCCATACGTTAGGGGTTCGCCCTTGTTAACTTGTTGATATAACCATAAAAAAAGCCGAGTATTCGGCTTTTTATCATTCAAACATGTTTTACGAAATGTTTTACAAAAATCAAAACTAGCCCGTGTTGCGCATTCCCGCTGCAACGCCCGCAATAGTGACCATCAGTGCTTGTTCAAGATGTGGATCAGGGCTTTCCTGCTGACGGGAACGCTGTAACAATTCAGCTTGTAGCACGTTCAACGGATCGGTATACACATTACGCAATGCGATAGATTCAGCGATCCACGGCAAATCCGCCATTAATTGCTCATCCTGTGAAATTGACAGCACCGTTTTGATATCTTTCGCAAGCTGATCACGCAATTTTGCCCCCAGAGGCCACAATTTCGGTGCCACGAGACGTTGGTCATAATATTCCGCCAGCCATAAATCGGCTTTGGCAAACACCATCTCTAACATGGCGATACGCGTATTGAAGAATGGCCAGTCACGGCACATATCCGTTAAAACCGACAAATTACCCGTATCAATCACCCGTTGCAACGCCGCGCCTGCCCCCAGCCATGCCGGAAGCATCAGGCGGTTTTGTGTCCATGCGAATATCCACGGGATCGCCCGCAAACTTTCAACGCCTCCCGTCGGGCGTCGTTTCGCCGGCCGTGAGCCCAAAGGCAATTTGGCCAATTCCTGCTCAGGGGTGGCAGCCCGAAAATAAGGCACAAATTCCGGTTGTTCACGCACATAATCACGATACATGTCACAAGAAACAGCCGACAGCGTATCCATAATCTGCCGCCATTCCGGTTTCGGCTCCGGTGGTGGCAATAAGTTAGCTTCCAGAATCGCACTGGCATACAAGGCTAAGCTACTGATCGTGACCTGTGGCAAGCCAAACTTAAAGCGGATCATTTCCCCCTGTTCTGTGACACGTAATCCCCCCTTCAGACTCCCTGGTGGTTGGGAAAGCAACGCCGCATGAGCAGGCGCACCACCACGACCAATCGTACCTCCACGGCCATGAAACAGGGTCAGCGTCACGCCCTCTTGTTCACAGACTTTGATTAACGCATCCTGCGCCCGGTATTGCGCCCACGACGCGGCCATCACCCCCGCATCTTTAGCGGAATCCGAGTAACCAATCATCACCATCTGTTTATCTTTTATCAGATTGCGATACCACGCGATCCCCAACAATTGCCGAATCACACTCTCGGCGTTGTTAAGGTCTTCAAGGGTTTCGAATAAGGGTGCAACGGGCAATGACAGCGAGCATCCCGCTTCTTTCAACAACAATTTCACGGCCAAAACATCAGAAGGGACTTTCGCCATGGAAATAACATAAGCGGCAATCGCATCTTGTGGTGATTCAGCTATCACCTTGCAGGTATCGAAAATCTCCTGTGTTTCTGCACTTGGCTGCCAGTCACACGGGGTTAAAGGCCGCTTTGACTGCAATTCACGCAGCAGAAATGTTTGTTTTTCAGCTTCCGGCCAGCTCGCATAATCGCCCATTTCCAGATATTGCGTCAGTTCAGCTATCGCTTCGGTATGGCGGGTACTTTCCTGACGGATATCAATTCGCACCAAAGATAAACCAAAGCAACGAATACGACGCAAAGTATCCAGCAATTGCCCATTTGCAATAATTTCCATGCCACACGCTTTCAGGGATTGATAGCAAGCATACAATGGTTGCCACAACTGTTCGTTATGCAGCAATAAGTCCGTGGGTGGCAGCGCTTGCTCACCTTTCAGACGTTTTTCCAGGTAAGCCAGCGTGTGACCTAATTGCGTTCGCAGTTGTTTAGCAATTTCACGGTAAGGCTCTAACACATGCTCGCCCCCTGCCATCTGACGAAGTTCAGGTGTACATACCGACATGGAGAGTTCAGAAACTAAAATCTGGATATCTTTCAGAAACAGATCCGCCGCCTTCCAACGACTGAGCAGCAAGGCATGGCGAGTCATTTCAGCCGTCACGTTAGGATTACCATCACGATCTCCTCCCATCCAAGAGGTGAAACGGACAGGTACCGCTTCTACCGGCAGGCTGTAGCCAATGGATTGTTCCAGTTGTTCATTGAATTCACTCAGAAAGGCGGGGACACCCTCCCACAAACTGTTTTCTACCACGGCAAATCCCCATTTTGCTTCGTCAATGGGCGTCGGGCGGATCTTACGTATCTCATCGGTATGCCATGATTGAGCAATCAACTGGCGCAACCGACGCATAATGTTATTGCGTTCGTAGTCCGCCAGGTCATCATGATCAAGCTGTGCCAGGCAGCCATTCACTTCAACTAATTTATGAATCAAGGTACGGCGGGCAATTTCTGTCGGATGTGCAGTCAGAACCAATTCAATCGCCAGTTCATTGACCGCATTGACCAATTCATCATGATTGAACTGTTTTTCTTTGAGTCGGTTGAACAACGTTGCCAATGCCACCGGATTGCTTGCCGCCTCACCGTGTGGCGAAATGCTGTGATATTGTTCAGCAACGTTAGTCAGATTTAAAAACTGGTTAAACGCGCGGGCAACAGGCAGTAACTCATCATTAGATAAATTTTCCAGTGTCGATAAAAGCTGCTGACGGTGTTCTCCATTGCCAGCACGGGAGGATTTGGATAACTTCCTGATGGTTTCCACTTTATCAAGAATATCATCTCCCAAAGCTTCTTTAATTGTATCGCCCAATAACTTACCGAGCATACTGACATTACTTCGCATTGCAGAATATTGTTGATTCATATAATCCCTGACCTTGTGTTGCTGTATGTCACCTATTTTCACCAGCAAGCTGGCTCAATTCGCATTTACCCGATATCTGTCCGAATGTGTTATGTCTTACTGTCGCGGTTTTATGCCTTTCTGTCGACCATGTTCTGCTGTCGGGTTAAAAATCCGACGAGGGAAAGCGGGGCTACAGCAGTTGCGACAGACGATTTAAATCTGATTGGATCGCCCCCGCCGTGACATCCCGCCCGGCGCCTGGCCCACGGATCACTAATGGATTATCACGATACCAGCGGCTTTCTATCGCAAAAACATTATCGGCTGGCAACAGTGAGGCCAATGGATGATCACCACGCACGGCTTCCACACCAACTTTTGCCTTACCGCTGGTATCAAAACGCGCAACATACCGTAGTACCAGCCCCATTTCCCGGGCGGCTTCTAACCGTTGCAACATCTGTGCATTAATGGCTGCACTGTTTTCAAAGAATTCATCAATAGAGCCCACCCGAGCTTCTTGCGGCACTAACGATTCAACACGAACCTGATCAGGCTCGATCTCATAACCGGCTTCCCGCGCCAGGATCACCAACTTACGCATGACATCCTGACCAGAAAGATCAATGCGCGGATCAGGTTCCGTTAACCCCTGCTGCCATGCTTGTTCCACTAATTCACTGAAAGGCACTGAACCATCAAACTGCAAGAATAGCCAGGATAATGTGCCGGAAAATACCCCACTGATGGAGAGGATAGTATCCCCACTTTCCCGCAAATCCCTGACGGAATAGTTAATTGGCAGCCCCGCACCAACCGTCGCGTTATATAACCAGTGGCGGCCTGTTTTGGCAAACGCATCGCGGATCATACGATAAGTGTTGCTGTCGGAAGAACCAACAATCTTGTTAGCGCTGATAACATGGAAGCCATAACTGGCAAAATAGCTATATTCTGAGGCCAATTCTTCACTTGCCGTGACATCCAATACCACCAAATCGTCATAAGGATGTGCCCGCATCCATAAAAACAGCGCATCCTCATCATGTACAGTTGCTTCATCATCAAAAAATGCCATCGCCCGACTGGCGTCAATACCCTGATAATTCAGCAAACTCCGGCGGCTATCAACAACCCCCGCCAGAATAAATTCAAAACCACTGCGCGCAGAAATATTTTTCTGTTCACGGGCAAACAGCTCCAGCCAACGAGAACCAATATTGCCTTTGCCAAACAGCACTAAACCAATCCGTTTTTCAGCCCGGAACAGGCTTTGATGGAGTCCCTGAATCAGATGAGACGTTTGATTCGAACGCAGCACAGCAACCAGGCTGATACCGTCTTCCGCATGCCAGATAAATTCAACCGGCTGATCCTTTAATTGTTGATAAAAACGGTGGCTATGCAGCGGGTTTTTACATACTCCCGCGCCGACCAACGCCACCAGCGCCAAGCCTTCCCGCAAAGAAAGTTTGCAGGGGAAAGAGGCATCCTGCAAAACATCGAGGGCGCTATTGACAACTTCAGAGGTATAGCAAAGCTGGATCAGGTTGCAATCGGTATGCAACCCGGTCGCCAATGGCCGGATTTGAGTTCGCTTCAACAAAGAATCAATGTCTTTGTGGATTTGTTTGAAATCGTGGGCTGAAGAAACATGCAATTCAATCAGACAGACATCATCATGACTGGTCACGATTTTTGCGCCGGTTCCCGTTGCCAGTACCCGTTCAATACGGGTAGAACCTTGTTCTGGCTGGTAACTACAACGCAGTTGCAGATCAATATCGCTGGTGGAAACCGGCTGCAATGTACGGGTATGGAGCACCGGGGCAGCTAAACGCGCCAGTTCACTGGCTTCATCCAAACGCAGTAACGGTAGCAGGCAGGCATCCTTAACTTTGCGCGGATCAGCGCTGTAAACCCCCGCGACATCACTCCAGATGGTGACCTTTTTAGCCCCAGCCAACGCTCCCACCTGTGTCGCAGAATAATCACTGCCATTGCGTCCCAACAAGACCGTTTCACCATTTTGGGTGCTGGAAATAAAACCGGTTACTACTAATCGCTTATCAGGATGTTGGATCAATAACGAGTTAAGCAGCGGTTGTGACAATCCGACATCAACTTGCGGCTGAGCAACCCGCTCGGCTCTGAGGAATTGACGCGCATCCAGCCATGTACTAGGAATTCCCTGATTTTCAAGCACGGCAGCCATCAAACGGGCAGACCAAATTTCCCCATGCCCCACGACTTCGGCGTATGTGATGTCCGTGATGGGTTTATCCAGTAATGTACTCAATCTTTCCAGATCAGCGATAAACAGGGAACTCAGTTCTTCAGCAACTGTGTCAGGCAGCAAACCACGGATCAATTCTTGCTGGTAACGCCGCAGAGATTGCTGTACCTGATGCGCGGATATTCGGTCACTCTGACTCAGTTTAAGCCAGTCAATAAGCTGGTTCGTGGTACTCCCTGCGGCTGACACGACCATCAAATCACCCGGCTTGCTGTAGTTCACCATAATTTCAGCGACCCGCTGATAACATTTCACATCAGCCAAGCTACTACCACCAAATTTATGCAACTGACGGCCAGATTCCGCCCCCGCTGTTGTCAGTGTACTCATGATTACCTCGTTGCCGCTGCCTGAAACGCATTATCCAGATCAGCAATTAAATCCTGACTATCTTCAATTCCTACAGAGACACGAAGAAGCAAATCCGTTATCCCTGCCTGAGCCCTTGCTTCTGCCGACATGCCCGCGTGTGTCATTGTTGCGGTATGAGAAATCAACGATTCCACCCCACCGAGAGATTCAGCCAAAGTCAATAATTTTAACGCAGATAAAAAACGACGCATGGTCTGTTCATCACCATCCAATTCGAAACTGAGCATTGCCCCGAAACCTTGCTGTTGCTTAACGGCAATTTCATGCCCCGGGTGAGTTTTCAATCCAGGATAAAACAGTTTTTTCACCTGAGGCTGTTGTTGCAGATAATCCACAATGGCAACCGCATTGTTTTGCTGGAGTAACACGCGAGCAGATAATGTACGAATGCCACGCAATAGCAGATAGCTGTCAAACGCCGCAGCCGTCACGCCGATATTGTTTGCCCACCAGGCCACCTCTTCCGCAATAGAGGATTCCTTAGCGATAATGGCCCCTGCAATCAGATCAGAATGTCCATTCAAGTATTTTGTGCAGGAATGAACAACTAAATCAGCCCCTAAATCTAATGGTTTTTGCAAAACAGGACTTAAAAACGTGTTATCAACAACGACCAATGCCCCGACGTCATGCGCCAAACCACAAATATATTGAATATCCACGATCCGTAACAAGGGATTACTTGGTGTCTCAATCAATACCAGCTTGGGCTTTTTGGCTAATGCCTGTTTTAACGCCTGTTCATCGGATTGATCAACAAAAATCACCTTGTATGCACCGCGCTTGCTCTGACTGTCAAAAAGACGATAACTACCGCCATAACAGTCATGGGGAGCTACTAAGCAATCCCCCGGTTTCAGAAACACACTACAAAGCAGATGAATAGCAGACATACCACTGCTGGTCATCACTGCACCCACGCCCCCTTCCAGCTCTGCCAAAACCTGTTGGACAACATCACGACCAGGATTGCCACGGCGGGAGTAATCATGAGGTCTTGGCTCATTAAAACCGGTAAAGTTATAGGTACTGGAAAGATAGATAGGTGGCACAACACAGCCATATTGTTCATCAATATTTGCACCACTGTGCACCGCAATTGTCGCTTGCTTACATCCCATACCCTTTCCCCGCCATCGTTATTATTGGTGACATGCAAGAATAACGATTGGATATATAGACGTCAACACATCTAGACATCTAAAATGTTTTGCGCTTTAATATCCCAATTCAATAAGTACCATTACACTTTATATGTCTTCTGGTTATATTTTATAAATTAGTGCCAGTGGGGCGATATAGTCGATGGGTGAATTATGCTAGACTAACGCATTATCGACATGAAAATAGGTCAGAAATTTTCGCCAATTCCTGATCTCAATTACTTGATTTAGAATATTTAAGGTATCTCATGGCTGAGTGGAATGGTGAGTATGTCAGCCCTTATGCTGAACATGGCAAAAAAAGTGAACAAGTCAAAAAGATTACGGTTTCAATACCGCTGAAGGTGTTGAAAATACTGACTGATGAACGTACCCGCCGTCAGGTGAATAATCTGCGTCATGCAACAAACAGCGAGTTACTGTGTGAAGCTTTTCTCCATGCGTTCACTGGACAGCCTCTGCCTGATGATGACGATCTGCGCAAAGAGCGCTATGACGAAATCCCGGAAGCAGCCAAAATCATGATGCGCGAACTCGGTATTGATCCTGACACATGGGAATATTGATAACAAAAACGCCCGATGTTTTGCATCGGGCGTTTTTGTTCAACTGTCTTTACTTCAACTATCCCGCCTGTATTAATCACAGACAAGAAGAAGTCATTACTTCTTAGTACCTGGAACGCTGAAACGTTTGTTGAAGCGATCAACACGACCACCAGTTGCAACATCACGCTGTTTACCAGTGTAGAATGGGTGACATGCACCGCAAACGTCCAGGTTCAGATTGTGACTTACAGTAGAGTTGATTTTGATGATATTACCGCAAGAGCAAGATGCCGTAATTTCTTCGTATTTAGGATGGATACCTTGTTTCATGGAAAACCTCTGTTCAGGCCGTGTCGCTATCCAGCCTTGTTATCGCCAGACACCACACGTCGTGTTGATGAAAATAATTCTCGGGAATTTCTTTCTATACCAAAGGCGGCGGATCATACAGAATATCGGTTTATTGCGCAATGAAATCTGCTGATTTGCTATGATACCTTTATCGTTATCTGTTTTTTCTATGCCCTTTTATCGGGTCATTCATTATCCGGAAATCGCCTTATGACAGTTGTCCAGGTTGCGTTGCCTGTCCCTCTAACCCGTTCATTCGATTATCTATTACCACCAGCATTCTCGCTGCCAGCTATCGGTGTCCGCGTCTGCGTCCCTTTTGGTAAACGAAATGCAATCGGTATTGTCACGGCTATCACTGATAACAGCCAGCTCCCTTCTGAGCAACTCAAGTCTATTACCACCATTCTTGATGTCCAGCCCCTGTTCCCCAATGATCTCTGGCAACTGCTTCAATGGGCAGCCAGCTATTATCACTATCCGTTGGGCGAAGTGCTGTTCCATGCCCTCCCGGTCTTGCTACGACAGGGAAAACCGGCAGAATTTTCACCACTCTGGCAGTGGCATGTCACCGAGGCAGGCCGTGAACTCCCGCTCGAACAACTCAAGCGCGTCACTAAACAGCAAAAAGCATTGGCCACTTTGCGTCAGCAACCTATTTATCGTCATCAGGTTTCTGAACGGGAGTTAAGCGAAAGCGCACTACAATCACTGAAAAAAAAATCACTCATTACCCTTCATCCCGTCCAGCCAGAAGCGGAAAACTGGCATACGCATTTTACAACCCTCGGTGATAGGTTAAAACTCAATGCAGAGCAAGCAACTGCGGTAGGTGCTATTCGTGCAGAAGATCAGATTTTTTCTCCGTGGCTACTGGCCGGTATCACCGGGTCGGGTAAAACGGAAGTGTACCTCAGTGTACTGGAGAACATTCTTGCACAAGGTAAGCAAGCGCTGATTTTAGTCCCCGAAATTAGCTTAACACCACAAACTATCCGCCGATTCCGCGAACGTTTTAACGCTCCCATTGATGTTCTGCATTCAGCCCTGAACGATAGCGAACGGTTGACGGTTTGGCTGAGGGCAAAAAGGGGGGAAAATGCCATCGTTATCGGTACGCGTTCCGCTTTGTTTACCCCCTTTGCTCATCTGGGCGTTATTATTATCGATGAAGAACACGATAATTCTTATAAACAACAAGAAGGCTGGCGTTATCATGCCCGTGATCTGGCGGTATTCCGGGCTAAGCAAGAGGGAATTCCCATTATTATGGGTACAGCAACCCCCGCACTGGAAACGCTATATAATGTCAAACAGGGGAAATATCGCCAACTTACCTTGACCCAACGAGCCGGCCCTGCCCAACCAGCCACTCAGCATTTATTGGATCTCAAAGGGCTGCCATTAACAGTTGGATTATCACGACCCCTGATCAATCGCATCAGTGAACACCTCAAGGCGGACAACCAAGTCATCCTGTTTCTGAACCGTCGTGGTTATTCCCCTGCCCTGCTTTGCCATGAATGTGGCTGGATAGCCGAATGCCCACGTTGCGATCACTATTACACTCTGCATCAAAACTATCGCCACCTACGCTGCCACCACTGCGACAGCCAGCGTCCGATCCCTCGACAGTGCCCGCAATGCGGCTCCACCCACTTAATTCCCGTTGGCCTGGGTACTGAGCAACTTGAAGATGGCATGACAAAACTGTTCCCCAATACGCCGATTACCCGCATTGACCGTGACACCACCAGCCGCAAGGGAGCGCTGGAACAACAACTGGCCGAAGTGCATCAAGGTGGCGCACGTATTTTAATTGGCACGCAAATGTTAGCAAAAGGCCATCATTTTCCCGATGTGACACTGGTCGCTTTACTGGATGTCGATGGTGCTCTGTTTTCTGCTGATTTCCGGGCGGCAGAACGTTTTGCCCAGCTATATACTCAGGTCTCCGGCCGGGCGGGACGAGCCGGAAAACGAGGCGAGGTCGTCCTTCAGACTCACCATCCTGAGCACCCGATTTTGCAAATCTTGCTGGAAAAAGGCTACGATGCGTTTGCACAACAGGCGATGGAAGAGCGTCAACAAGTTCATCTACCACCTTTTGCCAGCCATATATTGCTTCGTTCCGAAGATCACGACAATCAACAAGCTCCCGCCTTTTTACAACAAATGCGTCAACTGTTTGAGCTTCATCCACAGCACGATGATCATTTATGGATCATGGGACCCGTCCCCGCATTACAGGCTAAACGGGGAGGCCGTTATCGCTGGCAATTGTTGATTCAACATCCTTCCCGCATTTTCCTACAAAAAATGATGAGCAGGATCTATCCACAAATCACTGCGCTGCCACTGGCACGCAAAGTGAAATGGAACATTGATGTCGATCCGACGGAAAATTGATAATAAAAAATCATCAATTAAGGACATCAACAGCACATGGTATCTCGTCGCCAGACGCCACCATTCAACTGAATATCGGTCAAAAAGAGAGACGATTATGTCTGTCATTTGCGAAGTCTCTCTAAAAAATGATTCATATCACACTTTTTATGTCAACAAAGTCACGGATGGCGCGGTAAATCCGTTTAAAATAAAATGATGAATATGACTGTAGAAAGCAATCCGCCAGCGCTCCCTTCTCAGGAATGACTGGCATTTTTTTGGCAGCCAGATAGCAATCTTTTCGCTACCGCTGGAGAGTTAAGGAGTGAACGATGGAAAAAAAGAATTGCGCGTTGGCAACCATGAAAGATGTTGCCAAAGTGGCTGGCGTTTCTACCGCAACTGTATCAAGAGCACTCATGAATCCTGACAAGGTTTCTACCCGCACACGCCAGAAAGTTGAAAATGCCGTATTGGAAGTGGGTTATTATCCTCACCATCTCACCAAAAATTTACGCCGCAACGAATCCAGAACAATTCTGGTTATCGTGCCCGATATCAGTGATCCTTTCTTTACTGAAGTCATTCGGGGTATTGAAGAAACCGCCGTAGATTATGGTTATTTGGTACTGATTGGCGATTGCAGATATCAGCAGCAAGAACATGCTTTTATCAATCTTCTGATCACCAAACGCATTGATGGTATGGTGTTGCTTGGTTCCAACATTCCTTTTGATATTTCCAAAGAAGAGCAAAAAAATCTGCCACCGATGGTGATGGCCAACGAATTCGCCCCCGGACTGGAACTCCCCACTGTTCATATTGACAACCTGACCGCCGCCTTTAATGCAACCCATCATTTGCAAAAACTGGGGCATCAACGCATCGCCTGTGTTACCGGACCGAAAACCATGCCACTGTGTCACTATCGCTTACAGGGTTACATTCAGGCATTGCGGCGCACCGGGGAAACAATCCATGAAGAATACATTGTGCGCGGCGATTTCACCTATGAAAGTGGCGCGGCATTGGCAGAAACCTTGCTGACTCTGCCTCAACCACCAAGTGCTATTTTCTGTCATAGCGATGTCATGGCAATGGGCGTCATGTGGCAAGCTAAAAAAATGGGATTAAAATTACCCGAAGATCTCTCTGTTGTCGGTTTCGATAATTTAAACTTGGCTCAATACTGTGAACCCGCCCTGACCACAGTGAGACAGCCACGTTATGAAATTGGACATCACGCGATGCTATTATTGCTTGAGCAGCTTCAGGGACGTTTTGTTTCTCAGGACTCACGCTTATTGGAGGCAGAATTGATCATTCGTGCAAGTACTTGCCCGCCTAAAAGCTAGGCAAATAACGCCAGCTTAAGTAACATTAGTTATCTATTCCTTTTATTTTAAATAACTCAGCGAATTAAACAGTGGCACAACGAGATTATGTAAGCCGTGGGCGTAACGCCCCCCGCCGGAAAAGTACTGGTAAGAAAGCAAAGCAGGCTCAAGGATTATCTAAAACGACATTAGCCATTGCCGTGGTTTTGGTAGTCATCTTTATGGGTGGGCTTTATTTCATCGTACATCATCAGAAAGAAGAAAATGTACAGAATACCCCACAGCCCCATCATAAGATCAAGGAAAATAGCCTGCCACCAAAACCAGAAGAGCGCTGGAGCTATATTAAGGAATTGGAAAATCGGCCTGTTAACACACCGCCAATTCAGGAACCCGATACCACATTCAACCAACAAAACCGGCCTCACCCATTAACACCGGAGCAGAAACAGTTACTGGAACAAATCCAAGCCGATATGCACCAGCCACCGATTTCACTGAAAGAAGTGCCTTACAATAGTGAGCCAGTTCCACGTTCACATGTCCTGGTCAATCCACCGACATCGCAATATGAATATTCCCAACAACAGGCAGAACAGCGCTTGTCAGAGGAAAAAAGTTCAGCGTCTTCTTCCCTGAACACCAGTGAAACGAGCAAACCAAAATCTGAAACAACCGGTTCAAAATGGATACTACAATGCGGTTCTTTCCGGGCAATCGCACCGGCGGAATCTGTCCGTGCCAGCCTTGCATTTGCAGGCATTGAGAGTCAGATTACGACGAAAGATAATTGGAACCGTGTTGTGCTTGGCCCCTATAAAAATAAGGCCAGTGCTGAAAAAATGCGTGAGCGCGTCGCAAATGCAGGTATCCCCAATTGTATTCTCCGCCCGCTAGGGGGTTGAAAAAGCTGAAAGCTCCCCCATCTAGATCTCTAATAACATACATATGGTGCTTTTATCAGCATTGTGCAAGCAATGGTGAGATAACAAATTCACGCTCCGTGTGTACCCTTTTCTATTTTGTAACCAGGGGCTAACTCGTGACTACAATCGTAAGTGTTCGCCGTAATGGCACAGTCGTCATCGGTGGTGATGGACAGGCAACAATGGGCCATACCGTTATGAAAGGCAATGTCCGCAAAGTACGCCGCCTTTACAATGACAAAGTCATCGCAGGTTTTGCCGGCGGTACGGCTGATGCTTTCACACTGTTCGAGCTGTTTGAACGAAAACTTGAAATGCATCAGGGGCATCTGACCAAAGCAGCCGTGGAACTCGCCAAAGATTGGCGAACAGATCGCATGCTGCGCAAACTGGAAGCCCTGCTTGCAGTCGCAGATGAAAACGCGTCTCTGATTATTACGGGTAACGGTGATGTGATTCAGCCAGAAAATGACCTTATTGCGATTGGTTCCGGTGGATCATACGCACAGGCGGCGGCTCGCGCGATGTTAGAAACAACCGAACTCAGTGCCAGAGAAATTGCAGAACGCGCTCTGACTATCGCTGGCGATATCTGCATCTACACCAACCATAATCACAACTTCGAAGAACTGCCTTCGAAATCGTAAGGATAGATAGTATGTCTGAAATGACTCCTCGCGAAATTGTCAGCGAACTCAATAACCACATCATCGGTCAGGACAAAGCCAAACGCGCTGTTGCCATTGCCCTGCGTAACCGCTGGCGTCGTATGCAGTTAGATGAATTACTGCGTCATGAAGTCACGCCAAAAAATATTTTGATGATCGGGCCGACCGGCGTTGGTAAAACCGAGATTGCCCGTCGTCTGGCAAAATTAGCCAACGCACCTTTTATTAAAGTTGAAGCCACGAAATTCACCGAAGTGGGCTATGTTGGTAAAGAAGTTGACTCGATCATCCGTGATCTGACAGATGCCGCAATAAAAATGGTGCGTCTGCAATCCATTGAAAAAAATCGCTATCGGGCAGAAGAATTGGCCGAAGAACGTATTCTGGATGTCCTGCTTCCTCCGGCAAAAAATAACTGGGGACAAACAGAAGCGCAATCCGAACCCTCTTCGACCCGTCAGGCATTTCGCAAAAAATTGCGTGAAGGCCAGTTAGACGATAAAGAAATTGAAATCGAAGTCGCCGCTGCGCCTGTTGGTGTTGAAATCATGGCCCCTCCGGGCATGGAAGAGATGACGAATCAATTACAATCCATGTTCCAAAACCTGGCAGGCCAGCGTCAAAACAGTCGCAAGATGAAAATCAAAGACGCTTTCAAGCTACTGGTTGAAGAAGAAGCAGCAAAACTGGTGAATCCAGAAGAGCTGAAACAACAGGCGATTGATGCCGTTGAACAACATGGCATCGTTTTCATTGATGAGATCGATAAAATTTGTAAACGCGGTCAAACGTCTGGCCCGGATGTTTCCCGTGAAGGTGTTCAGCGTGATCTGCTGCCACTGGTCGAAGGCTGTACCGTTTCCACTAAACACGGCATGGTCAAAACGGATCACATTCTGTTTATTGCTTCCGGTGCCTTCCAGGTTTCCAGCCCTTCCGACCTGATCCCTGAGCTTCAGGGTCGCTTGCCAATCCGTGTTGAATTGCAGGCGCTGACCACAGAAGATTTTGAACGAATTCTGACCGAGCCTAATGCTTCGCTGACTGAACAGTACAAAGCGCTGATGGCGACGGAAGGTCTGAATATCGAATTCACTGCTGACGGTATCCGTAAAATTGCAGAAGCAGCATGGCAAGTGAATGAAACAACCGAAAATATTGGTGCTCGTCGTCTGCATACGGTACTTGAGCGCATGATGGAAGACCTCTCCTTTGACGCCAGCGAAAGCCAGGGAAAATCCGTCGAAATTAATGCCGATTATGTTAAAGAACACTTGGACGAATTGGTTGCAGACGAAGATTTGAGCCGGTTTATTCTGTAATCAGTGACACCGGCTCAATAAGACCTCGTTGACTGCACTGATGCACGTGAAAAATCTAACGTGGAAAAGGCGCAAGATACGATAAAAAATCACGCTATTGGGAGGCCTTGAGCCTCCCCTTTTTTTATTTTCGATGGTATAAAATTTATTACACCCATTCTAATGGCAGACAGTAACAATATGAGCTCAACCACGTTTAGCAGTCAGATACAAGCATGGCTGGAAAGCTTGCGCCCCAAAACACTCCCGCTGGCCGTTGCTGCCGTTGTCACAGGCTCAGCGCTTTCTTCATGGGCAGGACAGTTCAAATGGCCAGTGACAGTATTGGCGTTATTCACCGCCGCCATACTGCAAATTCTCTCCAATCTGGCCAACGATTATGGTGATGTCACCAAAGGCAGCGATACAGCAAAACGTATTGGCCCAATGCGCGGGATGCAAAAGGGGCTGATTACGGCAAAGCAGATGAAAACAGCATTGAAGATCACCGTGCTGTTTTCTTGTTTATCTGGCATTTCCCTCATCGCGGTAGCCTGCAATAGCCCAAGTGACATCATCGGTTTCTTGATCCTGGGATTATTGGCGATTGTCGCTGCTATCACTTATACGGTAGGGGTTCGTCCTTATGGCTATATCGGATTAGGTGATATTTCCGTTCTGATTTTCTTCGGCTGGTTAAGTGTGCTCGGGACTTTCTATCTGCAAACCCATACGGTTTCCATCAGCACCGTGTTGCCCGCAACGGCTTGTGGCTTACTTTCTGTCGCAGTCTTAAACATCAATAATCTACGCGATATCGACAATGACCGCCAAAACGGTAAAAATACCCTGGCCGTCCGGCTGGGCGGAAAAAAAGCCCGCTATTATCATGCCACCCTTCTGCTTACCGCTATGCTCTGCCTTATCGCTTTCACATTACTCTACCTGCATGGCTGGTCTTGTTGGTTGTTCCTGCTTGCGTTTCCTCTCCTGTTGAAACATGCCGTACAAGTCTTGCGTGATCCCACCCCTGAAGGTATGCGTCCCAAGTTACTACAAATGGTCAAGGTTGCATTATTGACCAATATCCTATTTTCCCTTGGATTAATGTTGAATTAAGCGAGTAAACAGCCATTTTGCCCGGCAGTTTTAAGATTGATGGTTTTGCCAACACTGGCGTTAAAAGGATATACTGTCTATTCCTTGTATAACCAGACGTCAATCCTATGAAATATGATACTTCCGAACTTTGTGATATCTATCAAGAAGATATAAACGTGGTAGAGCCACTTTTCTCCAACTTTGGTGGGCGTACTTCATTTGGTGGTCGTATCATCACAGTAAAATGTTTTGAAGATAATGGCCTTCTTTATGATTTACTTGAAGAAAATGGACATGGTCGCATTTTGCTCGTTGATGGTGGTGGATCGGTACGCAAGGCACTCGTTGATGCAGAGCTGGCTCAAATTGCGGTCAATAATGAGTGGGAAGGTATTGTCGTCTATGGCGCGGTGCGTCAGGTCGATTATCTCGCCGAACTTGATATTGGTATTCAGGCAATGGCAGCTATTCCTGCGGGTTCCAACAGTGAAGGCGTAGGGGAAAGTGATATCAGAGTCAATTTTGGGGGGGTGACGTTCTTCTCTGGTGATTATCTTTACGCAGACAACACCGGTATCGTCTTATCGGATGTCCCACTGGAGATTGACGAAGCACTTGACGATAGTGATGACGAAATCTGATCCCCGGTAAAAATAGCCATATCACCATTCTGGTCTAGCCGATATGAAGATCCCCAATATAAAGGGGACAAAAAAAGGGCGTAATCATCGCCCTTTTCAGCTAAGCAATTGGATACCTTATTGTACATCTTCCATTTTACCCAGCAGGGTACGTAAACGCTCTTGCCATGCTGATTGTTCTTGCTTGAGCTGCTCATTTTCACGTGCCAGAGAATCACGGCTATCTGCCACATTCTGAACATCCTGAGATAAGACGGTATTCTTTTCTTTTAATTCTTCAATCTCCATTTGCAACAAAGTGATGGTATCGATCGCTTGCTGAACTTTGGATTCTAGTTTTTCAAAAACTTCAAATGACATTCTGGGGCCCTCTTGTAAGCAATGTCTTGATTGTATTTAGCCTGTTAACACCTGTCTAGTTTCATCCCTTCAATGTGCAGCATAACGAAAAATATAGTGACTAAACCCAAATGTCTACAAGATCACATTTCCAAGTTGAATAAAACACCAAGTAAATGCGAATTCGCTCATTTTGTTGACGCAACACGCAGATTTCAAGTTCGCTATTTCTCGTTTACGCTCATTAACGATAAATTCACAGGCACTTTTCCCTTACTACAGAAAAAGGGACAAATAATTATCCGCTTTCCCTTGTACTTTTTTATAGGATCATAGAAATGAGCCAGAGCACAGCACCAACATTATCAGGTCAATGCATTGCCGAATTTTTAGGCACCGCGTTGCTCGTTTTTTTTGGCTTAGGCTGCGTTGCTGCTGCCCGAATTGCAGGAGCACAACTCGGCTTATGGGAAATCAGCATCATCTGGGGCTTTGGTGTCGCTCTGGCCGTTTACCTTACTGCCGGCATTTCAGGCGCACATCTTAACCCCGCCGTGACCATCGCTTTATGCCTATTTGCCAATTTTGACAGAAAAAAAGTGTTGCCTTATATCATTGCCCAAATGTTCGGTGGCTTTGCTGCGGCACTGATTGTCTACATGATGTATTACAACCTTTTCCTGGATTATGAGCAAGTTCACAACATCGTTCGCGGTTCACAGGAAAGTCTCTTTACTGCCGGCGTTTTTTCAACTTATCCGGCAGCACCGATTTCCGTATTCCAGGCGTTTATCGTTGAAGTTATCATCGCAGCCGTTCTGCTATGCTTGATTCTGTCCCTGACAGATGATGGCAACGGCATCCCAAGAGGGCCTTTGGCACCGCTATTAATCGGCATTCTCATCGCCGTTATCGGGGGAGCATTTGGCCCTTTGACCGGCTTTGCGTTGAATCCGGCTCGTGATTTTGGTCCCAAATTAGTGGCTTATTTGGCGGGTTGGGGGAATATTGCCCTCACCGGAGGTCGGGATATTCCTTATTTTCTTGTTCCGTTGGTCGCGCCTATCGTTGGCGCGGTCTTAGGTGCCTTTGGCTACCGCCAGCTGATTACTCGCCATTTACCGCGCGAGGTCTGATTTGCCAGATAAAAACGCTGGCAAATCCATAAAACGATAAAAATGAGTCAATAAAACCAGGTTATAGTTATGACAACAGAAAATACAACTGAAAAAAAATATATTGTCGCTCTGGATCAGGGCACGACCAGTTCACGCGCCGTGATCTTTGATCACGATGCAAATATTGTCTGCATTTCACAACGTGAATTTACACAAATCTATCCCAAACCTGGATGGGTGGAACATGATCCCATGGAAATCTGGGCAAGCCAAAGTTCTACCCTAGTGGAAGTACTGGCAAAAGCCGATATCCGTTCTGATCAAATTGCCAGTATTGGTATTACCAACCAACGGGAAACGACCATTGTCTGGGAAAAAGAAACAGGTAAGCCGGTCTATAACGCCATTGTCTGGCAATGCCGCCGAACAGCAGACATCTGTACCAAACTGAAACAAAAAGAAGGGCTGGAAGAGTATATTCGCCAAAATACAGGGCTGGTCGTTGACCCTTACTTCTCCGGGACAAAAATCAAATGGATTTTGGACAACGTGGAAGGGGTTCGCCAACGTGCTGAGCATGGTGAGCTTTTATTCGGTACTGTTGATACCTGGTTAGTCTGGAAAATGACGCAGGGACGGGTGCACGTCACTGATTACACCAATGCTTCCCGTACCATGTTGTTCAATATCCATAACCTGGACTGGGATCAGAAAATCCTTGATGAGTTGGGCATACCACGCGTCATGCTGCCCGAAGTTGCCGCTTCCTCAACAATCTATGGCCAAACGAATATCGGAGGAAAAGGCGGCACCCGTATTCCGATTTCGGGTATCGCAGGTGACCAGCAAGCCGCACTGTATGGGCAATTGTGTGTTCATCCCGGCATGGCAAAAAATACTTACGGCACGGGCTGTTTCCTGTTGATGAACACCGGCAACGATGCCGTCCGCTCTAATCATGGCCTGTTGACTACCATTGCCTGTGGCCCACGTGGTGAAGTCAATTATGCGCTGGAAGGCGCGGTATTTGTGGGTGGCGCCTCCATTCAATGGCTACGTGATGAACTCAAACTGATTGCAGATGCTGCGGATTCAGAATATTTTGCAACCAAAGTCAAAGACAGCAATGGGGTTTATGTTGTGCCTGCATTTACCGGGCTTGGTGCGCCATATTGGGATCCTTACGCGCGTGGCGCTATTTTCGGATTAACCCGTGGCGCCAACAGCAACCATATTATCCGTGCCACACTGGAATCCATCGCTTACCAAACCCGCGATGTCCTGGACGCCATGCAAGCCGATGCGGGTACACGCTTGCAAGCATTGCGCGTCGACGGCGGTGCGGTTGCTAACAACTTCCTGATGCAGTTCCAGTCCGATATTCTCGGCACCCGTGTTGAGCGACCTGAAGTGCGTGAAAGCACGGCGTTAGGCGCCGCTTTCCTGGCGGGTTTGGCGGTCGGCTTCTGGCAAGATTTGGATGAAGTGAAAAGCAAGGCCTTGATCGAAAAAGAGTTCCGTCCAGGTATCGAAACGACTGAACGCAACCATAAATACAATGGCTGGAAAAAAGCGGTTGCCCGCGCCCAAGAGTGGGAAGATCGCGCTTAATCGCTCAAGGCGCTGGCATGGTTTTTTGTTACCTTGCCCGCGCCTTGAAAAACTCAGATTGACAGGATAGCGTGCCTTGCAACATGACACTTGGCTGATAACACAATGTGCCGATGGTAACACGTAATCGATAATGCTATTTCAAGTAATCACGTAAGATTGTGACCCAAAATCCCCCATTGACATCGTCTTCATCTGGCTGAGATTAATTCGTGCCCGATGAGTACGGATCATATTGTGTAGAGAGGTTAATCGTAATGGCAAATTGGGTTACAGGCAAAGTTACCGACATCACCCATTGGACAGATTCACTTTTCAGTATCAAAATTCATGCACCAATAGAAAAATTCACCGCCGGTCAATTTGCAAAACTTGCGCTGGAAATTGATGAAGAGCGCATTCAACGAGCTTACTCTTACGTCAATTCGCCTGATGATAATTATCTGGAATTTTACCTAGTCACCGTTCCGGGAGGAAAACTCAGCCCCCAATTGGCTGCGTTAAAAACCGGGAATGAGTTGTTCGTCACAGAGCAGGCCGCTGGTTTTTTCGTTCTTGATGAAATCCCTGACAGCCAAACACTCTGGATGCTTTCCACTGGCACAGCAATTGGGCCTTATCTTTCCATTCTCCAACAAGGTATTAATCTGGAGCGGTTCGAAAATATCGTTTTAGTTCACGCAGTGAGATGGGGAAAAGATTTAAGTTATTTGCCCTTGATGCAGGCATTAGAGAATAAATTTCAGGGTAAACTGAAAATACAAACCATCGTGAGTCGCGAAAAATGGCCCAATGCACTAATGGGTAGAATTCCGGCATTAATTGAAAATGGTCAGTTGGAATCGGCGGCAGGCTTATCCATTCAGGCCGAAAACAGCCATGTCATGTTGTGCGGGAATCCCCAAATGGTCAGGGATACCCAGCAACTATTGAAAGAACAACGTAATATGGCAAAACATCTGCGCCGTAAACCGGGTCATATCACCAGTGAGCAATACTGGTAAACCGCCACGGCGGTCTCAATAAATGTACCGATAAACTTATCCGCGTTTTTGAACTGTTTCCCTGGCAGAAATATAATCAACCGTTTCTGCCATCTTACCAAAGCGATTAGCGCCTTCCGTGCCCCGAAAAACACCACAATCCAATATCATCATGACGCAAATCAGTGTCGGGACAAAGCGGCCTATTCCCCACTGCCATATTGGCGCCATTATGCTCCAGTCAAGGGACACTAATATCCAGGCCAATGCCAGTAATAACACCCACCCACCACGTTTATTCCGGTCATGCAAACGTTTCGAGAAAATCGCCACGGTTAGATATAATAGCAAGGCCACACCAGGCATCGCATAATTCATCGGGATAACCCCCATGCCGTGGAGTGTCAGAAGTATAAAAATCAAAGCAAAACAAATACCGATTCCGTACCAAAACTCTCGTCGTCCAATTCGGCCTTTGAATGAAAAACCCCATTGTTGTAATGTCATGTCATCTTTCCAATTGTGGGCACTGTTTTTCCAGGATTTAACTCAGTGAGTCGTAAAATGAAAACAGGCATAAATAAACTTCTGGTGGCAATATTAATCGCTTTTGGTATCGGTTTACCATTACCAGCCTCTGCCTATGAAGCTTCTGTCACAACAGAAATAGGCTCATTGCCAATGTATCTACAGCCAGATTTTCCTACTTTCGAAGAAACCATCCCTGTCTTCCGGGAAAAATACAATAAAAAACATCCAGATATTCCGCTTAACGAATATAAAGTCATTGCAAGCCAAAACATTTCCCAACCTTTTATCCGTGCCGCCAGCCGGATCAATCAAAACATTTACTCTTCGGCAGTACTGGAGCGAGGCAGCGAAAAGATAAAAAGCCTCCAGCTTACGCTGTTACCTTCACTGAATGAACACGAAGATGAGCGGAACTGGATATTGGCAAAACGCTACATGGCGGCGCTGATCAATCAATTTGAACCAACCCTCTCCCCTGAACAAGCTCAAATTCAATTGGAAAAACTTTTGCAGGCAGCTGCAACTTTCTCGACGTTCAGTCAAAAAATGGGCGCAGTCCGTTATGTCATCGTAAACAGCAGCGAAAATATAATGACCTTCGCTATTGAACCGATTAAGCTATCGTTATCTGACACCACAATAGATGAGAATTAGTGACACAACGCAGAGCTATTCGCGTTGATGATCTTTATACTATCGGGATTCCACGGACAAGGAATGGCATGATGGTGATGTCATTCAAAGCAAGAATATTCATTCAGTTCGCAATTTAATTATTTTCTGGTTGGAGGGAAAAATATGCGACATCCATTAGTTATGGGTAACTGGAAATTAAATGGCAATACCCACATGGTTAACGACCTGATTGCAGGCCTGCGTAACGAATTGAGCAACGTTGACGGCTGTGGCGTCGCTATCGCACCACCAACAGTTTATGTTTCTCTGGCAAAAAATGCGCTGGCTGGCAGCCGTATCGCGCTCGGAGCACAAGATGTCGGTGTCAATCTTTCTGGTGCATTCACGGGTGAAACGTCCGCCGAAATGCTAAAAGAAGTCGGTGCACAATACATCATTATCGGTCACTCTGAACGACGGACTTATCACAAAGAAAGTGACGAATTCATCGCGAAGAAATTCGCCATTCTGAAAGAGCAGGGTTTGATCCCAGTTCTGTGCATTGGCGAAACCGAGCAAGAAAATGAAGCGGGTCAAACTGAAGCCGTTTGTGCACGACAAATTGATGCTGTTTTAAACACGCTGGGCGCAGAAGCATTCCAAGATGCCGTGATTGCTTATGAACCCGTTTGGGCAATCGGTACCGGCAAATCCGCTACACCTGCACAAGCTCAGGCTGTTCACAAATTTATTCGTGATCATATCGCCAAACAAGATACCGCGATTGCTGAGCAAGTCATTATTCAATACGGTGGTTCAGTGAATGCCGGCAATGCGGCAGAGCTGTTCACCCAACCGGATATCGACGGGGCGCTGGTCGGTGGCGCATCACTGAAAGCGGATGCTTTTGCCGTGATCGTGAAAGCCGCAGCAGAAGCGAAAAAAGCCTAATTCTCCGCAAAACACAACGTAACAACACGACCGCCACCAGGTATCACCCGTGGCGGTTTTTTTCTCTCTCAAACCGCGTCATCGGCTGAATGATTAACGTCGGATAATTTCGTCAAAAATCTTGCCCGTCGCAAAATGTTCTTTTTGCGCTTTATCCCACCCGCCAAAGACCTCATCAACGGTAAAAAGCCTCAGTTCAGGAAAAACCGTCCGATATTTTTGGGCAATGGCCTTATCGCGCGGACGATAATAATTTTTGGCCGCCATCTCCTGCCCAACCGGAGAATAAAGGTATTTCAGATAGGCGGTTGCCAGCTCGCGCGTTCCCCGTTTATCAACCACTTTATCGACAACAGAAACCGTTGGTTCCGCCAGAATAGAAATACTCGGTGTCACAATGTCAAATTTTCCCTTACCCAAGACATTAATGGCCAACAACGCTTCATTTTCCCACGCGATCAATACATCACCAATTCCACGCTCTACAAACGTATTCGTTGCCCCCCGCGCTCCGGCATCCAACACGTCAACATTTTTATACAACGCCCGCACAAACGCTTTGGCCTTAGCCTGATCCTGATTGTTATGCGCTAATCCATATCCCCAGGCTGCCAGATAATTCCAACGCGCCCCGCCGGACGTTTTGGGATTCGGTGTCACAATCGAAATCCCGGGACGAATTAAATCAGACCACTCTTTTATCTGTTTAGGGTTTCCCTTTCTCACCAAAAAGACAATGGTTGATGTATAAGGCGCAGAATTATCCGGTAAACGTTTAATCCAGTTCTTATCAATGCGCCCGCTTTTCGCGATAGCATCCACATCATAAGCCAATGCCAGAGTCACAACATCAGCCTGAAGACCATTAATCACGGAAGTTGCCTGCTTACCTGATCCCCCATGCGACTGGCGGATCTTGACATCATCCCCTGTTTTGTTATGCCAGTATTCGCTGAATGCCACATCATACTGTTGATAAAATTCACGGGTTGGATCATAAGAGACATTCAATAATTGAAGCGTTTTTGCCCATGCATTATTGGCCAACAGTGACATTGCCAGAACCATCAAAAATAACGTCAACATGAGATACGGTTTTGTGATCCCCCGCCTCAGGCTCGTCCTCATCCCCTTTGCATTCATCATCACGATCACACACTCCCCTAAGCTATTATGGTTTTCACCCTAAAAACTGACAGAAAGTGTTATAACTCAGAAATAATTTAAAATTTCCGCTTATGCGTAAGAGGAATATGAGAAATGAGATAGCCACATACATGGCTATCTCCAAAAGAGGATTTTACGGCGAAGAAAGGATTAGTAGAGCTTTTTCGCAGTGTCTAACCACTCTTTCTTAAAGACACGTTGCATGTTTTGTACTGCATCAATGATATCGTGATGAACAAGTTTCTCATTCTGGATACCAACACAGCGACCGCCATGGCCTTCCAACAAAAGTTGAACGGAGTACGCCCCCATACGAGAAGCGAGAATGCGGTCATAAGCAACCGGTGCGCCACCACGCTGAATATGCCCCAATACCGTTGCCCGTGTTTCGTGATGCGTTTCCGCCTCAATATATTTCGCCAACTCAGCAACATCACAGACATGCTCAGTAATGGCAACAATCGCGTGACGTTTCCCTTTTTGAATTCCGACCTGAATCTCAGCCAGCAATTCTTCACGATCAAACGGGGTTTCACTCTCAGGCAGAACAATAAATTCGCATCCCCCCGCAATGGCTGCGGATAACGTCAAATCACCGCAATAACGCCCCATCACTTCTACAATGGAAATGCGTTTGTGGGAAGTTGATGTATCACGCAAACGGTCAATGGCCTCAACCACCGTTTCCAGCGCCGTGAAATAACCGATGGTGTAATCTGTGCCTGCAACATCGTTGTCAATCGTTCCGGGCAAACCAATACAAGGGAAGCCTGCTTCGGTCAGCCTCTTCGCTCCCAGATAAGAGCCGTCACCGCCGATCACCACCAGCGCATCAATCTCATTTTTGTGCATGTTTTCAATGGCAATCTGGCGAACCTTATCATCCCTGAACTCAGGAAAACGGGCAGATCCCAAAAACGTACCACCGCGGTTAATCATGTCGGAAACACTAAAGCGATCAAGCTTCTTCATGCGGTTTTCATACAACCCCAGATAGCCATCATAAATACCATACACTTCCAACCCTTCGGTTAAAGCGGCACGAACAACACCACGAATAGCGGCGTTCATGCCAGGCGCATCACCGCCACTCGTTAAGACTCCGATTCTTTTAATCTTGTTGATCATGATGACCTCTGACTTATCGATATAATATTTGTCAATCTGCTGACGATTTCCCTAACGAGAAAAATTAACAGCAATCTTGCGAAACCTGATTGTCACTTCACTGAGCTGAATTGATTCAACACACCTATGATACGGAAAAACATTCAGCCTGCATTAAGATTATGTCTGTTCTTTGACGATCTTTTGATTATGAATAAATTTCCTTTCAATCCCAACGGTTTTTATGCTCTTCCGGCACAACAGAGCAAGGATCTTGGTGAATAATAATATCGGCATCAGGAAACCGGCGCCGCAATTTATTTTCGATGCCGTCAGCCAAAGCATGCACCTGCACCAACGGCATATGATCATCGATCTCCAGATGAAACTGGATAAAACGCGTCGGCCCTGATTGGCGGGTGCGCAGATCATGGCCACCCGCTACCCCGGGATAATTTCGGATGATTTCGATAATCTCCTGCCGCTCTTCATCCGGTAATGCATGATCAAGCAAAGATTGTACGGCATCATACCCCATTCGTAATGCACTATAGAGGATATAGACTCCGATACCCAAGGCAAATAGCGCATCCGCACGTTGAAAACCATACAGACTCAAAAGCAACGCCACCAAAATGGCGCCATTCATCAACAGGTCAGATTGATAATGCAGCTTGTCTGCCCGGATCGCCTGACTTTGGGTCTTATTAACCACCCATTTCTGGAACGTGACTAAACATAATGTGGAAATCAGAGCAATGACGATAACCCAAATACCTATCGCCGCATGCGCCAATGGTTTGGGGGCATACAGATGCTGGAAACCCGTTAAAAAGAGGAAAATTGCCGAACCGGAAATAAACATACTTTGTGCCAAAGCCGCCAACGACTCGGCCTTACCATGCCCAAAAGTATGCTCTTCATCAGCAGGCTGAAGTGAATAACGCACAACAAAAAAATTCATCAAGGAAGCGGCCAAATCGACTAATGAATCCACCAGCGCGGCCAGTAAACTCACCGAACCCGTTAGCCACCATGCAAAAATCTTCACAATCAACAACACACATGCCAGCACCGTTGCCGCTAATGCAGCAGAACTGACCCATCGCCCATAATTTATACTCATTGACGACCACCTTACGGTTATTCAGCCAGACTCAGGTATACTAATAACGCAGCATCCATCCCAGATGAATTTGTGAGGCTGCATTTTTCTACGTGCCTGTATGACTGAAATAATACAAAATACCCCCCAAAAATCCACTTTCTGTCCGGTATGGTTATGTTTAAACAAAATATTAAAAATAATTTATCTTGGAGTACATTTTTCGTCGGTGGCTACATCGCACTTGTCTACGTAACAGGTATCACACGCTATAAAAACTTATTTTTTGCGCTGGTGGCATTAACTGCGTTGTATTTTCTGATTAAAAACCCCAAAGGATGTCTTGCTGCTTTAAAAAATAATGTCATCTTGTCTTTAGGTATCCTGACATTAACCTATGTCTATTCAATAGTGATTTCACCGGAGCCCAAACTCAGTATCAGTGAACTTAAAACCCCTTTTTTCAGGGATGTTGTTCTTTCCAGCCTGTTGATTACTCTGGCATTAAGCCATACCAGTGCGCTTAAAATTCAGAAAATGGTTATCGGTTCATTTCTGATTGGGCTGTTATTCATCACACTGAAAGAAATTTACCTGTTTTATCAGGATTACCAAAACAATATCATGCCATTCACCACCTATAACCACCGCAATATCTCGGATGGCATCGTATTCTTCTTTCCCGCATTAGTCGCCCTTTGGCATTTTCAGAATCACAAAAATTACATTCGCTTAGCGCTGATAGCACTCCTGATTTTATCTGTCTTTTTTGTTTTGTTAGGAACCCTTTCCAGAGGCGCCTGGCTTGCTGTTTTTGTGATGTTTTTTTTGATGATCATCCTGAACAAAAACTGGAAGACGTTGGTTGCCAGTATCATTATGATTGGGGTTGGCATATTTGCCATCAAATCTGACTATCTTATCAAAGATTCTACTTTAGCTTTTAAGTTGGAACAGACCGATAGCAGCCACCGATACCATAATGGGACACAAGGCTCAGCTCTCACCTTGATTTTGGAAAAACCAATCAAAGGTTATGGCGCTGGCAACAAAATCTATGACCAAATTTACAACGATAACGTTAAAAACTACCCAGACTGGACATTTAAAACCTCGCTTGGCCCCCATAATATTTTCCTGACTGTATGGTTTTCTGGCGGAATATTTGGATTCGCGGCCTTTTTATTTGTAGGGCTTTTATACCTAAAACAATCAGCTCAAGAGTGGAAAGCAAGCAATAAACAAGCAGCGTTAATTTTATTGATCTCTTTCTTTGGCTATTTTATTGTCAGAGGAAACTTTGAGAGTGTTCATTTGAATATCTTGGGTATCTATCTTGGCTTACTGACCGCTTTGTGTCAGCAAAGATGGCATGAAAAAAGACAGCAATTTAGAACCGAAAGTTAACCATTCAACGGGCTATGCAATATTTGTGGATAGCCCATCACCGCTAAAACCACTCCGCTAATGTATTTGCTAAAGACACGCTGACATTACGCCAATCATATTGACTTATTACTGTCTCTTTGGCATGTTCAGCGACAGTGCTTAAATTGTCATTTAACAAAGTATCCGAAATATCTTTAGCAATACTCACCGGGGACAACGGTTCTTGCAGTAAAAAGCCTGTTTTTTCTGGAATAACAAATTCTTTTATTCCTCCTCTTGGACTGACCAACACCGGCACACCGCAGGCCATTGATTCCAAGGCAACCATACAAAATGCTTCTTCACCTAATGAAGGAACGACCGTTAAATCAGCAAGCGGATATACTTGATGCATGTCTATCGGCGGTATACTCCCTGCGAGAATACAGATATCAGCCATATCTGACGCTTTATCCAGCACCTTTTTCCGATAAACTTCGCGTTCACCTTTTTTAATCGTTGCATGATCCCCGATAAGAAGCAGCTTAATATTTTGCCCTTTTTGATTCAGCAAACTTACTGCATCCATGAGTTCAATAACGCCTTTACCTTTATCCAATCGGCCAGCATATAAGATAACGGTTTCATCATCTTTCAACCCAAAACGATCTCTTTTCCAACGAGTTCTCTGTTGATATAGCGCCTTATCAATACCATTTGGCACTACTTTGATATTCTCAATCTTTGCTTCGGAGTGAAAGAAATCCGCCAAAAAATGGCTAGGTGTAATGAGCTTTGTTTCTGGCGCTAAATCAGCGGTTTTATGTTTATTATGTAGATGAAGTACCATGAATTTTTCTGGATAAAGCTGCTTCACTGCATTATAAAGCGAAATAGAATTTTGGATGATCAAAATCGGTTTCTCGCCATACGAACATTGATAACGCATGACAGTATCCACCACCCTTTTAGCATAAGGATAAGGATCTAAACGAGACCATTTTCTAAAAAAACGCTTATAAACCACGCTCGTGTGTATCCTGTGAATGGTGGCATATTCACTGATCTTTTCTACCGTTTTCTCCGTTCTTTCTCCTTTACAGATAATTAAATTATGGGCCTGACTAATTTTGGCAACGTTATAGATCCACCACTCTACCGCGGCAGCATAGTTCGGGGGAATAGAATGGAATTCAGGGGCAACAAAAACACATTTTTTCATGAGAAAAGCAATCAGTAAACATCATGCACCGGATGAGATAAAAAAGTCAGTTTATACAAGTAAGCGATAATAGACAAAAAAAAGCCCCGAAACGGGGCTGAAAGACAGGGATGGTGTCTATGGCAAGGAAAATCGTTACTGATGCTATCTGGAATCAACGTACTTTTGTCATCAAAGCACTCAGCATCAAGCGTAGTTGTAAAAAATCAGTTCACGTTTTGAGTAAGACACTTACTTGTTTTACGTTTTTTCAATAACGCTTTCTGTTCTGCTGTAAGTAGCTGATAAACCTGATTATTGAATCTCGCCACTTCTATACCTAAAAGAACATGCTTTTCGGCGATTTTCTCAAGCAGTGAACGAACCTCAGTTTCATCAAAATCCTCTTCAGTCAAAAGATCATCCAGTTTAAAATGGGCATCCTGCATATCAGCCAACGGCTGTTCATACCCACCTTGCTCTCTGGCTAACCTCAATATCTGCTCACGCTGCTGTTCTGTTAATACGATTCCACCGAAGATATAGCTATAGTTGTACTGATTACCTCGGTAATAACTAAAATTCCTCTTATAATCACCTTGCATGCAAGATGGAGAAGAATGAGCTTCAGGAACATGATCCGCATCAGCAGTGTTAGCTAAGGTCTCCGTTGTTTCAAGAACAAACATTGACGCTACAGCCAATATTGCTATGTTACGCATTAAATTTCCTCGCTTTCTCGAACAACAGCATTCGATCTAGTGCGGACAACTATAACCCTGCTGCTGCAAACTAGCGTCAGAGCATGTAAAAGAACGTAAAGTCATGGAATAGCGGAGTTTGTTATCGTATTTTGCTCTTGGAGGAAGAATTAATGCATAAAATCTTATTAGTTGATGATGACCGCGAGCTAACATCGCTATTAAAAGAACTACTCGAAATGGAAGGATTCAATGTTGTGATCGCCCACGATGGTGAAGAAGCTTTACAATATATTGATGCTTCAATTGACCTATTATTGTTAGACATCATGATGCCACGTAAAAACGGCATTGAGACACTGAAAGCACTGCGGCAATCCCATCAGACGCCCGTGATCATGTTAACAGCTCGTGGTAGCAATCTAGACCGTGTTTTAGGCTTAGAACTAGGCGCAGATGACTATCTCCCCAAACCTTTTAACGATCGTGAACTCGTCGCCCGCATACGTGCCATTTTGCGCCGCTCTAACTGGAGTGAACAACAAGCTGAGATTGGAATACCGGTACTGGAGGTCGATAAACTACAACTCAATCCTGGGCGCCAGGAAGCCAGTTTTGCCGGCGAGATTTTGGATCTCACCGGCACGGAGTTCACACTACTTTATTTACTTGCACAACATTTAGGGCAAGTTGTTTCCCGCGAACAATTGAGTCAAGAAGTATTAGGTAAACGCTTAACACCTTTTGATCGGGCTATTGATATGCATATTTCAAATCTACGCCGTAAATTACCTAACAGAACAGATGAGCTACCCTGGTTTAAAACATTGCGTGGCCGTGGATACTTAATGGTTTCCGCAAAATGATCAATAGCTTGACTGCTCGTATATTCGCCATTTTTTGGTTTACGCTCGCACTCGTCCTGATGATAGCCTTAATGGCGCCTAAACTGGATTCGCGGCAATTAGCCCCTCTTTTGGATAATGAATATCAGGTTGGAAAAAAACTGGCAAAAGACATAGAAAAGGAATTAACACGTAGCCCAGGGAAAGGACTCTGGTGGATACACATGACAAACGCGATTAATCTGCTAGCTTCGCAAAACGAGCACGTACTCCTTATCACCACCAACAATGGCGTTATCATTGGTGGTGATACTGAGATTTCACGCTACCAACGACAAGCTATCCGCAACTTTATCGGATTATCCGATAACCCCGATCATCCTAAAAAGAAAAAATATAGCCGCTCGGAAGTCCTTGGTCCTTTTTCCGTTCACGATAACGAAGAATATTACCTTCTCTATTTCATTAGACCAGCGAGCAGCCCACAATCAGATTTTATTAATTTAATGTTTGACCGCCCCTTTTTACTGCCCGCAGCCACCATGTTAATCAGCGCACCATTACTACTGTGGCTGGCATGGAGCCTGGCAAAACCCGCCCGGAAACTAAAAAATGCGGCGGATGACGTCGCGAAAGGCAACTTACGGCAACACCCTGAACTAGAATCCGGCCCACAAGAGTTTTTGGCTACGGGCAGTAGCTTCAACCACATGATTAGCGCACTGGAAAGGATGGTCACCGCTCAACAACGGCTGATCTCCGATATCTCCCATGAACTACGCACCCCACTGACTCGTTTACAGTTGGCGACAGCCTTACTGCGCCGCCGTCACGGTGAAAGCAAAGAACTCGCACGTATCGAAACAGAAACTCAACGTTTAGACGGAATGATTAATGATCTGTTGATCCTTTCCCGTAATCATTATAAAAACGAATTACTGCGCGAAAACATCAAAGCCTATGATATATGGCATGACATTCTGGAAAATGCCAAATTTGAAGTCGAGCAGATGCATAAAACACTGGATATCATTTCTCCTCCTGGAAACTGGATGATTTACTGTAATCCAACAACACTTGGCAGCGCCCTGGAAAACATCGTCCGCAATGCACTACGTTACTCCAACAACCATATCGCCGTTGCCTTCAAAGCAGATAACCAAGGTGTAACGATCACCGTTGATGATGATGGCCCTGGAGTCAGTCTTGAAGATAGAGAAAATATCTTCCGGCCGTTTTATCGGACAGATGAAGCGAGAGATAGAGAATCTGGAGGAACTGGATTGGGTCTGGCAATTGTTGAAACGGCGGTGAGTCAGCACCGAGGCTGGGTAAAAGCAGAGGATAGCCCTTTAGGTGGATTACGACTGGTGATTTGGTTGCCATTGCATGGAAGATAGAACATTTTTTTAAGACTTAGTTAGTGACGAAATCTGACAATAAAGAAAAAACACAGATATACTTGACCTCAAGGCGATGAGAGTCTACTCTCGTCGCTACTTAACAAAAATCGTTAATATGTTTGATTTTGTTAAATGGAAAAATCCTTTTATATTAAATGGATAAGTCAAATTGTTACATATGATAGGCACTCTGGGAGCCGTAACCCAGTGCGGTAGCTATCACTAAAAAATAGCAATATATTTTCTATAAAATTTCCTTCTTAATACTTCATTCAATCCTAAAAGCAGCTGAAAAATTCAAAAATGAAAATTCTGGTTACCGGTGGCGCAGGTTTCATTGGCTCTGCATTAATTCGACATATTATCAACCATACTAATGATAGAGTTCTTAATGTTGATAAACTGACTTATGCAGGTAATTTAGAATCACTCAAAGCAATTGATAATAGCCCACGCTATTCTTTTGAAAAAGCAGATATTTGCGATCGTAACAGACTGGATAACATATTAGAACAATACCAGCCTGATGCTATTATGCACTTAGCAGCAGAAAGCCACGTTGACCGATCAATCAGCGGAACTGTGGAATTTTATTGAAACCAACATCGCTGGCACTCATGTACTTCTAGAGGCTGCACTCAAATACTGGTCTTCACTTGATAGTGAGAAAAAAGCTCTTTCCGCTTTCATCATATTTCTACGGCTCTGTCGCATTAAGAAAAGAGCGAGTAACCTACGTACTTTTACCGAGTAAGTTACCCATGTCTTTAACTCGAAACACCATCAGGCAAAGCAAGTACTTGAACAACCTTGTTGAGTAGGATCACAGGAACATCAAACGGAGGGTAAGGTTGATGGCCGGATTTAAATGATACCGCCAGGCGTAGACAATTCTGGTCGGCATTGAGCTGAGCCACATGATACGCAAAGGGCAATATCAGCATCCGGACAAAGGCGGAGACGGACGTTCCCCAGCAGAACAGTTTTTTCTTCTGATTGCTTTAAAAAAACAACCGACTCGGGTTTTCGATAACCATGCCACATTAACTCAACAGAGCCGGACAAAGCTTCAGTGGACACTATGGTGTTTACAAAGCTAAGAATGGTGGCTTAGCGTTGCACTTCAGACGTGAATTCGCCATTTGATGAAAGACACACGAGTGTTATCATGCTTGACCTGTCTGCATAATCAGACTGGCCTTTGACGGAAAATATAAACGGTACTGATGATTCGATTTGAGTTATTCACATAAAATAGTGAAAAATCAGTTCGTTACTGATAAACTGCAACTCTTGCTGACACAACTTACCAATAAAATCAGTAAGATAAACTCGTAATAGTGCGCACTGGGAGCCGTAACCCAGGGTGATGGCTATGGTTGATATTTTTTGGAGTAACAATGTCACGAATAATATATGTATCAGGTACTTTTGATTTATTCCATAGTAATCATTTAAAAATGATTAATTATGGTCGAGGGCTTGGTGATATACTTATTGTTGGTGTAAGTACCGATGAACTAGTTTGTTCATATAAAAAGAAACCATCTGTTCCTTTTGAAGAACGTATTGCTATTATTGAAGGATTAAAAGCACCGGATGTGGTAATACCTCAACACATTCTAGATCATAAAGAAACCGTCAAAAAGCTAAATATTGATGCTTTTGTTATTGGTGATGATTGGTATCCAAAGTATGATTATCTGAAAGAACTTGGTGTTGAAGTATTTTATTTTCCTTATGGAAAAGGGGTTAGTTCAACTAATTTAAAACAAACAATTTATGAGCAATATAAAAAGATTATAGAAACTAGTGATAATCACCCAACTCCAGATCCAGTAGATGATAAAAAATAATGAAAATATTAGTAACAGCAAAAAATAGTGATCTAGCAAAGTATTTGACTAAGAATATAAAAACAGAAGCTAATACTATAGAAACTCCATCAAGAGAAGAATTGAATGTTTCTGATATAGAAAGTGTAAGACAATATTTTGCAAAAAAAACATTTGATATTGTTATTAATTTCGCCGGTTCTTTATATTCAAGCACAATAGTTAAATCTGAACCAGAAAAATGGATTAATGATATTAATACGAACCTTATAGGTACATATCTGGTAAATAAATTTGCATTAATTAAAAATAAAAGCTGTCAAATAATTAATATATCCTCTACTGCAGCTTTCAATGCATACAATGACTGGAGCTCATACTGTGCATCTAAAGCTGGCGTCCTTAAAGTTTCTCAAGCATTATATAAAGATGGTTATAATATAATAACACTTTGCCCTGGTGCTATACAAACAAAGCTACGAGATTCACTATCTATAGAAAACTCGAATATAATGACTATTGAAGAAGGTTGCCAACCAATAATTAATGCGATCAATGGCCATTATACTAATGGTTCGATTATTTTTTATCGAAAAAATGAATTTAAATTCATAGAAAAATATTAAACAGGTCATAATAAATAGTAATAGATATGTCTAGATTATCCGTTAACATACTATCCCTCGTAGCGGTTCAACTAATTACTTACTTATCTCCAATTATAGCACTTCCTTATTTAAGCCGGGTATTAAATGTTGAGTCCTTTGGACTAGTTATGTTACTTATGTCAGTAATAGTGATATCAAATTTACTAACTGACTTCGGATTTAACTTATACTCTCCCGCATGGATAGCTAATAACAAAAATAATACCAATAAGATAAATATACATATCAGTTCAATTTTTATCTTAAAAGTGATTTTATTTTCATTAACATCAATTTGCCTAATCACATATTTTACTGTAACAAATACAATAAATGAAAATAAAGTCATACTATGTAGTGTGACTTTATTAGCAATATTATCTCAAAATTTTCAGATAATATGGTTCTTCCAAGGTATTGAAAAAATGTCAAACATTACATGTTTGACATTATTTTCTAAATTAAGTTATGTTATATTTATTATATTTTTTGTTAAAGGTAGTAATGATGTATCACAAGCAATTTTGAGTTATGCTTTTAGTAACTTCATAGCAACTACCATAGGGTTATTACTGTACATCAAATTAGGTTATAAAATATTAACTCCTAAATTAATTGATATAATTAATATCACAATAAATTCTTTCCCATTTTTCTTATCACGAGCAGCTGTATCAATTTATACTTCTGCAAGTACTCTAATCATAGGTAGCCATGCTGGGCTAACTCAAGCAGCATTATATTCAAGTGCTGAAAAATTATACCAAGCAGGTCAAAGTATTTCATTTCCAATTAGCCAAGCACTATATCCTTATTTAGCCAGAACTAAAAATATATCAACATTTTACCGTTTTATACTAGTTCTTATCCCTCCTTTAATAATTTCAATCGGCATTATTTATTATTTTTCGAATGAGATTATTATTTTATTCTATGGAAAAAATTATAACTTCGCTATAGATATTTTCCGTATATTCTTGATAACAACAATCATTAATTTTATTGCAGTAAATTTCGGCTATCCTGCATTCTCTATTATAGATCGATTAGATATTGCGAATAAGTCAGTTATTATTGCAGCCACTCTGCAATTAGTAATGTTGTTTATTTTATGCGTTATGAATCATATAACTGCTATCAGCATAGCTATATCTGTTTTGATAACTGAGAGTATAGTTATGGTAATCCGTGTTGTATATTTTATTAAAATATCAAAGAAGGTATTGCATGAATTTAAATAAGGTAAAAAAAGGATTAATTTTACTAATATCATATCCAATTTATCCCATTAGTTTTTTATTTCCTTCTAACAAAAAAAAATGGCTATTTGGTAGTTTTGGAAAATTTAATGATAATAGCCGTTATTTATTTGAATACTGCATTAAGAATGAAAAACAATTAAATTGCTATTGGCTAGCAAAAAATAGATCTGAATTTTCTCTTGTAAAAGAAATGGGATATCCCGTTATATATAAATATAGTTTACTAGGATTATTCCATCTATTAACATCCAAGGTCTATATATACTCATCATATGTAAATAATTTAAGTTACTTCACGTCAGGTAAGAAAATATTAGTAAACCTCTGGCATGGTATTCCCTTAAAAAAAATTGAATTTGATATTTCAACTCCACCGTTAAATTACTACTTCAAAGATGCAAATATATGGATGAAAATACTTTATCCTCATCATCATAAAAGAGAAAGTTTGTTACTATGCCCGGGAGAATATCTATATAAAAATATTTTTTTTTCTGCATTTAGGAAATCTAAAAATAAAATAATAGATGCAAACTATCCTCGTGTTTCCTTTTTAAAAGATAAAAAAAACAATTCAGAAAATAGTATATTTACTATTACCTATACACCAACTTGGCGCGATGATAATCCTAACTTTATAGATGATAAAATAGATCTACTACATAAAATTGATGAATTAGCTGAATTAAAGAAATTTCGGTTCAATTTAAAATTACATTCTAACTCTAAATTTAACCTCAAAACATTTAAGAATTTTAAAAATATCAACATTATCGATAACAAGATAGATCCAATGGATCTTTTATTAAGTACTGATTGTTTAATTACCGATTACTCCTCAATTTACTTAGATTTTTTAGTTTTAGATAAACCTATTATATTCTTCCAATATGATAAAGACCATTATTTAAAAAACAGGGAACTATATAAATATAAAATTAATGTATTACCTGGGTATATATGTTTAAATGATATAGATTTAATTAATGTATTATCTTCAAAAATATGTAAAACTGTACATGCAAAAGAGAGAACTAATTTACTTGAACTGATTAGCTCTAAAAATGAAAATAATTATATTATAAACAAAATAAAAGATAGTATCTTATGAGAGTATATATTTTTAGTGAAGTGTACTATGACGACAATAAGCACATAAATCAATATGTTTTTGATTTTTTAAGAAAAAAAAACATTGATTGCTATTTTGTTGAAAGAATAACAATGAATATTCCAATCGGTGGATATTTAAATAGAATTAAAAATAAATTTAAAAACATTATATATACTAAAAATAATAAAAAAATCACTTCTTATAACATCGACCCTAATATTATAAAAACCTTTATCTTTCCACCTTTATTTATATTTGGATTTATTAATAGAATAATTTTAAAAAAAAACAAATTAATACTAAATAAAGATGACGTGATCATTACATTTGTTCCACATAAACATATATTGAATGTAAGTGGGAATAGAGCAAAAATGGTATATTACTGCGTTCATGATACTACTCAACAAAAATATCCAAATAAGAATAAAATAATAGATTTTGAAAAAAATATCTTAGCGAAAAAATCTTTAGTATTTTGTGATAATAAAATTGTTATTGAAAAACTAGGTTTGGACACTATCGATTATATAAATAGTAATGGCATATACAAAAAAGGATACAGCGCATATTTAATGCCACCTCCAGTTCCCAATGAGTTTTTTATAAAAAATAATAATGTAAATACTATAAGCTATGATTTTATTTATTATGGTAGCTTTCATAAAGATATTGATCTTGATGTTATAATTTCTATTTTAGCAAATCACAAGGTATTAATTGTAAGTAATAATTGTCCTTCAGAGTTATATAAATATAATAATATTACTATAAAAAAATCAATTTATTCGATGAAGGAGTTGGCTAATACTATACGCTCAGCTCAATGTATTTTGCTTCCTTATAAAAACAGTAAATTTATGGAAACTATTACCCCAGCAAAAATATTACAAGTGAAAGCATTTTCAATGCCTGTAGTATGCACAAATCACTATTTAGCCGATAAATACTTATTGTCAAATAATATTAATAACCCTACAGTACCTACACCAATTAGTTCTATTTTTTCTGTAGAAAATATTTGCACCTTTATTCTAAACAAAATAGATGAATTACCATGATAATATCATTTCTTTTATTTTTATCTATTTTTTTTGTATTTTTATATTCCTCAAAATCAGTTAGTATTAGTCATTTAATATCATCATATTTTTTATCTTTAACCCCTATCGGTGAAACTAACATTCATATTATAATCATATTAACCTCTATTCTATTTTGCCTATATAAAAGAATATTTATTATTAGTAATAAGAGATTTTTTATTTTATTTAGTATATTAGCTATTAATATGGCACCTATATTCTTATCATTTGATTATAATATCTATAAAACCATTGGTAAACTATTAAAAATATTTATTTTTTTATTCCCATTTTCATTTATATATAACAAATCATTCACCATTAATTTATATAGGATGATGAGTGCGCTTGCTATTACATCTATTTTATTTTCACTTTTATGGCTATCTGTACGTATATATGATGGTGGCTTTCTTTTTGATATCCGTATATCAGGATTAGTATTAGATCCAAATTATTCTGTAATAGTAATCTGTTCTATTTTTTTATTAACCTATACTCTAAAAAAACATATAAACAAAATAAAACTAACTACAATTTCTTTAGTTAGCATATTAATATTAACACAATCAATATCATCATTGGTAATATTCCTATTTATTATACTGTCTGTAGTAAATTTTAAAAGGCTAAGAAGTAATAATTTACTATACTTAATATTAACTTTTTTAATTATAATGTATATTATTGTGATTCTGTATGTTTCTAAGAACATCCATTTAATTATGCTATCTGATTGGAATACAAACTATATCTCTTTAAAAATAAATTCACTATTAGTTCGGCTATATTCTCAAATGGAAGGTATGAAAATAATGCTTGGTGACCCGATTCATATTTTATATGGTTTTGGTTCACATACTAGTTTTGAACTATTTGGAAAAGTTATGCATAACGCCTACTTACAAACATTCTTTGATCATGGGGTTATTTTACTTATATCAATATATTTATATATAAATATAATTAGTAAAAATTATATATTTTATTTGGTTATTTTTTACTTACAAATTATGAATTTTTTATTTGATAATTACTTTATGGGAACTGTTTCTTTATTTTTTATTCTTGGCTTAATTTCAGAGAAAAGACCAGAAAAAAAAGTAATCTTAAATGAGATAAACTAAAAACCATGAAAAACGTATCTGTTCTAGTATCATTATATGATAAAGAGTCTGCTAATTATTTTAACTTATCTCTACAAAGTTTATATGAACAAGAATATAAACCTAAGGAAATAATATTAGTTTTAGACGGTCCTATAAATAATGAACTCAATAGCATTATAACTAAATGGTTAACTCTTCTGCCAATAACTTTAGTCCCCTTAAAAGAAAATGTCGGGCTAGCAAAAGCTTTAAATGAAGGACTGAAATATTGCCATTGTGATTACATAGCCAGAATGGATACAGATGATATCTGTACGCCAGAGCGTTTTCTGGTACAAACTAATTTTTTAGACAACAACCCTAATATTGATGTTGTCGGGACATGGATTTCTGAAATAAATGAAGATAATATTGAAATAAGAAATGCCGTTAAATATCCATTAATACATTCTGAATTATTTAAATTCTTTAGCAAAAGAGATCCTTTAGCTCATCCAACAGTAATGTTCAGAAAGCGTTTCTTTGAAAAAGCAGGTAATTATCCCATTGATATTCCATTAGGTGAAGATACTGCATTATGGTTTTCAGGTTTCAAAAACAACTGTAAATTTGCAAATATTCCTCATGTTGGATTAAAGTTCAGGCGTACATCTGATTTTTATTTGCGCCGTGCAAATAAGAAAAAAACCATTTCTTTGTTAGAATATAGAATATTTAAAATAAATAAAGAATTAAGATATGGATTATCTGCAAATATATATGCAATCCTTTATGCCTTTTTAGCTCTTTCTCCTATTTTTATAAAAAAAGTAATGTATAAGTACTTACGATAAACTAATAAGGATTAAACATGTTTTCTAAATTCCTCCCATTCTCTTTTCCTGAAATAGGTCAAGAAGAAATTGATGACGTAGTAGATTCTCTGAAAAGTGGCTGGATTACTACAGGGCCAAAAGCTAAAAAATTTGAGCAAGATTTTGCAAGTTATTTAGATAGCAATGTTGAAGCTATCTCAGTTAACTCAGCTACTTCTGGTTTACATTTAGCTTTAGAAGCGGTAGGTATTAAACCTGGTGATGAAGTTATAATTCCAACCTACACCTTTACAGCCACTGCCGAAGTCATTCGCTATCTAGGTGCAAATCCCATTTTTGTCGATTCACTCCCTGATTCACTTAACATTGATCCCGAAGCAATAAAAAAAGTTATCACTTCTAAAACAAAAGCTATTATTCCAGTGCATTTTGCAGGTTTATCTTGTGATATGGATGAAATAATTTCTATTGCTAAAGAGTTTAATCTGAAAATTGTTGAAGATGCGGCTCATGCATTTCCAACCATCTACAATGGAAAGAAAATAGGTACATTAGATACGGACGTTACTGTTTTTAGTTTTTATGCTAATAAAACAATGACCACAGCTGAAGGTGGTATGCTGGTTTCCCGTAATCCAGACATTATAAAAAGAGCAAAAGTGATGCGTCTTCATGGTATTAGTAAAGATGCATTTGATCGATATCAATCCAAAACTCCCGCTTGGTACTATGAAGTGATAGAGCCAGGATTTAAATACAATATGCCAGATATATGTGCAGCAATTGGTATTCATCAACTGAGAAAAATTGATTCCTTCCAGCAAAAAAGAGAGGAAATGGCAAAGTTTTATGATGAAGAATTAAAAAATTTACCACTAATATTGCCAACTAAACCTTTTAGTTCAGATAATCAACATGCATGGCACTTATATCCTATTCGCCTAAAAAATGAAGTCAAAATATCAAGAGATGATTTCATTATTAAAATGGCCGAGAGAAATATAGGATGTTCTGTTCACTTTATTCCTCTTCATAAACACCCTATTTGGAAAAACACTTATTCATTATCTGATAAAGATTTTCCTGTTGCAGAAAGTAATTTTCATAAAATAATCTCCATCCCTTTATATACAAAAATGACAAAAGACGATCAAATCAGAGTAATAAATGCAATAAAAGAGATTTTAGAATAAATGAAATTAAAATATAAAACTTTCAAAATATTTTTTGATTTTATTGCATCATTCATAGGGATTGTTTTTTTATCTCCTATATTAGTATCTATCGCAATATGGATTAAAATGGACTCGAAAGGGCCCATTTTTTTTCGTCAAAAACGTATTGGACAATGTGGAGAACCATTCTATATTCATAAATTCAGGAGTATGACATTAAATTCTGAACAAAAAGGACAGCTTACGATCGGTAATGATTCTCGTATAACCAACTCTGGAAAATTTATCAGAAAATATAAACTAGATGAATTAGCCCAACTTATTGATGTTATCCAAGGAAAAATGAGTTTAGTTGGTCCTAGACCCGAGGTACCTGAATTTATGGATAAATATTCCCCGGAAATAAAAACAGAGATATTATCAGTAAAACCGGGAATAACAGATCTAGCATCTATAGAAATGATAGATGAAAATGAAATTTTATCTCAATATTCAAATCCTCATCAAGCTTATATCGATATAATCATGCCTATCAAAGCTAAATATTACTTAAGCTATGTTAAACAACAATCATTTTGTTTTGATATAAAAATAATTTTTAAAACTATATATAAAATAATTTTCAGGTAACGTTCATGAACGAGAGACTTTTTTTCAAAAAAGAAAGGTTACTAAAAACATTTTTATTAATGATTGCTGATATTTTTATGATAGTTTCTTCATATTGGATCAGCATGTGGCTACGTTTGGATAGAGAAGTTCCTATTTATAGTTTATTACATTGGTCTGTAATTAGTTTAACAATACCCTGCACACTTTTTATATTTATTAGATTAGGATTTTACAGAGCAATATTACGATATGTTAATATGGGAATTTTAAAGTGGGCTATCATTGGTTCATTTTTATCAGCTCTAATCTTAATAGCATTTTCTGCATATCAACAAGCATTTTTACCAAGAACAGTTCCAATTATCTACTTTTCTTTTTTAGTTATTTTATTATGTGGAACTAGATTTTTCTACAGAACACTTCGTAACCATATGATGAATAAGAGTACTGCCGTCATTATATATGGTGCAGGAGAATCAGGGAGACAACTATTACCTATACTAAAAGAGCATCACGAATTTGAACCAGTAGCATTTATTGATGATAATGCAAAACTAAAAAACCTAAGCATTCATGGGGTCATTGTTTATTCACCGAACTCAATTATTGATTTAATAGAAAAGTATAATGTAAAAAAGATACTACTAGCAATTCCCAGTGCATCGAGATCTGAGAGAAGAGACATTATAGAGAAGCTACAATCTTCTCATTGTGAGATATTAACAATCCCAAACTTTAATGAATTGGTAGATGGAACAGCCCAGATCGACACTCTAAGAAAAATATCAATAGATGATCTGTTAGGCCGGGAACAAGTATCTCCATTACCAGAATTATTATCTAAAAACATATCAAATAGAAATGTCCTTATATCTGGAGCAGGTGGTTCAATTGGTTCAGAACTGTGCCGTCAAATTATTCTACAAAAGCCAAATTATCTAATTCTAGTTGAGTTAACAGAGTATGCTCTTTACTCAATAGAAAGAGAACTGCAAAAAATAAATAGGGATAAAAAACTTGATGTAAATATCATTCCCATATTAGGGAATATAAAAAATTCAGAAAAAATAAATAAAATAATTAGTAAGTTTAATATCAATACTATTTATCATGCTGCTGCATACAAACACGTTCCCCTCGTGGAATTAAATACTATAGAAGGTATTCAAAATAATATTTTTGGGACACTAGCTATTGCTCAAGCTGCTATCGCTCAAAAAGTTGATAAATTCGTCTTAATATCAACAGATAAAGCAGTTCGCCCCACAAACATAATGGGAGCAACAAAAAGATTTGCTGAATTGATATTACAAGCATTAGCCAAACAAAATAAACATACTCAGTTTTCTATGGTAAGATTTGGAAATGTGCTTGGCTCTTCAGGTTCAGTTGTCCCGCTTTTTGAAAAACAAATAGCTAATGGTGGCCCAATAACCCTTACTCATAAAGACATTACTCGATACTTCATGACAATCCCAGAAGCAGCTCAACTAGTCATTCAAGCTGGTGCAATGGGCGTAAATGGCGATGTTTTTGTATTGGATATGGGAGAATCAGTAAGAATATATGATCTTGCAATCAAAATGATAAATCTTTCAGGTTTAACCGTTAAAGAAGAAAATAATCGAAATGGTGATATAGAAATAAAAGTAACAGGTCTTCGTCCCGGAGAAAAATTATATGAAGAATTACTGGTAGGAAACAATGTATCAGGCACAAATCATCCTAGAATTATGACGGCAAATGAGATCTATCTAGAATGGCCTGAGCTTAATGAATTAATTAAAAATCTTCAAGCTGCTTGCTGTGAATGTAATTTAAAAGCCATCCGCGAAATATTGATAAATGCACCTTTGGAATTTCATCCCAAAGACGAGATATGTGATTTATTAAAATAATTTATTAACTATTTCCAACACTACCATTAACAAACAGATCCAAAAAAATAAATTTCTATTCTCGAATAAACCACCTCTATCGCAAATTCTTTCGTTTTAAACACTATGCTAAACATCGTCCTATTCGAACCAGAAATTCCGCCTAATACAGGCAATATTATCCGCCTGTGTGCAAACACTGGCTGCCAGCTTCATCTTATCCAACCGCTAGGTTTCACATGGGATGATAAACGCCTGCGTCGTGCCGGGTTGGATTACCATGAGTTTGCTAACATCAAGCAACATCACGATTACAATGCATTCTTGGAAAGTGAAGGTTTAAGTCCACTGAACTCACAATCCCCTTCTGGAGCGCGCCTGTTTGCCTTAACCACTAAAGGCACGCCGGCACACAGTAATGTGCGTTATCGTGATGGTGATTACTTGATGTTTGGCCCGGAAACCCGTGGTTTACCATCTTATGTGTTAGATAATATGCCACCGGAACAGAAGATTAGAATTCCCATGCTACCAGATAGTCGCAGCATGAATCTGTCCAATTCTGTCGCTGTGGTTGTGTTTGAGGCCTGGCGGCAACTGGGTTATCCCGGTGCGTTATTGCGGGATTAAATTCATGAATGGCATTCAGCGCTTCATCCATGCTGAATGCCATTATTATTGTTCAATAAAAAAGGACAGGACCTTAAATCCCATCCCCATTCTCAAATCCGTTATTAATGCCATTAAAATGCTGATCCATATCCAGCGATGGCTTATCGCTTTCTGGTTTTCCGACAATCCTTGCCGGTACACCAGCCACAGTGGTATGCGGGGGAACGGGTCTTAACACCACCGATCCCGCCCCAATTTTAGCACCACGGCCAATCTCGATATTACCGAGGATCTTGGAACCCGCACCAATCATTACCCCTTCTCGCACTTTCGGATGGCGATCTCCGCTAGTTTTACCTGTTCCCCCAAGAGTCACAGATTGCAGAATAGAAACGTCATTCTCAACAATCGCGGTTTCACCAATCACGATCCCTGTTGCGTGGTCAAGCATAATGCCACAGCCAATCTGTGCGGCCGGATGGATATCAACGCCAAAAGAAACCGAAATCTGGTTTTGTAGATAGATTGCCAATGCCTTGCGGTCTTGTTTCCATAACCAATGGGCAATACGGTAGGCTTGTAGGGCATGGAAGCCTTTAAGATAAAGGAGGGGGGTTGAATATTTGTCTACTGCCGGGTCACGTAATCGAACCGCTTTGATATCACGAGCTGCCGATTCGATCATCTTTGGCTCACTGCTGTAAGCATCTTCAACAACTTCTCTGACCGCAATTGCGGGCATAATCGGTGTCGCCAGTTTATTTGCCAGCATATAGCTCAAGGCACTGCCAAGATTTTCATGCTTGAGTAATGTCGCGTGAAAAAAACTGGCTAACATTGGTTCACAATCCGCCAGAGCTCTTGCCTCATTTTTTATATTTTTCCAGACTTCACTCAGTTCTTCTCGAGACATATCAATCATTCTCATGTGATTGTTTTCTACCCTCTCTGAGGAGGCGATTTTAATCTAATTAAGCGCGGGAACTTTCTCCTTCATCCCTTGTAGCTCTTCCCAATAATGCCTGAGCTGCTTCAATTACACTTTTATTGCGATACAATATCTGGTAGATTTGCTCGGTGATCGGCATTTCAACACCCGCTCGTTCCGCCAGTGCCCGAACTTCTTTGGTATTACGGTATCCTTCAACAACCTGGCCGATTTCACGCTGCGCCTCATCCACGCCAATACCCTGCCCCAGCATCATGCCAAAGCGACGGTTGCGGGATTGGTTATCGGTACAGGTCAGGACTAAATCCCCCAACCCAGCCATTCCCATAAAGGTGGAAGGATCCGCCCCCAGTGCTACACCAAGACGGCTCATCTCTGCCAATCCTCGGGTAATCAACGCCGTGCGGGCATTCGCCCCAAATCCCATACCATCAGAGATACCAGCACCAATCGCAATCACATTTTTTATTGCGCCACCAAGCTGCACTCCAATAAAATCCGGATTCTTGTATACCCGAAAACTTTTGCCGCAATGAAAAAGTTGCTGGAGCTCTTCACCAAATTCAAGGGTTGTGGCAGACACTGCAATCGCTGTTGGCAAACCTGCCGCCAGCTCTTTTGCGAACGTCGGGCCAGAAACGACAGCCAAAGGAATTTTATTCCCTAATATCTCACGGGCGACATCTTGTAATAAGCGCCCTGTTTCTGCTTCAAGCCCCTTGGTTGCCCAAACGATACGGCTATCATGCGGTAAATGTGGCTTAATCTTTTGCAAAACATCACCGAAAACATGGCTGGGTACCACGATCAGGATATTGCGACTGGCGGCAACAGCGCGTTTCAAATCGGCTTCAAGCCGTAAGCTATCAGGAAAAAAAACATCCGGTAAAAATGCCTGATTGCAACGCGCTTGTTGCAAGGCATTGATGTGAGAAGGGTTATGTCCCCACAACACCACTTCATGCCCATTACGAGCTAAAGTAATGGCTAAAGCGGTGCCGTATGAACCGGCACCGATTACTGTCATAGAAGCGGTCTTCATCAGGCTTCCTGCTCAGCCTCATCAGACTGAGGTTCTGCTTGTTGTTGCAGATAGTTCATGAACAGAGCATCAAAGTTGACAGGCGCCAGGTTCAGCTGAGGGAAAGTACCACGACCTACCAGGCTCGTGATACATTCACGGGCATATGGGAACAAAATGTTCGGGCAGTATGCGCCCAGGCAGTGAGCCAACTGAGTGCCTTCAATACCATCAATAGAGAAAATACCCGCTTGCTGAACTTCACACAGGAATGCGGTTTCTTCTCCCAATGTTGCCGTAACAGTAACGCGCAGAACAACTTCATAAACGCCCTGTGCCAGTTCACTGGAAGCCGTGTCCAGATCCAATTTGACTTCCGGCTGCCATTCCTGTTGGAAAATCTGCGGGGCTTTTGGCGCTTCGAAGGAAACGTCTTTCGTGTAAATACGTTGGATCTGGAAAGCCATTTCTGTGTTGTTTTGTTCTGACATAATAATATTTACCTTTTTTAGATGTCCTTACTAAACCGTTTAATCGTGCAAGCGTACTATTTGTACATCATTGTATTTATACCTAATTATACCTAAGATTGTTGTACTTAAGCTTGCACCTGAGTTCGTTATTTTTTGCCGCGCGCCAATGGCAGATTTTCACCCACCCAGCCAGCAATACCTTCTTTCAGGGAATAAACTTGCTCAAAGCCAAAACGAACCAAATTCTCCGCCGGTGTTCTGGATTCCAGCCCATTCGCTGAAACGAGGATAACAGGCTGTTTTTTATGTTTCTCCAACTCACCCAGATTATTCTCTTTAATCTCAGATGGCGTCAGGTTAACGGAACCAATGATATGCCCTTTGCGGAAATCGTCACGAGAACGTAAATCCACGACGACTGCGTCTTCCTTGTTGATTAAATGGATGACCTGAGTACGGGTGATCTCTTTACTCTTGGAGAACACGCTTTTTACCGTCATGGCAATGACAGCCACCAGCAATGCAATCCAGACAAGACTCAGGATCGGGTTCCGGCTAATAAATTGCATGATTTCTTGCAGCATGGAGGGCAACAACTCCCGTTAGTTAATAACAAATATCTAAGGTAGAAGAGTATACCTGTGTGTTGCGTCAATTACAGCCAATTAGCACCAATCTAATGCAGTTTTTGCGGGGAGTTTCGAGAAAAGTTTAAAAATACCCTGAGAATAACTTGATTATCATGCATGATTAAAATATTTCATGTAACACTGAGTCTAGGCAGGATCTTCAACAATAAATGAACTAAATTAACTAAAACTTATATTAATGATAAAAAACAGGCTGTTCTCTGGTCAGGGACAATTCCTCATGAAATAATCAGGCGCAATATAGCAGCAGGATACTCAATAAGATGGCTGAAAATAAGGATCTAACAAGCCGAAATCATCGGCAGAAACAATATAATAAGCAAAGTAAAATCAGGGTGTTATATCTCTTTGCCTTGTTGTTCGCCTTTTTCAGTTTCAATCCCTATACTTTCGCCAATCAAATTTCAGAAAATAAAAATCAGCTCAAAGACATTCAGCAGGATATTGCCGAGAAAGAAAAAAGTGTCAAACAACAGCAAAAAAAACGCACTGACCTGCTGACTCAATTGAAAGAACAAGAAAGTACCATTTCAGAAGTCGGACGTTCTCTGCATACGACCCAGACTCATTTGAGCAAGTTGGAAAACGAGGTTTTATCGCTGAATACAAATATTAAACGCCTGCAAATACAGCAAAAAGAGCAACGTCAATTACTTGCCAGTCAATTGGACGCAGCTTTTCGACAAGGAAATCATCAAGGATTAGAATTGTTGCTCAATGGTCAGGAAAGCCAACGCAAAGAGCGTATTCTCGCGTATTACAGTTACTTGAATCAGGCTCGTCAGGAAACGATCCTCAAACTGCAAACAACCACCGAAGAACTCAATCAGAAAAAAAAACAGCAACTAGAAAAACAAAATGAGCAAAAAGCCATACTGTCCAGCCAAAAACAACAAAAACAACAGATGGAAATTGCCCGTACCGCACGGCAGAAAACATTAACGTCACTGGAATCTTCATTAAAAAAAGAACAACAAAGCCTGACTGAACTCCGGCAAAATGAAGCCAGATTAAGAAACAAGATTGCCAAAGCTGAACGGGAAGCCAAAGCGCGTGCCGAACAGGAAGCACGTGAGGCAGCACGCGTGCGTGCTCGAGTGGCCGCAAAACAGAAACAAGCTCAACAAACAGGCGCCAGCTACAAACCGACAGAAGAAGAACGCGCCCTCATGGCTCGGACTGGCGGTCTTGGACGCCCTGCCGGGCAAGCAGTCTGGCCAGTTCGAGGGCGTGTCATACACAGTTTCGCTGACGCAATACAAGGTGAGCTACGCTGGAAAGGGATTGTCATTTCTGCATCGGAAGGCACCGAGGTCAGAGCAATCTCAGATGGGCGTGTATTACTGGCAGACTGGTTGCAGGGCTATGGTCTGGTTGTGGTGGTTGAACACGGGAAAGGCGATATGAGTATTTATGGTTACAATCAGAGCACCTTAGTCAAGGTTGGCCAACAGGTAAGAGCGGGTCAACCCATTGCTCTGGTAGGAAGCAGCGGTGGACAACAACAGCCCGCACTATACTTTGAAATCCGCCGTCAGGGGCGGGCTGTTAACCCATTACCGTGGTTAGGCAAATAGGGTAATAATATCGAATAGACGTAATTAACCCGAATTCCGTTTAAGCCGTCATTGGAAAATCTTCTTCTGAGTAGAAAACTTTCAGTGACGGTTTCTTCCATTTTAGGCAGTAAGCAATGACACCACCTAAAACGGTCAATAGAAATCCTTTTATACTTCGGTGCCGGGAATGCTCTATTTGAGAAATGGTTTTTAATTGCCCATTAATTGTTTCAATAATAAAACGCTTTGATAACATTATATTATCCCATTCAGCCAGCACTTGCGCTTTCATGTGACGGCGCTTTTTTGTCATGAACGTTACACCCGCTTGCGCTAAAGCACCTGCCAGTTCTTGACTAAGATAGCCTTTGTCACCATAAAGAGAACCCGTTAATGCTTTTGCTAATTCGCGAACCGGTTCCCGATCATCCACATTACCGGCGGTGATTTTGAGTGCCAGAATTTCGCCCTGATGGTTAACAATCAAGTGTAATTTGAAACCGTAAAACCACCCTATCGAGGTTTTTCCTCGCTGTGCCACCCCCTCAAACACCTTATGGCGGGGAATACGAATGTTATGGCACACGCGTAAACTCGTGGAATCAATAAAAGCGATCCCCGTGGGCTTTCCTTTTAACTGAGTCAGATAACTGCACAGCGGCACTAAAACGGAAGGGGAAACACTGACAAAACGGGTATAACTGAGCAAAGTTGGAAAATCGTGATGATGATATTTCCAAATATGCTCCAGATAAAAATGTTTAAAATCACGGTAATGCGACATGTGAAAGCGGATCAGGATGGTCATCATTTCACTGGGATACATGTGACCTTGCCTGCGGCGTAGACGATGCCCCTTATTAAGACAAAACTGTTCCCATTGAGGAATGAAAAAACGACAAAAGTCATCGACATCGCAGAAAATTTCAACTAGTTTGTTCATTGCCTGTTCCTTCTTAGAGCGGTTTTTGGTGTGCACCAAAACTTTGCTCTTGGAACAGGCACTTCGCCAATTTTTTATCCAGAATTCGGGTTAATTAATACAGGATGAACACAATCATGGTGAAGATGTGGTATCGATTAATAAAAGGAGTTAATTCATCCTCACTTTTACTTGGGATATTGTTATTCTTCACCTCATTGCCATTTACCTCAAATGCTCAAGCTGCACGTTTAGCCATCGTCATTGATGACGTTGGCTATCGTATTAGCGAAGAAAATAAGATACTCCAAATGCCGGTTGCGGTTTCTATCGCAATCCTGCCCAATTCTCCGCACGGCAAAAAAATGGCAGAAAAAGCACATAAACAGGGACGGGAAATTTTGATCCACCTGCCAATGGCACCCCTCAGTAAGCAACCACTGGAAAAAAACACACTCCATCCCACCATGAGCAAGGAAGAAATTGCTCGTATTATTCAAGATGCAATACAGAAAGTTCCCTATGCTCTCGGGATGAATAATCATATGGGCAGTGCGATGACCTCTAATCTCAGTGGCATGGAAAAGGTCATGCAAGTGTTATCCGATCATCATCTCTATTTTCTGGACAGCGTAACCATTGGTAATACACAAGTGACCAAAGCAGCGAAAGGAACTTCAGTCCCGGTGCTCCGCCGCAATGTTTTTCTGGATAATATTCAAACCGAGGCAGAGACACTGCATCAACTTAACCGAGCCATCTCCCTTGCCCGCAAACAAGGTTCAGCCATTGCAATTGGACACCCGCACCCAACAACCCTGCGAGCCTTACAACAAGCACTTGCTATCTTACCCCGTGATATTGAATTGGTTGCACCCGGTATGTTACTTAGCCCCGTCCCGACAAACAAACATGATCAACAGACCGCACTCAAGTGTACCAAACGCCATGCATCGGAATCTGTCCCTGCGATTCAGTTGGATTATCTCAAGATGGCAAGCAAAGCATTAACCAACAATGTCATCGTGAATGCCTTAAGGCAGTACCTTCAAACGATCTTGGGCAATGCCCCGAAACAAAAAAAGGGTAAAACAGACGCCCATAAAACCAAAGACGCCTGTGCTAACTTTAAATGATGCATTAATCCCAATTTAAGATAACTTTGCCAGATTGCCCGGATCGCATAATATCAAAGCCTTTCTGGTAATCATCAATGGCAAATTGGTGAGTGATAATCGGGGACAAATCCAAACCAGACTGGATCAACGCGGCCATCTTATACCAGGTTTCGAACATCTCACGTCCGTAAATCCCCTTAATGAATAGCCCCTTAAAGATGACTTGATTCCAGTCTATTGCCATGTCTGATGGCGGGATCCCCAACAGTGCGATACGTCCGCCGTGATTCATGGTATTCAGTAACGTACGAAATGCAGGGGGTGCACCTGACATCTCCAACCCCACATCAAAACCTTCTGTCATGCCCAGCTCTGCCATCACATCGGTCAGGTTTTCTTCACTGACATTCACAGCACGAGTAACCCCCATTTTGCGGGCCAGCTCAAGGCGATATTCGTTCACATCAGTAATCACGACATGGCGGGCACCCACATGCTTACACACTGCCGCGGCCATAATCCCAATAGGGCCTGCACCGGATACCAGTACATCTTCCCCCACCAGATCAAAAGACAACGCCGTGTGTACCGCGTTACCGAAGGGGTCAAAAATAGCCGCCATCTCATCCGGAATATTCTCCGGAATTTTAAAGGCATTAAATGCCGGAATAACCAGATACTCAGCAAAAGCACCTTCACGGTTCACACCAACACCGGTGGTATTGCGGCATAAGTGAGTACGCCCACCACGACAATTACGGCAGTGACCACAAGTAATATGGCCTTCACCAGATACGCGATCACCAATCTCGAAGCCTTTTACTTCCTGGCCAATCGCAACCACTTCACCAACATATTCGTGTCCTACCACCATTGGCACAGGGATCGTTTTTTGGGACCAATCATCCCAGTTATAGATGTGAACATCTGTCCCGCAAATGGCTGTTTTACGGATTTTAATCATCACATCATTGTGCCCAATCGTTGGTGTGGGCACATCCGTCATCCAGATACCTTCTTCTGACTTTAATTTAGACAATGCTTTCATAATGAAACCTTAGGCAATGACGTTCAATTGCTTGCCGATGCGTATAAATGCAGCCACCACACGCTCAATTTGCGCTTCCGTATGGGCAGCGGAGATCTGAGTACGGATGCGAGCCTGATCTTTAGGAACAACCGGATAGAAGAAGCCAATCACATAGATGCCTTCTTTCAAGAGTTCCGCGGCGAATTCCTGCGCCAATTTCGCATCACCCAACATGACCGGGATGATTGCATGGTCAGCGCCTGCCAACGTGAAGCCCGCGGCAGTCATTTTTTCACGGAAAATATTCACATTTCGCCAAAGACGCTCACGCAGCTCATCTCCATCTTTCAACATATCCAGCACTTTGATTGATGCAGCGACAATCGCCGGAGCCAGTGAATTAGAGAACAGATACGGACGTGAACGCTGGCGCAACCATTCAACGACTTCTTTACGGGCCGCGGTATACCCCCCGGATGCACCACCTAACGCTTTGCCGAGCGTACCAGTGATAATGTCAACACGCCCCATGACATCACAATATTCATGGGTTCCACGTCCCTGCTTACCAACAAAGCCAACCGCATGTGAATCGTCAACCATCACCAGAGCACCAAATTCATCTGCCAGATCACAGATGGATTTTAAGTCAGCAATTACGCCATCCATTGAAAAGACCCCGTCAGTCGCGATCAGGATATTTTGACCCCCTTCGGCTTTTGCTTTTTCTAGCTGTGCTCTTAATTCCTGCATATTATTATTGGTATAGCGGTAACGTTTCGCTTTACATAACCGGATACCATCAATAATGGAAGCATGGTTCAAAGCATCAGAGATAATGGCATCTTCTGGCCCAAACAGGGTTTCAAATAAACCCCCGTTTGCATCAAAGCAAGACGAGTACAAAATAGCATCTTCCATACCCAAAAATTCAGCGATCTTATTTTCTAATACTTTGTGGGTGTCTTGCGTACCACAAATAAAGCGAACAGAAGCCATACCAAAACCGTGGCTATCCATTCCTGCTTTTGCGGCAGCGATCAGATCCGGGTGATTGGCCAAACCTAAGTAGTTATTGGCACAAAAATTAATGACCTGCTTACCCTCAGTCACAGCAATATTGGCATTCTGGGCAGAAGTGATGATACGTTCACTTTTAAATAGCCCTTCAGAACGGGCCTGCTCCAACTGTTCATTAATTTTCTGATAAAACGACGCTGACATTTTTCTCTCCTGAATACCTGATTAAGTGAAAGGCGTGGTGTATTTTACGGGTAGATCCGGCGAGTGACGACACAACGAGAAAGATAATATCAACTTTGTAAAGCTGATCACGGCTCAGAGCCTGGCATACAGCAAGATTTCAGGATATTCCCCTGTTTAAGCTGCTGTCGTTAATAGGGTTAAGTGCTATTATACGCACAAATTGCAGCAACAAGGCCGCAATGTGGAAAGATCCGGGTGTAAAAATCTGGGTACAGCGTGAACTGACTATTTAGAGGTGAGCCAAATGATTATTGTCACTGGTGGCGCAGGGTTTATTGGCAGCAATATTGTCAAGGCACTGAATGACGAAGGCTATAAGGATATTCTGGTTGTTGATAACCTGAAAGACGGTACAAAATTCGTCAATTTGGTTGATTTGGATATCACCGATTATATGGATAAAGAAGATTTCATTGCCAGTATCGTTGCGGGTGATGATTTAGGCGATATTGACGCCATTTTCCATGAGGGTGCGTGCTCATCCACCACCGAATGGGATGGTAAGTATATGATGGATAACAATTATCAGTACTCCAAAGATATACTGCACTATTGTCTGGATCGTCAAATCCCTTTCCTGTATGCCTCCTCTGCTGCAACTTATGGTGGTCGTAGTGACAATTTTATTGAAGCTCGTCAATATGAAAAGCCTCTCAATGTTTATGGTTACTCTAAGTTCCTGTTTGATCAATATGTTCGTGATATTTTGCCTCACGCAGATTCCCAGATTTGTGGTTTCCGTTATTTCAATGTGTACGGGCCACGGGAAGGGCATAAGGGCAGCATGGCAAGTGTCGCCTACCATTTGAATCATCAGATTCATCAAGGCCAAAATCCGAAGTTGTTTGCTGGTAGTGAACATTTCCGCCGCGATTTCATCTACGTCGGTGATGTTACCGCAGTCAATCTGTGGTTCTGGAAAAATAGCATTTCCGGTATTTTTAATTGTGGAACAGGCCGCGCTGAATCTTTCCAGGCTGTTGCCGATGCTGTCACTCAATTCCACCAAGAAAAATCGCCTGTTGTGGAATACATCGATTTCCCCGAAAAGTTAAAAGGGCATTATCAGCGTTTTACTCAAGCAGACCTGACAAAACTTCGTGCCACGGGTTATGAAACACCGTTCAAAACCGTCGCGGAAGGTGTCGCTGAATATATGCAATGGCTCAATCAGGATAATTAATCGATTTCTATGAAGATATTGGTGATTGGCCCATCATGGGTGGGTGACATGATGATGTCACAAAGCCTCTACCGTACGTTGAAAGCGTTATACCCTCATGCAGACATTGATGTGATGGCACCAGCATGGTGCCGCCCATTACTGGCAAAAATGCCAGAAGTGAATCAGGCGTTGGCGATGCCGCTCGGCCATGGTGCCCTTGCTTTAGGTGAGCGCCGACGCCTTGGGTTTACATTGCGCGAAAATAAATACGATCATGCCTATGTATTACCCAACTCATTCAAATCTGCATTGATTCCTTTCTTTGCCAATATTCCTCGGCGTACCGGTTGGCGCGGTGAAATGCGTTACGGATTGCTGAATGATATCCGGGTTCTGAATAAGCGGGCTTTTCCACTCATGGTTCAGCGCTACGTGGCTCTCGCATATGAAGGGAAAAACATACGCAGTGCCGATGACTTCCCTCACCCACTATTGTGGCCACAATTAAGTGTCAATGATGAAGACATTGCAGAATCAACCTCTGCCTTCAATATTGCCGATCACCGCCCGATTATTGGCTTCTGCCCCGGTGCTGAGTTTGGTCCAGCCAAACGCTGGCCGCATTATCACTATGCAACCCTGGCCGAACAGTTAATTACCGAAAAAGGTTATCAGATATTGTTGTTTGGTTCCGATAAAGATCATCCGGCGGGTGAAGATATTCGTACCCTGTTAAGTGATGAGGCTCGTGAGAACTGTCTCAATTTAGCGGGGAAAACCTCACTTGAGCAGGCCGTCAATATCATCGCAGGCTGCGATGCTATCGTCACCAATGATTCAGGTTTGATGCATGTGGCGGCCGCCTTAAACCGGCCATTAGTCGCATTATATGGGCCAAGTAGCCCTGATTTTACGCCGCCGCTATCAAATAAAGCTGAAATCATCCGCTTGATTACGGGTTACCATAAAATCAGAAAAGGTGACAGCGATGGCGGCTATCACCAAAGTCTGATCGATATTCAACCTGCAATGGTGTTATCTTCATTAGCGAAATTGCTACCGGCGGAGAGCCAAAATTAATGCGTGTTTTACTGGTGAAAACATCCTCAATGGGGGATGTGCTACATACTCTGCCAGCATTAACTGATGCCAGAACGTGCTTGCCTGATATTCAATTTGATTGGGTCGTCGAAGAAGGGTTTGCTCAAATTCCAGCCTGGCACAATGCTATCGAAAATGTGATCCCCGTAGCTATCCGTCGTTGGCGTCAACATTGGTTCAGGAAAGATGTTCGTGCAGAAAGAGCGCAATTTAAGCGACAACTTCAACAATGCCAGTATGACGCTATCATTGATGCGCAAGGATTGTTGAAAAGTGCTTTTTTAGTGACTCGGCTGGCACAAGGCCCAAAACACGGTTACGACCGGAAAAGTATCCGCGAACCCATCGCCAGTTTCTTTTACGATCACGGCCATACCATCAGTAAAAAACAGCATGCCGTTGAACGCATTCGAGCTTTATTTGCGGAGAGTTTGGGTTACAAAAAGCCTTCAGAGCAAGGTGATTACGCCATCGCACGCCATTTTTTGCACCCGTCAGCCCATCGCGAAGGGCATTATCTGGTTTTCCTCCATGCAACTACGCGTGATGAAAAGCATTGGCCAGAAAAACATTGGCGACAACTTATTGAAGCAATCCAGCCGACAGGTATGCGCATTAAACTCCCTTGGGGGGCAGAGCATGAACATCAACGGGCATTAAGGCTGGCAGCCGGATTTTCCCATGTTGATGTACTGCCAAAGCTGTCACTATCGGAAATCGCGCACATCCTTGCGGGAGCAGAAGCCGTGGTTTCAGTCGATACGGGGTTAAGTCACCTTACAGCCGCCCTTGATCGGCCCAATATTACGCTATTTGGGCCGACTGATCCCGGATTGATTGGGGGATATGGAAAAGATCAGCATTCTCTGACATCGGTGGATAATACGATGGAAGGTATTATGCCACGGGAGGTTGAGCTGCTTTTACAGAATAAATTAAACAAGCACTTTTCCTAATGGTAATGTTTCACACCAACGATTTTTATATTCAAAAGTAGGATTACCCAAGGAATAGCGCATGGTCTTATCTCCCTTTTGGCACTGTGCTTTTGCTTCTTGGATATTGACCCACATTAAAACACTCCCAACGCTGAGGTGAGCATATTCGGGATCATAACCACCATTAATGGCATCAAAGGAAACCCATTTGGGGCTATCGGCCCACAGAACAAAATCATAAGCACAAGGTTTACCATTGATCAGCAACACATTACCAAATATATGCTCACGAAGCTCTGAGTATATTTCAAGAAGATGCTTTTTCTGCTCCTCAGAATGGCGATAATCCCAACGCTTTTGATACAAATCGACATAAATATTTACCAATTCTTCCGCACTAAATTCACTTGAAGGGTGAATTTCTCCTCCTGCACGTTTAAATTTGTTGATCTCGTTGCTGCGATTACGACGGGTTTTATAAGAGAAACTATCTTTTATAAGACAAATCTGACGCTTACTGAAAAGGGGCTTATAACTGACATTGATAAAGTTTTTTTCATGAATAGATGATAATCTTTTCGATTTTATTGGTAAAAATAGTTTTGCATCCGTTGCAACAGGAAAAATAATCTCATCATGAGGTAGTGGATATGAACCGTGTATATTCTCTACTAATTTTTTATTTTTGACAGAAAAACACACACCATCAATAGTATGTTCATTTTTCTTTATATAGAAGGAAAAACGACTTCCTTCTATATGGTTATCCAAAAAAGAAACAATGTTCGGATGTGTTAATACCCCGCCACCAAAGAGAGCATAAGCTTCTTTATACTGTTCTAGATTGCATTCTTTCCATCCTGAAAAAAGTGTTTTTAACTTATCCATAGCGCCCCGAAAAAATACCGTTACAATTTAATGACAAAAAATTAACTCACACTACTATCTTATAGTAAATCATACAAGGGGCTGTCCTAGATTATATTGGTTATCTAGGACAGCCCCTAAATTTATAAAGATACTTTGTTGTTCAGTAAGCGTGTACCACACAGCACTTTATCCACTTCAGATAAGACTACATCAGGCGATATAATTGCCATTACATTTGTATCATTTATTCTATTTAATGGCATCATCGCACCGACAATAATATTGTGGAACTCAGGATTCTGATAAGGGCCTGTATAATAAGGAAAAGCTGTTACAAATAAGCTAATAGTAGGTACTTTTAAGGCAATCGCTATATGCATCGGCCCCGTATCACCAGTAACAAGTACATCTAATTCATTTATTTTTTGTGTCAATTCTACTAATGTTGTTTTTCCAATAAGTTGATTTATCCTATTATGATATTTACCTGGCAACAATGCCATAAAATCTTGTTGTAAATGCATATCATTAGGCGAACCTATTAATACGATCTGCGTAGTATTATCATTACTTAAAATATGGGATGCCACTTGAACAAAATTCTTTACGGGCCAACAGCGCTCAGGTGAAGATGCCCCCATTTGAAACCCAATTGATACATGATTTTTACTGATTGTACTAACACAACAAGGCAGATGCATTTCAATACAGGATGTTGACGTTGTATCACATCCTAATGGTTTTATTAATTCAAGTTTCCGTTGAATAATATGTCCTCTATATGATTCAACATAATTAGTTAGCCATTTTTCAATTAGTTTATTTTCATTGTAATTGTCCCTAAACACAAATTTAGCACCAGACATAATAGCACTCAAATAATCATATGGATTGTGTGAGTGTAGAATGATAGCCAAATCAGGCTTACCTGATTTATTTATTTCTCTCAATAAATTAGGGATATGATTCACTTTATTATTCCATGTGATAACCTTATCCCAATCAGCACCATCTTCAAGAAAAGATTTAAAATTCTGATGACAAATCAATGTAATAAAAGCATTTTTAAACCTTTTTCTTACAGCATGTATCGCTGGTGTATTGAGCAGAAAATCACCCAGTGCAGTTGTAGAATAAATGATGATATTAGAGAAATTTTTCTCTTCTAATTTATTAAATTCTATTCTTGATTGGGTAAAATCCCAACGTCTAGTATACATTTTTAAGAATAGATCTACCAATTTGTGCTTAAAGTATTTTTCCATTTAACACCTTTTGCATTATAGTTTCCCATCTTAGAGTTATTATTTAATTATTTTCTCTCGATAATATTCCGCCAAAGTACGACCTTGTACCAATGGCTTCAAAAATTCAAACAATCCTTCTAGGTCTTGATAAAGTTGCTCAATCTGTTCTTCATCCTTAAATGTTGGACTTCCTCCTGGCATAAACTCTGAAGAATGCAGCATAAACTCAACATAATCACTACCAGATGCTAATGTTTTCTGAACGACTTCTTTCATTTGCGCAAGATTTCCGCCGTTTGGCCTCAGCCAATTAACCGATGGAGAACGCTGTTTTCCCCTCAATCGATCATATTTTTGCTTAATAAAGTTCATAACCGCAAAGTGCTTATACTGAATACTCATCGGTACTTGCAATAATGAAGAATCGCCTGCTTTCGCAATATTCTGTAAATCCATAAAATAGGCATGATCAGGAAAATGAGTATAATCTGTTCCACCATTTCCATTAGGATCCCCCTTAGTAAAGGTCCAGTTAACTTTTGGCGTCACCGAACAATCTACCTGATACCCATACTCTACCAATAATTGTGCATAATATTCGTTGAATGCCCAACGCCCAGCACGATGACTCAACATTTTAGTTTGTAGCCTATCTTCCAAAAGATGAGTCATCAAATCAATTTTGGCTTTGATCTGATCTTTCGGATATTCAATGAGATAAGGCTTATAATACAGATCATCATCAGTGAGGGAAACAAGAGGAGGGCTATTCCATGCATGCAAATGCATGCCAATTTCCCCGGTATTTCTGGCAATCACATCTTTGGCAAATTCAATATAACTATCATCCATTGCCATTTCATAGTTGGTTAGCCAAACAGGTTTGAAGCCGAAGCGTTCACAGAGTCTCTGGAATCTTGGGAGATATTCGGTGTTTTTTGTTAAGATCTGGCCATTATTTTGCCATAGATCATCACCTTCAGTGTCGATCGTGATAATAAAAGCGGGTAATAACATTGAATTGCACCAAAAATATAATAATAGTGATTTAATGGTACGCATAGCAATCACATAACGCAATTAGATAATCCTGGCTATCTGATTAGGTGTAAACTCCACCTTATACCGCCTTTAGTTGGCATGCTTAAAGACGCCGCGCTACGATTTTTACATCAAAATCACCGAATAACCTTGACATGCTAAAGAATTCAACAAATGACACTAAAAAACAATCAAATCACACGCATTCTGGTGATTAAATTACAACATCACGGGGATATGTTACTGATAACGCCTGTTATCAGCACACTTGCACTCCACTATCCAGGTACAGAAATTGATGTACTCCTTTATCAAGAAACGGCCCCCATGTTGGAAAATTCAGCAGAGATTTCGCGTATTTTTTCCATAGATCGTCAATGGAAACAATTAGGCACCAAAAAGAAATTATTGCATGAGTGGGCTCTACTCAAAGCATTAAGACAACAACACTATGATTTAGTGATCAATCTGGCTGATCAGTGGAGAAGTGCATTTATTTCCCTTTTGACTGGTGCATCAACCCGTTTGGCTCTTAGTTTCCCCAAACGACAAAATTGGAAATGGCGTTTTTGTCACACCGAGGTTATACCAACAGATGATCATGACTTATTGCATACTGTAGAACAAAATCTTTCTATCCTAAAACCATTGCAATTTGATTCAATGATTACAAAAGTGACCATGAACTATAGTAATAGTGATTTACAGTGGCTCAAGAAAGTACTTTCTAAACATCAAGTTCCAGAAAAATACATTGTTATTCAACCTACATCCCGATGGTTTTTTAAATGTTGGGATGAAAAGAAAATGGCAGAAGTGATTACTGCTCTGCAAGAAGATGGACATAACATCATCATGACTTCTGGGCCAGAGCAAAAGGAACTGGAGATGGTAGCCACCATATTGTCACACTGCCCTGATAGCAAAAAGAATATTCTTTCCCTCGCCGGGAAGTTGACATTACCCAAACTTGCCGCGTTGATTGATCACGCTGAATTATTTATTGGTGTAGATTCGGTCCCAATGCACATGGCCGCTGCCCTGGAAACACCCAACATAGCATTATTCGGCCCATCCAAACTGACGTTTTGGAAGCCTTGGCAATCTATTGGTGAGGTGATTTGGGCCGGCGATTATGGCAATATTCCACACCCAGATAATATAAAAACTCATACAAACGAACGTTATTTAGATCTAATACCTACAGATGCCGTCATTTCAGCAGCAAGGAAATATATTTCATGAAACCATTACGTTTAGCCATTGTCCGTCAAAAGTACCGTCCAGATGGAGGTGCTGAACGTTTTATCTCAAGAGCTCTGGAAGCACTCAAACACCAACAACTTGAACTGAATGTCATTACACGTTCCTGGCAAGGTGTACCTAACCCAAATTGGCATATTCATCTATGTGATCCCATTAAATATGGAAGAATCAGTCGTGAAAGGGGTTTCGCCACATCAGCACGGAAATTATGGCAAAAAGAACAATTTGATTTAGTTCAAAGCCATGAACGCATTGCTGGCTGTGATATTTATCGGGCTGGAGATGGTGTACACAAACGCTGGTTACACCAACGAGCTCGTATATTACCAACATGGAAAGCACGATGGCTGTTAGATGATCGCTATCACCGCTATGTGATGAATACAGAAGCAGAAATGTATGCAGATCCTTCTTTAAAAAAAGTGATTTGTAACGCTGAAATGATAAAAAAGGAAATTATTGAAGAATTTGGTGTAGCTGAAGATAAAATTGCCGTTATATACAATTCGATCGATAACACAACATTCTTTCCTGCTGACGAACAATCCCGGCTACAACTTAGGCAGCAATACCAAATCCCCACGGCTGCAAGATGCTTAATTTATGTTGGTTCAGGTTTTGAACGAAAAGGATTATCAGCCGCAATTAAAGCTGTCGCGCAAACAGATAGTTACCTATTAGTCATTGGCAAAGACAAAAAGCAGAAAAAATATCAGGCAATTGCCAATACCTTGGGGTGTTCTCATCGCGTTCGTTTTATGGGGTTACAACAAAACACACTGCCTTTTTATCAATTGTCTGATGCTTTGATCCTACCGACGTTATATGATCCATTTCCCAATGTGATCCTTGAAGCTCTGGCATGCGGCTTGCCCGTTATCACTAGCACAACATGTGGAGGGGCTGAATTTATCACCGAAGGAAAAAATGGCTTTATCTGTGATGCCTTAGATATTGAAAAACTAAGGGATGCGATTTATCGCATTCCTGTTAATATATTCGGCACAGATATGTCTATTGCCGCCAGAAACCAAATAATCGCTGCAACCCCTGAAAATTTATCTAAACAATTAAACGATCTTTATCAACGAGTTTTAACATAGTGAAAGAACATATTCTTTTTATTATTGATGGGTTGCCTGGCGGAGGAGCTGAAAATGTGACTCTTCGTCTTGCCGCGAGTTTGAGTAGATCAAACTACCAAGTTTCATTACTTTCACTGAATAATCAATTGGATTATATCATCCAGGATGATATCCATTACATTACCAGTTTAGATGACTATCAAGGACCACTACGAAAACTCAATGAAATAAACCGTAGGGCTAAAGCGATGGATAAAGTTTTATTTAAGCTTTTCCAACAAAAAGGTAAGCCTTTACTTGTCATATCTAATTTACATAAAACTGACCGTATCGTAGTTAAATCCAAAATCCTGAAGAAATTCAATGTATGGCATTGTATTCATGGGATTTTTTCTCACTCCTATTTAAGCAATAAAAAAGGGCTTTCTTATTGGATAAAAAAAGAAAAGATAAAAAAAGTTTATAAAAATAAAAAAATTATTTGCGTTTCTGATGCTGTTCGCAATGATCTTGTAAACAACATCGGAATAAAGCCCAAACAGATAAAAACTATCTACAATCCCTTCGACTTTGAGAAAATAAAAGCACAGGCTTCAGAAACCAATCCTTATCATGGGTTAAATTATATTCTGCATGTTGGGCGCTTACATGAAGTCAAGCGCCAAGATCGACTAATAGACGCGTTTGCACAAACCAATCTCCCATGTAAGCTAATCCTTGTGGGACAAGGTTCCAAAGCAGTAGAAGATAATCTTAAAGTCAGAATCCATAAACATGGATTAGATGATAAAGTCATTTGGGCTGGTTTTCAGCCTAATCCGCATCCCATTATCAATGAAGCAAAAGCTGTTGTGATAAGTTCAGACAGTGAGGGATTACCGACAGTATTAATTGAAGCATTAATTTGTCATACACCTATCGTCAGTACTGATTGCCCTGGCGGAGTTAGAGAGATCATGACAGGTCAATTGAAAAATTATCTATCTGAACTCGATGCCGGCTCTTTGGCAGAAAAAATACGCCTTGCTTACGATATTCCTCCACAAATGACAGAAGAACTGTATAAAAAATTTGAAGCAAACAATATACAGAAACAATATATTGGATTAATAGAAAAATAGTATACACAATACCAAACTATAGTTTAAAGAGGCTCGCATTTTACACACTTTCTTCAAACCAGTGTGATACTATAACCGCAGTCTATGTCAGTGAATTTGATAGAATGTTGCTTCGCTTATATCAGGTACTTCTCTATATTATCCAACCCATTATCTGGTTACGTCTACTGCTACGTAGCCGTAAATCCCCTGCGTATCGTAAACGCTGGGGAGAACGCTATGGCTTCTGTGCCCGAAAGGTAACGCCTGGGGGGATATTACTGCATTCCGTTTCTGTTGGAGAGACATTAGCGGCTATTCCGCTAGTGAGGATATTACGACATCATTACCCTTCTTTGCCGATTACGATTACGACCATGACACCGACAGGCTCGGAAAGGGTTCTGTCTGCTCTGGGTAATGATGTTCACCACGTCTACCTTCCCTACGACCTGCCAGGTTCAATGAGCCGTTTTCTTGATCACATCAAGCCAAAGTTAGTGATTATCATGGAAACCGAACTCTGGCCGAATCTGATCATTCAGCTACATCAACGGGCAATCCCGTTGGTTATCGCCAACGCCAGATTATCCGCTCGTTCCGCCGTGGGCTATCAAAAAATTGGTAGCTTTATCAAAACTATTTTAAATAAGATCACGTTAATCGCCGCCCAAAATCAGGAAGATGGTGAACGTTTTATCGAATTGGGATTAAGACGCTCCCAGCTCTCTGTCACGGGTAGTCTTAAATTCGATATTTCTGTTACACCAGAACTCGCAGCCAAGGCCGTGACATTGCGCCGCCAATGGGCACCTCATCGCCCGGTATGGATAGCAACCAGCACTCATGACGGGGAAGAGTCGATCATCCTGGATGCACATTGTAAACTGCTTAAACAATTTCCTGACTTATTACTGATCCTGGTTCCCCGCCACCCCGAACGCTTCGGAAAAGCGGCAGAATTGACCCAAAAAGCCGGGCTGAACGCAGTATTACGTAGCGCCAATATGATTCCTGATGCCAATGTGCAAGTGGTGATCGGAGATACGATGGGCGAACTGATGCTTCTGTACGGTATTGCGGATCTGGCGTTTGTCGGGGGTAGCCTGATAGAACGTGGGGGACATAATCCATTAGAAGCCGCAGCCCATGCAATTCCGGTTATCATGGGGCCACATACTTTTAATTTTAAAGATATCTGTGCCAAGCTGAATAAAGCAAATGGTCTCATTACCGTGACAGATAGCCAATCATTAAGCGCTGCCATCAATAGCCTGCTGACAGACGAAGATTATCGGCGCTATTATGGCCACCACGCAGCAGAAGTTTTACATGAAAACCAGGGCGCCCTTCAACGCTTGCTAAAATTACTGGAGCCTTATCTTCCCCCAAGGAGCCATTGATGAGCGCGAAAAAACGTTTGTCCGTTGTCATGATCACCAAAAATGCCTCTGATGTCATTACAGACTGCCTGCTTTCGGTGAGTTGGGCTGATGAGATCATCGTCCTGGATTCCGGTAGTTCCGATGCTACTTGCCAAATAGCCAGCGAGATGGGGGCAAAAGTCTACCTGAATACTCAGTGGCCTGGATTCGGGCGTCAACGACAGCTTGCGCAATCCTATGCCAGCGGTGATTATATTTTTATGATTGATACCGATGAGCGCGTCACTCCTGAATTGAAGGCATCCATTGAACAGGTTTTAGCTAATCCTGACGATCATAAAGTCTATCGCTGTGCACGCCTGAATCTGTTTATGGGGCGGTTTATGAAACACAGTGGCTGGTATCCCGATAACGTTATTCGCCTTTATTGCCGTGAACGGTATCAATACAACGATAATCAGGTGCATGAATCCCTTGATACGCAAGGTGCCCCCATCGTCACGTTAAGAGGTGATTTACGTCACCTGACCTGTCGTAATCTGTTGAAATTTCAGCAAAAACAGTTAAATTACGCCAGAGACTGGGCGAAACAGCGTTACGAGCAAGGCAGAAAAACCCATTATTTTTCGATAATTAGCCATACGCTGGGCGCATTTTGCAAAACCTGGCTCTTAAGAGCGGGCTTTCTGGATGGTAAGCAGGGGCTAATGTTGGCAATAGTGAATGCCCAATATACATTCAATAAATACGCGGCACTTTGGGAACTGACTCAAACAAAGAGTACAAAGCAACGATGAAAAGAAAAGCGATTTATCCCGGCACCTTTGATCCCATCACCTACGGTCATCTTGATATTGTTACCCGTGCCGCCAACATGTTTGACCATGTTTTATTAGCGATCGCCAATAGTGATAGAAAAAATCCTATGTTCAATTTAGAAGAACGAGTCGCATTGGCAAAAGAGGTGACAGCGCATCTGGACAATGTCGATGTCGTTGGGTTTAGCGAATTGATGGTTAATTTTGCCAAAAAGCAACAAGCTAATATCTTAATCCGTGGTGTACGTTCTGTTTCCGATTTTGAATATGAATGGCAGCTCGCCAATATGAATCGGCATTTTATGCCTGAGCTGGAAAGTGTCTTTTTATTACCTTCTCAGGCATTGTCTTTCGTCTCATCATCTTTAATCAAAGATGTTGCACGCCATGATGGCGATATTTCATCCTTCCTGTCAGAGCCAGTTGCAAAGGCAATGCTGAAAAAATTAGGTAAATAATACCGCTATAGTGGGACAATGATTTTTTGTCCCCAAATACGCTTAATGCTGACACTGACGACAGAAAAAGGTACTACGTTGTCCCAGCTTTATACTCTCAATTTTCGCACCACTTTCTTCACCACATCGTGGGCAAGATTCACCTTTCTTACCATAGACAAATAACGCCTGAGCAAAATACCCCGGTTTACCATCTGATTGCAGAAAATCCTTCAGTGTCGTCCCTCCCAACTCAATAGAACGGCGTAAGATCTGCTTGATTGTCTCGACGATGAGATAAGCTTCTTGTCGCGTCAGCGAATTCACTGAGCGGTCAGGCAAGATATGAGCCACAAACAACACTTCATTGGCATAGATATTGCCAACCCCCACGACAATTTTATTATCCATCAACCAAGGTTTAATGGCGGTTTTTTTATGACGGGAGAGCGTGTAGAGATATTCACCATCAAACTGATCAGAAAGAGGCTCTGGACCTAAATGAGCCAGTACGGAACACTCATTGAGATGATGACTCCACAGCCACGCGCCAAAACGTCGGGGATCGGTATATCGAAGAATTTTGCCGTCCGCCATCATCAAATCAATATGATCATGCTTTGCGGGAGGTTGTTGATTTAACAAGATGCGCAGACTGCCAGACATCCCCAAATGGATAATAATCCAGCCTTCTGGCAACTCGAGCAATAAATATTTTGCTCGCCGCTGAACACTCAGCACTGGCCTGTTTGAAAGGGCCATAATTTGTGCAGAAACAGGCCAGCGCAAACGGGAATTTCTGACTTCGACACACTGGATCACGTTCCCAACCAAGTGAGGTTCAATCCCCCTGCGACTGGTTTCCACCTCTGGTAGCTCCGGCATTCTGCCTCCTTAAATAAAAAATCAGCTATAGCAGTGTCTGCGCAGATCACAATACCTTTTTCAAGTTTGATTTGCAGCCAAATTTGTTCATGCTGGTAATGACATTTTCAACGCTATTGACGGGAGCATCGGCATACCGGCTCTGTTCGGCAAACAGGGCTTTGAGCAATTTTTTCCAATATCACAGCCATAATTAACGTTGCACGCTGATCCCAATTAAAGCGCTCGGTGACCAATCGTTGAGAATAGTCTGCTTTTGCTTGCATTTCAGCGGGATGATTAATCAGCCATTGTATTTGTTCAGCAAAACTTTGGGGGTTTTCACTATCAGCAAAATTGACTGCATTTTCATCAACGGCATCACGAATAGAAGGGAGATCAGAAATCACCACCGGCTTGCCCATGGCCATATATTCAAAAAGCTTAAGGGGAGAAGTATAGCGACTGCCAATATTGGTTTTCGTCAAGGGCAGAACACAAATATCACTATCAGCAATCACCTGAAAGCGTTTTTGCGGTTGAATAAAACCCAGGAAGTTGACTTTATCACTCACGCCAATCTGGTTGGCATCCCGTTGCAACCGTTCGATTTGCTCGGCAGTACCACCGGCAATATGAAGTTCAATATTATCCAGGTAAGCCATAGCGTTCATCACCGTAGGAATGCCTTTCCAGCGATGTAAGCTCCCCAAGTAAAGGACTTTTTTAGGACGTGGATATTGGCGATCGACCCCGAGATCGGGCAGCATCTGTTTAGCGGATTCAACCGCCAACATATCAACCCCATCAGACGCCACAATAATCGGTGTCTTGACACGATATTGCTTATAAATATCTTCTCTCAATAGCGAAGTCAGGGCAAAGATAACCTCAGAATGTTCATAAACCTGCTGTTCCATTTTTCTTAGTTTATGATATTTATGCTGATTTTTACGCTTCAGTAAGTCATGCGATTCTTTAAATGACAAAGAAAATACTTCATGACTTTCAAAGAAATGAGGGATATCTGGATGCTTATACAGCAGATAATTCGCCATTTTGAGATTACGGGTAAACAGTGCATCAACCTGATTCTCTTTAAGCCACCGGGAAACCTGCAAATAAAACAGTTTCTGGGTATTTAATGGGAAGTACCATTTTCTTCGTATATTGTGCAGTGGAATTAAATCCACAGAAGGGGGTAACGGCCGGCCAAGAATCTCTTCAACTTGGCTTTGGCCTTTTGGGGTTATCAGATAAACCTGGTGTCCTTGTCGAGCAAAAGCATCTACATTCTGTAGAATTTGCAGGGATGCAACCCGATAATCAGGCACGGGATAAGGATCAATATACGCAATTTTCATTATTTTTTATCGCGTTTAATAAACGTTCAGCAGAATGTTCCCAAGTGTACATTGATTCAATCCTCTGACGAGCGGATTCTCCCATACTTTTCCCTCTATCTGGCAAGGTTAAAAGATGATTCACTGCACCAGCAATTGCCTCTGCATTTCCCGGCGTCACCAGAATGCCAGCATGACCTTCGTTGCCAACCACCTCCGGGATCCCACCAATATGACTGGCAATAACAGGACGTCCACATGCCATTGATTCGGCGATGGTAATACCAAATGCTTCATCACCAATACTGGGGAAAATGCCCGCATCTCCTGCGGCATAAAATTCAGGTAACTGATCGTGGCTCACTGAAGGATGCAGAATGACCGATTGTTGCAACTGTAAATCAGCTATTCGCTTTTCAAGCGCGCTCAACTCTTCACCTGCACCAATAATCAATAACGTAACGTCTTTGTCCCGCAATAGCGCCATGGCATCGATAGCAACTTTCATGCCCTTCCAACCCACCAATCTGCCAGCAAACGTTAACAGGAATGTTTTTTCATCGATTCCTAAGCGAGTTCGGACATCAGAATCAGCCGGTTTGAATTTATCGATATCCACACCATTATAAATAACGCTTGGAAATTGCTTGAAGTGGTGCTGGATCTGCCAGGCATTAAAATGACTGCAGGCGACCCACGCAGCGATTTTCTTACTAAGCCTTCTATCTCCTTTAAAAAAACTGGTTCCACCACTCATATAGCAAAAGTGGGTGCGAGATGATACAGGCATCATTCTGGGCCAGAAAAAATCAAAAGGCTTCGTCAAAATGACCCAATCAAAATTTTCGGCAATTACCGTTTCACGGGCATGACGGGCAAAAGAGTAACGTTCAACAATGCGTTGAAAACGACGCCCAATATTAAGCACACGTTCTCTGGGAATAAAGGGAAAAGTATGGATATGGATATCTCTTCCGCCCAAGGCAGGCCGGACATCACCAGTACCACCGAAAATATGAATTTCATGCCCTGCATCTGTCAATGCCTTGGCTAACTCCCACACTGCGGTTTGAATACCGCCGTAGGACATGGTAACGGTAACATCGATAAATCCTATCTTCATTTTGTTCACTACCCTTTATTCATTTTTCAGCAAATGCTGAACAGAACACCAGACCTGATCTACCAATATCGCTGACATTGTATCTTGACGAGTCGCCTGTTTATAACCTACCGGGTGTTCAATTATCGCTAATTTTGGATGCTGTTGAGGTGCGAGAAAACGCCCAGGATGAAAACTATGATACAGAGCAACCATGGGTATTCCTAATGCCCCGGCCAGATGAGTCGTGCCTGTATCAACACCCACATACAAATTAAGTTTATTCATGATTGCCGCATTTTGCCGCATTGTTGTTTTACCAGCCAAAGACGAGCATCTGTCAGCGCCCAATTTTTCAGCCAGCCTGCGGGCGCTATCTTCACCTTCTTTACTACCGAGCAGTAAAATATGGGCATGTGGATAATGATGGTAGATACGTTGAGCTAACTCATAAAAGTGTTCTACAGGCCAGTCACGATAAGATTTTGCCGGAAAGCTCTGTAACTGAAAACCTATCCTTAATTGTTGTTCTATTCCTTGTTGACGAAGAAAATCGCTGGCATATTCTTCTTCAAGTGGGCTGACCCGATATTGCAAACGCCAATCACTGATCTCAACCCCAAGTGCATTAATTAACAAAGCCCTTTCCTGTTGCGCAGGCATCAATTCATCCGGTCTTGCAACAGCATACTCATTTGATTTTGCAGCAGAGGCATCAGCAAAATAAACGGTTAAATTTGCTACCCGTTTGGCATACTGCAATAAGGATTTATCATGGCCATATACCAGTGCCAAATCATACTGACGGCGGAAAAACCAGCCACACCATCTGGCTTTGCCCTTTGAAAAATCTTTCAATTCATTAATTTCATCGATATTTTCAAGGATTTCTTTTGTTTTTTTGTGCACCAATAGATCAATATTCGCCTCCGGCCACTTTTCTTTCAAGGCATGAATAACCGGGGTTACCAATAATGTGTCGCCAAAACGGGCAATATTGATGATTAAAATTTTTTGGGGTTGCATAATAATGAATATGAAATTATCAATCCAAGGATTGGTAGTTTAGACACTATACAGCAAAGCCATTACATGTTCTATTTACTGTGAAAATTTTTAATAAAAACAAAAATAAAATAAACGTTATTTCAATATAGTTAAACAAAAAATAGCGTTTATTCCATTGATGCTGATAAAAAAATATCACCGTTGGCTTTCTGAACAGCGATAAAAAATAGATTCCATTTTATCTAACATATTATCCAGCCCAAATAAATGAGTCGCCCGTTTCAGGGAAGCGTCCCCCATTTTTACACGTCGTTTGGTATCATGCATTAATATGTCTAATTTTTCTGTTAATTCTCCAACGTTTTTAGGTTCGATAATATACCCGGTCTCTTCATCAATGACCGCTTCTGCAATAGCCCCCACCGACGTAGACACAACAGGCAATCCACATGCCATTGCCTGCATAATGCCTTGAGGAACACCTTCATTACCAAAAGAAGGTAAGGCAAAAATATCCATTGCATTTAAACAATCAGGCACATCCTGACGATTACCAAGAAAAATAACACTGTCTGTCAATCCTTCCCGCTGAACCTGTGGTTCTAAATTCTTTCTCTGTGGGCCATCCCCCACAAATAACAATTGCCAATCAGGGTAACGTTGATGAAGAACCTTCCAACTATCAAGCAGATAACGGTGTCCTTTCCACGTTCTCATTGTGGCAACAATGCCCAACGTGGGCTTGTCTTTGATACCGATATGCTGACGGCTCAGAGATTTACTTTCAGGATGAAAACGCGATAAATCGATCCCCGTCGGTACTGAAGTCATATGGGCAAGAGGGTAGCCATTATGTATATGCAGATACTGGCGCAACTTTTCTCCGGTTGTCACGATATGTTGACCAGCACGCAGATACAGCCAACGGGTCGCAATCGATTTTGAAACATCGGTCGAGACATGGCGGGTTCTGACTATCGGAGGCATATTTTTTAATGTGGCACATGCCGCCGCTGCCAGCCAAGAATCCGTCGAACTATGGGTATTGATGACATCAAATTGACGGCCTTCTGTCTTTAACCAGCGACGCATTGCCCGAAGACAAGGAAGACGTTTTTTTTCAATAGGAAGGGCAACAACTGGCACACCATAATGATGCGCTTCACGGTACAGGGTTGAGGTTGGACAACATACGATCACGACATGATGGCCACGCTGTATCATGCCCTGGGATTCCGTCAGGATACGAATCTCCTGCCCTCCCCAGCCGCATGATGATTCTGTATGTAAGATATTCAAGGTCTTTCCAGCCATAGCGCCACACCTGACGGTTTATATTAAAAAAGCGCTAGTATAGCGGAACAATGTATGACGTCTACACACATCTCCCCTTAACATATCCTCCTCACATCTCTCCCCTGTAGATTTCAACATGCAAAGCGACATTACCCTTGGAACAGTGATAATGAGGTGGTGAGAATGGGCGAGGAGCGACAAGCAGGTATAAAAAAACCCAGCTTAACGCTGGGTTTTTTTATAGTCCACTAAAATTATTTAATTTTAGCTTCTTTGTACATGACATGCTGACGAACAACTGGATCGAATTTTTTCATTTCCAGTTTTTCAGGCATAGTACGCTTGTTCTTCGTAGTGGTATAGAAATGACCAGTACCAGCAGAAGAAACCAGCTTAATTTTATCGCGAATACCTTTAGCCATTTTTCAGCTCCTTAGTATTTCTCACCACGGGCACGCAGTTCAGCCAGAACATTGTCGATACCCTTTTTGTCAATCACACGCATACCTTTAGCAGATACACGCAGAGTTACAAAACGTTTCTCTGACTCAACCCAGAAACGGTGAGAGTGCAGGTTAGGCAGAAAACGACGTTTAGTCGCATTTAATGCGTGAGAGCGGTTGTTACCACTCACCGGACGCTTGCCAGTAACTTGGCAGACTCGGGACATGTCTCTATTCTCCAAAAATCAAATCAGCTCGAGCTTTGTATTGGGTGTGACCGCCTCGTCAGGCTTAGGAGCCCATCTCAGTCAATTTTTTACTGAAAATCGTCTTGACTGAAAAGTACGTTACCGAAAAGACTCGCATTTTCCCAGTAAGAAAATGTACTGAGATAGGCTCTTCTCGCCAAACCCAAGATCCTCAAAGGTGGCGTAGTATACGCCCTCATTCGCTGATGCTCAAGTCCCGAACAACTAAGATCTGATCGTATCGCGAAAAAACCATATCAAATCCAACCTCTTTCCATAAATGAGACACAATATTGCTTGCCAACAACAATATGATCCAAAACCTTGACCCCCACTAACTGACAAGCCTCAATAATTTTTTCTGTCACGACTTTATCAGCCAGGCTAGGCTCTGGATCACCGGAAGGATGATTATGGGCAAGAATGATGGATGCCGCATTCACTTTAACCGCTTGTTTCACAATTTCACGCGGATGAACTTCAACTTTGTTTATCGTCCCTTTAAACATTTCATCATAACAAATGACTTTATTCTGGTTTGTCAAAAATAGTACGACAAACACTTCCCTGTCTTGCCAGGATAATAAATCCTGCAAATAATGCTGAGTGACTGTGGGGCTACTCATGACATCTTCGTGGAGAAACTGACTGGAGAAAAACCGTTTTGCCAATTCAGCGACTGCCTGTAGTTGCACATACTTGCATAACCCCATCCCCTTATGCGCACAAAAATCAGCGTAATCAGCAGACAAAAGATGATAAAGCGAACCAAATGATTTCAACAGATGCTCTGCCATTTGTACGACAGGAACACCCCGGGCTCCCGTTCGCAAAAAGATTGCCAGTAATTCAGCATCTGTTAGGGAAACCGCACCATAAGCCAGTAACTTCTCCCGGGGCAGAAGATTTAAATGCAATTCATCACTTCGTTCTACGACCGTGGAATCCATCATTCCCCCTCCCTGTAATCTTCGTTATCCTCTATTTCCCAATGACAAATGGAAACCATCAATCCATATCTATTTGCCCGCTACCTGTCTTCACCATTCACGCTGTTACTATCCCACGATGAAAAAACCATCACCAGTTTCATCTGTCTGGCTTGCGCAGCACTTCGCAAACTTGCCATTTTTGACTATCAACATCAGACGGCTGCTCAACCCAATATTTTCTTATGATAGAATCTTAAGGAATTGCAACTTACATCTGGGCAATCAAAATGACAGGATTTTCCGGCAAACAACGTTCTGATATTTCGCTTTCCGATAAGCGAATCATCCTTGGCATAAGTGGCGGGATCGCCGCTTACAAAGCGGCCGAACTGGTACGCCGTTTACGTGAACACGGTGCTCAGGTACGCGTCGTTATGACTCCCGCAGCAGAAGCGTTTATCACACCACTGACCTTACAAGCCGTATCTGGTCATCCCGTCTCTGATGATCTTCTCGATCCTACAGCCGAAGCAGCCATGGGGCATATCGAACTGGCAAAATGGGCGGATTTAATCATTTTGGCTCCTGCTACCGCTGATTTACTGGCTCGCTTAACCGCCGGTATGGCGAATGATTTAGTCACCACCCTTTGTCTGGCTTCCGCTGCACCTATTGCTGTTGCGCCGGCAATGAACCAACAAATGTACCGTGCACCGGCAACCCAACATAACCTGAAACTATTGAAAGCGCGTAATGTGCTGATTTGGGGCCCCGATGAAGGCAGCCAGGCCTGTGGTGATGTTGGCCCCGGGAGAATGTTGGAACCTATGGCGATTGTTGAACGGGCGATACAACATTTCAATACCGAGCAAGATTTTTCTGGCCTAAGCATCATGATTACGGCAGGCCCTACTCGTGAAGCCCTAGATCCTGTTCGTTTCATCAGCAATCATAGCTCCGGTAAAATGGGCTTTTCCATTGCGCAAGCCGCAGCAGCGCGTGGCGCAGACGTGACATTAATCGCAGGCCCCGTGAATTTACCAACACCACCGCACGTCAAACGCATTGATGTCAGTAGTGCGTTGGAAATGCATGAACAGGTTCAAGCAACGGCGGCCTCACAAAATATCTTTATCGGTTGTGCTGCCGTATCTGACTACCGTTTTAAACACATTTCGACAGAGAAAATCAAAAAGCAAGGTGATGAAATCACATTTACACTGGTGAAAAATCCTGACATTGTAGCGAGCGTTGCCGCAATGGAAAAAGCACGTCCATTTGTCGTTGGATTTGCAGCCGAAACCCAGAATGTGGAAGAATACGCTCGCGGAAAACTCAAGCAAAAGCATCTGGACTTGATTTGCGCGAATGATGTATCCCTGGCTGGACATGGTTTCAACAGCGATACTAATGCATTACATCTATTCTGGCATGATGGCAGTGTTCATTTACCTCACAGTAGTAAATTACAACTCAGCCACCGCTTATTAGACGAGATACTCAAACGCTATGATGAAAAAAATCGACGTTAAAATCCTTGATCCCCGCATCGGGCAAGAACTTCCTTTACCGACTTATGCTACACCTGGCTCTGCGGGTTTAGATTTACGTGCTTGTCTGGATAATGCGGTGGAACTGGCTCCTGGGCAAACTGAATTGCTTCCAACTGGGATTGCCATCCATATTGCCGATGAACAACTGGCCGCCGTCATTCTTCCGCGCTCTGGCCTGGGCCACAAACATGGTGTTGTTCTGGGTAATTTAGTGGGACTTATTGACTCCGATTATCAAGGGCAATTAATGGTTTCTGTTTGGAACCGGGGTGATAAAACATTCACTATCGAACCGGGTGAACGCATCGCCCAAATGGTTTTTGTCCCGGTAGTCCAGGCTGAATTTAATTTAGTTGACGATTTTGAGGTGAGCCAACGCGGCAGTGGGGGTTTTGGCCATTCCGGTCGTCAATAACTTTCCATAAAACCTGATACCGTCAACCAATTTTCATATTTTTTGTCCACAATATTCGGCTCAACAATCACATTGTGGACAAAATATTGTGGCAAAAATATTGAGGAAAAAAGTAGCAGGATTTGTTTTGCTGTTTTAGCAGGGGTCTTATCAGACATGGCAGAAAAAGAACGGACAAAAAAGAAAAATAGACGCGAGGAAATCTTGCAGGCACTGGCACACATGCTGGAATCCAGTGATGGTAGCCAACGCATTACGACTGCAAAACTCGCCGCAAACGTTGGCGTTTCTGAAGCAGCTCTTTACCGTCATTTTCCGAGCAAAACCCGGATGTTTGACAGCTTAATTGAGTTTATTGAAGATTCCTTAATTTCACGCATCAATTTGATCCTGCAAGATGAAAAAGACACCATCACGCGCATTCGGCTCATCCTCGCGCTTCTGTTAGGTTTTGCGGAAAAGAATCCGGGGCTGACCCGTATCATGACCGGCCATGCGCTAATGTTCGAACAAGACCGATTGCAAAATCGCATCAACCAGCTATTTGAGCGCATTGAAATGCAGCTTCGGCAAATCTTGAAAGAGAAAAAAATCCGGGATGGACAAGGATTCAACTATGACGAAACCGTGTTGGCCTCACAATTACTGGCATTTTGTGAAGGGATGCTCTCCCGTTTTGTTCGTTCTGAATTTCGCTATCGTCCGACAACTGAATTTGAAGTACGATGGCCTTTAATATTGATCCAACTAAAATAATCTGCCACAACAACAGATTGTCGCCATATCGTCAATGTGTACCTGATATACCATAAACGATAACAGGTGGATGCCATTTCTACTACTCACCCCGCCCACCGTTGGGCGAGGGGATTTTTTTCTTAATCTATCTGTCGCTAGCAACTCGCAACGTTTGCTGACCATCAAATACCGTATTCTTTACGATAAACTTCCACAGCTTCCAGATGAGATTGCATTTCTGGGTTTTCACGCAAATAGCTCACCAAATCATTCAAGGTAATAATGGAGAAAACCTGACAATCGTAGTCACGTTCCACTTCCTGAATGGCGGAAAGCGTTTCACGCCCGCGTTCCTGACGATCCAGACACAAAATCACGCCAGATAGCGTTGCCCCATGCTGCTTAATGATTTCCATTGATTCACGAATCGCCGTCCCCGCAGTAATCACATCATCGACAACCACGACATGACCTTGCAGAGGGCTACCAACCAGCGAACCACCTTCACCATGATCTTTGGCTTCCTTGCGATTAAAACAATAAGGCATATCAATAGCATGCTGGTCAGCCAATGCTACTGCGGTAGTTGTCGCAATCGGGATACCTTTGTAAGCCGGCCCAAACAACAAATCACACTTGATCCCGCTATCGAGCAACGCTGCCGCATAAAAACGACCAATCAATGCCAAATCACGCCCGGTATTAAACAGCCCCGCATTGAAAAAGTAAGGACTTTTGCGACCAGATTTCAGCGTAAATTCGCCAAATTTCAGTACCTGTTTTTTCAGTGCCAGCTCAATAAATTCGCGCTGATAGGCTTTCATTGGAGTTACTCCTCTTTGATTCTTTTTATTAATGACTCGATTGCAGATATATTGCAGGCATAAAAAAGGCGACTCTTCAGCCGCCTGATTGATTAATTTAATGATTCTTGTTCTAACGCATCTCTCTGCGCGGCGAAAATGGTTTCCAATCCCTCTTTGGCCAATGAGAGCAAAGAAAGCAACTCATCATGACTGAACGGTTCACCTTCTGCTGTACCCTGCACTTCAATCATTCTGCCGTCATCCATCATGACGACATTCATATCAGTTTCTGCCACAGAGTCTTCGACATATTCCAGATCGCAACGCCCTTCACCTTCAACGATCCCAACGGATACTGCAGCGACCATCGCTTTTAATGGGCTTGCCTTCAATTTACCGTCCGTGACCAGCTTATTCAGAGCATCAACCAACGCAACACAGGCACCAGAAATGGCAGCAGTACGGGTTCCACCATCCGCTTGAATCACATCACAATCCAACGTAATGGTAAACTCACCTAACTTTTTCAAATCGACCGCAGCACGCAATGAGCGGGCAATCAAACGCTGGATTTCCATCGTGCGCCCGGTTTGCTTACCTCTGGCAGCTTCTCGGGCGTTACGGCTGTTGGTTGCCCGTGGCAACATACCGTATTCAGCCGTGATCCAGCCCTGCCCCTGACCTTTAAGAAAACGTGGAATTCCTTCTTCAACGGAGGCATTACACAACACTTTAGTATCCCCAAATTCCACCAACACAGAGCCTTCCGCATGTTTGGTGTAATGACGGGTCATTTTAATAGGACGCACCTGCCCTGCCGCTCTTCCCGCTGGACGCTTTCCTACTAAGCTCATCGTGTGATCTCCGTTGTTAATACATGATTGGAGGCACATTATACGGCCTAAAGTGGTGAATGCCTATCTTGCATCTACATGGGGCGTTATAATCCATCCATCATTTTATAATTGGGAACGACTTATGATCCGTAGTATGACTGCTTTTGCACGGCGAGATATCAAAGGAGATTGGGGAAATGCGGCATGGGAACTGCGTTCTGTCAATCAACGTTACCTGGAAACCTATATTCGCCTGCCAGAACAACTCAGAAGCCTTGAACCCGTTATCCGCGAGCGCATTCGTTCCCGACTGACGCGCGGTAAAGTGGAATGTAACCTGCGTTTTGAGCTGGATATCCAGTCTCAAAGTTCCTTACTTCTGAATGAAAAACTGGCAAAACAACTGGTTGAAGCAGCCAACTGGGTTAAGTTGCAAAGCGGTGAAGGCGAAATCAATCCGGTGGATATTCTCCGCTGGCCGGGAGTAATGTCTGCTGAAGAGCAGAATTTGGATGCCATCAGCACACAGTTGCTGGCGGAATTGGAGCTGGCACTCGATACCTTTATTCAGAGTCGCGAGACGGAAGGGCAAGCACTTAAAGCACTGATTGAACAGCGTTTGGATGCTGTGACTGTCGGTGTGGCTAAAGTCCGTGAACAAATGCCAGCCATCCTGCAATGGCAACGTGAACGTTTACAAACCAAATTGGACGATGCACAAATTCAGTTGGATAATAACCGTCTGGAGCAGGAGCTGATTTTATTAGCGCAACGGATTGATGTAGCAGAAGAATTAGATCGTCTGGACGCTCACGTTAAAGAGACACGTAATATTCTGAAGAAAAAAGAGGCTGTTGGCCGCCGATTAGATTTTATGATGCAAGAATTTAACCGCGAATCAAACACATTAGCCTCAAAATCAATTAATGCAGATGTGACCAACACGGCCATTGAATTGAAGGTACTAATTGAACAGATGCGCGAACAAATTCAAAATATTGAATAGTGTTTCATAGAGACTCTTAAAATATCAAAAAGCCAGTTTATACAATGTATTGCTGGCTTTTATTCTATCATGAGATTGCACTAAAACTCACAATAGCGCATGATTATTGGGTACACCTAGGTGTACACCTTAGCTAGTAAAAATAATTTTAGGTGTACCCACGCTAGCCGTAGGAGGTAACCCAATGCCAAAACTTACAGACAAACAGATTAGGGCATGGATAAAGTCAGGGGAAAGGTTCGAAGGTAAAACGGACGGTAACGGCTTATATCTGAGCTACAGAGAAAACTATAAACACCCAGTTTGGCGTTTCAGATATAAGTTTGCAGGTAAACGCAGATCTGTATTGCTTGGTTCGTATATTGATATATCTCTTGCTAAGGCCAGAGAGATAACAAAAGAATTATCAGCCCGCGTATCTCTGGGCTATGACGTTGCTATGGAGAAACAAGAACGCAAAGCTGAAGCACTGGCAAAAATTGAGGCTGAAAAAAATGCTATCAAAGTTTCAGATCTAGCAGCCGAATACTTCAAACGCCAGATACTTCCTCGTTGGAAACATCCCGACATATTGCGTAGGCGTATCGATAAGGATATTAATCCACGCATCGGTGATATGAATATCGAGGATGTTAAACCCCGTCATATTGATGAAATGCTAAAGAGCATCGTCGACAGGGGTGCACCAACTATAGCTACAGATGTTCTACGATGGGTCAGACGTATATTTGATTATGGTATCAGACGTCAACTCATTGATGTAAATCCCTGTTCAGCATTCGAGGTTGCTGATGCTGGTGGGAAAGAAGTATCACGCGATAGATGGCTAACCAGAGAAGAATTAATCATTGTGCTGAGGGCGTTCAGAGCGTCCACAATCAGCCGTCAGAATGAAATCAGCTTTAAGATATTGCTAGCTCTATGCTTGCGCAAAATGGAGCTATGCGCTGCTCGTTGGGAGGAGTTCGATTTTGCTAATGGAGTTTGGCATTTCCCGGCAGAACGAAGCAAGAACGGTGATGCAGTAGATATTCCTCTATGCCCACAAGTTATCGATTGGTTTATGGAATTAAAACCAATGGCCTGTAGTAGCCAATACGTTCTACCAGCAAGAAAAATGCAACACCGCATGATTCCACATATCCAAGAAACCACCCTACCCGTTGCACTTGCCAAAGTAAGACGAGAACTACCGCCTAGCATACCTAATTTCACCATTCACGACTTTAGACGAACCGCCAGAACCCACTTAGCCGCTTTAGGTGTCGATCCATTTGTTGCCGAACGTTGCTTAAATCATCGTATAAAAGGTGTTGAAGGTATTTATAACAGGCATGATTATTTTGATGAACGGAAAGCAGCATTAGCCAGATGGTGTGATTTTCTGGTGGCACTGGAGAAAGGTGAAAATTACAACGTGACTCCAATAAATAAAAATGTGACGAGGAAATAACGTGGTTAGCTTTATTAAATTAGGAATATTTGAACGAGAGGCAAAAACTCCAGCATTAAATACAAGGCAATTAGCCTTATTATTATGTGGATTAGTACTACAGCCGTAATCCATATTGTGCCATGATGGGGTTCTTCTTCCTTGAATCAAAGGTGGTGTCACATGCCATCCCCTGCCAAAATCTGGGAACAGGCGCTACAGGCATTACATGCCCGTCTGGCTCCCTTATTTCACTCTACCGGCCCGCGACAACGCAGCCTCGCCTATCTTCGGGGATTGCTCAGTGATGTTGAACGTAAGAATAGCTGGCAACTGGCTGAATGGATGGGGGAAAGTTCCCCCGATGGCATTCAATATTTGCTGGAACGCGCTGACTGGGATGTCGAGATGGCCCGCGATATCCTGCGGGATTATGTCACCGAACATTTGGGCGATGAACAGGGAGTTCTTATCCTTGATGAAACCGGTTTTATCAAAAAAGGGACCCATTCTGCCGGGGTACAGCGTCAGTATAGTGGGACCGCTGGACGGGTAGAAAACAGCCAGATAGGCGTCTTTCTATGTTACGCCGGCCACGGCGGGCATGCTTTTATTGACCGGGCCTTATACCTGCCCCGCCAATGGACCGATGACCGTGCCCGCTGTGAAGCCGCGGGTATCCCGGCCAGTGTCACGTTTGCAACGAAACCCCAGTTAGCCCGGCAGATGCTGGAACGGACATGGGATGCCGGCGTGCCCTGTCGCTGGGTGACCGCGGATGAAGTGTATGGCCGTGACCGTCGTCTGAGGGTCTGGCTGGAATCCCGATACCAACCCTTTGTGTTAGCCATTCCCTGCAATACCCCCTTATGGTGGCGAGGGCCAGAGTATATGCGTGCTGACCGGATTGCCGATACGTTGACTGCCGCTGACTGGAAAACACGGTCAGCGGGAACGGGAACAAAAGGTGAGCGTGAGTATGACTGGGCTGTTGTGCCATTATGGCGTTTACAGCTCAGTGAAGAGGAGCGGCGTTATGGTCATTATCTGTTGGTTCGCCGCAGCCGGGATAGTAGACAGGAACGGGCTTACTATGTGGTGTATGCCTTGCGAGAACAGGCGGATCTTAATACGCTGGTTCAGGTGGCGGGTTGTCGCTGGGAAATTGAAAGTGGCTTTAAGGAAATCAAAGGGAAATGTGGACTGGATCACTACGAAGTGCGGCGATGGCAGAGTTGGCACCGGCATATTACCTTGTCGTTACTGGCCCATGCAGTCCTCGCGGTTCTGCGGGTACAGGAGAAAAAAAAACACCGGTAGGTCGGGTTCCGCTCAGTGTAGCGGAACTCCGTAAGCTGCTGTCAAAACTGATGGAAAAAGCGGGAGAGACAATCGAACAGGTTTTACATTGGTCAGACTGGCGACGACGGCATCAATACCGGGCACAACAATGTCATTATCGTCGCCGGGGAAATCATCGGCTTACAGAACAATTACGGCTGTAGTACTAAGAATCAGCATCAACCTTTTCTGGCCAGAATTGTCAGGCGCAGAACGTGAACAGTGAAAATAAATGTTTCACACCATTTCAGTTTACATTTCCTCTTACCCCGCATAAAGACTGGCTTTCTAGTTTTTATGTTGGGTTTCCGCCCAAGTAAAAATCTCACGTAAAATAGAAAAATTATTTTATTTCAACATCATACAATCACATCATCAGAATACGACGGAATAGGAAACTGTAATTTACTGAAATTCTTTTCACTCATTTCAGTTTGTGATTTTTCTCACACAGCCAGCACTGGCGCGATCTGGTGATTTGGTTTGTAGGATCTTCAAACTGAAAAAACTTTTTGATCCAAAACGTGCAGGCGGGTGCGGAGTAGTGCGTTTTACGTCGGGTTTACGTTTATTTCGTGGGGATTACGTGGCGTAGGTGTGATGTAGTGACGTGAACCAAATAAATCTATCTAGACCACCAAATTTTATCTGCGTAGCTTAGCGTGCAACTGGTTGCGTTGTATGAGCATGTAAAAAGGCCACAGTTAACGCTGTCTCTTGGTGGGTGATTATTTTACTTTGTGAATGGTTTTAGATTTGTGATAAATGCAAGCAACGCCATGCTTACAATTTGGTGGGCTAATGATTACATTAAAGGTAAGCTACCCACAGCATCAATCTATACTACCAACCTGAGAGGGGCGATACCATGGAGCAACACCAGCCATTTGAAGAAATAAAAAGAATTGATGAATCAGGTAACGAATTTTGGTCGGCCAGAGAGCTTTCTAAGCTGCTTGAATATTCGGAGTATCGTCACTTTACACCTGTTTTAGAACGAGCTAAAGAAGCTTGCTCCCATAGCGGACACAATATTGAAAACCATTTCGAGGATGTCCTCGATATGGTCAATATTGGGTTGTGTATTCAATGCGTTGATTGACTCTAAATATAATATTCTCTTTCGATAAAAGTCCCGATGACTTTATCATGCATTTCCGGCGATTTTGAATAACCCAATGTTTTGCGGTTTAATCGCTTAATTCGATTACGAAGAGTGAGATTTTCACGCTCGATCCGTTGCGTGAAACTTTTCCCGATGAGGTGTTTATTCGTTTGTAACATATTGTAAGCATTTAAATTATCTGTACACCAGAAAGCTACGTTGAATCGAGCGAGTTTTTTCAATAGCTTCTTCAGCGTTTTCTTATTCCGCCTTCCAAAGGTATGAGCAATGATACGTTTCAGACGGGGCTCCCAAGCATACCATAACCAACGTTGTTGTTTTTTATTGCCGACAAAAGACCACATCTCGTCAACTTCACAGACCAACTGAATTTCCAAATTATCCAGTGGCAGTGCTGTTACCCATCTTGGGCGGAGTTTTTTAGGGTGCGAACAACAGCATTAATACTGATGTGTAATGCCCGTGCGGTATCACGAATACCTGAATTATTCATGGCAAGATCAACGATTTGTTCTTTTATCCCGGCATGACAGGCGCGATAAGAATAATCCAGTTGGAAAGTGCGATGACAGGAGAAACAACGATAACGCGGGTGACCCCCTTTCCCTTTACCATGCTTTTTCACCGCTTTTATTTGGTTGCAAAATCGGCATTTTACTTCCACTGTTGCCACTCAAGTTCTCCCCATAAAAATGGTGATTATAACTAAGGAACAACGCCTTGAATACACGACCCAATATTGGCTCAGGTGCACAAAGAAAATTAAAGGATGTAATACTGTCTCGTTATGCCTGCTATCTCGTTGTACAAAATGGCGATCCGAGCAAACCAGTGATAGCGACAGGGCAGACATATTTTGCAATTCAAACCAGGCGACAAGAGCTAGCAGATGATGCAACATTTAGAGAACTGCAAGAAGATAAAAAGCGGCTCTTGCTACGCAATGAGCTAAAAGAGCATAACAAGCAGTTAGTTGAAACAGCCCAGCGAGCAGGCGTAGAAACAAGTATTGATTTTGCCATTTTCCAAAATCACGGCTACCAAGGCTTATATGGTGGACTAGACCAAAAAGCAATTCACCAGAGAAAAGGCTTAAAAAAAACACAACGGATATTAGATCACATGGGGTCAACGGAGCTTGCTGCTAACTTGTTTAGAGCAACCCAAGCCGAGGAAAAGCTGAGGCGAGATAACGTAAAAGGCAAAACACAAGCAAACCAGACCCATTTTGACGTTGTAAGAAAAGTAAGGGATACAATCCAAGAGTTGGGCGGAACAATGCCAGAGGATTTACCATCGCCAGAGAAAAGCATCAAGCAATTAGAAACGACAGCAAAGAAAAAACTCAAAAAGTAATCACATCGCTAATATGTGATTTTCGATTGTACATATTACAATCAGCTAGTGGTATACCTCGATTTAGCGTGTACCCAAGGGTTTACCCATAGAAAATATTGAATAGCATGAACCCAGTAAGGGCAGGCTTCATATCGCATACTCAATGAATAGATCCTATGGACTCGCCGTATTTTCGATTACGGGATAAGACGCCATATGCTGGAAACGAACCCCACTGGCGCTTTTGAAATTGATGATGCGGGTGGGCAGGAAAAAAGCAGAGAACGCTGATTAAGCCGTGAAGAGCTTGTGAAATTCTTGCAGGCAATGCCGATGACAAAAGGGTTCTCACGCCAGAACGAGCTGACAATGAAGCTTCTGCTGGTGTTCTGCTGCCGTAAGATGGAACTCTGTGGTGCACGTTGGGAAGAGTTCGATCTTGACGAAGCTATCTGGCGTTTACCCGCTGAACGAGTTAAGAATGGTGATGCGATCGATATCCCTATCCCTGTACCAGCACTTGAATGGCTGAAAGAACTGCATCAGATATCCTGCAATAGCCAGTGGGTGCTTCCAGCTAGAAAGATGTAGTACCGCATGATTCCCCACATTCAGGAAAGCACACTGCCTGTTGCTTTGAGCAAGGTAAAGAGCAATCTACCTAATGTGCCTAATTTTACTATTCATGATTTTCGACGCACCGCACGTTCACATCTGGCGGCATTGGGTGTTGACCCAGTAGTTGCAGAACGATGCCTGAACCACAGAATCAAAGACGTTGAGGGGATTTACAACCGCTATCAGTATTTTGATGAGAGGAAAGAAGCATTGGAGCTATGGGCTAATTTGCTTACGTCCTTAGAAAGGGGCAAGGGCTATAACGTGATGCCATTGAGAAAGGGTATCGCATGAAATGTACTGACATGTAACCGATAATCAGATTGGTTACATGTCAGCAGTTGGGTTTCAACCATCTTTTTGCGCCATATTCCCTTGAGTGATCAATACTTGTGAGAAGTATTCTTGATTTAACGACCAGTTTGAGGGTAAATATAGCAATCTGTAAAATCTACCGACCGTTACCAATATGTTAAAAAAACAAGATTCTAAGAACGTAAAAAAAGATGGTTGGCCCGACTTTTTCCCATCTGATCTTGAGCTACCACCGAAGGATTCTGTTGATGCAGCTGGAACTTTATACAGGCTAGTTAGATCATTACCGCCGACAGAAGAGTGTTTTTGGTCAACCCATCAAGAACAGCCTAACAGGCATCAAAAATGTAATACCTTAGAAAAAAAACAGGCTGTTTATGGGACAAGTGTGTGGTCTAGTAAAGAACTCTTACTTGAAGCGATGGAATCGCTACCTGAAGCCTTGAAACAACGCAAGTTAGCCAGCGGCGTAGTCAACGCTAGTATGGGGAAAATGCGTAAAACCCTTGAAGAGGGTCACATTACATTGTGGCTAAAAAAAAATAGCCAAATCCATATAAATTTTAGCGAGGTTAAATAAATGGAATTATTCGCTAGTTATCCAACATTTGGTAAACTAAGAATAATAAATGTTTACCTCGAGTTTGATGGTCCAAAAATTTTCTATGCTGAAAATGAAAGCGGCTCAACCTTCTTTGTATATTGGGTTGGCGATGAAGCAACTTCCGAAAATTGGTATGTAATTCCGTGTTCAAAAGCTAAAATAATAGCTTTTGAAAAAAAACAATTAAATCTAAAAACAATACTTGAACAACAGGAACAAGACTATTTTTACGACGTTAAATTGCCATTCTCTTCCAGCAAAGAGCTGATTGTTAATTTTAAACACAAAAATGAAATATCAGAGATAAAACTTCCTAAGGAAAATGTTTTTGTAAAAAGTATAAAAATTTATTCTCCTAGCATTCTTGAAAATGATCTCATCCCAACACATGAGTTAATTGTATCTAAAACAAATAAGAAATCTAAGAAAAATGTTTTATTAGAACATATGAGCCTTGTTTGTGATAGGTTTAGTGAACTAGTATTTGGCTTTAACAAATCACATGATATTATTAGTAGCTTACAACCCTTAAATGCAAGGTATGGTTCTTTTGCAATTTCTCTTCATGCAGAAAACTTGACGAAATTCGAAGAATTTTTGGCGAAAGCATCAGAGTTAATGATCCATAAAAAAGATATCATTTCCTTCTTAGAAGAATGGGATATAGATATTAAAGTTTTCCTAAATTTATTAAAAGCAATAGAACACTCAAGCATTGATTTTGAACTGCGCTCTTCGGCAGAACCAGATAAAATCATAAAAATATACAAGATTGATGCAGAGATATATTTATCGCGCCTAAAGAAAAGAGCTCTTACATATATTTCATCAATCAAAGTTCCTCAAGGAAATGATATTGAAAAAGTGTTCAAACTTATTGACTTAAAATGGAATAATGAACCAGTAAATGCTATATCATTAAGTGTTAAACCAAGACTAGTTGCTTATTATAGACAATCTGCTCATATACTTGGATTTGTTGAGTATAATGGTGAGTTAACACCTCAGGGGCAAAGAATTGCTCTGTCAGATAGCAACACAAAATATAGGATTACCGCTAATGCCTTTGAAGCCAGTGAATGTGCATGGGCATGGATAAATCACTTTGATTTAATTAATATTGCTGAGATTGACCCCAATACTGCTAAGGATTTCCTGACTGAACGCTGCCCAACCTTATCTGGCAAAACAATTACCCGTAGAGCAAATACTCTATCATCGTGGTGGAAACAGCTCAAGCCACATTATTTAGATGCCAAATCTTTTAATGATGAAAGACATCCAAAAAACGAAGTCTGATTAAAGCATAGATAAAGAGAGGATTACCTCTCTTTATTCTATTTATCTCAAACATTATCCTTCTGATACATTTTTAGATAACTGCTGGAGCTTTTTAATAAATACATCCCAGTTATAAGAGCAAATTGCACCCATACATAAATAACCAATCTTTACACTATTTTTTTCTTCATCAAGGTTAGAACCACCAGTGAGAATTATCAACCCACTATAAATGAGGCAAAAGATTAATATCCCTATAATAATAGAAAGAATTGGAGCCATGAAATAACCCCATAAATGATCAATATCTAACCTCTTATTTACAGCGGCATACTTGTGTAATGAAGTAATACCTAAGGTTGCACCACCTAAAATTGCACCAAATATAGTGAATATTGCAAGTTTAATTTCTTCGTTTATAATGAAAGTTTTATTAAAATGCAACATACTTCCTAAAAAAGAAAAATCACCGGACAACAATAAAAACAAATATTTTATCGAAAGAAAAGAGTATGCCATTAGATAAATAAAAATGATGGAAGCTAAAACCAGCCTCCCCCAACTAAAAGGTACTTCTTCAATATCCTGTTCCATTCTTTCTCTCTTACTATTTTTTGATTAAAGATGTGATTTTTACTTGCATTGAACGACCGACAGAGCATACGCTAGGGCAAAATAAATATTATTGTACAACTAAGTTTTTTGAATCTATATTACCATTTCTTGTATAAGGCATCAATGTACCCTATCACAATCACACCGAATATCTTTACCCGGTGAGCTAGTAATTTTTAACCTTAATAAAATTTAACTTGTTGACGATTTATAAACTCTTTTAGCAAAGACACTTAAGGTAAGAGCCACTACAATTTGTAACTCTTACCTGCTCAACTATTTTCGAACGTATTCCCCATCCATTGAACCAACAGCAGAAACACCACAATAGTTTTCACAACTGCAGGTCATTACATTAACGGAACCATCGTTTAATTCACTAATCACTGCAACACAGACACTTGAACCGACATTCCGCATCACTTTCAGGAATAAAATGATTCATAGGGTTGCCCCAATATTTTCAACAGTTCATTTTGATACCCCTGTATTCCCATCACCATACGGTGTTCCTGAAACTCAAAAGTACTAATCCCTTCGAAGGTCAAAAACACCCAACGCGCCGTGGGAGATTGGGTGGGTTTACCTTTCATATCGGGATAGAACGGGGGATTTTGCTTCAGTCCGGTGCGGATCTTATGCTCCAGTGCGGCATAAACCATTAAACTGCATGTCATTATCATTAATAACGCTTCGATACGTTCTGGCTTTTTCAAATAAATCGCTGAGGTCAGAAACTCCGGACTTTTCAGAAAACGGAAACCCCGCTCGACTTTTTTGTTGCGCTTTGTAATTAGCCAGCAGAGTTTCCATATTCAGCACTTTATCGTCCATTTCATTCGTCGCCAGAATAAACATACCGACTTTGAGGCGGGCATAAGCCACTTTCTCCAGATGGCTGTAGACGCACGACACACACAACTAGCTGCTTGAGGTGTTGAAGGTATCTATAACAAGCATGATTATATTGATATGAGGGTTATCGATAATACCAGGGCGCGAGCATACTTTGATTGATATCTATCCAAAGAACACTTGTGCACGGTAATCATCACTCCAGCCTGCTTTTTTAAGTTTATTTCTTTGGCTGGGAGCACCACAGTTACATTGTTTTACCATATTCAATACGATACACCGGAATAACGCCAGATTTTCAATGGCTCCGTCCAGAACAATACGTGAATCATCCTCTTTAAAAACCACATCAAGGATATAATGTTGACTATTTTCAATCCGCCAATGCTGTCGGATGTAGTGCCCTAAGGATTTGTGCCGGGGAGAAAGTGAGCTGATATAGTAAGACGTATCTACCGTGCCTTTGCCATTTTCTGACCGATGTCGTTCGACCGCGATGATACTGCGAATTGTTGGCCATTTTTCTGCCATTTCAGGGGAAAATTGAGGTTTGAGCTGGAAAACATAGCGCTCTTCCCGACGTCCATGCGCTTCTTGCTTAACTTCAGTGACAATTTGTTCTTTACCTGCATCAAACACCGCCTGAAATTGTAATTGGACAGCAGCCCATAACTTAGGCTGATTTTTCTTTACCTGAACAACCACATGCGCTTTCTTTTCACGGATTTTTTCCCCTGTTTCACGCTGACAATGCAGGGCATCAAGCGTCACAATACGGCCTTTTAGATTAAGGATATCCAACATTTGGCGAACAACTCGAATTTCACCGTTTTTCGTGGTTGTGGCTTTCTGGCTCAACACTAATCCCCGTTCGGTGTCATACGCTGTGACCAATTGGACAGCATTTTTCTTTTCATTCCGGTAAGCCCGTCTCAGGACTTTTCCATCAAAGGCGATGACGGGTTTATCACCTAACTCACGCTGTTCATTAACCCAGTTCAGTAAAGCTTCCAGTAAAGAATCCAGCTCGATAGCCCGCAGTATTCTCGCAATGGTATGTCGACGGGGTATTCCATGGGAAAAAGCCCGGTATTCCTGTAACCACTTAATTTTGGCTTGCCCGTAAGTTTCAATGTCTTGCCAACCTTCGGCTCCCGCCATAATGGCACTGACAACGAGGAAAATAATATCAACCAGATCGTATTGACGATTAATGTCAGAGCGGGTTTCTTTCACAACGGATAAATGTTCAATCAGAGTCATAGGTAAGCAAGTAAGAAGGAAAATAAGTCTCATTAGATCATGTCGTTTGCCTTCATACAAGAGATGTTAAAAAAGTATGCTCGCGCCCTGTCGATAATACGAGGATTAAAAATTTATTACTCCGGGTGTGGCGGACAGGCAACAATCTGAGAAAGAGCATCAACCATTTTCTGGCTAGAATTACCAGGGGCAGAATGTGAACAGTGAAAATCAATTTCACACCATTTCAGTTTGAGAATTAAGTTGGGGGCTGTCCTAGATAATGGTTAAATTTTACCTTTAACTATTTGTTTTATCAGTGCAGGCATTGCTGTTTTTCTACTCTTTTTAACTGCCATTATTCTTAATTTACAAGTTGATAACGTCAGTGATGTCATTATTCGAATCAAGAATATGAACCTCTGTGCATTTATCTTGCTTGCTGCATCTTTCGCTGGGTTTGTTTTGACGCAAGCATTAGAACAGTTTGTTATGAAAAAGAATGAAAAAAAAGAGCAGGAGAATCAGGAATACGTTCGACATTTAAAAATAAACCGATATTACATTGAGAATATTCAGGGATTCGTTAGCACGAAAGCTTCTTGGTCATTCATCAAAAGGGCTTACATCAAGAAACAATTTATGTTCATACAAACAAATAACAATGAATATATTGTTTTTCCTGCCAGATCGCTGGCGTCAGAAGCAGAATTCCAACAATTATTTATGTTCATCACAGAGCAGATTAATAACCATTCTAAATAAAAAATACCGCCAACTCAGAAGCCGAAGCGGTAGACAAACATATCAAAGGTCGCAGTGTAATAATGGGCAACCGTGCAGAGTTTGTCAGGCAGGCGATCATAGAGAAGCGAGAAACGATAGCAAAGAAAAACTCAGGGAGTAGCAAAGAAAAATACGCACGCTATAGATAGGTGGAGAAGAAAATATCCACCTATAGCCTAAAAACAAATTACCAGTCGCTTGATGCACCACCACCGTTACTTCTGCCACCACCCCCTAAAAAGTTACCATCATCGTCATCATTGTCATCACTTTTGGGGCTGTCAGCACCAGAGCCAGAGCCACCAAACAAACCGCCGAACAGATTGCTGAATAGGCTTTTCAACAATGACAGTACTGAGAAGAGAACCAAACATATCAGAATGACGGGCAGCAGGAAGATTAGCAGATAAAACGCTAATGGAATGGGCGGGAATATGCCAACAAGGCTCAGTACGTAGGTGGCTACCGAGGTGGTAAGGACACATTTAAGGTAACGTTTAAACCAGTGCCCGGTGCGGAAAACTAACCATGGCAGGCATAACATGCTCACCAGGCAAAATCCGAAGGGCGCAACGAGGCTTTCCTCTGATACCTTATCGGATATGTTGTCAAATGCGCTATTTTCTTCAACAGCCTTCGCAACCCTCGACAATTCCGTCTGTGTTTCCGCTTGTCCAAGCAAGGTGCCAACAGCATCAATGGCGTTACTAATCCCTTCATAGTAAGCCATCTCTTTGAAAGCAGGTTTCACCTCCTTACGTAAGATACCGGAAACCTTGCCATCTGTTAGTTGACCTTCCAAACCGGAACCGACTGCAATACGCATTTTATGGTCATCAACAGCGATCAAAAACAAAATTCCATCATGGCGATCTTTTTCTTTGCTCCCCAATTTCCATTTATCAAATACCCGGGAAGCAAACTCTTCAACCGTATCACTCCCCGTCGTCGGGAGAATCAAAACGGCCATCTGTACCTTTTTTTCGGCTTGCAGCTTTTTCAATTGACGAGTCAGTCCCTGCTTCTCTTGTTTTGTCAGAATCGTAGCGAGATCGGTGACACGTTTGCTTAATGCCGGGACATCAATAACCGTGGTTTCTTGTTTTATCTTCTCTCCAGCCGATACATTACCTATGCCGCTAAGCAATAAAAACAGCACCAAAAAAAATCTTATTATAAAGGCAGGGGTTATTCTCGATTGTGTCATTCCGTCACAACAACCACTTTTTGGCCTATGGGAAACTACTAACATCAAATATCCTTAGTTCTTATTTAGCAGATCAATCATCGCTATTATATGGATATATCCCATTCTGCGTAATCAAAAAACACATTATCGAAAAAAGCAAAATAACAAACGTTAGCGCAGATCACCGCAGAAAAACTGCTGATGAAATTAACAATATGTCATTTTCAATTGGAGAACATATCAAAAGCAGCGTTATCTGCACACTCATCCCTCACAACCGATCAATGTGCAGTAATTGGTTATTTATCCACTGCAATTTTGGCTGATTTAAATGCTGTAAATAATGCCAATATTGGCGCAATGGCGAAAAGTAAAAATAACCAATAGGAAGAAGAAGCCGCTCCCTCTATTCCACCCGGTTGATAAAATCCAAAGAAATTCACGATCATCCCCCCTAAGGCAGAACCGAATGCAGAAGAAAATAACTGCACGGTAGTAATCGATGATCCAGCGATGTTTTTATCCACCTCATTGGAAACTTGCAAAATGCGGGTTAAAAGATGAGGCCAACCAAATCCCACGCCAAAGCCAAATAACCCCAATCCCAAAATGAGCAATAGCATTATCTGCCACTCACCTGATGATGAGGAGGGTAGAAAGACAAGTAATAGCAACATGCCGCTTAACATAAAAATCGGGCCGCTTATCATCGAAAACCGCATCTTCGCGCCCTGCCAACTGGCACTGAGCATTTCTCCTATCGTCCACCCCACGGCGGCGGAAGCAACCATATAGCCAGAAACCAACGGCGATTGACCATGCAACACTTGCAAAAAGTAGGGAATAAAAACATCCCCCGCCAATCCAATCACTAATAGCGCAATAGTGGTGAATAAAATCAGATGTGGGGAACGCCAACTCAAGGCATTTTCAGGCAATAATCTCACGGAAGCCCGACGTTCATAAATGACCAATAAAGCGATCAGTAGTACAGCCGCAATAATGCCAATCATGTTAAATCGAATATCCTGTGACACACTACCAGAGGAAACGGCCAGCACGGCGGTTGATAGTAGAATCAATTGCATAATAGGTAATGCGGTTTTGGTTTTATTCTGCACTGGCGTTTTCGGTAAGACCCGGTAGGTAAATACGGCATAACCCAAAGTAATGGGGAGCATAATGCCAAAAGAGTAACGCCATGCATTCATTTCAGCAAAAACACCACCAATAGCTGGCCCAATTAAGGTTGCTACCCCCCACATGCCCGAAATCAGCGCCATAGCCCTGGACCAAAGTGATTGGGCAAAGACGTGATTAATCATCGAATAGGAAAGTGCAAACAGAAATCCACCACCGAGTCCTTGAATCGTTCTGCCAATCAACATCACCACCATCGTCGGTGCAAGGGTACAAATTAAACTACCGATGAAAAAGACCAGTGCCGCAACCAGATAAGCATTCCTGGCTCCCGATGCACTTAACAATCTTGCCGAAAGCACAGAACCAATGATCGATGCCATAATAAATAACGTCGTATTCCAGGCATAGAGATTCAGTCCCCCAATATCTTTAACAACAGAAGGCAGAATAGTAATCGCAATTAAGGTGTTCGCTGCCATCAATACTATGCCCAGTGACAGAACTATCGCACTTGGTGCATTTTTGCTGGAAAACAGATCCCTCCAGCGGCTCTCCTCAGTCATTATCATGATGGTTGTCCTGAATTCAGGTTGAGTTATGAAAAGTCCTACGTTAAATTAAACAAGATAAAACTTGGAATAAATTAATATCGAGATAAATAATATGTCAAGTTTTGACTTGGAAAATAAAACAATCATGGGACAAACAGTGAGTGATAAGTTATTAATGCTGCTGAAAACCCAAGGTTCATTACAAGCCTCTGATGCCGGCAAGCTATTGGGAACAACCGGGGAAGCAGCCCGTCAGCAATTTGTGAAACTGGCTAAAGAGGGTTTGGTGGAAGCAAAATCAGAAACACGGGGCGTTGGTCGGCCAATACAACGTTGGCATCTCACAGACAACGGTCATGCCCGATTTCCTGATACACATGCTGAACTCACCACGCAAATGATTACGATTATTCGCAGTCAATTGGGTGAGACAGCGATGGATTTAATTATCAATGAGCGCGAAAAAGAGGCTTTTTCCAGCTATAAAAAGGCGATGGAAGGGGCGGAAAAGTTACAGGAAAAAATTGAGCGGTTAGTCGCCATTCGTTGTCGGGAAGGTTACATGGCGCATTATTCTGTTGAGGAAAACGGTACTATTTTATTTTTTGAGAACCACTGCCCGATTTGTGCTGCCGCAAAAATATGTCAGGGATTTTGTCGGGCAGAATTAAAACTGTTTCGTGATATTCTGCAAGCCAACGTAGAAAGGAGTGAATATATTCTTCAGGGCCACCGACGCTGCGCCTATCGCATCACGCCAGTGGAGCCATGTGATCGTTCAAATTTATTGGGACAAAATAACACTGTCGACTGAACGATTTTTTGCCGGAAGAACGTTACTCACCCGCCACCTGTAATTGCTGGTAAATATAATGCTTATAACTCGCTACCAGCGCATTATCCTGACAATCATTCAAAGCACCATCACACAAATGGCGCATGATCATATTGGCTTGATAAAACTCAGGTGCCACCAAGCGAGTACGTTCCAAAATGATGCCGCCGAGGAAAGAGATATCCGTCAGTTTGCCGGTGGTGATTGGCGCACCCTGTACCAGATTATCCCGTAACGTAAATTGGGTCACATGTGCCGGATCAGGGAGTGAGGAGTGATAATCAGCAAAATGGATGTTCGGTTGATGATCACCAAAATAGAGGAAAATAGTCGGTTTATCACGATGAGCCACGAATTCACTGAAATCCTTGATAGCCGGATCGGACGCGATGATTTTTTCCATATAGTGGCTAAACTTGCCGGCCACCGTTGCAGGCTGCACTTTACCCGCCAAACCGTAATCATCCTGATGACTCTCTTCATAAGGGCCATGTTCATACATGGTCAGAGAAAAAATAAAAATCGGCTTGTCTGTTTCCTTAGCCAAGAGCGTTTTCACATAAGACAACATCGCTTTTGTCGGAATTTTCCATAAATTTTCATCCATATCTGCCGGATAGCCCAGTTCCTGCGGTTGGATAATGCGATCAACACCCAGGGTCTTGTAAGCATATCCCGCATGATAAGCCGATTTATTAAATGGTGTCAGAACGACGGTGTAATAGCCATTGTCTTTCATGGCACGGAACAAACTGTTTTTCAGGTGATCAACGACAATGTAAAACACCGAATTTTTATTAGGTTCAAAATCCTCTGTATTCAATCCGGTTAAAACGGAGAATTCAGATAACCAGGTGCCCCCCCCAAAGGTCTGTACCCTGAGTGGGCTTTGCGCACGAACCCCCGCATCATGCTGAAACATATACAGGTCTGGCAAGTGTACATTGGTGGGTAATTGGTAAATATGGGGATTAACGGTGGATTCTTGTAACAATACAACGACATCCGGTTTTACCGCTGATTGAGGTTCAGGCAATGTCACTGTTTTCGCCTGTTGTAAGAAATAATCAGCCGATATACCCAGTTTCGGCGGTTGATATCGTGATTCTGAGGCAGACATGACCATATTGGTCATCGTTCCCCGCCCCTTCGGTAATTCGCTTTGCCATGCGGTATGGTAAGCATTCACCGTCAGGTTAACGCCCCAGGCGCTGACAGCCACCAAAACGAGACTGCCGAGACGCCATTTGATCCCATGTGCAGGAGACGCCGATTTCCAACCCAATATCATATTGAATATCAACCAGATCAGCATCCCTGCCACCGCAATACCGGCCAACCAATAATGACGTAGCGTTTCCTGATTTGCCGGATCTAACATGACATTCAAATCAGAAAACAGTAATTGATCTTTGTAGTAATGAATTTTTATCTGGTTAAGAAATTTGAGGATAATAAACAAGGTTCCGGCTAACACGGCCGAAAATAACCAGCGCGCTGAAACGAAAAACGCCAGGCCAAACATCACACCAAATACGCCAACAGACACCAGTGCAGGGTAAATATCCCCGCCTTTTTCAAACACTAATATCAAGGCAGCAATCAACAGCAACCCCAGATAAATTGTCGAGATTATCTTTTTCTTCATACTCTATTGAATTCCACACATGAGGTCAGTTTGACGACTCGTTGAAAAAAACATGATTAGCGTTAAGGGCTAAAAAATTCCCTCATCCCGCAAAATATGCAAATCCGCTTTCCTGCGGGTCAATCCCATACGATCAAAATATTCCAGTATTTGAATCGCTAACTTCCGCCCAACGCTTAATTCATCTCGAAACTCGATTGCGGTGATGCCTCCCTTATCCTGAGAATAACGACGGATTAAATCAGCAAACTGCTGAATACACTGATAGCGGTAATAACGATCAGGCACAATCGCGATAATGAGGCCCAATTGGGCGGCTTTTCGCAAAAGACAACGCAACGTTTCTTCCTCTTCCCCCATTTTAGTTGCCAAATCGCGTACCCACCACGCTTCCGCTTTAAAATACGGTTCGACTTTTAACCACAAGTACGCCTGTTCTGTGGTAAACGTCAATCCATGTTCAGGCAAATATAACCAACCACGAGTTTGTTTCAGCTTTCCTTGCGCTAATAGCTGGTTGATCAACGCATAAACCAACCGATCATCCAGTGTCGGCAACGCTATTCGTTTCAAACGCGCCTTGCCCAATCCCTGTTGATCGGGGTGTTTTTCATGGTATGCCCCTAAGCGCTGTAAAAGTGTTTGTTCTGCCAACGTCGCATGATGCCGGGAGATTGCCCAATCCCCGGCAACCACCACCTGCGTTTCAGCCAGCAAACTGTTGAGCTGACTTTCTGTCAACTGACGAGCCCAGGCAAAATGGCTAAGTGACAATGCACCCTGTGTTAAGTATAAAGTGAAACTTTCCGTATGGCTGAATGAGCGAGCCAGTTGGGCCAGCCAGGCAAGAAATTCAGGCCGGCGCTTGCCTCGCCGTGGGGAATGTAAACTAATAACTCTCGCCCCGGCCAGAGTGCTCCGGGCACTGATATCACGCAGTATCAAGCGATCATCTTCCACCAACCACAAAGGGCTGTCCAGCATCAGTTCAGCCAATACTGGCGTATCGGCCAGCGAATTCAGGATAGAAATTCGTCCGGTAATATGGCGGGTAGCATGATGGATATGGAGAGATTGCCCGTGTTGCAGTGGTACATCCGCTTCAATTTCAACCAACACTTTTTCAGTCGCAAACAATGGGTTTTGTGATACCGGTAGCGGCGACAACACCCAATCGCCACGGGACACCTGCGCTTTACTGACATCACCAACGATATTCAAGGCAATACGCTGTCCCGCTTTAGCGCTCCGGGCAGGTTGATTCTGCGCATGTAACCCCCTCACTCTCACCGCTTGCTGACAGCCGGTCAGCCACAAAGTATCTCCCACCTCGATGCTTCCCGCCAAGGCGGTTCCAGTCACAATCAAACCCACCCCCTTCACAGTAAACACCCGATCGATCGCCAAACGAAAACGGTGGGCCAATTTTTCATGCGGTGGATTTGGCCAGGCAGAAGGGGAGAACGATTGCCGGGCAGAATGAATTTGATGCAGAGATAACAGATGCTCCCGCAGCGGGATAATACCATCCTCAGTCACCGCTGACGTGACGAAAAACGGTGCCGATTGCCAACCTTGTGAGGCCAGTAATTGCCTGACCTGCTGGCGCACGTCGTCAATCCGGGCCTGTTCGACACGATCTGCTTTAGTCAGCACAACCGTTATGGCAGGTCGCCCGATTAAACGCAAAATGGCCACATGCTCCCGCGTCTGAGCCATCACTCCGTCATCACAGGCAACGACCAACAGGATATGCGCTATACCCCCTATCCCCGCCAGCATATTGGACAGAAATTTTTCATGTCCCGGTACATCAACAAACCCCACCGACGATCCCTCTGGCTGCGGCCAGTAAGCATAACCGAGATCGATCGTCATCCCCCGTTTTTTCTCCTCCGGTAAATGTGTCGTATCAACGCCCGTGATTGCTTGAATCAGGGTAGTTTTTCCGTGATCAACATGTCCTGCGGTGGCAAAAATCATCGTTATCAAACCTATTTTTTATCACTGGAACGTTTATAACAGCAATGCTCGCCATAATTCATTCCCATCTTCCAGGCAACGCAAATCCAGCCATAACCGGCCATCATACAGACGTCCAATCACCGGTTTTTTCAGATGACGCCATTGATGAGCTAATTTTTCCAATGTGCTGCCACGTCCATCAATCGCAGTAAAAGTCAACGCCCAACTAGGCAACCGATCCACCGGTAAAGAGCCACTGCCAATTTGGGAATAGCAAGGCTCATCACAGACAATGAATTTTTCACTATAATAGGCCTGAGCCCGGGGAAGTAGCTGTTGCGCCATATCACGGATTTCACCTTGCGGGCGGGTCAGCAGACGCAAAATAGGTAATGTCTGGCAAAGCTGTTCAGGATGTTGATAGAGACGTAACGTTGCTTCCAGCGCAGCCAGCGTCATTTTATCTGCCCGCAATGCGCGTTTCAGGGGATGATGTTGGATCGCCGTGATCCACCGTTTTTTACCCACAATAATACCGGCTTGCGGCCCACCCAATAATTTATCGCCAGAAAATGTCACTAAATCAATGCCATGATTCAGATAATCCTGAGGCATCGGCTCTGCCGGTAAACCATATCGCGTCATATCGATGATGGAACCGCTGCCAAGATCGATGGCCGTCGGGATTTGAGATACCCGGCCTAATTCCGCTAACGCTTCACCTGACACTTCAGCCGTGAAACCGGCAATGCGGTAATTACTGGTATGCACTTTCATCAACATGCCCGTATTGGCGTTGATCGCCTGCCGATAATCTTGCAGATGCGTTCGGTTTGTTGTCCCCACTTCGACCAGACGACAACCCGCCTGCACCATCACATCGGGAATGCGAAACGCGCCACCAATCTCCACCAATTCGCCACGGGAAACGACAACCTCTTTTCCCGACGCCACCGTTGCCAACACCAACAAAACAGCGGCGGCATTATTGTTAACGATGCAGGCATCTTCTGCCCCCGTTAGCGTACAGAGTAAATCCGCCAGCGCGCGATCACGATGCCCCCGATGAGCACCATCAAGGGAATATTCCAGCGTCACCGGCGAACGCATCGCCTGGGTGACGGCATCAATTGCCGTTTCAGCCAACAATGCCCGCCCCAAATTGGTATGGAGCACCGTTCCGCTCAGATTAAATACCGGTTTTAAGGCTGAGGTTTGATTCCTGTCTAATCGTCGGTGCAATGATGTTCCCCAGTCATCACTCCAATCCGGTAAAGCTTGATGTTCACGAATATTAAACCGAGCCTGTTCCTGCATTTCGCGCAAGATATCGACGACTTGTGTCTGCCCATGAGCAGCAATCAGCGAGGTAATTTTCGGCTCCCGCAGCAAGCTGTCAATCGATGGCAACTGGCGGAATAACGTGTTTATGTCTTGTGTCATCGCGTCCTTTCTCTCCCTTTATTCGTCAGGAAACAAAAACGGGTTCAGGCTACTGCGGGCAAACCCCTCTTCTTCCATTTTGGCATCCAGAATCAAGGACGCCAGATCATCGGCCACAACATCAATGTTCGGATCTTTCTCCTGATACAAAATTTTGAGATAACTGCCGCAATCACCACAACTTTCCGTCTTAATAGCGGCTTGTTCACTCTCTAATGACCAATAATTCAGATCGCGGCTCTGTTCACAGTTAGTGCATTTCACGCGGACGACATGCCATTCACTTTCACACAAATGACAGTGTAAGTAACGCAACCCCTGACTAGTGCCGATTTGCACCACACTGGCCACAGGCATACTGCCGCAAACCGGGCAAAACTGGCGATGTTCACCATATTCCGCCCGGGCATGACCCGGGATCAAACTGGCCATTTGCGCCCAATACACCGATAACGCCGCCCAGACAAACACCGATTGATCAGCACTTACCTTACTGAACTCACGATTGAGCAGCGCACTTGCGATCTCTTCTGATGTTTGGGCTGAATTTTTTGCCAGATTTTCGAGGACAGGTTTCACATGTTCAGGTACGGTAGACTGCAATTCCACTATTAAGGTGTGCAGGATATTCTGCCAATGCGGAGTGCGGCGCAACGTTTTGCAATCCAGAGGGGGTGATCCCACTTGTGGCGAATGATGGCAAAACAGCTCATCCCATACCATCTTCAACGGATTGTCATATAACGCTTTTTGCTGTGCTTGTGCAATTTTTGCCGCAAAATTCAGGTAATTTGACAAGGGATTGCTTTCCGTTGCCAACGTTTTCAGGCGTTCGGCACGCTGTTGATACAAATTTTTCAGGTTGGCAAATAACAATGGAGGAATAAAACTCGCCGATCTTTCATTTATCCGCGCCTGGACTAGCTGCTCTTTAGGAACAATGCGAATACTCATTATCTCAACCTTTCCTGTGATGTTGATACCCCAAGATTCCACCGACCTGCCTGTTAGGATAGCGGAATGGCATGACCCTATACCCAATGAATCTCAAGTTGCCACCGGCAAAAGAGTGTGAGCGGGTAGACGATTCGCCATAAATTCCAACACGAGTCTACTGACCTGTCAAAAATCTAAGTTAGACTGCTAATGAGCATAGGGGAGAGTCTATTTGACAGCATGATAATAACGCTCTTCTTGACTGGTAAATGGATAGTTGAAGAGGTAATGAATGAAAATAACGTCCGAAGAATTGCTATCTGCAATAAAAAAATACGCCCACTCTCCCAAAAAACAACACGTTTTAACCCAGAAACAAACAGAGTGGTTTTCCGAGCCTGAAAACGTCTTCTCACTCATCAGCCTGGTGCTGACACTACCTGAAACGTTAACCAACGAGTTAGAAGACAGCATTCACAATTGGGTTGACCTTGCCGTCGCGGAACTCTCGTTCACGGCAAACAAATTGCCTGTTGAAGCCAAACAACGTTTTGAAGAGCGCATTGAACAACTGCTGCGTCATACCACCGGCAATGCCGAACTCAATAGCAATGGTGTGTTGTTATGCCTATCTATCCTGAAAAGATATCAGTTTCATATCACAACGGATATCACTCAACTGTTAGATATTCCACAATATGTGGATAACACCAATATCGCCACGTTTCCCTCCACGCCACCCAATTTAAGACAACTGTTTGAACAGTTTGAAATTCAGTCCAGCCTGAGCTTCATCGATTTTTTTGAAGACGGCCTGGCCGTGATCCCTCCCGATGCGCTAATCCCTCTATTTTCAGAAATCACGTCGTATTCATGGGGAATAGATGCCCTAGTGCTACTGACCCAATACTTTGAGGAACCGATAGCCCTTGCCAGTGCGCAAGTATTGGACAATTGTCCCTCCTCTGCCTGGAAAAACGTCTCCTATCTGCAACTGATCAATCTGTGTACCCGCTTTAATCGCCATCCTTCCATTCACCCTTGTTTTAAGCGCTGGAAAAAAAGGGCGATGGCACACAACAAAATGCCGCCTGTTCATCCACCAGCAGAGATACATGAATTGTATGTCACCCATGTCGATGGACATGATTGTGCCAGCATGATAATGACAATCACCCTGAGCGGGCAAAAGTACCAAATGAATATGATGCTGGATTTTAAATCTGGCATCCGCGAAAGTTTACTGAATATTTCGCCTGACCTGACCATCCCCGAATTGATCGATGAGTTGAACACTTATGGCAATAATAATATTGACTTTACGCCCGTCACGCCTGACTGGCTGCAACAAATACTACCGTGGATATTGTCAGTTCAGCAAAACAAAAACACACCACTCGATCTCCACTCACTTTATTGGTTGTCTCAGCTTCCCTTAGCATGGACACAGCCCGAAGAGTTTGCACTTGAGTGCTGGAGCCAAAAGCTCGGTTATCAAGCCAATCCACAACGACAAGCGCGGAATCGCCTTGGCATGACCATGGGTTCACCCTTAATCCTGAGTTGGTTAGCACCGGAAGAATATTTATTAAAAGCGAAAAAGCCCAAAGATTTACTCAAGCACTATTACTATGCAAACCGGGAGTTATTTGTTGAACGCCTGACTTACTCCGCGACAATTGAACAATACAGACTGCCCCCACAGATGCCCCATTTGGTGGATCAATATTTAGATTTGGCCTATACCCTCAGCGATCCGGCACTTAATCGCAAGAAATTTGCGTTATTTGATACTCTTTCTGAGATCAGCTTTGAATATTTCTACATGGAACAAGAGGCGGCGATTTTACCGCAAGGACTGGTGCTCAAAGTCAGTTTACTCGATGCCAGCCCGGCCGTATGGCGCCGGATTCGTGTCAGCAATCAGCTAACACTCAGCGAATTTCATGATGTGATACAAAATGCTATGGGTTGGGAAAACGCACATCTCTTCCAGTTTAATGTTTCCGGGGTTGATATCCCGGAAGAAAATTATGACCAAACGCCTGTCGGCGTATTTCTGAATGACATTGGAGACGAACTTTACTACCAATACGACGTTGGCGATGATTGGTTACATCAGATAATCGTCGAAAAAGTGCTTCAAAAAGACCTTATTCTGCCTGAGGTAACCGCAGGTAATGGCATGTGTCCGGCTGAAGATATTGGTGGCATTTGGCGCTGGAATCATTTGCTCAAATTAAGAAAAAAGAAAGTGCTGACGAAAGATGAAACGGAACAACTGGAATCGTTGGGATTGTCGCCAAGCGAAACGTTAAAACCTTTTGATAAAGAACAGGTTAATCAGCGCCTGACAGCACGTTTCAATCTATAAGGCTCAATAATATCGAAGAAAACCGGAGGGGAAGAATAATCTCCGGTTTCTTTTTTTATCTGATGTCATATAACGTCTGAGTTGGTAAGAATTAACTCGATGAAAATATTTCTCAGACAGAACCAAACAGCGGGCTAATCACTTATCCCACCTAACACAATCAAATCAGGCCGTGTACCAGAATCACGCCTATACATAAAGGCCCGACATATCGCCATATAAACCGTAAACATTGACGACGCCATGATGACGTATTATCGGGTATGAGTTCATTAACTTTACGTGACCAACCAAATACGAGGCAAATAATAATCCCGAATAATGGCATCAGCACATTGGACGTAATAAAGTCCAACATGTCGAAAATGGATTTTCCACCTAATGTGACGTGACTGAGAGAACCAAAAGAGAGGGAAACAGGGATCCCCATTAACATAATGGATGCAGTGACCATTAAGCCTGCTTTACGACGTGACCAGCGAAAACGACTCTGAACATAAGCAACAATGTGCTCAAGCAATGAAATGGCTGAGGTCAGTGCCGCCATGAGTAACAATAAAAAGAAAGTGACCGCTAATATTGATCCGCCGGGAAGACTGGCGAAATAAATGGGCATCGTCATAAACGTTAATCCAGGGCCTGCATTTGGTTTTAAGCCAGCTGCCGCCAACGCGGGAAAAATCATCAGACCAGCCAATATACACACCAAACAGGAGAGAATGACAACCCAGAGACTCGATTTACCTACACCGCGGTTATTCGGCAAATAGGAGCTGTATGTAATGTGAATCCCTAACCCGATAGACAGTGAGAAAAATGCCAATCCTAATGCATCTAAAACACCTTTTCCAGTCAAGCTACTGAAATCTGGATACAAGAATAATTTGAGTCCTTCTGATGAACCCGGTAGACGGATGCCAACAATAATCAACATGATCATGATTAAAAATAACAATGGCATCATTACCTTAACTGATTTTTCTAAACCTTTTTGCACTCCAGATAACACCACAAAACAGGTTAACCCTGAAAATGCCAGATGGGCGATTATCGGCCAGAATGGATCGCTGATGAAATTGGTGAAAATAGAGGTCAATTGAGAGATGTCGGTAATATTCAGTTGTCCTGTCCCCGCCATCACCGTGTAGCCTATGGTCCAACCACCGACAACACTATAGAAGCTATAGATACACCATGAACTGAATATGCCCATAAAGCCAACCCAGCCCCAGTGTTTACCGAGTAATTTTTTAAACGCATTAACCGCCACTTCACCCGTACTGCTTCCCAGTAAGTTTTCAGCTAACAGAATTGCCAACCCGATTGCAAAGCTAAACAATAAAAAGACAACTAAAAATGCGCCACCACCATTTGTTGCGGAAACATAAGAGAATTTCCAGATCGCACCAATACCAACAGCAGATCCGGTTGCTGCTAATACATGCCCCAGACGAGACGTCCATTGTTGACTCATGCTAACCCCCGAAGAGATACCGTGTTAGCACATGTCCCCAGCAAAGCAACAGCAGCTGTACACCAGGCATGTTCAGCCGCCTGTCGTCCAACCATAGACGAGGAAATGATATTGCTCACCCCGCCGCATGGGGCAAATGTAATAAAATCCAATGCCCAAATATCGTTAGATAATAAACTGTATGTCATAATGATGATTAACTTCTTTTTTCAGAAATAATTTAATTTATAATAGTTACTATCACAATTACTTGGCGTGCCAAGATGATAATAACGGCCAGAATTGCCAACAACGGCACCAAGTAAAACGTTTAAGTGTTAAAAGACTCTAGTGAAGTATCTAAAATTATTATTTCACTATAGCGCCCTCATTTCTCTTAAGTGAGTTACATTACTGCAGGCGGCGAGTTTATTCATTTTACACAGAAATTACACATAACAGATATTGAAATCTGTCAATAAAATCGTGTTGAGATGCGATAATTTATTAACTTTTCTGCAACCTTTATTCTACAAGATGGCATGCCACCTTATTCCTTAAAATTGTCTGCCAGGAATGAATATGATAAAAAAATAATATGTAACAAACCATCCTTAAATTTACTTTATTCCTCTTTTTTAATTTTAACGAATATCTTATTTCATCATAATCGCCTCTTTATAATATAGGATATCGTGTTTGGCTTTATTTTAGGGTCATGTATTCAATACGTAATCAAAAAATCGGATAAAGCATTTCAGCCATAATCAGGTTTAATATAAAAACAACAACCATTAATAACGATACCCATATGGTTTTTTTACATTCTTGCGGTCACAAGGCAGGATACCTTCCGTACCCTGCCTCACATTCATTCTTTTTCCTTTTGGCGTTCTTGTTCCAAAATCTCACGATACCAACGTGGATGATGTTTTTTCGCCCAACCGCGCGTCACCCAGCCTTCCACCATCGCGCGCACCGAGCCTTTCACCCAAAACGCCGCATAAGCGTGAACAATAATCGTCAGGATCAAGCCTATCGCTGCCAGTGAGTGAACCAGTAACGCAATCCGGATCAATGGGATAGGGAAATACACCGCAAAATAGGGACGCCAGATCATGATGCCACTAATGAGTAACAAGAGTAGGCTGAGACTCACTGACCAGTAAATCCCTTTCTGACCAAGGTTATACTGCCCGATCTCCCCTGCTTCCTCATTACGCAGCACCTTATGAATATTCTTCGCCCATTCAAGGTCGTCCTTATTGATCAGGTTATGTTTGAAATACCGGAAAAACATAAAGATAAACAGAAAGAACATCACCGCACCTGCAAACGGGTGCAATATCCGTGACAGTTGCGGCGTCCCAAAGATATTCATCATCCAGTTCAGCGAAGGAAAGAAAAATCCCAATCCACTGATGGCCGTCAACAAGAAACAAATGACCACCGCCCAATGGTTGATGCGCTCAACCGGAGAATGACGAATAATGATATCGTTACGCTGTTTCATTTCTTCACCGCCTCATTATTGGTTTTGTCCGAATCCATCTCTTTCAGGGCGTTTTCTTCCTCTTCTTTAGAAACCCGGTTCGGACCAATCCCCACATAATGAAAAATGGACACCGCGAAGGTAGCCGCAAAACCAATGGCAGCCAAGGGCTTCCAGATGCCTTTCCAAAATGTCACCGTCGGGCTGATGGCAGGGTTATCCGGCAATCCATGATAGAGCTGAGGTTTGTTGGCATGATGCAGCACATACATAACATGGGTGCCCCCTACGCCCGCAGGATCATACAAACCTGCATTTTCATAACCGCGACCTTTAAGCTCCTCAACCCGATCGGCTGCCAGCGCTTGCATATCCTGCTTACTGCCAAAATGAATCGCCCCTGTCGGACACGTTTTCACACAAGCCGGTTCCTGGTTCCTGCCCTACCTCGACACGGTCAACGCACAGCGTACATTTGTAAGCGCGATTATCGTCTTTGTTGATGCGCGGCACATTGAATGGACAACCTGCAATGCAATAACCGCAACCAATACAGTGCTCCGACTGAAAATCCACAATGCCATTGGTATACTGAATAATCGCGCCTTCCGCCGGACAGGCTTTCAGACAGCCGGGATCAGCGCAATGCATACAACCATCCTTGCGGATCAACCATTCCAGCCTGCCATTCTCCTCCACTTCGGAAAATCGCATCACTGTCCACGACTTCGCTGTCAGATCGGCCGGATTGTCATAAACACCCACGTTATGCCCAATTTCATCACGAATGTCGTTCCATTCTGAACAAGCCACCTGACACGCTTTACAACCAATACAGGTCGTCACGTCGATCAATTTTGCCACTTCTTGCTGGTGATCCCGCACACGAGGCGCGGGCGTCAGTGAATGAGTGGCAGAACGCCGAATAATGTCCTGAGATTGCAATGACATGATTTTTCTCCCCCTACACCTTTTCCACATTCACAAGAAATGCTTTGAATTCCGGTGTTTGCGTATTGGCATCACCAACAAACGGCGTCAGCGTATTCGCAAGAAACCCTTTCTTCGCCGCCCCCTCAAAGCCCCAGTGAATCGGAATACCGATGGTATCCACTTCACGGCCATGAACAAGCAGGGTACGAAGCCGTTTCGTCACGACCGCTTTGGCTTTGATATAGCCACGATAAGAACTGACTTTAACGGTATCGCCCTGTTTGATGCCTTTTTCTGCCGCCAGCCGTTCGCCGATTTCCACAAATTGTTCCGGTTGAGCAATTGCGTTCAACAACGCATGTTTCGTCCAGAAATGGAAATGTTCCGTCAAACGGTAAGTGGTGCCTACGTAAGGGAATTTGTCGGCCTTGCCCAGCGCCTCAAAATCGCGCCTGAACACACGAGCCGCCGGATTGGACACCACATTCGGATGCAGTGGGTTGGTTCCCAACGGTGTCTCAAATGGCTCGTAGTGCTCAGGGAATGGCCCTTCAGCCATTTTGTCGATGGCAAACAGACGTCCCATCCCTTCTGGCTGCATGATAAATGGCCCGACATCGGTTCCCGGCGCTGCATTGCTGTAATCCGGGATATCCACCCCATGCCACTGATCACCATTCCAGGCGATTAACCGGCGTTTAGGATCCCACGGATTGCCCTGTGGATCGGCCGATGCCCGGTTATACAGGATACGACGATTCAATGGCCAGGCCCAGGCCCAACCCGGTGTATTGCCTATACCGGATGGATCAGCATTATCACGACGTGCCATCTGGTTGCCTTCCGCCGTCCAGCTTCCGGCAAAAATCCAGCAGCCGCTGGCCGTGGTACCATCATCACGCAATTGTGCAAAAGAAGATAATTGCTGCCCCTTTTTAACCAAAATATTACCGTTGGCATCCCGTAAATCAGCTAAGGCGCGGCCATTATTTTCCTGTGCTACCTCTTCCGGTGTCGGCGCATCGGGATCAAAGTAATCCCATGTCATGCTCAGGATTTGTTCTGACGCGACGCCACCTTCTTCCCGGTACAGGTCACGCAGGCGCTTGAAAATACCGGACAAAATTTCACCATCCCCAATGGCTTCCCCTGGTGCATCTGCACCTTTCCAGTGCCATTGTAACCAGCGAGCTGAATTGACTATCGAACCCGCTTCTTCGGCAAAACAGCAACATGGCAGACGGAAAACTTCGGTTTGAATAGTGGCAGGATCAACCTCATTGAATTCACCGTGATTTTGCCAGAATGACGACGTTTCAGTACTGAGTGGGTCAACCGTCACTAAAAACTTCAGTTTCGATAACGCGGCGACCACTTTGTTCTTGTCCGGGAATGAGGCAATGGGATTGAAGCCCTGGCAGATATAGCCATTCACTTCCCCTTGCGACATCATTTCAAAATATTGCAAAACATCGTAGGGCTTATCCCACTTCGGCAACAAGTCAAAACCCCAATCATTCTCTTTACGGGCATGATCGCCATAGAAACTTTTCATCAAGCTGACAAAGAATTTCGGATAATGACGCCAATAGTTGACCTGCCCCGGAAGGGTGGCTTTCGGTGTGTTGGCCTGCAAATAGGTTTGCAAATCAGTCTGTTTTTCTGATGGTAAAGAGAGATAACCCGGCAGGCTTTGGGATAACAAGCCTAAATCCGTCAGTCCCTGAATATTGGAGTGACCACGCAACGCATTAATGCCGCCTCCCGCCATTCCCATATTGCCGAGTAATAATTGGATCATCGCCATCGTGCGGATATTCTGCGCGCCAATAGAATGTTGCGTCCAACCCAGTGCATACAGGAAAGAGGTGGTTTTGTCTTTCGCGCTGGTTTCAGCCAGATATTCACACACTTTGAGGAAATCTTCCTTTGGTGTACCACAAATATCTGTCACGACATCCGGTGTATAACGGCTGACGTGGGTCTTTAACAGGTTCCAGACACAACGTGGATGAGTCAGGGTTTTGTCGCGTTTGGCGAACCCATTTTCATCCAGTTCATAATGCCAGGTCGTTTTATCGTACCGACGATTTTCGGCATCATAACCACTGAACAGACCATCATCGAACGAGAAATCTGCCCGCACAATCAGGCTGGCATTGGTATAAGCCTCAACGTACTCACGATTTATTTTTTCATGAGTCATCAGGTATAAGATCACACCGGACAAGAAGGCAATATCGGTGCCGGAACGGATAGGCGTGTAGAAATCCGCCACGGATGCCGTACGGGTAAAACGGGGATCGATAACAATCAATTTGGCATTGTTATGAATTTTCGCTTCCATCACCCAACGGAAACCGACAGGATGAGCCTCCGCAGCATTCCCGCCCATCACGACAATTAAGTTCGCATTCTTAATATCCACCCAGTGCTTGGTCATCGCACCGCGACCAAATGTTGGAGCAAGACTTGCTACCGTTGGTCCGTGTCAGACACGCGCCTGGTTGTCTACGGCAAGCATGCCGAGAGCGCGACTAAATTTCTGCGATAAAAAGCCGGTTTCATTACTGGCCGCAGATGCACACAACATGCCGGTGGTCAGCCAACGGTTAACCGTCACTCCCTCTTGATTCGTTGTGACGAAGTTGGCATCGCGATCTTGTTTCATCAATCTCGCGATACGATCGAAAGCCTCATTCCAGCTTATTCGCTGCCATTGATGGGAACCTGGAGCACGATATTCTGGATAGTGCAGGCGATTCTTGCTGTGAATAAAATCCACCAAACCAGCACCTTTGGGACATAAAGCGCCACGGTTTACCGGATGGTCTGAATCACCTTCGATATGGAAAAGCGTCGATTTGGCATTTTTAGCACCATCACCGATGGCTGTACATCAATAATCCACAGCCGACAGAGCAGTATGTGCAGGTATTCCGGGTTTCACGCGCACGCAACAATTTATAGTGACGTGTTTGTGCCATCGCTGCGGTCGGGGCAAACCCTAGCGCGGCGGCCGTCGTACCCGCCATACCACCAGCGCAGATCTTAAAGAACTGCCTTCTGCTGACTTGCATGGGGGATCTCCTCACTCACATTGCTCACTCACACACTGCTTAATGAGGCAGGGTGCGTCTGTTCTGATGAAGACATCATTATTATTAACGACATCATTGAATCATCACGTTCGGATTGCTTACCTTATATCCACACAAACCGTATTATGAATCAATCGACTGGAGAATTCACTAATGAATAAGGAAAGGCCAGAAAATGAGTGAACTCTGGAAGAGATTTGTGATGTTTTTCGCATGAATGTGCAACAAAAAAACACCAGATACAGGACTCAGTGGAACCGATTAAAATCGGATTAATTCAATTTATTATTTATCAATAAAAAACAACCCCCTTAAAATAAAAAATAAAAAACGCACAACAATACCTTACTAATAATAACATCCATAATATAAAAAAAGGCATTGCTCTGCGTTGACTGTAAAAAGTAGCCGGCGTATTTTCATTTAATCACTAACTTTGCGTAACTTTAAAATACATTAGCTAATAAATTAAAATCAGTAAAATTTAAAAAAGAAACAATTTCCACATTAAATTTTATTTTTTTGTTTTTAACCATTATAAGAAAACATAATAATACAGAGGGGTAAATTATACATGAAGTGGTATATGAAAGAAGCATTAGAAATAAATAACGCCATACCCTATGGTGAAGAAATTAATATTAGTGCTGGTTTTGGACCTACAGGGATACCCCACATAGGAACACTTTGTGAAATTATTCGCACTAATTTAGTTAAAAATGAATTGATCAGGTTGGGCCGAACGGTGAATTTTTATCTAATTTCAGATGATTTAGATCCCTTCAGAAAAATTCCATCCAATATACCTAACCCAGAAAAACTAAACAAATATTTAGGATTACCTATAAATAAAGTTCCAGATCCTTTTGGTATCTACCCTTCATTCTCAGAAATGGCTGAAAACAGATTATTTAAACTAGCTAAAGAGTATAATGTGAATTTCAATATAATAAAAAACTCTATCGCCTATAAAAAGGGAGATTACAACACCACCATTAAATTATTCCTTCATAATTTCCCTATCATAAATAGAATATGTAAAGAATCCACTGGTTTTTTAAGACAAAGAACCTATAATATTATAATGCCAATTTCTGAAATAACGGGGAAAATACTTGAGCATATCGTTATAACAGATATCAACGCTGATAATGGAGAAATAACTTATTATATACCATCAGATGAAATAGTAAACAAACCGGGGCATGAATATGGTGTCGAACTACGCGAACTTTATCAGGAAGAAATTTTAGATAAAGAACAAACCGTTTCTGTATTTAACGGCAAAGCTAAGCTTCAGTGGAAAGCAGACTGGAGTATGCGTTTACTATATAGAAATATTCATTTTGAAATGCATGGCGAGGATCTGATAGATTCAGCGTCTGTGGCACAACAGATTTACGCTGCATTACATAAACCAGCCCCACGTCTTTATAAATATGGCCTGTTTCTTGACGCTTCAGGAAAAAAGATTTCTAAATCAAAAGGTAATGGTTTTTCTCTGGATGATGCGAAAAATCTTCTTACACAAAACGCTATCCAAGTCCACTTATCAAAAGATCCCAAAAAATCGACTAAATTCGCGATAGAACAAGCTCTTAGATTAAACGACCAGGCAAATATTGCTAATAAAAAAAGGTTGTCTTTTCTAAAGATATCCAGAATCTTACAAGCATCGAAGCCTGCCAACATTTCCTGCGCAAGAAAATTCCTTGATCTGTATAGGAGAGATGGAGAATTTATATCAGAAAATGAACTGCAAATTAGCTATAATTATTATTTAAAAACCAATAAAAATTATAATAATGGATTAACCACAACGAAAGAAAAGAATTATTTTTTGTTTATCGCTAATTCAATAAAACAAGATAGAACGTTATCTAAGGAAAACATTTTCCAATTTATACTCGAATCTTTCAAAACAAACTTTCCTGATCACGATAAATCACAGATATGGCTTTTACTTTACCGAGGATTGTTTGGTGATATCTGCGGACCTAAAATTAAAACATGGATAAAAATAAATGATACAAAAGACATCATTGAACACTTTAGCAACCCACACCAAGTAATATCAGAAAATCAACAACACCGTGATAAAAATGAAAAAACAGAACACCACATGATGATAAACAAGGATAAGGAAAATAAAACACATATGATAAAGTTATTTAACAAAATTGATTTTAATCAAATCAAAGAAAAATGTGAAATGCTATCTCTTGCATTAAAAAACAATAGCGATGCCCTGATTGATGCCCTATCAGAATATCAATGTAAAATAGTCACTGAAGATGAAATTCACCGCTCAGTGGATGTCCTTAATAACATTGACAAAAATAAAGAATACTTCAAACAAAATATTTATGGTATTACTTCATTTCTACCACTTAATCAGCCCATTTATGCCACTGTCTGTTTTGGCTTTATTCCATCCCTCATGGCCGAGAATGTTTGTATTCGTCCACCAACCGCAATGCATCCTCATTATAAAATATTTGAAAATGTTATTAATATGGCAAAAATATCTTCATCGTTCTCAATCTCTTATGAAGACAAAGAACTATTTTTAAGTAAAAGGGTAAATATAACTGATGCCGTTATTTTTACAGGAACACCCGAAAATGCCATTAAAGTTCGAAAGCATTTTAAAAAGAACATCTTATTTATCTTAAATGGTTCTGGACATAATCCACTGGTTATATCCAAGGATGCTGATATCGATATAGCGATTGAAAGTGCCAAACGAGTTGTTCTCTATAATCAGGGACAAGATTGTGCCGGGCCTAATGCTCTATTAGTACACAATAATATATATGATCTATTCAGAGATAATTTAATACGTAGTTTAAAGCGTATTGAAGATAAAGTAGGCCCTTATTCTGATTATACGAATATCGTGGGTCCTAACAGTGACATAGACCATTGTGTAAAAATCGCATCAATATTTAAAATCAACCGGGATTATTGTACCTATGGGGGAGAAATAAACCCGATAAATGGTATGATAAAACCCACCATTTTTGAAAAGCCACTTTTCCTGGGCGGAAACTACAAAGAGTTCTTCGCCCCTGTTTTCTTTTTGCAAAAATACCAGCAAGATAAGAATTTAGCTGACTATTTTTCCAATCCCAGTTATCCTGCCAATGCTATGTATATTTCTTTATTTGGTACAAGTCATTATATCAGTCATGAATTAAATAAGAAGTTACACTTACCGGAAAGCATACTAAATAATACTGATTTACATATGGAAGAACATGGTTATCTTCCATATGGTGGACAAGGAGCGGCTGCATCATGCCTTTGGCATAATGGCAATAGAGTTAATGGAAGCACGTTACCACAAAGAGATATCTATCAATATTTAGTCGAACCACACTATAGATAAAGGAAAAAAATGACAGCCAGCTTTAATAAATCATATATGGTATCCATCATATTAGGGGCATCCCTCGTAGGGTTAGCGATGGGATATACATTACCTATGGTCAGTTTAAAGTTGGCCGGACAAAAACAGACATCAACACTACTTGGCATCATATCCGCATTACCTGCTGTAGGAATGCTTATTTCTTCCATGATGACCCCCCTACTTAATCGTTTATGTAGCTTAAATAAGTTATTAAGTTTTAGCTTATTGCTATTGATCGCTTCCACTTTATTTTCTACTTATTTAAATCAAGTCTATTATCTTGCCATTCCCCGATTTCTGATGGGGTTTGCCTGTGGTGTCATTGTGGTCGTTGGAGAATCCTGGGTCAGTGGCCATGCCGGTGACAAAAACAAAGGCACCTTAATGGGACTGTACACCTCCGCATTTACCGGGTGTCAGTTACTAGGACCATTACTGATTTCAATATTTGGCATAATTTCACTCATTCCAGTCATGTTATTGGCCATACTCGCTCTCCTTTGCATTGCGCTTATATTGATACATCCTGCGGTGTCAATAACACCACAACCAGAAGAAGAAGGAGAAAAAAACCAGTTTCCCGTATTGCCGTTAATCATATCGGCTCCCAGCCTTCTCATTGGGGTGCTTTGCTTTTCTTCTTTTGATGCCGTATCCCTATCCATGTTTCCACTGTATGGCTTGTCATTAGGTATTCCTGAAAAAATAACCATTACGTTGATAACACTGATTTTTTTAGGTGACGCGATTTTTCAAATCCCGATCGGATGGCTGGCTGACAAAACCGATTTGCGACAGATGCATATTATTTGTGGCGTGATCTTCACGCTTTCTCTATGCGCATTGCCTTTTACAGCAAATTCCATTTTTTTATGGATTGATGTCATCATCATGGGGGCATTTGGTGGGGGTATTTATACTTTGTCATTGGTGAGGGCAGGAAAAAAATATTCGGGTCAGATGCTCATTGCCATCAATTCCTTATTTGGTGTTATTTGGGGAATTGGCAGCCTTTCTGGCCCCTTAGTAACAGGCATAGCGATGGATATATTCAATGAAAAAGGATTTATTATTGCTCTTGTTTCTATTGGGTTATTCTTTATCATTTCCCATTGGTTTCCTAAAAAACCGATACCTGAAAGGTCTACCAGAACAATTCTCCCCCCAAAATAGATCGGCAATAACATCATTGAGTCATTATGTAATGCAGGGTTCTTGATTTAGGGCACTGTCTGCGATAAATAGGATTTATTGTGTGATCGGATTGCTTACCTTATATCCATACAAACTGTGTTATGAATCAATCGAGCGAGCGGGGAATTCACTAATGAATGAGGAAAGGCCAGAAAATGCGTTAACTCTGGAAGGGATCGAGGGTGTTTTTCGTATGAATGTGCAACAAAAAAACACCAGATACCGTACTCAGTCAAGCCGCTCAAAACTGGATTGGGTCGCAGAGGAAGTCCCGGTTGCTTTGGTGTATAACGGTATTTCCCATGCGGTGATGATGGCCAGCCCGAAGGATCTCGACCATTTCGCTATCGGGTTTTCATTGTCAGAAGGAATTATCACGTCTCCACAAGAAATCCGGGGGATTGATTCTGTCATGAGTTGTCACGGCGGGATTGAGTTGCACATTGAACTGTCCAGCCGCTGTTTTGCGGGATTAAAAGAACGCCGACGCAGTATGGCAGGCAGAACGGGCTGCGGTCTCTGCGGCACAGAGCAACTGACAGAAATATTTCGTCCCATTACACCTCTGCCCTTCACCCAAACATTCTCCCTTTGCCACCTTGATACTGCGCTTACGCAATTACCGCGTGTTCAGGACATCGGTTCACTCACAGGTTGTACACACGCCGCGGGTTGGATGAATCCAGAGGGGAAATTGCTTGGTGGTTGTGAAGACATCGGGCGCCATGTTGCATTGGATAAGTTACTGGGCATGCGGGTAAAAATGGGCTGGCGACATGGTGCCGTACTGGTTTCCAGCCGAGCCAGTTATGAAATGGTACAAAAATCAGCGCATTGTGGGGTAGAAATTTTATTTGCTGTTTCTGCCGCAACCTCACTCGCCATTGAAGTCGCACAGAAATGTCATCTGACATTGATCGGATTTTGCAAGCCGGGACGAGCAACCGTGTATACCCATCCACAACGCATCGTGGATGAATGAGTAACATTCCCCCATCGTTCGTTATCTCATTCCAACAGCATCGCCAATTTAATTTCAAAACGTTAATCTTTACTTTTTGCGCAAAAGCAACCATTAACAAAAAACAAACACAAAATTAACTTCAATTTACAGGGTTGCTCATTAGGGATACATTTCTTCCTGCGTACATTTTTCATTCTCATCGATACCCCACGTAAAAACTCAGGACGCTTTCTATGACGGGATAACAAGAACTCATTATTTATACTAAATGGTGATCACAATGAAACAGCTCAATATCAAGATATTCATCGCCATGGCTGGCATTTTGGGATTGATAACACACGCTCAAGCGAAAGTTGTGTATGGAGTAAGCCAACAGAAGACTAAACAACATATTCTACTTGGAGAGAAAGGTGGTGAACCTGCCATTGGTCTCTCTTCTGTCCCTGTCATTGGAGATGAACTCTATTCTGCCTCCTCTGTGAAGAATCTAGCCACTCTCGACAAAAATGGCGTCTATGACTACAAACTAGAGAATGGCTCAAAATACGGGATTCAGAATCAATATATCGATATCGTACAGCTTCCCAATACAGACGTTTACTTTGGTGAGTGGGCGCAAGGTGCCCCCGATAAATCAGACAAGAGTCATACCGTTTTTTATATCGGCAAAGATGTCACAACCAATGTACCAACCAGCGGCACCGCGACCTATGTAGTCAAGGGGATTAGCCAATATAACGGTGATAATTTACTCAACGGTAACCTGAACGTCAATTTTGACGACCGCACGCTCAATGGCTCGATAAGTAATAGCACACTCAACATCGCTCTTGATGCCAATATCAATGATCAGGCTGGGTTTTCCGGCAAAGCCACCGCCAATGGCAGTCTTAACGGAACCACTGAAGGGCACTTCTATGGTGATTCTGCCGCCTCTCTGGCGGGCCTTGCTCATTTTGACAGTGACACAAGCAAAGATACGGCTTTCGGCGGATCTAAACAGTAAGTTCCCGGATAACAGTACCCTAAAGGGTACTGTTATCTCGCCGTCTCTTCCTTCTTCTATACCCTGCTTATGATGGTCTGGCTTCACTGTTTATTTTCAATAAGCCGGGCCTTGTAAACGAGTGTTTTTATGTCTGATAAAAGAAAAGCGACTGTCTTACTGACACCACTGCTGATCTCAGTCCTCTCTCTGGACGTCCATGCCAGTCATGAAGATATTCACCAGAAAATCTGGCAAGAAGCACGATACCACCGACAACATAATCAACAACAGAATGAAGCGGATTTAACAATGCCGGAGACCCTTTCAACCCAGAAGGGTGTTTCATGGCTCGTCATTCACGGGCAAAAATTAAAGATAAGAAACAATATTAACGACATCGGCCAGGCACTGTACCTCGCGATTAACGATCAGCAATGGCAAGAGGTCAGCTATTTCCTGGCCATTTATCAAAAAATGCCTGCGCACGATCCATTACTTGTCTATCTTGCTAAAGGCGCGCTGGCACGTATTCAAGGCAATTTGGCACTCGCAATAGCTTATTATCAAAAGATCCTGCACCAACAACCCAACTTCACCCGCGCCAAACTGGAACTGGCCCGTCTTTATTTTGAAGATCAGAACAATCGGGCATCTGAAACATTATTTAAAGAGATCAGGCAACAGCATCAATTACCCAACATGGTCTTAAAGAATATCGATCGTTATCTGCAAGCAATAAACCAAAGAGACGGCTGGCACGGTTCCTTCTCATTCGGTTATGCCTATGATGATAATATCAACATGTCTCCAAATCAGAAGGCGAGTTGTCTGGTATTCAAAAGCGGAAAGTGTGTGTTAGAACGGCACATCCCGAAACCTATCAAAGAAGGGGGGGAAACATATAACGCGACATTAAGCTGGCATTATCAACTTGTTGGTCACCACGGTATTTTTGGTCGTAGCCTGATTTATGGTGAACATTATCCCCATTACCACGATGAAAACGAAAATACGTTTCTGCTGATCGGCGGTTACAACTATAAAAACAGAACCCAGGATTTTTCCTTTGGTCCTGAGTTTGAATATAAACATCATGCCGGCAATACCGAATACCATGCCATCGGTGCCAAAATAGAGTGGTACTGGAACATCACCGATCAAACCGCCCTGAATGTTGAACTTGGGCATAAGAAATTAACTTTTCAGCCGCTTTACCACTGGAAAGAAGGTTCGCTTTTTTCATCCTATTTCAGACTCTCTCATGCCATCAGTGATAGCACTGTTCTGTTTGGCGGTGGCAACTGGGATTACCGCCATGCTCAACAACCCACGGTTCGCTATCAACAATGGGGAGTCAATACCGGCATAACCGGGCAGCTCTATTCCGGCATACATGGCTCGCTGTTTATCACGCTGAGAAAACAACAAATGGGGAGATATGACCCTTTATTGAACGCCAGACGTCAAGATAATGAACTGATCTCTACGGCTTCGGTTACATTTCCTGGCACTAAAATCGGCGGAATGACCCCCTCCATCACGTTCAAGCATCGACATAATCGCAGTAATGTGAACTGGTTATACAGTTATGATAAAAACGAAGTACAAATCCAACTAGAGAACTATTTTTAACCGGTTGTGGTCATTGTTTAATCCAGGCGATGATACACCCATAGATGGGGTTCGATGTAGTAAGCCATCTGTTTCTCTGCATCGACGACCAATGGCACCAAACCGCCCGGAATGATATATTCCCCGCTTTGCGGAAATGTCAGGCCAGTCCATTCCTCCCACTGTTTCAACGACCCGTAAATATCCATGGAGCGAAGCGCCGGCTTTATGATTTTTGTACCCAAACGGTAATGTGTGCGAAGCCATGGGTCAAACGGCTCACCTTTATCATTTTTCCAGCGACAGTATTCGACAAAATCCTGCAACGGATATTGGCTTTTTAAACTCGGTCTGACAGGCACCACCAGGCCCTGTAATCCCTCATCCCTGGCTGTCTGTTTTAACGTATTGATCAATAAAGCAGGCACATGTTGACCTCTGAAGCCCGGATCAACCGTTACCCTCAGAACAGAAATCATATTGGCTTGCCCCTTTCCTTTGGCTGCTCCACCCGCGTCTAATACTGCATCCCATCCCTCATCAGGCAGTTGATCTAATGAAGGATATTGCCAGGGAAACGGAATATTGAATCATGATTCCTGCTCTCATCATGTATCTCCCAGTAAACTTTTTCAGTCAGAACGGATATGCCCTGCGTTTTTTCAAATCATCAATTTGGCTATCACCTGAAAATAATTGGGCAGAAATCGATGGAGGTCATCGTTTATTTTTATCACATAAATCCATTTACAATAATAACTAAATGAAATTATTTTCATGATAATGATATCTTTATTAACAAAATCCCTTTGCTAAATTAAACCAATCTATCTCACATTTTTAATAAAAAATAAGAAAATTTAACCCCCTACCATAAAATAAAAAAATAATTAAAAATCAATAAAATAAATAAAAAACAATCACCAACCAACCTTGCAAATAGAGAAACAAATAATAATTGTTATCATTTACATTATTATTTGAAAGGTGTACTTTTTTATTGCGCAATAAATCAGGCCGTTTTTAAGACTGGGTAACGAGGGATCCCCCATTCCAAACGAGGATAACGATGAAAAAGTTGAATATATTAGTCGCCGCTTTAGGCACATTGGGATTGATGGCACAGGTTCAGGCAGCCACAGGATTTGGTCAGAGTCAAGTGGATAACATTCAGGTTGGCGAAACCCAACCCGGCGCAGGCCCACATGGTGGCAAAGGGGGTGAACCCGGCATTGGCGTCAATTCCGTTTATGGTGGTCAAATCACTGGCTTCGCCGGCCTGACTCGTATGGCGCCAGCAGACAGTAATGGTATTCACAATATCTCAATGGCAGGTGCACCAGGTTCTCATGGTGGTATGGGGGTATTTCATTTCAGCAAGGTGGCCAATGCGGATGTTTACTTCGGTGAATGGTCACAAACGGGTAAAGCATCGGATAGCACCCACACCGTTTATTATGCGGGCAAGGATGTTACCACCAATATTCCAACCGACGGCACAGCCACTTATACCGTGACAGGTATTAACCAATACAGCGGTGATAATGCACTGTCTGGTACATTTACCGCCGATTTTGGTGAGAAAACGTTAGTCGGATCAATGGCAAATACCGCAATGACGATAAGTATTGATGCTGATATCCATTCCGATGCTAGCTTTGTGGGAGCTGCTGAAACGGGTAATCTTGCCGGCTCAACGGAAGGTCACTTCTTTGGCGACAGTGCAGCCAGCCTAGCGGGATATGCGACATTTGATGATGACAGAACCAAGGATACAGCCTTCGGTGGTACTAAACAGTAATTCTTAATTTTTCAGAGAACAGTGCCTTAAACGGTACTGTTCTCTGTTTTTATTTCTAATCGCGTGAGCTTTTTGATCCGGTTTTCCGATGTCTGACAATAAAACAACACCTGTGTTATTAGCGGCACTGATGGCTTTATGCCTCTCCCTGCCTGTTTATGCCGATGAAGATACGCCCCGAAAAATCTGGCAGGAAGCACAACATAACCAACAAGAGAATGAAACAAACCTGATTGCGTCAGAGCCTGTTTTTACTGAGGATAATACGTCACTGATTGTCATTAATGGGCAAACATTTCAGGTTGAAAATAATATTAATGATATTGGTCAAGCGCTTTTCCTCGCCATAAACCACCAACAATGGTCGGATGTCAGACGCTTCCTCGCGGCTTATCTGAAATTGCCGGATCATGATGCAATGTTAGTCAATTTTGCCCAAGGGGGTCTGGCACGCCTTGAAGGCGATTTGGATCTCGCTACCTATCATTACCAACAGATCCTGAGCCAACAACCTGATTTTACCCGTATCAAACTGGAACTCGCCCGGGTCTATTTTGAGGATCATAAAACTCGGGAAGCCGAACAACTATTTACTGAATTAAATGAACAACAGCTATTACCAAAAACCGTATTGAAGAACATTCACAGTTACCTGGAAGCGATAGCGCTGAGAAATGGCTGGCGCGGATCTTTTTCTATGGGTTATGCCTATAATGATAACGTCAATATGTCGTCTGATCAGAAGACAGTAAAAAATCTGATAAACCAAATAGTAGAGCAGAAAACATCCAAAGCCATCAAAGCTTGGGGCATGTCTTATGACGCAACATTAAGCCGACGTTATCAACTTTTTGGTCACCATGGTATTTTTGGTCGTGGGCTGATTTATGGCGAAAATTACCGTGATCACCACAATGAAAACGAAAACACGTTCCTGCTGGTTGGTGGTTACAACTATAAAAGCAAACGTCACGATGTCTCTTTTGGCCCATTATTTGAATATAAACAACGTGCGGACGATACCTTTTACCACGCCGCCGGGATCAAAACGGAATGGCGATGGGGATTCACGCCTCACACAGCCCTAAATATAGAACTTGAATATAAGAAACTGCGACATCAACAACTTTACCGTAGAAAAGATGGTGAATTATCTTCCACTTACCTCACCTTGTCCCATGTTATCAACAAAGATTTCGTTCTGTTTGGTGGCGGTGATTGGCTTTATCGCGGCAACGACGACTATCCTGTCGATCGTTATCAGCAATGGGGCATTCGGACGGGGATTGCCGGGCAGATTTATCCCGGAATCAACGGTTCACTGTTTGCTACGTTGAAAAAACGCCAGTTTGGCGCTTACAACCCCATGCTCAATGCCCGACGTCAGGATACCGAGCAAATTTACACCGCAGTGATAAAAATACCAGCCGCCGAAATATTCAGCATGACACCATCCCTAACTTTTCGCCACCGACACAATCGCAGCAATGTGGATTGGCTGTACAGCTATAACAAAAATGAAGTGTTGATAAGACTGGAAAAATATTTTTAATCAAATAGTTATGTTTTTTATTTGTGTGATGATAATCGAGGCAAGGGACACTATGGTATACCGCGTTAAAACACAACTAACCCCTATCACAGTGGCATTGTCACTGGTATTTTCACTGGCTGCACCACCGCTGTTTGCCGAATCCAAACCAACGGTTACCTCCTCAAGCAGCAAGACGGATCTTGGCAAAATTCGGGTCACAGATAACCGTGATAAGGATGAAGCCGGTTATGATGCGGTTTATGACAAAGATATTTCCACTATTTATATCGGCAAAAAGGAAATTGAACGCTATAAGGGTACCTCTCCCGCCGATTTAATTAAAGGCGCGGTTGGCGTATACAGCGGCGATGCCCGCAATAGCGGTGCCCTAGATATCAATATCCGTGGTGTTCAGGGGCAAGGGCGTATTCCGGTTACCATTGATGGTACGGAACAGGCGATTACCGTCGGGCGTGGCTACAATGGCGCCAATAACCGCAACTATGTTGACCCAAACTTAATCAGTAGTATTGAAATTGAAAAAGGCCCTTCTCTCAGCCGTGGAACCAAAGGTTCTGTCGGCGGTACCGTTGCCATTAAAACCTTGGGCATTGATGATGTGGTACCGAAAGGAGAAACTTTTGGCATCAATACCAAACTGGAAACCAGCAGTAATTCTGTGAGAGAGCGCACGCCTTCCCTATCATTGGGACAAGACTACCGCGATGTTCCGAATTTTGCCCGAAATGGTATCGAAACTGACCCAGCCTTACAGATCACACCCCATTCATCGAAAGACAATAAACTGTTTGGCTTTAAGGATAATGCCTTCCGCGTCGCGGTGGGAACACGGCAGGAATATTTTGATTTGATGCTGGCCTATGCTTATCGCCGTCAGGGGAACTATTTTGCCGGCAAAGGGGGGGCTCACCGTTATGATGAGGCTATTACACAAGCTGATCGGGAACTGATGAAAGGAGCCCGGACAACCTTAGACCCTTATCTGCCGTTTGCCGCCCGTATCTATCGCCCCGGTAATGAAGTCCCCAATACCTCCAGTGAGATGCGATCCGTGTTAATCAAGAACAGTTGGCGTTTCACCGATGATCAGATACTGCTGCTGGGTCTTCGTGATACCCGCATGGAATTTGGCGATATTATGCCCTCACGCTTGGGCTGGATTGATCCCGCAGAGAATAAGGTTCCCCAATGGCCACTCGCGAATGTTCACCAGCAAGCGGCCAACCTGGGCTATAAATGGCAACCCACGGATAACCCTTATGTTGATTTCGATATAAATCTGTGGACAACCCGCACCACCAGTAATACCAACACCTCCGGGGGATATCCGCGCACCCCCGTTGATAGGGACTGGTATTGGGAAAACGGTATCAAAGACAGGAACACCAATATTGATGGTACGTTAATCGATGCCGCCACAACCCATTCCCAGAATAATCGTTGGGGGGTCGATCTCTCCAATAAATTTACCTTACACCCCCGTTTAGATTTGACCTTAATGGGACATTTCCAACGGGAACGACTTGGCTCCAATGATGACTACAATGCCACAAATATGTACTTTTTCCAGTCACCATCGCGAAAAGGACAGCGTCAGGAAATCAATCTCGCCTTTAACTTTGACTGGCGGCCAACTTCATGGCTGGAGCTGAAAGCCGGTGCCAAACGTGTCTCCTATTGGTCGCAAGATGATTTGCTCAATGAACGGCGTGCTGTAAAGGATTGGCGTTACGAAAAACAGCGGGAAAGCATCGGGCATAAAATGAGTTATTGGCGAACACCAACCGAGAAAGAAGTTCATATAATCCAAAAAAGGTATGAAAAAAGAAAACCGCTATCGCAAATGAGTAAAGCAGAGAAAAAAGAACGCCAAAAGGTATTTAGTGAGTACTCTAAGATAAAAGAAAACACAATCACTTCACGTGATGGGCAAAAACGCAAGATGGTTTCTGAAAAATTCGAATGGAATTATGATCCCAGCACCGGCAAGCTCAATAAAAGCGATAACCCCTACTTCAACGGTCAACTGGATATGAATGAAAGGGTTATCGACCCAATAAGCGGTAAGGAAGCCTATAAATATGAATACGGAACAAGCGTTGATGCCAATAGTATCTTTGGCTCTGACGTTGACGATCCCTGGGAAACTCCGGCAAAACGTAAGGATCACGCCTGGACTCCCGCATTTTCAGCCACAGCCTATGTCACGGACGATCTCCGTCTCTATACCCGCTATGTCGAAGCGGTAAGAATGCCCAGCATTTTTGAAGATGCCGTTGGTTTTTCAGGCTCAAAAATTAACCGTGTCGGCCAGCGGTTTAAACCAGAACGTGCCAAAACGACAGAAGTCGGCTTTGTTTATGATTTCAGTCAGTTAGTCGATACCGAACGCTATGCCGATATCAAACTCTCTTACTACAATACCGTCATTGAAAATGTGTTCGACAGGGACAACACATATAATTTCTCCCAAATGGATAAACAGAAATTGGCTGGTCTGGAATTACAGGCACGTTATGACAATGGCAGTTTCTTCACCGATATGGGGTTAACCTACAATATGAAAAACAAGGTCTGTGACCATAACTCAGTGATGAGAATGGATTCCCAAAATCGTCATGGTATCCCTGAGTGTATTGATGGCGGTTTTCCCGGTGGTTATTTACGCACCTCCATCCAGCCGCAATATTCAGCTAACCTGACCGTCGGCGGTCGTCTGTTGGATGAAAAACTGGAGTTAGGCAGCCGCCTGCTCTACCACAGCAAGGCCGAAAACAAAGAGGAAAAATGGCTGATGAATGCGTTGCCAGATAGTTATCAGGGACAATCCAACAACCCAATGCGCTGGAATCCGGTGTTTACGGTTGATGCCTATATTAGCTATCAAATCACGCCAGCTATCTCCATGGAGTTGACGGGCACCAACCTCACCAACCGCTATTATCTCGATCCGTTGACCCGTTCGATGATACCCGCACCGGGCAGAACCTTTAAACTCAGTCTGACCAGCCAGTTTTAAGAGAAGGTAATATGACCAACACAGCCATATTAGATAATCCAATCGCTGATTTCCCTCTGGTCATCAGAAAGCGTTTTCTGATTGGTATCCTGATTGCCATTTTGGTGCATATCAATCTGATATGGCTGTTAAACCGGCCTGTTTCATATGATGATTCAGCCCATCATATCAATAATCCTTCTTCTACAACGGGGTTATCCATTACGCTGATTGCTGCCTTATCGTCGGAGAATAAACCGGAGCCTGTCTCTTCGCCATCACCGCGTTTGACAGCACCGGAATCACCAACAACACCCCAAATCGTGTTGGATAAAGCGGTTCACCCGCAAAATCGGATGGCAAAACCCCAAGAGTTTCACGAAACAAAGAAACGTCAGGATCGACAGCAAGAAAAATCACAGGAGAGGATGGAAAAAAATCCGACCCAACCATCACCGGAACAGAAAGACCATCAGCAAGAGCAGGAAACGCACGGTAGCGATCAGATTAACTCAGCAGGCAGTATGAGCCGCGCAGCAACATCTCAACCTTTAGTCGGGCAAGGTAATAGTGAAACAGATAATTATCGGGCAAGGCTGCGACAAGAGATTGAACGCCACAAGCGCTATCCCCGCAAGGCAAAAAGAATGAAGCAGCAGGGCACAGTGACGATTAACTTTACCCTGTCGGATGACGGCACCTTGACGGCCGCCAAGGTGGTTAACTCCTCCGGCAACGACGCACTGGATAATGCCGCCCTTGATGCTGTTGAACGCGCAAATTCAGTGGGTGCTAAACCGACAGATATCCCACCCGATGTCACGCTTCAACTTGATTTTAAGTTGGATTAACCGTGGATCTCGCCCACCATTGGGCGAGAGTTGTCGAGAATGATCATCTTGATTAAAGGGTAATAGATTCCAGCATCGCTTTTCGTTCTTCGTCACTGATTTTGGGGACTGCATAGAAAGGCACAACTTTCGTGGGATAGATACCCACTAACCCCAGTGTTCCCAATGTCATATCACGCATAAATCGGTCTAACGTCATATCATTTTGAACCAGAACCTGTTCTGCTGTACCTAAAGTGATAAATACCGTCGCGGATTTTCCGGTCAGGTAAGGCGTAAAAATCGTCTCATCTTCATAATACGCAAAGCCATTGGAAAATACCCTATCAATCCACCCTTTAAGAATTGCGGGCTGACCAAACCACCAGATAGGATAAATAAAAATAAGATGATCAGATTCTTTTACCATCGCCTGACTTTTCGCAACATCCGGTAAAACCTCCCCTCGATGCAAGGCTTCAAAATCAGAACCGGAAAGTACCGGATTAAATTGTTCATCGTAGAGAGAAATAAAATGGTATTCATCACCTCTCTTCACTATTTCATCAATAATTTTTTCTTTAATGGAATGATTAAAACTTTTAGGATTAGGGTGAGCATAAATAATCATGTGTTTCATTTTTTATATTTCCTTCAAAGAATAAAAAATATTGATTAGCATTATCACAAAAGATCCACAGATTTAAAGAGTCAATAAGCTTATTTAAATAACCCATCAATCACATTGATAGAATATAGAATATAGAATATAGAATATAGAATACAATGTTACGCTCCGCCTCTCTCTCCACCATCAATTGTTAATCCCTGAGCGGTGATCATTGCCGCCTCAGGAGAAATAAAAAACATCACCGTATGAGCAACATCCTCAGGGGTGACTAAGCGTTTCAGTGGAATTCTTTTCTCTGTCCGCTTGAGCAAGGCGAGAGTTGAACATCCGATGAGTTTTGCTTGTGGCTCCAATCCTTTAACAAGCATTGGCGTATTGACCCAGGCAGGCAATACCGCATTAACCGTAATTTGCCGCTCTGCCAGATCCAACGCCAATGATTTGGTTAACCCAAGCAAAGCATGTTTTGAAGCACAATACGCTGTGTTCCGTTTTGTTCCCATTCTGCCAAGAATCGATGAAATAATAACGATTCGCCCACCAGAAAGGATATCCGGCACAATCTGCGATAATAAACGCTGAGTTGCGGACAAATTGGTTGCCAGAACCGCATCCCAAATATCATTTTGGTCAATATCGTTATCATCTGCCCGACCATGACTGATGATAACGCCCTGTAATTTACATGCCTTAACCATGGGGACTAATAAATGAATGAGTTTTTTTTCATCCGTCATATCAAGCTGAAATGGCCGGATCTGTTCCGGTGATTGTTCCGCCAATGCATTTAATCCTTCTTGATTAATATCAATGGCAATAATTTCGTATCCTGCCGCAATAAGTTTTTGGCACACCGCAAATCCAATACCACTGGCTGCCCCCGTGACAATATAGGTTAACATTCTTTTTTCCTTAATTAGCTTAATGCAATACCACCATTGACGCTGATCACTTCACCCGTCATATAGTTATTTTCTATTAAAAAACGTATTGCACTGGTTATTTCACTGACATGACCAATTCGCTTGAGTAATACTTTATTATTGATAATCTCCTTATTTATCTTTAATAAAGATTCCGTCATTTCCGTCTGAATAATGCCGGGCGCTACCGCATTAACCCGGATCTTTTTCGGTGCGACTTCAACGGCGAGTGCCCGCGTCAATGACTCTATCCCGCCTTTAGTTGCCGCATAAACTGACTGCCCCTTATTGGGTCTTGTGGCCGAAATTGACGAGATATTGATAATGTGACCATGACGCTGCGGTATCATCACTTTTAACACTTCACGGCTACACAGGATATAGCTCAATAAATTGTTGTTGATCAGCCGCTCAATATCGTTGGTTTCCATTGTGGCCAATAATCCATCTCGGGTGATCCCGACGTTATTGACCAGAAGATCAATACGGCCGAATGCCTCGTTGACCGTCTGAATAAAGGTCATGACCTCTTCTTCCTTCGCAAGATCAGCCTTAACGGGCAGTGTATCGGGGTAATCACGCACGACTTGCGTAATAAAATCGGCAGATTGCGGTGTTTCATTGCGATAGCAAAAAGCAACCCGATATCCCTTCTCCAGCAGGTTTAAAACAATCGCCCGACCGATGCCTTTACTTCCCCCGGTCACAATAGCGCACGCTTTTAAAGCGTTTGAGTTTAACGCTCGATTTTGACTCATAAACTCGAATTCTCTTTAATATCAGACAGGGTAAAGTTGTGCTTCTTGGCGATGGCCATAATGTGGAGAACTTGGTCAGTCGTGATATTCCCGTAGGAAAAATTTCCCTTGTATTGAGCCAGTGCCAACAAAATCGTCTCTGCCATGCAGGCATAAATCTGACCTTCTTTCAGATAAGCTCTGACCCGAGGATCTAAACTGTCATTATGTGGCGTCTGAACAATCCCTCCCCGTAACATGTTGATATCCGGCCGACGCTGTAAATCTGCATCAGAAAGGTTATGTGGCACCGAAATATCACAAACAATCGCCCTTTGTTTGATTTTTTCGACCGAGATAAATGCCTCAGAAGCATTCGCGGCACACACGATGACATCACAATTTTCAATATCTGCCATATCTTGCGAGGTATGAATAAACGTTTGATCAGGATAATATTGCGTTAAATAGTGATCTATCGCTTCACCGACATCGGGTTTACCGCATAAAGCGTCAACGGGGATCGCGGAAAGGCAATTCAATAGGCGTTGCGCCAATCCTCCCACAACGGGCTGTTTGTTCACGATAAATTGTTCATAGATATTTTGATAAATATGGAATTTCACGTTATTCAGTTTTTTCAGCGATCCGTGATTACTGCTACCTATCAGTACCACATCCTGAAATTGTGGCGCCAGAATCTCAGCATAAACACGTCCGATATTACCGGCTCCGCCCACCACCGCTAGTCGCATCGTCGCCATATTCTGACTCGGAAGACGGCTTTGTAACGCTTCAATACCAATACCTACAGTAAAAGCATTGCCGGTTGTCACACTAATGGCGTTATTTTTTATAGATTTACCATTATTGGTAATGATTGAGGTAAACATCCCCAACCCGACAACACTATGACCATCAGCTACCGCCTGAGTGACACGAAGATCAATTTCATGCCGCAGACGACCTAAGTCATTGTTCGCCAATGCTGCTTTGATCATTTTGGACGTCACCGTCAGCGGATAAAGGGTGAACTCTACCCATTTTCCATTACCTGAACGGATCCGGGCGGCTTTGAACGGTTTTGTTGCCAGATTAAACGTCGTATTTTCAACAAACAATTCCAGCTCTTCATCGCTGAAAAGACTGAATGAAGGATCAACTTCTCTCAGCCCACTGGCAGAAATCAGATGGTTGATAAATGCTGCCTTATAATCCACTACCTCATCATTTTTCAGATACTGTTCTTGACGGCGATAATCAGCAGGGCGGGTTTGATCTCGCCTTCCAAGCATAGGCGCGACAATAAAGCCCGCGTTGGCATAACGGATCGCCAGGCAAGCGTTGGAGAGTGCTTCTACAAACCGGATAATTTGTGGAAGTTCCAAAAATACGGAGGGTTCCACGCGAATAACATTGGCTGCACTGCCGGAAGGAGCAACACGAATCTGGCTGCCACACAGCAAATGACCACTCAGTACATAGCCTAAACTGCCTTGTATCGCGATATTTTGCAGAATGTAAGAGTCTGAATGAATAACATCGTGGAACTCTATCCCCCAAATCAGCCCCTTGCCTCGAATATCCCGAATAACATCAGGATAAGATCCTTGTAATGCATGTAAGCGGGTTTTAAATTCCTCGCCTAATTGAGTGACTTGCTTAAGCAACTTACGCTGTTCGGCATACAGTAAATTGATATAATCCAGTGCTACACGACAGGAAAAATCATCTTCCCCGAATGTTGAACTCTGGATGATATCAAACCCCGGCGTAAAATTTTCCTGGCGGATTGCGACAACCCCAATTTTGACGTAACCGCCCCCCAGTGCCTTAGAAAGCACAAAATAGTCAGCCTGAATCCCCGCATCACTCGATGCCACTAAAAATCCGCATCTTCCCGATCCCGCCTGCACTTCATCAGCAATCACCGGGCAACCAACAATCTGTTTTAACCGATTAATATTTCTGACCTGCTCTGCACTCAGAGGATGCACACCACCTTCCCCTTGAATCGGCTCGATCATCAATGCGGTGACGGTTCTGAACGGTTTTTTCGTTAAAATACACTGACCATTTTCTTCCTGCGGTAACCACAACCAGCTATTGAGGATGTCATTCGCTTTTTCGCCCATCTCAGCAAATTCCGCCAGATTGTCAGCGGAGAGGAACAGCGTGTTGATTGCTAGTCGCTTAAGATAATGACGGTACATGACGCCATGCGTACAATTCGCGGTGACCATCATTTTTCCGTGGAAAGCATGTTCAAGAGCAAGAAATGTCGGCTTAGTATTCAACCGCGTTTGGTTGAAAGCCGTCAGAGCCTGTTTGATCTCCTCAATAGACGCGCTTTTTTCCAACTGCAATTGTTCACACTGCTCATCGGTTAATACCATTTCTTTCCCGATTTTGGCAGTCGCGGCTGCAATTTCCTGTTCCAATGCTAAAAGCTGTGCGTTACGTGTGAATTCAGCACTTTTCAGAGCAATTTCCATTGACTCAGCGCCCGTACTGGCAAAACAAAATATAAAATCGTCACGGGTTGCCGTCTCTTCTTTTAATAATTCATTCAACCTTTCTGCCAGCATAGCCGCAGGATTTCGAATGGAAAACTGGTTATGAATCGGTATTTCTTCATCAAGGTATTGTTTAATTTTCTCTCTGATAATCGGCGAATTGTGCCCCAGTAATGTCGCACCATAGCCGCCCAACAGATCCAAAACCGGAATTTCTTTCCCATTCTCATCGTTGTAATAAAGAAAATTACCCGCAGCACGATGATAAGTCCGGTTTAAACCCAGTGAGATCAATGCACGGGTAAGCTGAGGCTTACAAAATTTAGCGTAACTTTCCATTATGAACCCTTATTGTTGGTTAAGACTTTCAATCCGTGCCTGAGAATCCATGAGCGCTAAAATATCCTTGATAAAATAGAGGTTTTCAGCGGTGTAACCCCCTTCACGATACATTCGGCATAACGAGGTAATGTCGATGCCCGGATAATGGTTATGTTGTTGCGGTTTCTGATCATTTGTCAGAATGAAAGTGACACCAAATTCGACAAACGCTTCAGAAATCCCCGTATCCACCTTCCCCATGCCCGACGCCACAACGAACGCATAATCAATGACCCCGTTATTCAGCAATAACGCCGCTTCTTTAAATGCAGATAGCAACCCTATATTTCCACGGATAAAAGAAGCACAGTCACCTTGAAGATCAAGTTCCTGAGAAAGTACCCCCAGTAGGTTATTACTGAGCGACAAGGTAATTAAAAAAGGGTTTATCTGCGCTGATGTCCAAATGGATTGATAAATATCATGTTCACTCACGCCGCCATTCTGTTTCCATTCGGGTAACAATTCGTGGGGCATGGGATGAAGATAACCATATTGGCTGGCATACATGCCGAATTTTATTGCCGGATCACGGATGTTCAGCCCCGATTCGAGTAATAGCTTTCTGGTTGAAATCAGACATTTTTTCGCGCCCCTAGAATAAAAACGTCTGAGCTTGCTCTTTTCAACCAATGCACTGTCATCAGGATTAACCGCCGAACGATTAAATTGTGGATGATCACTGTTTAGGTGATAACCAACGAGTGTGAGTTTTTTACCTTCCATCATAGTCCCCAATGACCAGACACGAATTAATGCCACCAAAGCCAAATGAGTTTGTTATCGCGTTTTGTATAGCAACCGCCCGACCTTGTTGTGGTACATAATCCAGATCACAAAGCGGGTCAGGTGTTTCAAGGTTAATGGTGGGAGGAATGAACTTATTTTTCACTGTCAGAACCGTTGCTACGGCTTCAATAGCGCCCGCCGCCGCGATCCAGTGTCCTAGCATGGATTTCGTTGATGACACCAAAGGAGGCTGAGCACCAAAAATACGTTTGATGACGGCGGTTTCCAGCTCATCATTCAGAGGTGTCGATGTCCCGTGAGCATTCACATAATCGATTTGTTCAGGACGTAATCCACTATCTCGGATCGCGTGCCTGATCGCGTTTTCCGCACTGATGCCATCAGGATGAGGTGCGGTTAATTTATAAGCATCCAGAGAAGCGCCATAACCTTTCACTTCTGCATAGATTTTGGCATGCCTGCGCAACGCGCTTTCTTCACTCTCAAGTACCAGAAAAGCCCCGCCTTCGCCTGCAACGAGTCCACTACGATGTTTATCAAAGGGACGACAAAGTTTGCTTCCCCATTTTTCTGTGACGGCAGCCGCCCCCAACAACTTCAACCCGACTAATGTACGCAGATTGATGACTGAATCGGCCCCGCCCGCCAACATGATGTCCGTTTCCTGCCTTTTGATCGCTTGACAGGCCAGGCCAATCGCATGAGCTCCCCCGGCACAAGCTGCATTCACATTTAACGCCGGCCCAGATAAAGCAAATCGGCGAGCAATCTCGGTCACCATGCCATCGTTACCGCTCCTCAAACCAGAATAGGGGCTTAGGTTATGGCGTATTCCGAACAAGGCGGGTATCGATAATGGGCTATCGCTGTTCGCAGTGCGCTTATTTTCATGACTTTTACGCCACTGATGGCGGTCATCTTCAGATATTTCAGATACGCCACTACACCCATAAATACCGATGACATTATCAGCCAGTTGTAAAGGAGTCAGCCCCGCATCTTCCAGAGCCTGAGTTGCTGCAATAATCCCCATGACACCACGTTTCTCTGTCACACCGGCGTCGGGCAGATAGGCTGAATGTTCAGCAAGCAGCGCATCAAAACCAACCTGTGCGGCATATTTCACCGGTAATGCACCATTACCCTTCAATGTCAGTGGCTTTATGGCCGATTCGCCGGAGCAAAGTTTCTGCCAGAAAAGATCAAGATGAGAACCAAAAGCACTGACAATCCCCATCCCCGTAACAACAACACGACGGTCAGTCATCGCGCCCCTCCTTCACCGTCATTCCCATCCGCAGCAAAATAGCAATACACTGGTTTTCCAGACCATGCACTAAGATCAATGCGATACGATACGGTTGCCGACGGGTAAGATTTAAGTTGACGTTATCGACCATTAACCCTTTCTTATCCATCTCAATCGCCAGATTCACCGCAATGAAAGCCGCCGCCGCGCCGGTATATCCTATGGCTTTATCAAGGTTAAACTGCAATACATCAGGAAAAAAATCCTCAATCAGGGCAGTAAGTCCCCGTTCCGTTTTTCCAACCTGGATGATTTGCTCTGGTGGTAAATCCCAGGCTCTCACGGCGGATAAGAAACGGGCATATTGATGGCGATGCTGGCAGGTCATGCGATAAACATGCGTTATCTCACTATCCGCTTTCTGACTCTCGTTATGCAGAGCGATGAATGAAGCCGCTTCGGCCGGTAACCACGGCCTGTCTTTTATAAGGCGCTCATAAGCCAGGTAATACCACGGTGAAATTTTCTGACCATTCCCCCCGCAAAGAGCAAACTGACTGCGTTGTTCCTTAAGGCTGTAATACCCCTCCAGCAGAGCCTGACCGCCGGCATCCACATGAGGGGAAAAGAACGCGTTATCGCCACGAATATCAAGATGCTGAGATAATTGGCTGGCCGTAGAGGTATTTAATAACGTCAATCCCAGCAGTGGCGGTAATTCCACCAATGCTCTGGAAACATAGCTTTCCTCATCCTTTGTACCAGAGGCGATGCAGTAAACATCATTGTCTGAATCACTTGTCCCTAATCCAATAAACAACCCGCGCTGTTCTGGAGAAAAACGCGCCCCGATACTGTTTTCCCAGGTTTTAATGCCGGTATAGAGTATCCACTGGCTCTGCGCATGTGCTGATCGCCGGATCATCTTGTCCACGGGAGGCATAACAAAAGCCCCCGCTTGAATAAACCTTTCACCGACAATATTGGGTAAATGCAGAGTATTGCCTGACAAACGCGCTTCTTTTACCGTGCCATCAATAATGTTATCCATACTCAAATCATCGGGCAGCAAGCTGACTCCGCCGGTAATATAAATGCCCATGATTTACCCTCCAGCCCGTTTCAAAATCAAACTGCTATTTTCTCCGCCAAAACCAAAAGAATTGCTCATGATGTAATTGACAGATAGGGCTTTTGCGGAGCGGTTGATATTAATCACTTCATCCATTTTTCCAGACTCAGTAAAATTCAGGCTCGGAAGCATAAGCCCATTTTTTAGTGTCTCAATGGAAAGAATGGCCTCCAATAACCCACTAACAGCAAGTGAATGCCCGGTCGCTGATTTCGTGGATATAACCGGAGGTTGATGGGAGAAAAGGGCATTAATCGCTCTGCTTTCAGCAAGATCATTATTCACGGTGGAAGTCCCATGCGAATTGATATGATCGATCTTTTCCGGCGGTAAGCCGGCATCCTGCAAAGCCAAAGACATCGAATTGAGATAATATTGACCGGATAAGTCAGTGGATGTCATTCGATACCCTTCCGACTGGCGGGATATTCCTGCAATTTCAGCCAATATGGGGGCTTTTCTAGCAACGGCATGGGAATGTCGCTCTACAACTAAAAATGCCGCCGCATCAGCAAGCACGCAACCGGCTCGATCTTTATCAAAGGCGCGTGAACATTGATGTAATTCCGTAAAATGACCATGATAAAGCGCCCCGATTTTTTTAAATAAGATATGCATAATTGGATGGGTCGCTTCTTCCGAAGCGCCGACCAATGCGATATCCAGTTCCCCACTTTTCACATGTTGATAAGCGGAATAAAGTGCATTCATGCCTGCCGTACACGCATCGCTGAAAACCTTTGGTAAGGCCGGAACATGCAAACACGTTGCTAACGCCTCAGCCAGTTCATAAGGGGGGACTAATTTCCCGAAACGTTCAATATCAATATAATCTGCTAGATGAACCCCCTCTTCATGATTGAAATAATGAGACAACGATTGGCTATCAAGAAATAGCTTATTATTCGCAAAAAATAATTCACAACGAGTTTGTGTCAGTTCTTTATCTGTTAATCCAGCCATGTGCAAGCTATTGAATGCTGCACGATGAGCCATTAAAAAAACACGATTACGGGATAATTGTCCTGAAAAATAGAATTGACTACGTAACCTATCTATATCTTCCGACGATAATTTGGCACTAGGAACATTTTTTATTCCATATTCCTTTAATAACTCATCTTCACAGATAAGAGATTTACCTTCCGCCAATGAATTAAATAAATCACTTGGGCAATCATGATGACGAACAATCAAACCATAACCGGTGACAACAATGCTGTCTGTTGGTATACCAGCCATAGTTATTTCTACCTTAATAATATTCTATTAAAGTCGTACTGTTATATTTTTATCACACTTTGTTGGTGAAGAATCGATTATGATTTAGCGAGTATACCGGAACAATATTTTTCTATTTCGCCAATAATAACTTCATCTGCGCTTTTACCATTGGATTCACACACGGCCTGGCATAATGAAGCCCAATTATGGACATTGGTTTCACCAAATACATCACCCAACGTGTTAATAGCATTCAACTGTTCTTCTGTATAACGATAACAACTATGGATCAGTAACCCTTTGCCTTCATGTGTGAGGATATCGCCATCCAATAGTCTCGCTAAACAACTTTCAGGGAGAATGTCATTGGCATGAGCAAAAACACTTTTCGTTGGCATCGTTATTTTTAACTTTTTACTCAGATTAAATGACAAATCAATCACATCTAATGAATCAGCCCCCAATTCATTAATTAATGAAGATTTTTCATCAATACCATTTTTTTCGATAAACAGAATAGCCGATAGTTCCTCACATACTACAGAAATATATTTATTCATATATGATATCACCAGAAATTAAACGTTTCATAATTAACTGCAAGTCAATAGTAAATTCTCACAACTCGTTTATTTGTGTCAATGAATAAACCAAACCTGAAATCATAAAAATAATTATATCTGTAATTAATTTTCAAACATTTAACGTTAGAATGAATGCATTTGATTGACACGATGCTATCCAGACAAAGCCTTATCACTTAACCTGTTGTTTTAAATAAAAAACAACGAAAAATAAAACCATCACAATAAAAATTAATTAATAAAAAGAATAAAATGGATTTTATTTATCACCCATAAAAAATAGAAATAACCAATCCTCTTTCTCACACAAAATAAGAATGATTAAAATTCAATAAGGAATATAACCGTCATAAAATGTCACGAAGCATCGATTTATCTACGCTTAAGAAACAATCTTAAAGAACGTAAAAAGACATGGGATACAGAGCCTGAAAAAACCCTTTAAAAACAGCGTATTGATTGTAAAGGGTTTGAGATATCTCGATAGGTTTAATTGGGAAATGAGCGTTTTACTTCCCGATGCAGAAACTCGAAAAAATCCGCCCTAACAAATCATCAGAGGTAAACTCTCCTGTGATTTCACTCAATGCCTGCTGTGCCAGACGCAGTTCTTCCGCCAATAGTTCCCCTGAACGGGCAAAGACAAGTTGTTGATGGCCTTCCTGTAAATGTTCTGCCGCGATATTCAATGCCTGTAAATGACGACGACGGGCAAGAAAACCACCTTCAGTATTACTGTTGAAACCCATGGTTTCTTTTAGATGATCACGCAGTAAATCGACGCCTTTTCCATCACGAGCCGAAAGACGAATTAAGGTATAGCCACTGATGTCTAAAACCCCCGTCTCTTCCCCGGTCATATCGGTCTTATTACGAATAACAGTCACCGGCAGGGATTCAGGCAGTTTAGCCATAAATTCAGGCCAAATGTGTGCCGGTTCAACGGCGTCGGTTGTCGTACTGTCAACCATAAACAGCACCCGATCAGCCTGCTCGATTTCTTGCCATGCCCGCTCGATACCAATACGCTCCACTTCATCACTGGCTTCACGCAATCCCGCGGTATCAATCACATGCAGCGGCATACCATCGAGATGAATATGTTCACGCAAAACATCACGCGTTGTACCCGCAATATCCGTCACAATCGCCGCTTCACGTCCCGCCAGGGCATTAAGCAGACTGGATTTACCCGCATTTGGACGCCCTGCGATCACAACTTTCATCCCTTCACGTAATAAGCTGCCCTGACGTGCCTGTGAACAAACACTCTCCAGTTCTACAATGACCTCATCCAATTTGGCTTCTATCTTGCCATCGGAAAGAAAATCAATCTCTTCATCAGGAAAATCAATTGCAGCTTCAACGTAAATCCGCAAGTGAGTCAGCGCTTCTACCATGCGATGGACTTGGTTAGAGAACGTTCCTTGCAAAGAATTCATCGCAGAGCGTGCCGCTTGTTCGGAGCTGGCATCGATTAAATCTGCAATAGCTTCAGCCTGCGCCAAATCGAGTTTATCATTCAAGAAAGCTCGTTCAGAAAACTCCCCCGGATTCGCAATGCGTACACCGGCAATGGCTAGGATACGTTTTAACAGCAAATCCAGAATCACGGGCCCGCCGTGCCCCTGAAGCTCCAGCACATCTTCTCCTGTAAACGAATGAGGGCCGGGGAAATACAGGGCAATTCCCTGATCCAACACAGCACCATCAACATCACGGAAAGGCAGGTAATCCGCATAACGGGGTTTTGGGCATTTCCCCAATACCACTTGAGCGATCTCTGCCGCCTTTCGGCCAGAAATACGCAGAATGCCTACACCACCTCGCCCCGGAGGCGTGGCCTGAGCAACGATTGTATCCGTGGTATTCATGAAGTTCTCTCTCTTGACCTGTATCCGTCATCATTCAAGCAAGCCGCTGCTTTGTTGACTGTCATCTGAAATCTATGAGGTATTAAACTGAAATAATAAAGGCGGTCAATGACCGCCTTCCACTTAATTTTAAAAAAATCTCTATTTAAAAACCGCTACTTTTTCTCACGGGTATGTAAGCCACGTTTTTCCAGGCTACGGAAAATAACCTGCTGCTGGATAATCGTCACCAAGTTACTGACGATGTAATACAGCACCAAACCCGATGGGAACCACAAGAAGAAGATAGTAAACACGACCGGCATGTAAGTCATGATCTTCTGTTGCATTGGATCAGTGACGGTAGTGGGTGACAGTTTCTGGATAACAAACATCGTTCCCCCCATCAGCAATGGCAGGATGTAGTAAGGATCTTGCGCAGACAAATCCTTAATCCAACCAATAAACGGGGCATGGCGCAGTTCAACTGAACCCATCAGCATGTAGTACAAAGCAAGGAAGATTGGCATCTGAATGACCAGAGGAAGGCAACCCCCCAGCGGGTTAACTTTCTCGGTTTTGTACAACGCCATCATTTCCTGGCTCATACGCTGACGATCATCACCAAAACGCTCACGCATCGCTGTGATTTTCGGCTGCAACAGACGCATTTTCGCCATCGAAGTATATTGCGCCTTAGTCAGCGGGTACATGATACCGCGCACGATAAAGGTGATCGCAATAATCGAGAAGCCCCAGTTACCGATAAATTCGTGCAGGAATTTCAGTAATTTAAATAACGGCTGAGAAATAAACCACAACCAACCGTAATCGACCGTCAGATCCAGATGTGGTGCAATTGCCGCCATTTTATCCTGAATTTCAGGGCCGACCCACAGAGTAGAAGAGATATTCTGCTTACTATGAGGAGAGATAGTAACATTTTCACCCTTATACCCGATGATCGCTAAATTTTTATCTTTCAGATCAATGGTATAGAAGGTGCTGTTTTTGCTCTCACCCGGAACCCAGGCAGTCACAAAATATTGCTGGAGCATCGCTATCCAGCCGCCTTTTGTCGTTACGGACAGCGCCTTACTTTCAATATCGTCGAATTTGTATTTTTCGTATTTCGTTTCATCAGAAGAGTAAGCAGCGCCACGATAAGTATGTAGAGCAAAGTTGCTGCTGCCAGTATCACGATGCTTCGGTAGATCAACGCTCTGCTTCAACTGACCGAAAAACGCCATTTGCATCGGTTGGTCAGTCACGTTATTGATGCTGTAATCAACGGAAACCGCATAGTCACCGCGTCTTAAAACGAAGGTTTTGACATAAACAACACCATTCGGCGCAGTGTAAGTCATCGGAATACGCAATTCATTCTGACCATCCGCCAGAACAAAGCGATCCTGAGTGGTATGATAAAACGGACGTTCGGTTTGGTTATCCGGGCCATTAAGTCCAGTTAACCCACTCTGAGCCTGATAAGTGAACTCAGGTGTTGTTTCCAGCAGTTTGAAAGGTGTTTTAGAGTCCAGGGTATCAGGATAGGCCAGCAGATCAGCCTCCTCGATATCACCGCCACGGGTATTGATATGCAATGAAAGCACATCTGTTTTCACGGTGATCAGTTTACCTTGCCCACTGCTTACTTCGCTACTCAGCGTCGTATTTGCTTGCTGCGTGATCTGGGCCGTTGGTTGTGGGCTATTGTCTTTTTCCCACGCCTGCCAGACCAAGAACGAAACAAACAGCAAAGCGATGAGAAGAAGATTGCGTTGCGAATCCATCGTTAATGTTCTCTGTTATCGTCGTTTTTTTTAGGTGGGACAGGATCATCACCACCTTCGTGTAAAGGGTGGCATTTTAATACGCGTTTCACTGTTAACCAACTGCCTTTTATCATTCCAAACCTGCGCAATGCCTCTATGCCATAGTGGGAACAGGTAGGATTGAAACGACAGCGAGGCCCCAGTAGTGGACTAATCACTAACTGGTAGCCTCTGATCAAGGCAATCAAGAGGCGCGAGCCAAGCGACAATGACGACGCCATAATTTCCCCAACGCTTCCGTTAGCTCACGGTTATCAAGCTCAGAGACCCCTTTCCTCACCAAAATCACAAAATCCATTGAAGGTAATTTATGCTGATTTAAACGAAAACTTTCACGAGCCAGTCGTTTGATACGATTACGCTCATGGGCGCGTTTAACATTTTTTTTGGCGATGGTTAGACCGATGCGGGGATGCCCCAGCTTATTCAAGCGCCCAAGAATCGTAATTTCTGAGGAGCTTGCCCGTTGTGGCTGCTGGAAAACATAAGTGAAATGCTCGGGAGTTAACAAACGTAACTCCCTCGGAAAAGCGAGCTTAACCACTTGGTATGGTTAGCTTTATTACTTAGAAACGGTCAGACGAGCACGGCCTTTCGCACGACGGCGAGCCAGAACCTGACGACCATTTTTAGTGGCCATACGAGCGCGGAAACCGTGAGTACGGTTACGCTTCAGTACGGATGGTTGAAAAGTGCGTTTCATAGCGATTTCTACCTAGCTTAAAATTTGTTACTGATTCAGCAAATGCGTTGGCGACCAGTGAGAATAAGTAGACACCGATGCCTCAATCGCAACATCAATATAGAAAGAGGCGGGGATTGTAATAAAATGTACCCCCCCTAGTCAATCCAAGATGACGCGAACCTGGCCGCCTTCTGTCTGATTTTCACTTCAATCAGAAGTCAAATATTCATCAGACATGGCCAGACTTTTTGCTACCCGAAGCGCTTACCCCAAATCCTCACCAGACATAACCGGAAAAAATCGTTGGTATAACACGCAGGGTGCAAGATTATACGGACTGTGCAATAAATCGCAAGGATCATACACAGATCATTGCAACTTAAAGACGTGATCATCGCTTTGTTTTTACGTTTGATTTTAAACAAAAGTTAAATCTGGTTTGCTATATGCCATGATTCCACTACAGTATCTCTTGCGGGCCTTTATATTCTGCAAGTGCCAAAAGTGTGGTGATCTCCCTGTGGATAAAAAGCGTCAAAGCTGTGTAAAAGAATGAGGATCTATGTCGTCTTTTGCGTTATGATCGTTAATCTCGATCCCGGCCTCTCTCGTATGTGGATCATTGGGGAGCGA